>JBDRJV010000009.1:0-2148 GCA_043814605.1 Candidatus Omnitrophota bacterium | reverse complement strand
ATAAACTTATCAAAGAAACAAGCAGTAAGGTATCTACCCCGCATCTCTGGACAATGAACATAAAATCATCCCAGCGAAAATATGCTTTACCTGTAATTACGCGGCCGAAAGAAACCGTAATATCCCCCAAGAAATCAAGCAATGAGCGCAAGCTTTGGTAAATTTGCAAAACCTTTTCTCCGGCTTTTTCAAAAAACGACTCGCGTTTTTTTTGAGGCAAAATGTTTTTTTCATGTACCTTTAAAGCAAGCTCAAGGAGCTTCTGCGCTCCTGGCGGTAAATTTTTGCGATCAACATGAAAATTCTTTTGCTCGCACTCCCGGACTAACTTAAGCAAAAAAGCAATAATCCCGCTGTCCCACTGCTGCTCTTGCGAAACGCTAAGATTGATTTGTGCGATATCAGGATGGCTGGTGAGTTGCGCGGTAATCTCCGTTACCGGGAGAAGCCCGGCAGAAATCTGCCAATCTCCGCCTAATTTTACAAGAAGCGTCTTTGGTATTGAATAATCAAAAACAAGTTTTTCTAACATAATAACACTATCATTAAACACCAGTCTTTTTATTGTTGGCAAGACTACTTCTTTGGGAAATACCCCCCCCCATAAAACCAAAAGCGCCGCGGAGCCCCTCCGTGGCGTTTTGCTATACTTTTATATTATAACACCTTACAGGGAAATGCACCATAAATTATTAAAGATAGAATTACATCAAGCCTCCACGCGCGAGGACTGGTTCGACAAAGCTCACCACAGGTCGACTACTAAAATAATTTTAATTATTACCGCGAGGACTCGCCTAAAATTAGAAACGGCTCCCCCGCTCGGTCGTGTCGCCTCTTGCGCTTGGCTTTGCCAATGCTCAGAGAGCTCACTCCATAGGGGACAACCCTGATGGTTTCCCCCTATCGTTCCCTTCGGTCACTTGTCCTTTTCCTTCCGCAAAGAAGTTTAAGTACGCCGATTGCGATGGAATTCTTATCTGTAGAATTCCATCCTGCATCCTGTGGATAAGGGAAACAATCTTTCCCTTAAAAACCCTTTTACCTCGCGGGTAAAACCATATAAATAAAAAACCACTACTTTCGTAGTGGTTTTATTATTTATGGCTCCCAGCATTAGACGAGTTTCGCAACTGGTTATTATTGAAAAAACCGCATATATTGTAGAATTATCTAAAAACAGGCTTTTATTTGCAAAACACGTGAAAATATGGTACATTTTAATGCTTTTATATCTACACTACTAAAAATAAAGGGCTAATAGAATTATGTATATTTTTAATAAGAAAATCTTAAAGAATATTTTTATATGTCTTGCCGCATTGCTTATCCAAACTTTTATTCTTTTAGATGTTGTCTGGTGTGGAGAAAATTATACTTTTAGCACTTCTCCAAAAATACAATCTACCGCCTTAAGTCCTGCAATAAATATATATGCTCAATCATTTCATGAAATCATTGGTAAATATATTGACTCTAGTTTTGGAGATAATTATAGTAATGAACAACGTCCTCCTTTTTTAAAAGCTCTTGAATTTAGTGATGAAGATTTTGCAGAAGCAGCAAAAACTAAGGGACTCCTCGAATTTAGAATGCATGTCATACGAGAATGTACCCTCAATTGCATTTATTGCTTAAGCAATGCTCCACATATTAAAAGTATAAAAAATATCCAATTTAAAAAAGGCGATTTGAGTCTCGAAAAGAGAAAAAGCCTTGTTGCTAATGCTAAAAAATTAGGGGCAAAAACTGTTGTTATCACAGGTTCTGGCGACCCATTACTATATCCAGATTTAGATGAATTAATTGCATATATTAATATGTTAGGACTTAGGCCAGTTATTTTTACATCTGCTATATTGCTTACCAAAAAACGTGCTAAATATTTCTATGATAATAATGTAAGTTTAATTGTTAAACTTAATTCTTTCATCCCTAAAATGCAAGATCATTTAGTGGGGGTAAAGGGTTCTTCTACACATTTAAGAAAACGTATCGAAATGTTAATTAAACTTGGATTTACAGAAAATCGAAGATTATGCATTAACTCTATAATTTCAAAAGATAATTATGATGAAATCCCTGCGCTATTTAAGTTTTGCAGGGAAAATAAAATAATTCCATGGATTGAAAGAATTTCAATCTTAG
>JBDRJV010000008.1:0-2231 GCA_043814605.1 Candidatus Omnitrophota bacterium | reverse complement strand
TGCGACCAAGCAGGTTTGTTCAACAAACCTGCTTTTTATTTATTCGCTTCGCTCGCCTAAAACAGCTTCTAAAAATATTTCCTCTTCTCCCCGTAAAACTTTTAGACTAATTTTGTCTTCTGGACTATATTTGGCAATAATTTTTACCATTGAATTATCTGGTGTAATCTTTTCATTATTAAATTCTAAAATAATATCTTTTGTCTTAATTCCTGCTTTTTCTGCAGCTGAATCTTTTGTTACAGCTGGTTCGCCATTGCTTCCTTTTTTAACCCAAGCACCATAATTGACAGATAACTTATTTTCTTCTTTTATCTGTTCATTAATTAAAACATAACGCACCCCTAAAAAAGGATAAACTATTTTCTCACCTCGCGAGACCTGTTTAATGTCCCTCTTTGCCATATTTATTGGAATGGCAAAACCAATAGCTTCCGCCCCTTGGGCCATTGCTGTATTAATGCCAATCACTTCTCCTTTTAGATTTAATAAAGGTCCCCCAGAATTGCCTGCGTTAATTGCGGCATCTGTTTGAATAATATCTTCAAGTATCTCGGAAAATCCATCCTTCCCAGAAGCTGAAATAGTTCTTCCCAGCCCTGAAATTATTCCAACTGAAACTGTATTGCGAAATTCTCCTAAGGCATTTCCAATAGCAACAGCACTTTGACCGATTTGTATTTTAGAAGAATCTCCAAGTTTTATTGCTTCAAATTTTTCAGCTTGCCCTGAAAAATTTGAAGGGTCGCTTTCAATCTTAACTATAGCTAAATCTTGAACCGGGTCTAAAGCCAAAACTTTGGCAGAAAACTTTTTGCCGTCATTTGTAAAAACAGTATATTCTGCTTTTTTATCCAAAACAACATGCTTATTTGTTAAAACAAGTCCGTCTTCAGAAACTATGAATCCGGAACCGCCACCCACCTCTTGTTTTTTTGTTCCCTTTTGGACATATTGTGGAATTTCAAAACCAGGAATTCCTAAATCTCCAAAAGGATTAACCCATTGTTGCTCATAGACCGGAAGATTTTTTGTGATAATAATGCTTACTACCGAAGGCGAGGCCGACTTAACCGCGCTTATTATCGCCTGTTCATAAGAAACTTGAGGAGTGCATACATTCTCATTATTTTCTATAACCGGCAAAAAAGATTTTATTCGCTCCGGCAAATAGCTTAAAGAAACCGTTCCCGCCACAAAACCAACTGCAAAAAATACAACAACTAAAACGCCCCCTAAAAGCAATTTGTTTTTTAAAATTGTTTTTTTAATTTTGAGAGTATTAAACTCCGGTAAATCGTATAAACTCATAGTGCATCGTCATTGCGAGGAGCCCTCGACGAAGTCGGGGCGAACGCCTGCCTGCCGGCAGGCAGGAAGCAATCTAAATAATGTTTATGAGATTGCTTCGCTTACGCTCGCAATGACGAATTATTGAATTTTAAAAGAATATTATTTAATTTGCGAAACAACAAAACCAACTATATCTTCGGACGCGTTGGGCTTTTGAATTTTTAAACAATTTTCTTTCATTTTTGCCAATTTATCTGGTTGTGAAAATAAATTGACAACCGCCTCAATAATTTCTCTTGCGTCTTTAACTTTAATTCCCGCATTATTATTAATCAGGTAGTTTACATTATCTTCCTCTTGGCCGGGAATCGTTTTAAAAACAATCATTGGTAAACCCTTAACTAAACATTCTGCTGTGATTGAACCTCCGGCTTTAGATAAAATTAAATCGCTGGCGGTCATAAATTTTTCCATATCCGAAACCAATCCAAAAATTTTTACACTCGTGATTTCTTTTAATTCAGAATTTACTAATTTTTTCTGTAAACTTTTGTCTCGTCCGGCTATAATAATAAATTGCGCTGAATTATTTTTTTTCTTTATTTCTAAAACAACCCTTAATAACTCTTTATACTTTAATTGACCTCCCACAATCAGCAAAACAGGTTGAGAAGAATTAAAATTTAAACTTTCTAAAATTTTATTACGGTCCAACGGCTGATTGAATAACGGTCTCACCGGAATGCCTGTAATTTTTATTTTATCTAAACTAACTTTATGGTCAAACAGTGATTCTTTTATTTCTTGATTGGCTACAAAATAATAATTAATATCCGGACTATACCAAACCGGGTGAAATCCATAATCAGTGCATACATTGGCAGATTTAATATTAATAATATGCTTTTCTTCTATTATAGATACCATTTGCAGAGGCA
>JBDRJV010000007.1:0-264263 GCA_043814605.1 Candidatus Omnitrophota bacterium | reverse complement strand
CCAGGACCAAGTTTACTATGCACATTATAAGCACAAGCGATTATTTTATCAGTTAACGAAGCCCTTTCCTTAATCACGGCAATCTTCTGATAAAATAAATTTAATCTATATAATCAAGACATCCTTCTTCTTTTCCATTATAGGATGTCTACTTTTAATATCTTATGAGAAAAAAGTAACTCTTTTTATTGATTGAATATATTGAGAAAGCTTTTTAAGCCTTTCCTTTCGATTCATGTACAATTGTAATATTTTAATAATTGCACTGCCGATGATTATCCCGTCTGCATCCTTAAGTATGCTTTTTACCTGTTGAGGACGGGAAATCCCAAATCCGACGAAAACACTTTTATTAGTGATTTTTTTTATCGATTTTAGTTTACTTTTTAATGCTTGTGGTAATTTTTTCCTGATTCCGGTAACTCCGGTTAAAGAAATATAATAAATAAATCCTTGGGTAATTTTTACAATCTTCTGCATTCGTACAAGCTGGGTAACCGGACTTATGAGAAAAATCTGCAAAATTCCTTCTTTTTTTAAAAACTTATTTAATGCCGTAGATTCTTCTGGCGGTAAATCCGGAATAATTACACCATCTAAACCTGCTAATCCCGCGTCTTTCGTAAATTTTTTAATACCATAATTAAATATGGGGTTATAATAAGACATCATAATTAACGGGATTTGCGTCTTTTTCCGGAGGCACTTAACTAAATTTAAGAATTTTTTTAAATTCATACCTTTTTTTAATGCTAAAGCTGAAGCTTTTTGAATTGTCGGTCCGTCTGCAATCGGATCAGAAAATGGCATACCCAGCTCAATTATATCAACCCCATCTTTTTCTATTTGTCTTACAATATCTATAGTTGCGTCTGGCTCCGGGAAACCCGCAGTTATATAGGCCACAAAAATTTTTTTCTTTTTCCTTTTAAAGTTTAAAATTTTTTCTTCTATCCGATTCATAAGAAACCTTTTAATTCAGCAATTATATTCATATCCTTATCTCCCCTTCCGGAAAGGCAGAATAGAATAAGTTTATTTTTTTTTGTTTTTGCCGACTTAATTAAATAAGCCAGCGCATGTGCACTTTCTAAAGCAGGAATTATTCCTTCAAGTTGGGATAATAATTTAACTGCTTCTAATGCTTCTTTATCTTTAACCGCAACGTATTTGGCGCGTTGAGTTTTTTTATAAAAAGCATGTTCTGGCCCAACCCCGGGGTAATCTAACCCGGCGGAAATAGAGTGGGCTATTTTTATTTGTCCATCTTTATTTTGTAAAAGATAACTTTTACTTCCGTGTAATACTCCGATTGTTCCCTGACTTAATGTGGCGGCGTGTTTCCCAGAATAAAGCCCTAAGCCTGCGGCTTCAACCCCAGTAAACCTGACGTTGCGGTCGTGATAAAAGGCATGGAAAATGCCCATAGCGTTAGAACCGCCTCCTACGCAAGCAATAATTTCATCGGGTAATTTTTTTGTTTTTTTTAAAATTTGTAAACGCGCTTCTTTTCCAATAATAGATTGAAAATCGCGCACAATCATCGGAAACGGATGTGGACCAACAACGGAGCCAATGATATAATGCGTATTTTTAACATTAGTAACCCAATTCCGCATCGCTTCATTTGTGGCATCTTTTAAGGTTTTACTGCCGGATGTGACGCAATTAACCCGGGCGCCTAAAAGACGCATACGTAAAACATTTAATGCTTGCCGATGCATATCTTCCTGCCCCATAAATATTTCACATTCAAGCCCGAAGCGGGCTGCGGCAACGGCTGTTGCCACCCCGTGTTGTCCGGCGCCGGTTTCGGCAATTACTTTTTTCTTTTGCATTAAACGGGTTAGTAGAACTTGGCCTAAGGTATTATTGATTTTATGCGCACCGGTATGAAGTAAATCTTCACGTTTAATATAAACTTTAAGCCCAAGGTAGTCGCTTAAACGTTGGGCATAGTAAAGCGGGGTGGGCCGGCCCGCATAATCTTTTAAATAAAAATTTAGCTCTTTTTTAAATTGTTTATTTTTTTTGGACTTATTATATATATTTTCCAATTCTTTAAGGGCAAAGCTTAATGTTTCCGGGACATACTTGCCGCCAAAAATATCAAAATATCCGTGCGCATTTGGTCTGGCTTGCATGTTTATCGGCGCTCCTTAATAAAAGAATCATTTATCCCAATTTGATCTTGCAGCTCTTTATTATAATCTTTCGCTTCGTTAAAAGTATCAAAGGCTCCGACGTTGATTTTATAGTAGGGACGATTTTTATTTTCTCCTCTGTAAATTGTATCGATCTCTACTAAATATCCCTTGCCTTGTAATTTTTCAAAAAAATTCTTTGCCGCTGACTCATCCGCATATTCGGCAACCTGGATTGTATATCTTTTTTCCTCCAGTCTTATGGGTGCTTTTTTTTCTGTAACCGGTGGAATAGCAGTTGGTTCTGCGGGCCGGATAATTTCTTTTTTTACTAAGGACTCCTGCCCTGTTTTTTTTATCGCGGGTTTATCTTTTGTATTCTTAGGACGGGCATTTAAAAAAATTAATAATAATCCAATAACCACAATAATTATAACTAAAACTGTAAATTTTTCCGGGAATTTATTAATAACAATATCAACTAACTGCTTAGAGGCATTATCAAATTTTCTTCTCTGCACCAAACGAATTTTAAGTTTTTCCTTTTGCGCTTCAGTTTTTTTGAGTTTATTTTCCAGGCTGAAAATACTCTGTTTTAAAATATCAATTTCATCCTGGATATCCTTATCCAATAAAAACTTTTTTTCCAATAAATGTGATTCTTTTTTCTGGAATTGCGTTTCACTCTGGGGTAAGTTTTTTTCCGTTACGTTTTTTTGTGCTTCCGGAATTTGATTTTTAGTTTTAACAAAATCCCCGTAAAGCTTACTTTTTATTTCATCTTCTGTAATTTTTGCCTGATCATTATTTTTCCAATATTTCTTAGCCATAGCGCAAACTCCATCATTATAGTTTTTGTTTTAGGTGTTTAATTGCTGTTTCTGAATAAATTCTATTATTTGTGCAATCAACTTTATATTTTTTTTCCCTGCACGGGTTTCCACTCCGCTGCAGATATCCACACCGTAAGGCCGGGTTAGCTTTATTGCTGTTTTTAAATTGTTTAAATTTAAACCGCCGGAAATTATAACCGGAACCTTTGTTTTTATATTTTTAAGAATTTTCCAATCAAAACTTTCCCCGGTTCCGCCGTAAATGCCTTTTTTAAATGTGTCAAATAAAAAAGCGTCAATATTGCTGTATTTCTTTAAAATACCCAGTGATGTTTTATTTATCACTCTAACAGCTTTTATTATTTTACAATACTTTCTAAAAAAAGCACAGTAATTATCTGTTTCTTCACCGTGAAATTGTAATACATCCAGCGGGCATTTATTTAAAATAGAGAGTATCTCTTTTCTGGAATTATTTACAAAAACACCAACTTTGCTCACAAAAGGAGGAATTTTTTTTATAATTTTTGCAGCTTGATCAGGGGTGATCTGGCGTGGACTTTGCGCAAAAATAAAACCTAAAGCGTCCGCTCCCAGGTCAGCCGCATTTAAGGCGTCCGCTAAATTCGTAATCCCGCAAATTTTAACTTTAATATTTTTTTGTATTTTTTTTCGCATATTTAGCCTAATAATTCCCTAATTTTTAGTTTTATGTCCGGGGCACTAATAATTCCTTCCCCAATTAAAACGGCATTAATCTTACACTTTTTCAGAATTTTTATATCTTCCGATGTAAAAAAACCGCTCTCACTAATAATAATTTTATTGCGCGGGATATATTTTTTTAAAAGTACTGTTGTTTTTAAAGCTACTTTGAAATTATTTAAATCACGGTTATTAATTCCAATAATCTGCGCTTTTTTAAAATCTATTTTTCGAATATCTGCTCGGTTATGAACTTCCACAATTGCCTGCATCCCTAAATCCTGGATAATATCCAGAAAACGAGAAATTTTTTTAGAACTTAAAATTGAGGCAATCAATAAAACAGCATCTGCTCCGGCACAATAGGATTGATATAATTGATATTCATCCAGAATAAAATCCTTTCTTAAAACCGGGATTTTAACGCACTGCTTGACTTTTGTTAAATCTGCCAATTCTCCCTTAAAATGTTTATCCGTAAGTACGGAAATTGCCCGCAGTCCAGAGACTTCGTATAATTTAGCTGTTTTTAAAAGATCCAGTTTGGCGTTTATTATGCCTCGTGAAGGAGAAGCTTTTTTTAATTCCCCAATACAATTTATAACTCCGGGAACGGAAATACTTTTTTTAAAATCAACCAGCTTTAATTTTCGTTCACGCAGTTTTCTTAAAAGCTCTGGCTGCGGCAATAATTTCTTTTCCGCTTTGATTTCCCTGTTTTTAGCAAGAATTATTTTCTTAAGAATTGACGGCATTAGTATTTTTGATCAATAAATTCAGTTTTTCTTTAACTTTTCCCTGGAGTAATGCTTTGCGTGATAATTCCATCCCCGCAATTACTGAATCAACCTTTTCTGCTGCATACAGAGAAAATCCGGCATTTAAAATCACAATATCGGCTATTGGTCCTTGAATCTTTCCCTGTAAAAGATCATGAGTGATTTTTACGCTTGTTTCAACATCATTAATTTGGATATCTTTAAGTTCAGCACGCTCTAAATTAAAATCTTCAGGCTCAACGGTATAAGTTCTTAACTGATTATCTTTTAGTTCGCAAATTAATGTTGCTGTATATGTGCTAATTTCATCTAATCCATCCTGGCCACTAACAACTAAAGCATGGTTTAGCTTTAAATTTTTCAAAACATTTGCTAATGGCTCTACTAAATCCGGTTTAAAAACACCGAGGAGCTGACAGGTAGCTTGTGCCGGATTTGTTAACGGGCCTAAAACATTGAATATTGTTCTTATGCCAATTTCCTTTCTTGGCCCAAGAGCGTACTTCATTGCCGTATGAAAACAGGGAGCGAATAAAAAACCAATATTAATATCATTTATACATTTTTCCATTATCTGCGGGGCAGCACTAATATTCACCCCGAGTTTTTCCAGTAAATCAGCACTGCCGGATTTACTGGAAACACTGCGATTGCCGTGTTTTGCAACTTTAACTCCACACGCGGCACAAATTAAAGCGGATAATGTAGAAACATTAAAAACATGTTTTCCGGAACCGCCTGTACCACATGTATCTAAAACTACAGAATCGGCAATGTTAATTTTTATTGCAAATTTACGCATAACAAAAGCTGCCCCGGTAATTTCTTCTATTGTTTCCCCTTTAATTCTTAAAGCGGTGATAAATGCGGCAATTTGAGCAGAGGTAGCCTTGCCCTGCATAATTTCGGTAAAAATTTTTTCCATTGTAGTTTGGGATAAATTTTTTCCATTAACAACCTGATGCAAACCTTCTTGTATCATTTGCGCCGCCTCTGATTTGAAATTTTTAGGAAATTTTTTAATAACGCCATGCCTTCTTTGGTTAAAATAGATTCCGGATGAAATTGCACACCGAATAAAGCGAAACTTTTATGTTCAATACCCATAATTGTTCCATCCTTAGTACGTGCGGTTATTTTTAGCTCAGGGGGTAAAGTGTTTTCTTTAATCACTAAGGAATGGTATCTTGTAGCAACAAAGGGATTAGGAATTCCTGTAAACAACCCTTTTTGGTCATGAAATATTTTAGATGTTTTTCCGTGCATTAATTCTTTAGCCCGAACTATTTTTGCGCCAAAACTTTCCGCGATGCACTGGTGGCCTAAACAAACCCCTAACATCGGAATGCTCGGCGCAAACTCTTTGATAATCGCACAAGACATCCCGGCCTCATGCGGAGTACATGGCCCAGGAGAAATTACAATATGTGACGGATTTATTTTTTTTAATTGGTGTAAACTAATTTTATCATTTCGTACAACTTTAAGAGGTTGCTTTAATTGCCCAAAATACTGCACCAAGTTATAGGTAAATGAATCATAATTATCAATAAAAAGAATCATTGCAGTCCCTTCTGCGCAATCGCAATAGATTTTAATAATGCTTTTGCTTTATTTACTGTTTCCTGGAACTCTCTTTCCGGATCGGAATCAGCGACAATTCCTGCCCCTGCCTGAACATAAGCATTCTGGCCGGAAATGACGATTGTTCTTATCGTAATACAAGTATCCAGATTGCCGGAGAAACTAAAATAACCCACGCAACCAGCATACGGACCACGCCGTACATTTTCTAATTCATCAATAATTTCCATGGCCCTGATTTTTGGCGCACCACTTACAGTCCCGGCAGGAAAAGTAGATTTTAAAACATCAAATCCATCTTTTCCTCTTTTTATTATTCCTTCAACATTACTGACAATATGCATTACATGTGAATATTTTTCAATATTCATTAATTCAGTAACTTTTACACTGCCAAATCTACATACCCGGCCTAAATCATTACGGCCTAAATCAACCAGCATAATATGCTCAGCTAATTCCTTGGGATCATTAAGTAAATCATTAATCAGCGTTTTATCTTCTTCCTCGTTCCTGCCGCGTTTACGCGTTCCCGCAATCGGCCTGACCTGTGCCAGTTCTGATTCACAACGCACCATAACCTCAGGCGATGCTCCGATTAGCTTAATTTTATCAAATTTTAAATAATACATATAGGGTGAGGGATTAACGATTCTTAATGCCCGGTATAATTCGAAATGCGGAATATTAATTTTAACCTGAAACCTTTGCGAAAGTACTGTTTGAATAATATCGCCAGCTCTGATATACTCTTTAGCGCAGGCGACAGCTTTTTTAAAGGCAGTTTTACTTATATTTGACTGGACAGTAATATTTTTATTTTTAAATTTAGATTTAGATTTTGAATGTTTGAGCGGTTTTTCCAATTGATGCGCTAATTTATTAATTTCTTTAATAGAATCTTTATAAAGTTTTGCCAGTTTAGCCTTGCTTTTTTTACCTTTAATTTTATCTAAGTGAATGTTGGATACAATTTTGATTTTGTGGGCGATATGATCAAAAATTAAAATCGTATTAGTTAAGACAAAAATTAGATCATCTAATTTTAAATCATTTTTATTTTTATCCGGAATATTTTCAAAAAAACGTACAGTGTCATAGCCTAAATATCCAACTAATCCGCCGCAAAAACGGGGCAATCCGCTAACATTAACAAATTTATATTTAGCGATAATTTTTCTAATTTCATCTAAAGGGTCCACTTCGGCAATAAAACGGGTTTTTTTTAATTTTTTGCCTTCTCTTATAAGTATTTCCACTTTTCTCCCTTTGCTTTTTATGATCAGCGATGGATTAGAGCCTAAAATTGAATAACGGCCGATTTTCTCGCCGCCTTCAACAGATTCCAGTAAGTAAGAATATTTACCGGTATCAATTTTCATAAATGCAGAAACCGGAGTTTCTAAATCCGCTAATAATTCTCTGTATACCGGAATTAAATTGCCTTTTTTACTTAATTTTAAAAAATCATTAAAATTGGGGTAAAACATAATTTCCTATCCCATTCGGGTAAAAAAACAGGAGTATTCACCCGTATGACAAGCTACACCAAATTGAATAACTTGGATTAATAAAGTATCCTTATCACAATCATAGTAAATCTTTTTTACTTTTTGAAAATGACCCGAAGTTTCACCTTTGAGCCATAAACATTTTCTCGAACGAGACCAGTAAGTTGCTAAACCACAAGCCATAGTTTTCTGCAATGAAATTTTATTCATATAAGCAACCATTAATACGTCCTTATTCTGAGAATCTTGAATAACTGCCGGAATTAGGCCATTTTTATCAAATTTTAAATCATTGATTGATTTTAGATTTTTTAAAGTAATTTTTTTTGTTTTTGGTTTCTTAACTTTCACAATTTATTGCCTCCCTAAGAGTTAATTTATTTTCGTACAAAGCCTTACCGATGATTATTCCATAAATCTTCCCCCGGGATGCCGTATTTAAATTTATTAACTGTTTTATGTCTTCTAATGAAGTAATCCCGCCGGAAGCGATAATATTAATTTTCGTCGCATTCAATATTAATTTTAAAAACTCTATGTTTGGCCCCTTGAGCATCCCGTCACGGCTGATATCTGTTACCAGAACCATCGCAATATTTACTTTTTCAATTTTTTTTAGATAATCAAAAATATCTAATTTTGTTTCTTGCGTCCATCCGCTATGCGCTAAAAAATAATTCTCTTTGATTTTACGGCAATCTAGCCCAATAATAATCCGGTCCAAATTTTCTCTTAATACAGGGTCGGTAGTTATGTTAACTAAAAAATCCGGGTCAGTGAAAACCTTTGTTCCCACAATCACGCGGTGAATATCCGCGTTTAATATTGTTTTTATATTTTCAATGCTGCGTACTCCGCCGCCTAAATGCACTTTTACTTTTAATTTTTTTACGATATTTTTAACGATCGCTAAATTCTTTAAAATACCGGTACGCGCTCCGTCTAAGTCAACAATATGAATTATTTCTGCCCCGGCTTGAACCCAAATTTTCGCAACTTCCAAAGGATCTTGATGATAGACGGTTTCCCGGGCATAATCACCCTGTAATAAACGGACAACTTTGCCGTCTCTGATGTCAATTGCCGGTAGTATCTGCATACGTTTAATCAATAATCCCTTTGGTTGAAGGAATACCTTTACGTCTTAGGTCAATCTGTGTTGCCTGATCTAAGGCCTTGCCCAATGCTTTAAATAAGGCTTCTAAAATATGATGCAAATCTCCTTCTCCCGATTTAATGGTGTAAACTAAATTAAAACCCGCATGCTGCAGAAAAGATTCTAAAAATTCAAGGGCATGTTTAAATGTAAAATCTGTATTATCGAATGTTTCTTTGTCTAAACGATTTTGGAGATTATTAAGAGAGTTAGGGATACAAATTCCGTGTAAAGAAGGCCGCCCGCTAATATCCAGAGCTGCTTCCACGGCAACTTTATCCATGACAACAGTAAAACAACCGTAACGATTAATCCCATCTTTTTGCCCCAAAGCTTCTTTAAATGCCTTTCCCAAAGCTATGCCGATGTCCTCTATGACATGATGTGGTAAATCTCCAGCTGCTTCAATTTGCAGATCAAAGAAACCGTGGAATGTAAATAGTGTTAACAAATGATTTAAAGGTTCAAATCCCGTAATTATTTTAGCTTTTCCTTTTCCATCAAGATTAAGTTTACCGCGTATATCAACTTCATTAGTTTTTCTTTTTATTGCGGAAAGTCTTTTTTTACTATTTTGTTTGCCCATATTTTAATTCCTCACAATTTAAAAATTATTTTTTTTACTGTTTTACTATTCAAATCGCACTTTTAATGATTGTATATGTTTTTTCATGCCTTCTAAAGCCGCAATTTTTTCTATTGCCGGAGCCACTTTTTCTAAAGCTTTCTTGTCATAGCTTATAAAGTGTGTGCTTTTCATAAAATCGTGAACTCCTAGTCCGGAAAAAAATCTTGCTGTTCCGGATGTGGGCAGAACATGGCTTGGTCCAGATATATAATCACCGACAACCACAGGTGAATAAGGCCCGACAAAAACTGCCCCGGCATTTTTAATTTTCTTTAATATTTTTTGCGGTTGTCTGACAATTAATTGCAGATGTTCGGGGGCAATTTTATTAGATACATCCATGGCTTCGTCAATATTTTTAACCATAATAATATAGCCATCACTGACTTCTTTTCGGACAATGCGCGCTAGCTTTTTAGAGTTTGTGATTAAGATGCCAATCCCTAATTTATGTTCAGCCTGAGCCTGTAAATCTGCGATTACGTGAACGGGGCTAGCAAAATTATTAGCAATAATCACTACCTCACTCGGTCCAGCCAGCATATCAATATCACAGTAGCCAAATACTTGTCTTTTTGCTTCCGTAACATAGTCATTTCCTGGCCCCACAATCTTATCCACCTTAGGTACACTTTTTGTTCCAAAAGCCATGGCTGCGATTGCCTGGGCACCGCCTAGTTTAAAAACAGCATCCACCTTTAATAAATTAGCGACAGCTAAAATATAAGGGTTTACTTCACCGTCAGGGCCGGGAGGTGTAGTTAAATAAACTTTATTAACGCCGGCGATTTTAGCCGGAAGCACACTCATATAAACGGAAGAAACCAGAGGCGCTGTACCGCCGGGCACATAGATCCCAACCTTTTCAATGGGATTAAGTATTTCCCCTAAAGTAACGCCATCCTCACCTTTCATTTTCCAAGACTTAGCCACCTCTTTTTTATAAAAATTAGTGACATTATTGATTGCTAATTTTAAACTTGCGATAAATTCTGAATCAATATTCTGGTAAGCCCCGTTTATTTCTGACTCAGTAACCACAATTTGTTTTGCCGTTAACTCAACTTTATCCAGCTTTTTCGTATAACTAATTAAAGCATCATCGCCTTTTAAACTAACATCCTGAATAATTTTTTCTACTGTTTTTTTTACCCGGATTTTTCGTCGCGCTAAACGTCCATAAATTTTTTCCAAAGTTTTTCCTGTAAATTTAACTACTTTCATGAATTACCTCAATGTTTGGATTATTTTTTCAACTTTTGATTTTGCCTGTTTATATATTTTTTCCATATCTTTCGGATTTTTGCATCCTGCCTGGGCTAACTCTTTTTTTCCGCCGCCGCTAACGCCAATCTCGTCGGTTAATTCTTTAATAATCTTAACAGAGTCTAATCCCTTTTGAACTAGACTCTTACTGATTCCCACCAATAATAATGCTTTCTCAGAAGTTAAAGAAGTTAAGACAAAAACCACAGGATCCTTTTTATTGCGAATAATATCACTGATTCCCCGTAAAGAATTCAAATCATAATCCTGCAATTTAGCCATCAATACATTTATATTGTTTATAATTCTTGTGTTTTTTATTAATTCATCTGCTACTTGAACGAAGCTTCCCATTTTAATTTTTTTTAAATCTTTTTCCATCTGCTTGGATTGTTCCAGAACTTTATCAATAGAGGCAACTAATATTTCCGGTTTTGTCTTAAGTTTCTGACATAAATTTTCAATAAGTTCTTCCTGTCCATAAATTAAATTTACGGCACTTTCGTTAGTAATCGCTTCAATACGGCGTATCCCCTGCGCTACAGAGGCTTCAGAAACTATTTTAAAAAGACCTATTTGCCCGGTATTTTTAACATGCGTACCGCCGCAAAATTCCTGAGAATAATCCCCCACACACACAACTCGTACAACTTGTGCATATTTCTCTCCAAAAAATGCTAATGCCGGGGTTTTTTTGGCTTCCTCAATATCCATAATTTTTGTAGAAACTGCAATATTTTCCCAAATTAAATGATTAACAGTTGTCTCTATTTCACGCAATGTTTCTTTTTTTAAAGCCTTAAAATACGTAAAATCAAAGCGCAAACGTTCTGGACTAACATCTGAGCCGGATTGTTCAACTGTTTCCCCTAATACTTTACGCAATACATACTGCAACAAATGAGTTGCCGTATGATTGCGTGCAGTCGCAATACGTGCCTGCGATGTTACCCTAACCGCAAGTTTATTTTTCTTTTTTAGAGATCCAGTCTCAATTTTTAATTTATGCACGATTGCATTATCAATTTTAATTGTATTAATTATTTCTGCTTTAAAGCCATCTGCAGTTTGTAAAATACCTTGATCACCTGCCTGGCCTCCCGATTCAGGATAACATGTGGTTTTATCTAATACAACATCAGCCTGCTCCGGGGCTTTTGCTTCATCCACAACGCTATTATTTTTAATAATTGCCAAAACAGTTCCTTCTGTTTCCAAAGTTTCATATCCGAGAAATTCACTTTTTATGCCTACCAATTGATGGGCAATACCCTTAACAAAAATTTCATTAGAAATTTGAGAGCTACTGCGTGATCTTTCGCGCTGTTTGTCGATCTCTTTCTCAATAAGTTCATCCGAGACAATCAATCCATGCTTGGCATAAATCTCTTTGGATATCTCAATTGGTACCCCGTAAGTATCAAACTGAGTGAAAACAGCATTAGCCGTTGTCACATCCGCAATAACTCTAGTCATCGTTTTAGTCTTTTCGGATAAAATTTTCGCTTCCTGCTCTACTTGCTCCGAACGCTCATTAAGTACAGACCAAAACATTTCTTCTTCTTTTTTTATAATTCCGGCAATGGTTGCGTGCCGGTTTTTAACTTCCGGATAAGTATTTCCCATAACTTGCCCAATACTGAAAACAAGCTTAAAACACAAAGGCTCTTTAACGCCTATCTTTTTCAAGTTAACAATTGACCGTCTAATCAGCTTCCGGATGACATAACCCCGTGCTTCATTCGAAGGGATTATCCCATCGGCAATGGCAAAAGTTGCCGCACGCAGATGATCAACAATTGCTTTTGCTTGAACTTCCCGCCAGTTTTTATTCAGGCTTAAATTTTCTTTGTTTAAAAGTTCAAATAAACAATTTAAAATAGGCACGAACAAATCTGTTTCATAATTATTCCGTACTCGTTGCATCACTGCGGTAATTCTTTCTAATCCCATACCTGTATCAATATTTTTACTGGGTAAGGGCTGTAAACTTCCGTCAGATTGCCGGTCATATTGGGTGAAAACTAAATTCCAAATTTCTGTAAATCGTTTACAATCGCAAACTGGGCTGCAATCCGCACGTTTACAGCCGAATTCACTCCCCCAATCAAAAAATATTTCCGAACATGGGCCACAAGGACCATTTGGTCCATTTTTTGGTGCATTAGCCGGCCAAAAATTATCAATATCCGATAGTTTTATTATTTTATTTGTATCAATTTTGATATTTTCTACCCAAATTTTATAAGTTGTTTCATCCTGCTCATGCACAGAAATCCAGAGTTTTTCCCGAGGTAATTTTAAAACTTCCGTTACAAATTCCCACGCCCAAGCAATAGCTTCGGGTTTGAAATAATCCCCAAAAGAAAAATTACCCAGCATTTCAAAAAAAGTATGATGTGACGGACTTTTCCCCACATTAATCAGATCGGCAGTGCGTAAACATTTTTGGCAGCTAGCCGCACGCGTAAAATCAGTAATTTTGCCCATAAACTGCTCTTTAAATTGATTCATACCTGCGGAAGTAAATAATACTGAAGGATCATTTTTCGGGACTAAAGAGTCACTCGGAACAATCTGATGCCCTTTTTGTTTAAAAAATTCTAAAAATTTACTCCTAATTTCTTCACTTTTCATCATTGATTAATTCCTTAACTAAATCCACAATTAAAGATTGCGTATATCCCCGGCGGGCTAAATATCCCGCTAACCGCCGTGCTATTACCTCGACCGGCAGGCCCTTAATTTGCCTTAATCTTTTTTTCGCTATTTCCCGGGCAATGTCAAATTCAGCATCAGCGTTAATTACTAAAAGTGCTTCTTTAATAAAGTTGGGGTCAATCCCTTTTTCCCTTAGTTCGTGCTGCAACAGGTTTTTACTGCAAGGGTTTAATTTTAGTCGATAATTTACCCAAACTTTTGCAAATTTTAAATCGTCAATATACCCAAGCTCCTGCAGAAAGGTGAGTGTTTTATTGATGATCTGTTTTGTAAAACCTTTTTTTTTTAAATGTTGATTGATTTCAAGTCCACTCCGCAGTCTGAATTTCAATAATCTAAAAGCACTTTTTTTCGCCTGATCGAGTAGCTGATCCATATTATAATTTTCATTATAGTTTTGTTACATTCACCGATGTTTAAGTAATTTTATAGGTTTTATTCTTCGATAATTAAATAGCCTCTATCGGTTTTAATTAAAACGTTTCCGGAAAGCTCTGGTAAAATTTGCTCATAATCCTGCAGGGATTTTATTTGCGTTGTATTAATCTGAATGATTATATCCTTGACTTTAATCCCCGCTTGAGCTCCCGCACTGCCGCTACTTACGTCAGTTACAATAACCCCTTGTGTACTTTCAATATCAAAATTTTTAGCAAATTCTTCTGTAATTGCAGAAACCTTTAAGCCTCTAAAACGATTACTTTGAATTTTCAAAGGATTAGTTACGGCTTCTTTACTTTTTAACTGCTCTTCATAAATCTCTTTTTGTTTAATTTCAACTGTTTCACTAATATCTTCCAGCTGCAAATTTTTTTGCCCAGCAGTATTTTGCAAACTTAAGGTGAAAGTGTGCGCTAGCCCCTTACGCATAATTTTAATTTTTACTTTTTTCGGGGATTGCCATTTATTTATTTCAGTAAAAAAATGTAAAGAGTTTCTTATTTTAATGTCATTAAATTTAATAATAATATCATCCGCTTTTAAATTCGCAGCTTCTGCACTACTTCCCAGATAAACTTCTAGTACCAGAGCTCCTTCCGGGCGTTTTAAATTAAAATACTCAGCGAGGGCAAAATTTAAATCTTGTATTTTTATCCCTAAACGTTCTTTTAGAATTTCATTTCCTTGCTTTAGTTTACGTAAAATTTCCTTACCGCGGTTAATCGGGATTGCAAACCCAAAGCTAGAATCACTCCGGCCTACCGCGACATTAATTCCCACAATCTCACCCTCTAAATTTAATAATGCCCCCCCGGAATTCCCCGGATTAATTACCGCATCGGTTTGGATTAAATCTAAATAAGACCTCCAGCGCAATGCAGTATGCGGCAATGATCTATGCAAAGCTGCAATTACGCCGACACTGGCAATCGGGGCTGCCCCATCTTGGGAAAAACCAAAAGGATTCCCCATAGCAATTACAGTTTGTCCTGGTTTTAAGTCATCGGAATCACTTAAAATTAGCGGCATTAAATCTGGTGCTTCAATTTTTATAACCGCCAGGTTTTCACGCAGGGAAACATTTTTTAATTTTGCTGTAAACTTACGGCTGTCAAAAAGCGTTACCGTTATCTGTTGGGCATCCGCAACTATAAATTCATTAGTCAAAATATGCCCCTGGTGATCAACAATAACTCCGCTGCCGAGTGCAATCTGTTCTATTTTCCGGTTAGAAATATCTCCGTAAAAAAAGTCACGAAAAAAATTATCGAAAAGCTCATCTTCTGGTTTACGGCTGTAGCTTTGAGATTTTAATATTTTTTCCGTGCTGATGCTGACAATTGCAGCGCTGGATTTTTCGATTATCTGCGTAATTTCCTGTTCTTTTTGTTTCAGTAATTTCCCAGTGATAACTTCACTCTGGTTTTCCGCAAAAAGAATATTTACGAAAAGCAATAAAAATATAAAAAGAAAACAAAGATAACTCAGCCTGCTTTTTATTTGCACATTAAGTAAACTCATAATTAATTTTTCGCTTAATTCTCTACAATTTTTGACTCTTGTTTAATTCTTTTTTCCAATTCTTGGGCAATTTTTTTATTGGTTTTAAGAAAATTTTTAGAATTCTCTTTGCCCTGCCCTAATTTTTCATTGCCATAAGTAAACCAGGCCCCAGTTTTTAATACAAAGCCGTAAAGAATGCCCATTTCAATTAAACTTGATTCTTTAGAAATTCCTTCTGAATGCATAATATCAAATTCAGCTTGCCGAAAAGGCGCGGCAACTTTGTTTTTTACAACTTTAACCCGAACTCTGGAGCCGACTACTTCTTCCTGTAATTTAAGCGATTCTATTTTTCGAATATCCAATCTTACCGAAGAATAGAATTTTAAAGCACGTCCTCCTGTAGTTGTTTCCGGATTACCGAACATAACACCAATTTTCATCCTAATTTGATTAATAAAAATTACGCAGGTTTTAGATTTTGATATAGCCCCGGTTAATTTTCTTAATGCCTGCGACATTAAACGGGCATGCAAACCCATATGCGAATCTCCTATATCCCCGTCAATTTCCGCCTTAGGCGTTAATGCCGCTACAGAATCAATAATGATTAAATCCACAGCATTAGAACGCACTAATGTTTCGGCAATTTCTAATGCTTGTTCCCCATTATCCGGCTGGGAAATCAATAAATTATCTAAATTTAATCCTAACTTTTTTGCATAAGTAGGGTCAAAAGCATGTTCGGCATCGATAAATGCCGCAACTCCTCCCCTGTTCTGTGCAACAACAGCAGCACTTAAGCTTAAAGTAGTTTTTCCACTAGCTTCCGGACCATAAATCTCAACTATCCGGCCGCGGGGAAACCCGCCAACTCCTAAAGCAATATCTAAAGACAAAGCTCCGGTAGGGATTGCTTCAATATTTAATTTTGTGTCTTGCCCTAATTTCATGATTGAACCCTTACCAAATTGCTTCTCAATTTGGCTAAGCGCTAAATCAAGTGCTTTTAGTTTTTGATTTGGTTCCTGCGGAGTTTTAGTTTCCGTTACGCTTTTTGAACTCTTTTTTTGCATTTTATTCCTCCCTATTTTCTGTTAAATTAATATATTTGCTTTATTATAATGTCAAGTTGCACATTTTTCAATGGATTATTTTGATTTTTCCACAAATTTTAATCTTAACTCATAGAGTAATTGGGTAATTACTTGTTTTTCCTGTTCATCTAAATTTCCTTCAGTTTTTTCCTCCAGCATCCCCAGGGTGTCGATCAGATATTTGGCCTGATGGATATCAACTTCTTTTTTATTGGTCATTGGATTTTCTATTTCTCCGAGAAACATTAATGCCTGCATTCCTAAACTAGTAATAAAAACATTAAAACTAACCTCGGGCATATGATCATTATTTTCATCCATTGTTTCTGGTTTTGATTGTGTCGGAGGAGTCTGATCATCTTGTTTTAATCCATTTACGTTTGACTCTTTTTCTTTTTGAATTTTTTCTTTCCAGCTCTCATCAACTCTTTTTCCTTCCATTATCATCTGCCTCCCATTTTTTTATAAAAGGTAATCAACTAATCACGATTCCCGCATAGCCAACAACATTAGAATAATCTCCGCTTGCTTCGGCACTTGTCCGATACTCAATTAATTCCGATTTTTTAGCCCCTAAATTAATCGCGGCAAAAAGACTCATGGCAACAGGAGCAAAACCGCACATCGTTACATTCTGCTGCTTAATGCGTACCATCATTTCTTGAGGATTAAGTTTTAGGATTGAATCGATGACGAAGCTATCTTTTTGCTCTGCCTTTTTTTGTGATTCAAAATGAGTCATATCTGAACTAGCCACGATTAATACCGGCTGATTGTATGTTTTAATTACTTCAGCAATTTTCATCCCCACAAGTTCAAAATTATTAATATCACAATCTGAAATTACCATGGGCACAATACTTGTATTTTTATTTAAAAACTGTAAAAAAGGTAAAATAACTTCAATAGAATGTTCCTGTTCATGCGCCCTAAAATCTTCAGTGATGATTTTACAATCATCTAATAACAAAATAGCCAATGTTTCATTTATTGTTAGGGGGCCTAATGGTGTTATCCATTTGCCGCTTTTGATCAAGCTATAAGGTTGTCCTAATCCTGTATGATTAGGGCCAAGGACAATCATTGTATCTGGAATATTAATACCGGAAATAGTTTTCCCGGCAACTAAACCGGAGTAAACATATCCCGCGTGCGGCAAGACAACAGCTTTTGCCGTAATCCTTGTTTTGTCTACATCAATTACTTGTTCTAAATATTGATGTAACTGATTCGGATCACTCGGATAAAACTTGTATGGGCCAGCCCAAACTGGTTTCCTATTCATTTTTTACACCGAAAGTTGGCGGTAACTTAATCACATATTCCCATTTTTTTTAGAAAGGAAATGCCGGTTAAAACCTCTGATTGCGTTGCAGGCTGATGAACTTCTAGTACTCTTATTGTATGCTTTTTTAAATAGGGTTGCAAGCGATTAAATTCAAAGTTGCCTGTTCCCGGAACTTTATGGTCCTGAGCTCCAATAACATCATGTAAATGTATACCTAAGAGCCTATTACTATAAGTGTTAAGAAAGTCCAGATGATTAGCAAATCCTAAATTTTCATTGACTTGAGCGTGTCCGACATCATGCCAATAGAACAAATTATCACAATTGCCAAAATGCTCAAAAATTAGTTTTAGTTCCTCAAAACAAGGTATTTCCCGGAAATAATATCTGTTTTCCACGCAAACATTGATCTGGAAAGTTTTAGCAAAAGAAATTAATTCCTCCAGGCTTAAGAGGGCTGACTCTAAATATACTTTTTTCTTTGCATCACGTTCAAGCTGCATTTGCTTTAGAAACTCTTTATATTCCGGGGTATTTTTCTTCCCCTGCTCATACAAATGAATTAACTGCTTTGTTTTTTGCTGCATTTGTACACGTCCGGCATGGATAATTACAGCGTTAGCTTGAATTTCTTTTGCCGTAATAATAGTTTGTTTGGTCAGCTCAATTGCCAGGCTTCTTTCTTTTTCATCGGGAGAAGCGAGAGAAAAATAATCTGGTCCAAATTCATTACGAACATAACCGTCCGGAACAGGACAGAAATTATGGACACTGGAAATATTAATCAAATTTTTTTTCTTAAATTCTTTTATAACCTCAATCATTTCTCGGGATAAATTAAACCCCAATTCCACATTAAAAATTCCCATAGCCTTTATATCTTTTAAAATATTTTGCGCCTGATCATGCAAAATTGCATTCCAGGCTGTAGATAAGCTTAACATCTTTTATTCATCCTTTGTGATAATCAGAACACTTTGTTCTGATTTTAAATATTTTTGAGCAATCTGAATTATTTGCTCTGGCGTTATCGACATTATTGCTGATTCATATTTTTTATAATATTCAAAACCTAAACCGTATAATTCATCTAACGCGCAAACAAATGCCAAATTTTGATTAGTCTGTAAATCAACCATTTTATTTCCGATCAGATAATTCTTGACCTGCGTCAGTTTTTCCTCAGATATTGATTGCTGAACTATTTTAGTAATTTCCTCGTCGATAATTTTTCTAATTTCATCAATAAATTCTGATTTCGTGGCAACATAAATAAAAAAATAGCCTGAGTCCAGTCCGTTTATTGATGCCCCGCCCAAAGTATAAGATAAACCGTATTCTTCTCGGATTCTTTTATATAAAGCCGATCCAGGGCTACTCAATAATTCATTTATGCATTCTAAAACATAACGGTCCTCGTGATAAACATTCACTCCTTTAAAACCGAGCATTAAAACAGCTTGTTCTTTTTCCTGCCTATTTTGAACTATCTTTTGCGAGGTTAATTTCTGCTCCCTGAATTCAAGTTTTGTTTTTTTGCTTTTAAAAGGCATTTTTTTTAATTTATTTTCCAGTAATTGGATAATATAATTTTCATCAGCATCGTCAAAATCGCCAAAAACAGCCAACACCAGATTATCGGCACATATAAATTCATGTGCATTTTTAACTAATATTGCTCGATCGAGTTTCCCCACAGACTCTTTTGCGCCTAATGTATTGAATCGATAAGGCAGGTTACTAAACAATGTTTGTTTTAAAATATTCAACGTATTTTGAAAAATATCATCCTGCTGCCTTTCTAGATCTTTTAAAATTAGGCGTTTTTCTGTATCTAATTGCTTTTCGGGAAAATTTGAATTTAAAATTAAATCTGTTAATGTTTCCAAACTTTCCTTTAAATCCTTGTGCATTATTTTTAACCCCAGCCCAAAGCTGTTATACCCATTAAACGGTTTTATTTGTGCCCCGATATTTTCGAAAAATTCGGCAATTTCTATTGCCGAGCGTTTTTTTGTCCCAGACTGCAGCAGTTTACTTAACAGGCAAAATAATCCATTATTATTCTCATTTTCAAATCTTGTCCCACCGCCAAAACAGGCATAAAAGTTTATTATTGGTAGGTTATGATCCTGTTTTAAAATAATTTTTATGCCAGGGGAAAGTTTGATTAATTTTACTTGGTTGTTTCTTTCATCCGAAACCCTTTTTTCAGTCGAGGTTTTATAATCAGAACTTTTAGGTTTTAATATTACCGTGATTAATTTTTCGCTTTTTAAATATTGTTGAGCGCATCGCTGGATATCATCAGCGCAAACTTTTTGCAGCAAATCAATATATTTTTTAGTAAAACCAGGATCCTTTGTGTACACAAAATCAGTCGCCAATGTTTTTGCCTGATAAGCTATCGGCTCTTTATCAAAAATATATTCAGCTAAATATAAATTTTTTGCTTTTTCTAAAGTTTTCCGATTAATTTTATTTTTTTTAAGGGTTTCAATATCAGAAAAGATTGCGGCAAGTATTGCCGCTCTATTTTTATAATCAAAGATACCTTTAATTACAAAAACACCTCGAAATCCAGGGGTAAAATTATAGGCGCTAAGTGAATCTAAAAGGTTTTTTTCTTGTACTAAATGTTTATAAAGTAATGAATCTTTGCCCTGCGCTAAAATCACGGAAAGTACGTCTAAACATACAGCATCAGCATGGGTTAATTCGACGCTTTCAAAACCCAGCATTAAATAACTTGAATTTATAGCTATTTCTTCCTCGTAAGTTCTGCCGGAGGTAAAAGCGGGTATTTTCGGGATATGTTTATCCGGATAATTTTGCATTTTAAAGCCATTAAAAAAACTCTGCACGGTCTTTTCGGCTTCAATTGCTTTTATATCTCCGGCGATAGCTAAAATAATGTTATTCGGTATATACCATTTTTTATAAAATTCAATAACATCTTGCTGTTTTAGTTGGATAAGTAATTTTTCGTTGCCAATTATCGGCAAATTATAAGGTTCGATAGCATAAGCCTGCTCGAAAAATTTTCTTTGTAAATAATGATCCGGGTCATCGTTATGCATGCTGATTTCATTAAGAATAACATCTTTTTCCTTGGCCAATTCATCTATATCAAATAAAGGGTTTTGCAGCATATCCGCAATTATTTCTAATCCTGCAGTAAAATTCTTAGCCGGAAGAATCAAGTTATACCCGGTAAATTCATAGGAGGTGTAACCATTAATCGATCCTCCTAAATTTTTAATTTGATCTTCAATTGAACCGGTTGGCTGGGTTTTCGTCCCTTTAAATACCATGTGTTCAACTAAATGGGCCAGGCCTGATCCCAGCCACTGTCCCTCATATAAGCTGCCTGTTTTTACTAGTACCTCAATTGCTACAAGTTCATGATTATGATCCTCTTTAATCAATACAGATAAGCCATTTTCAAGTGTGAAGTTTTTTAAAGCAGGATTTGAGGAAAGAGTTATTGGTTTTGCCGAAACTGAAATATTAAATTCATTTACGGTATCTGTGGTAGATAAATTTTCCCGATATTTTCTGGCTAAGGAATAATTTGCTGCCAATACTCTTGCTTCAAATACATCCGTAACTATAGTCAGCAGAATTAATCCCAGAAAAATAGATATTAATTTATACCTCATATCTATTATTTTAGCGATGCGACATTCTCGCGTTTTTAGCCTTTCTCTTTTTCCGTTCACTGGGCTTTTCGTAATGTTTTTTAGCTCTCATTTCTTTGAGAGTACCTTCACGGTCCAATTTTTTCTTAAAAATTCTCAGTGCTTTTTCTAATGGTTCACCTTTTCCAACTCGAACTTTAGCCACTTTATATTCACCCCTTCTCTCGTCACGCAAAATATTGATTAATAATTAGACATAATGAAACGCATAAGTTAATTAAGTTTTAATATTTTACCAATCTAATTTATGTTTGTCAAGAACGTTAAGCTTTAATTTTCCATAAGCTGTTAGTTTGGAATTAGTTATAAAAATCGCCCCGGAAATACTTTTATGAGACTTAACAATTTTTAGAGCTTTAGAGAAATCTGACTCTGATTTTATGAGATTACCAATATACGTTGCAAAGCAATCTGCGATTATGGCTGATTTGGCAATAATCACACAAGCCTCAGTCTTGCCAAAGCTTAAAGAGTGCCCTATTTTTGAACTTGAAGTACATATTCCACAAGGAGTGTCCGCGGGAGAAATATTCAAATATAATCTATTATAAATACTGTTCATACCCGCAAACAACCCAACTTTTCTTTTTTTCTCTGTTTTAATAAAAATATCTCCTCCATTTTCAATAATTACAGTTTTGCTGTAAGCTAACAATTTCTTACCCACAAATTCAGCAATCGCTCCTGCGACTGAAGCCATGGGGCCCACATGAGCTTGTTTACTGGCAAAAAGCATGCGCCGAATAATTAAAGGTAATTTTCCCTTTAGCTTTAAAGGAGCCAGTGATTTTCTGAATTCAGGATTTTCGCAGCAATATTGTAAAATTTGATCATGATAAAACATCAACCAACGGCGGGCAATATTTTCTAGATTCGTATCTGTATAAAACAATAAATCACTTTCAAAATATTTAAGTTCGAATTTTTCTAAGCTCGGATTATTTTTTGTATTATTCCGGTAAATTCTTCTTTTGTACATTTAAATTTTCTCCCTTAATTTGCCGCGGAAATACGGATTAACTGTGTTCACGGAAACAAATTACGACATTAAAGGTAAGCTGACTTTGTTGCAGGTTTTCAGGAAAAGGAGGAAAAGGAGAAGCTTTTTCCACAATTTGCATCGCCGTCTCACACAGGGAGATATTACCCGGAGAAGTGCTATCGATTACTTCTACGCTCCTTAAACTTCCATCACAAGCGAGAACAAAAGTCAACGCAATCTCCCCCTCGGAAAAATTATCCGGATAAACCACAGATTGCCTTAATTGTTCATTCACTTGCCGGTAATAATTTACAAATATTTCATCTTGTGATAAATTATCCTGCTTGAATTTTGCTACAGAAATTTTTCGTTTAGGGCTTTGTGAAAATCGGGCTGTATTTATTTTTAATTTATCTGTTTGGCTTGCGGCAGTGTTATCGGTATCTTGGTTGCCCACACCAATGTTTTTCAAAATACGTTTTTGATAACTTTGGGTACCGCCACGGAAGCGTGTAAATCTTGGCTTACTTTTTGTGCCTGAGGGGTAAACTGCCTGTGAAAATGTAGTTTTAGGATAATGCAGTGTTTTATACTTTATTTCCGGTTTTACTTTAAAATTTAAAAACTCTGGCGGCAGAAAAAAAACAGCGTGAACCAATAAAGAAACAGCTAACGTAATTATAAAAATTTTATTTTCTGGTTTTCTCATCCTTGAACTCCTGCATGAATTATACTACTACATTAAAAAATAGTCAATTCTAAGTTAAAATTTATGTTGTTTTTAAAATTTAATTGAATTAGCAACAGCCAGATAAATGGTAAGACATATTTTTGGTGTTTTATCCCATTCAATTATAGACAAAATCAGCAGCTGTTAAACGCTTAAATATTGAAACTACCGGCCAAAATTATTTGCCTTTTAGGCATAGTTTAAGCTTGACACTCCTTTAACTCTTAATTTATAATATATTAATTATTTAATAAATTAAGAGAGGAGGTATTGGTGGACAAAGATCATTTTGTTTCGATTATTATACCCGTGAGAAATGCGGAAAGAACATTAATTAAAACTTTCGAATATATTTTAAATGTTGAATATCCCAGAGATAAAATGGAAGTAGTTATTGCCGATGGTGGCAGCACAGATAAAACTTTGGCGGTGATTAAAGAATGGCAAAGCCATCATGCGTTTATTAAACTAGTAGAAGTTCCTAATTGTCCTTCGCCAGGTTTTGCCCGGAACAAAGCTTTAGAAGTTGTGAAAGGAGATTTCATATTTTTTACAGATGGAGACTGTGCACCTTGTAACACATGGATTTCGGATATGTTAAAAATTTTTGAAAAAGATTCAACAATTGGTATTGTCGGAGGTGAAATTTATACCTTACGCGTAGACCCTAATAATCTTACAGAATTATACTGTGAACATTTTAGATTTAATATGGTTGCCCCAAGATATGGTTTTATTGAAGAAGGATACTTTCCGTCCTTAACGGACAAATCCCCCACGCAAATCGTTGGTCATCGAGCTTATTTTTTTGTTACCGCTAACGCGGCCTACAGAAAAAAAGCTATTGATGAAGCAAACGCAAAATTCTGGAGTGAACCTACGGGGGAAGATATGGAATTTGGCTTACAAATACAACAAAAAGGATGGAAATTATATTTTGCCCCGCAGGCTAAGGTAGACCATATGCACCGGGCTGACTTCCCGGCACTTAAAAAAGTCTGGAAATCATACGGCATGGCGCATGCTCCTCTTTTAGCAAAACATGCATCAAACACTTTTGATGTTATTTTTCAAATATTTGGAGCTTGGCCTAAAATGCCCATGATCACTCTAAAATCACCAATTAAGGGATTTATCTATATTGGCTATTTTCAAGTAATGCATTTGACTGCCCTGGCAGCAATAATCAGTGCAATATTTGCTATCTTCTCTTCCGCCTATGGGTTAGCCCATATTCTTTGTGCTATTTTTAGTTTACTTACATTATATTTTGTTCGCCGCTACTTTGATGTCTGTTTTTTGATGAAACCGCACAAGCATTTCTTTACTTGGTGCAAGATGAAATACATGACTAATTTAATGTTTTTGATCGGTGGCCTTAAGCGTTCAGGAAAATTCAAAACTTTTTGCATTGAACCCAGTTTTTAGTGTTGAGAACTGTGCTTGAGCTAAACTTTATACATCCGCGGCCTAAAACCGCGCCCATTTATGGCGCGGATAAAAGGAGGCCGCTTGAGTATTCCACCCCAGGAACCACGGGCTTTAGCCCGTGGGGGTTCCATTTTATTAATAAATTTTTCTTGTTTTGAAAATTGGGCTGCGGTTAAATAAAATACATTCTGTCCGCCTTGATTTCGTTATGAATTTTCTAAAAATTATTAATTATCGAATCAATAAATTTTTAGACTTAATTTATCCTAAATTTTGTGCTATTTGTTCTTTTAAAATTACCGTTAACCCTGAATTAGGCATACACCCAGGCTGCTTAGATAAAATAAAAATTAAGGCTGCCCCATTTTGCCAAAGATGTGCCCAGAGCTTAGATACGATACAAATAGAATCGCATTTTTGTCCGGCTTGTAAAGGACTGCTTTTTAATTTTAATCGTTTGGTAAATGTTTATGATTATACCCGGGATATAAAAACTTGCATAATAATGTTCAAATATAAACGGAATGTTAAACTAGGAAACTTACTCGCGGAAAAAATGGCCGGGTATATTAAGCAGCACTATTCAATGGCAGATATTGATTTAATTACGGCAATTCCCTTGCACCGATCAAAACAAAAAATACGCGGATTTAATCAATCAGATATTTTAGCCCAAAGAATCGCAAATAATTTTAACATGCCTTTTTCTGCGGGAAATTTAATCAGACATAAAAAAACAAAATCACAATATAATTTAAATAGACAACAAAGAGCTAAAAATTTAAAGAACGCTTTTCGCTGCCAGGATATTAAAGAGTTTCAGCACAAATCTGTACTTTTGGTTGATGATATTTACACAACTGGGATAACCTTAAATGAATGCGCTAAAGTCATTAAAAATGCTGGGGCAAGAAAAATAATTGCGTTTACTTTGGCAAAATAGTAAATAAAAATATGAAAATTCTAAAAAATTTTATTTTGGGTGAATGGTTGTCGCTTTTTTTTCTTTCAACTGTAATCATCAGTTTTATTCTCGTAATCGGAAATATAATAAAATTAGTAGAATTAATAATCACCAAAGGTATTAATTTTACAATCGTTGCACAATTATTTTTATTTCTCATGCCCAGTTTATTAATTTTTTCTATACCGATTGCAATTCTTACCGCGACACTTTTAACTTTTGGGCGTATGTCTTATGAAAATGAAATTACCGCAATCCGATCCAGCGGTATTAATTTGTACCCGTTTTTAGGTACTATTTTATTGATTGGGACCCTGTTTAGTGCCTTATGCCTGCATTTTAATGATTCGATTATACCTTATGCCCATTACCAAATTCGTGTGATTACACAGGAAATCGGGATAAAAAAACCCACAACTTACTTAGAAGAAAAAACTTTTATCAAAGCTTTTAAAGACCACATAATGTTTATTTATAAAATCAGGGGAAATTATCTTGAGGACGTACGCATTTATCAGCCGCAAACAAATAAACCGACAAGATCGATTATGGCAAGAACAGGACAGTTTATTTCAATCCCTGAAAAAAATTCAATTAAATTAATATTGAATGATGGAACAGCGGATGAGCCAAGCTTCGAAGATCCGGAAATGTTTTATAAGCTTAACTTTAAAAGATATCAGCTTTCGCTTAAGCTAGCTGAAGATCAAATTTCATCACGGCTTAAAAAAAAGGTTTCCGATATGACAATTGACGAACTCCAGCGTGAGATTAATCTAATGCGCAGTTTAAATATTGACGCAACGCCGCTGTTTGTCGGTCTACACCGAAAATTTGCAATTTCTTTTAGTAGTATGATATTTATTCTTATCGGAATTCCTTTAGCAATCAGAATAAAACGTCGAGAACGTTCTATGGGATTTGCCATAAGTGTGATAATATGTCTATGTTACTATTTATTAATGGCTACCGGAGAGAGCTTAGCACTACGTAATAAGCTACCTGCCTTTTTTGGTGTTTGGTTCGCAAATATCGTTTTTTTATTTTTAGGCGTAATTTTAAACATAAAAATGTTAGAAAAGTAATTAAATGTTATGAAAATAATTAAAGAATATATTTTAGCGGAATTTTTAAAACCATTTATTGGCTGTTTAATCCTTTTTATTTCATTATCCTGGATTATCGATCTCTTTGATCATCTGGATGAAATAGTAAAGGCAAAAGTTCCTTTATTTGTACTTTGCGATTACTATTTTTCAATCACTCCGTTTTTGTTTGTAAATATTTCACCGATTATAATCATTCTTTCTACGATTATTGCTTTAAGCCTGTTAAACCATAATAATGAAATTATGGCGATAAAAGCTATCGGCATAAACCTTTGGAGCATTGTTTGGATATTTTTGGGATTTGGAATTTTTATGAGTGCAGTGAGTTTTTCTGTCAATGAATTGATAAAGCCGGATTCGTATTTACATTCGATAAATCTAAAAGAAGAATATTTTAAACCTACAAAGGATAAACATAAAAATAAAATTATTGAAAATGTTACACTTTACGGATCAAATAACCGTATTTTCATTATCAGCAGTTATGATATTAAACGCCAGCAAATTAATAATATCACAATATCTGAAAATAATCAGAAAAATGAATTATCCCGGCAAATCGTAGCTAAAAAAGCTCAGTGGTTAGATGGTTTCTGGATTTTTTATGATTGTATAATTACAGAATATCTGGATGGTAAAATTAACGGCAAACCATCTCATTATAAAGAAAAAATGATCTTGATCAATGAAAAACCCCGGGATATTGAGCGGGCAGATTTACAACCGGAATTAATGGGTTATTGGCAGTTAAAAAAATATATTAACCGCTTAAAAAATAGTGGTTTTAAAGCCAGTAAAGAATTAGTAATTTTATACAATAAAATTGCATTTCCTTTGGCAAATTTCATTATTATTTTCTTTGCGGTCCCTTTCACTTTAACCCGTAATCGCAGTCAAAGTATGTTTTTAGGAATTAGCTTGAGTGTGGCAATCAGTTTTAGCTACTGGGGAGTGAATGCGATTAGCTTGTCCTTAGGTAAAATTGGCATACTTTCCCCTCTCTTATCTGCCTGGCTGACTAATATAATTTTTGTTTTTATTGGAATAGGTCTGATTGAATCCGTAAAAAAATAAGAAAACTTGGGGCGATGCCTGCCCCCGAAAAAGCGTCCCCCCGCCTTCATTTCCTTTGTGCTGACAAAGGAAACGAAGCAAAGGAAAACAGCCCCTAGCAAATTTTCTCTTATTTTATAATAATTTACTTGTTCGGGTTTCACCGCCGAAAAACCGTCCTGGTTTACGGCGTTCCGACATCCTGTCTCCACCCTCTCTAGTAAATTAAATAAAATTACGTGAAAATTTTTAAAGGGGAGACGAAAAGCAAGCATAGCGTATAGCGTTAGCGGGAAAAACTAAAAACTCAACCCTAAGCCCTAACCGCTAATCGCTGTTTTTTCGATTGCCTGAATTGAAGTTTCCCCCGCAGCTTTGTGGCGTGGGCGATTTGTTATAGGTTAATTAAATTATCAATATCCTGTTCCCAATTAATAGGGTTGTTCAAAATATATTCATGTATTTTTTGTAATGATTTGTCATTGCGAATAATGTGATCGTAAAATGATCGTTGCCAAATTTTGCCGGAAATGTTCAAATTATTTTGATTAATATAATTTAAATGACCTTATAATTTTGGAAATTGTAGGGGCCGCTCTTGCCTCGGCCCGTTTATTAATGATTAAAATACTAATTTTTCTACAGGTGTATCTTTATCTGTTATTATGACTTCTTTTACATCCATATATATTAACCAATCTGCAGGGAAAGGCGAAGGATTATCTTGACTTCCCCCATTATGCCAAGAAGTTTTTACGATGCCTTTTACTAATATCCTTGAACCTTCTTCAATGTTATTTAGAATTTCACCCTTCAGTCCAAGCCTTTTTTTATATTTCCTATCCCAACGGAGCCGTCAAGTTCAATATAATATGGGACATTTGCCTTTATGGCTTTATAGAATGTTCCTGTAACTTTTTGTAATTGTATGTTATTATCCTGAGCATATCCCACACCTAGCATTAAGAAGAATAGTGTCGTTGCAAGTATTATTTTTTTCATTTTTTGTCTCCTTATAACACAAAAATCAGCTGCCTTACGAAGCGGCGAAGCCGCGAGGAAGGTCAGGTGGATTGACTTGTTATCTGTTTTTTTAGTCAACATTAAGAACAGATTTTGGATCTAAGAGTGTATTAATAAATGTATGATTTTTTATAAATTCATTATATTCTTTTTCAGATATTTCTTTTTCTTGAAGTTTAAATCTCATTCTTACTTCTTTTACCTTATGAGCTTTTTGAGCCATACCAGAATAAACAAGCAAGAATAGAATTACCAAAATCAGGAGGGGTTTAATTATTTTTTTCATATTTCTCCTTATTTATTTGCAGATAACAGTTAATATACTTTCAGTCTATTTTTCAGTAATTCCCTATTGTTTTTCTCTTCAACTAACAAGTTTTTGCCTGGAAACATTTCGCATTTCCTGCGTAATATCATGATATTAGATTAGCTATTAAAACCGAATTTTTGTAATACATAAATAATACGCTTCTATCATCCGTTAGTCAATGAAAAATGGACAAGCCTGGTTTTTATCCCCCCTTTAGAAACCAAGCGACGAAACTAGTCCTCAGCCCCGAATGAAGAAACTTCCCTGGGATATCTTCGGGGTCCCGCAATTGCGGGATCAACAGACAAAAGACTATAGACTAAAAAAAGCATCAAATAGAAAAGCAGCATCTGAAATTCTCTCTACTCTCTACTTGCTACATTACACATTAAACATTTAACATTACACAGTATGCTGGCCGCAGGCGGCACAGCCCCTTTTTCCCAAACAAAAAAAAGCTCTGTTTTATTTATTAAAACAAAGCTTTTTTTTGCTATATAAACTATATTTAAACTCTATTTGCAGAGCCTAAGACGTTTTTATTTTTATGCTTGTACATGGCAATCAACGCTTCCCGCGCAGGGCCTAAATATTGACGCGGGTCAAAATCCGCGGGTTTATCACTAAAATGTTTTCGAATTGCCGCAGTCATCCAAAGCCGGCCATCAGAATCAATATTAACCTTACACACTGCGGATTTAGTTGCCTTTCTGATCTGTTCTTCCGGAATACCTACAGAGTCCTTTAATTTCCCCCCATGAGTATTAATCATATTCACCGCTTCTACAGGTACGCTGGATGATCCGTGTAAAACAATCGGAAACCCGGGTATTTTCTTTTCAATTTCCTCTAAAATATCAAATCTTAATTCCGGAGGAATATATATCCCATCTTTATTTTTAGTGCATTGTTCGGGTTTAAATTTATTTGCACCGTGGGAGGTACCAATAGAAATTGCCAATGAATCAACCCCGGTTTTCTCCACGAATTCAATAACTTCTTCTGGATGTGTGTAAGTGGATTTTTCTGCAGACACTTCATCCTCGATTCCCGCTAAAACCCCTAATTCTCCTTCTACTGTGACATCAAACTGATGTGCATAATCAACCACTTGGCGTGTTAATTTAATATTATCTTCAAACGAATGATGTGAACCGTCAATCATTACCGATGAAAATCCAGAATCAATACAGGATTTAGATAATTCCAAAGTATCACCATGATCTAAATGTAAAGCTATAGGGATTTCTTTTAATCTTTTTTCTCTGGCTAGATCACGCATCATTGCGACAGCTCCCTGCCCCATATAACGTAATAATATTTTATTTGCATATTTGCGAGCACCGCTAGATACCTGTAGAATTACGGGAGATTGAGTTTCCACACAAGCAACAATAATCGCTTGAATTTGCTCCATATTATTAAAGTTATAAGCGGGTACTGCATACTTACCTGCGAATGCTTTTTTAAACATTTCTTTAGTATTTGTTAAACCGAGTTCTTTATACAAGGCCATTTTTCCCCTTCCTCTTTTTAAAACTGATGATCTACATTTTCGCAACTGATTATATATTTTTTTGTTTGAATATTACTGTTTACTGCTTCAAGTTTGCCTTTAACAGGGATCTACTAATAACGATAATGTTCTGGCTTATACGGCCCTTCTACCGGTACACCAATATAATCTGCCTGGGCTTTAGTCAATTTAGTTAATCTAACGCCAATTTTATCTAAATGCAGTCTGGCTACTTCCTCATCTAAGCTTTTTGATAAGCAATAAACTTTTTTTTCGTAGGTATCCTTATTTTTCCATAACTCTATTTGAGCCAAAACTTGATTGCAGAATGAATTGGACATGACAAAAGACGGATGTCCCGTGGCACAACCTAAATTAACTAACCTGCCTTGGGCTAAAATAAATATGGCTCGTCCATCGGGAAAAATATATTTATCAACTTGCGGTTTTATATTTATTTTCTTTATCCCGGAAAATTTTTCTAAGCCAGCGACATCAATTTCATTATCAAAATGACCGATATTACAAACTATCGCCTGATCCTTCATTTTCTGCATATGTTCAATTCTAATTACATCACGGTTACCAGTTGTTGTTACATAAATATCGGCCATACCAAGGGTAGATTCAACAGTGGTAACCTCATATCCGGCCATGGCGGCTTGTAAAGCACAAATCGGGTCGATTTCTGTAATTAAAACCCGTGCCCCGATTCCTCTTAAAGACTGGGCAGAACCCTTTCCGACATCGCCATAACCGCAAATTACCGCAACCTTTCCCGCAAACATAACATCCGTAGCCCGTTTTATTCCATCGGCTAAAGATTCTCGGCAGCCGTATAAATTATCAAACTTTGATTTAGTCACAGAATCGTTAACATTTATCGCTGGTACCAATAACTCTTTTTTAGCCATCATTTGGTAAAGCCGGTGTACACCCGTTGTTGTTTCCTCAGAAACACCTTTCCATTCCTGCACTATTTTTGACCATTTATTCGGATTCTTTTGCCGCCCTTGTTTTAGATTTTTTATCAATTCTGCCTCATCTTCCCCCTCTGATTTTTTATCTAAAACACTGCAGTTTTTTTCTGCCGCAAACCCCAGATGAATCATTAAAGTAGCATCTCCGCCATCATCCACAATTAATTGCGGTCCCAATCCTGGCCCAAATGTTAATGCCTGTTCCGTGCACCACCAATATTCGGCTAAAGTCTCACCTTTCCAGGCAAAAATCGGAATACCTCGCGCGGCAATAGCGGCTGCGGCATGATCCTGTGTTGAGAATATGTTACAACTTGCCCATCTCACTTGTGCTCCTAATGCCACTAAAGTTTCAATTAAAACCGCGGTTTGAATAGTCATATGTAATGAACCCATAATCCGCACATTAGTTAGTGGTTTTGTTTGGGAATATTTTTTACGAATTGCCATTAAACCGGGCATTTCTTTCTCTGCAATTTCAATTTCTTTTCTCCCAAAATCAGCTAAATTAATATCTTTAACTTTATATTTATCGTTTATTGCGTGCATAACTTACTCCTCAAACTGCTAATTTTAATTAAGCTTGTTTTTTTAAAATAGCTGACTTATCAGTCTTTTCCCAAGTAAATTCTTTTTCATCTCGGCCAAAATGCCCGTGTGCAGCGGTCATTTGATAAATCGGCCTTAATAAATTCAGCGTCTTAATAATACCGCGTGGCTTTAAGTCAAAATTTCCTCTTATTAATTTTATTATCTTTTCATCAGAAATCTTAGCGGTACCATATGTTTCCACTAAAACAGAAACTGGTTCACTTTTTCCAATACAGTAAGCCATTTCTATATAACATTTATCCGCGATTCCGGAGGCAACTATATTTTTTGCAATATAACGTCCCATATAAGCTGCGGAACGATCAACCTTAGTGGGGTCTTTACCGGAAAAAGCACCGCCTCCGACAGGAACAACTCCGCCATAAGTATCCACGACAATTTTACGGCCAGTTACTCCTGCATCTGATTGCGGACCGCCGACAACAAACTTTCCGGTTTGATTCACATAAAATTTAGTAGTTTTATCAATCCATTTACCTAAAACTGGTTTACCAATAATATCGATTATTTCCTGCCGGGATTTATTCGTAATATGTTTTCCGCTTTTATCTAAAATACTTTCTGTATGCTGGCAAGCTAAAACCACGGATGTTACTTTTTTCGGTTGGCTATTTTCAAAAAGCACAGTAACCTGAGCCTTGCCATCCGGCCCTAAATAATCAAGAATCTTTTTATCTCGTACCATTTTCATGCGCTGGCAAAGTTTATGAGATAACATCAAAGATAAAGGCATTAGCTCTTTCGTTTCACGACAGGCATAGCCTGTCATCATCCCCTGGTCACCGGCTCCGCCGGTATCTACGCCTTGAGCAATATCTGGTGATTGACTATGAATTGCATTTAAAATTGCACAGGTTTTATAATCAAATCCATATTTAGGATGAATGTATCCGATTTCACGCACTACTTTTCTGACAATTTCATGTACGTCAATATAGGCTTTTGTCGTAATTTCCCCTCCGACAATAATCAGCCCCATAGTTACAAATGTTTCACAAGCCACGCGGCTTAAACGATCTTGTCTTATCAGTTCGTCTAATACCGCATCAGAAACCTGATCGCAAAGTTTATCCGGATGGCCGCAAGCTACAGATTCTGACGTTAAAAGATATGTTTTACTCATTTTTTTACTCCTTTCTTAATTAATATTATAGGTCATATTTGCATGGTAAAAAGAAATAATATCTCCAATATCATACCAAGTGCCCTTTAATTCAACACCCCAAACAATATTTTTTTTTGCAAGCCATTTTATATAATCGCCAGAAGTATCCAAAGAATCTTTATGCATTACGTATTCCTTAATATATTTGAAACTTTTGCGGGAAAAATAATAAATACACATTGAAATTAGAGTCGAAGCGCTTTTTCTCGGTTTTTCCTTAAAATCAATCACTTTGCTTAAGGGATTAATTGTTACCACCCCGTAATTTTTCACCATGCTATAATCCTTAATATCATACAAACCAATAGAACATCCGTCTTTTTTTTCTTGTGAAAATTTTACAAAATCTTTCAGGTCAAAAGAAAAAAGATTATCCCCGCCAATAATTAATAAATCATCATTGATTACGCAGTTTTCCAGAGCAAAATAAATATCCCCAATTGCCCCTAAACGATTATCTTCTGAAGTAGAAAGATCATTTAATATGCTAATTTTAGTATTTATATTAATTTGTTTGGCCCAATCCACAAAATGTTGATAAAATTTATCATTAGAGATAACAATGATTTCATTCAATCCTTTTAAACACTTTATATTATCGACAATATGAGAAATTATCGGTTTTTCTTTAACCAGTAATAAAGGTTTTGGCCAGTGTTTTGTTAATGGATACATTCTTGTGGCATAACCTGCGGCCAATATTAAAACTTTCATTTTTGCAGTATTAATTCCTTCAATTTTAAATTGGCATATGCAAGAATTTCATCCGCAGCGGATAATTCTAAAACGTGTTCAGCTATTTGGCGTGCTTGTTCAATGGTTACGGAACGTACAATTTTTTTTATTTCCGGGATAGCTACTGCACTGGCACTAAATTCATCCAGCCCCATGCCTAAAAGCAGTAATGTGTAAACCGGTTCTGCAGCCATTTCACCACACATCCCCACCCAAAGTCCGGCATTATGGCCAATATCAATTATCGATTTAATTAAGCGTAATACGGCCGGATGCGCTGGTTCATATAGGTAAGCAATTTTTTCATTGATCCGGTCTACGGCCAGAGAATATTGTATTAAATCGTTAGTGCCGATACTAAAGAAAGCAACTTCTTTTGCCAAAATATCCGCAATTAATGCTGCCGATGGCACTTCAATCATTATGCCAACCTCAATATCGTTATCAAACTGGATATGTTTCTTTTTTAATTCTTGTTTAACCTCTTTTAAAATTGCGTTAGCCTGTCTGAGCTCATTTAAACCAGAAATCATCGGGTACATTATTTTTAGGTTGCCAAAAATACTCGCTCTTAAAATTCCCCGCAGCTGTACTTTAAATATTTCCGGCTGGGCTAAACAAAATCGAATTGCCCGGTGTCCCATCAGGGGATTCATCTCATACGGAATATCTAAATGTGAAACAAATTTATCACCCCCGATATCCATGGTTCTAATGACGACGGGATTTTTTTTCATAGATTGAGCTACTTTTTTATAGGCTTGAAAATGTTCTTCTTCCGTTGGTAAATCTGTCCGGTTTAAATACATATATTCCGTACGATATAATCCGATGCCTTGTGATCCATGCGCAATAACTGAATCCATTTCCTCGGGAAATTCAATATTCGCCCCGATCACAACACTGTGTCCATCTTGGGTAATCGCGGGCAATGTTTTTAAACGCGATAATCCTTTTTCAAAATCAAGAAATTTCTTTTTCTCTCTCTGATATTTCTTAATTATTGTTTTTACTGGATTAATTAAAACTACGCCATTATTCCCATCAATAATGATAATATCGCCATTTTTTACAGAGGGGGTTAGAGTTTTTAACCCGACAACACCAGGAATTTCTAGAGAACGCGCAAGAATTGCGGTATGAGAAGTTCTGCCGCCCATATCTGTAGCAAAAGCAATGACTTTATCTTTATGCATTAAGGCTGTATCCGAAGGCGAAAGATTTGTCGCGACAACAATTACTTTTTCTTTTAAATCCTTTAGCCCCTGTCTCTGCTTACCTAGGAGGTTTCGGATAATTCTTTTTCCCACATCCTGAATATCAATCAGCCGTTCGCGCAGGTATTCATCATCCATTTTAGAAAAAATATCCGCATATTTTTTTAAAATAGTAACAAATACATGTTCAACGTTATTCTTTTCTTTTTTGATCTTATTGATCACTTCCTCAATCAGCATGCGATCTTCTAAAACTAACAAATGCGCATTAAATATTTCGGCATGCTCAAAGCCCATTTCTTTAGAAATCTTTTTTTGAATCTCTAATATTTCTGACCTTGTTTTTATCAAAGCTTCTTCAAAACGGGTAATTTCAAGCGGAATACTGTTCTCAGGAATAAGGTGTTTACTAATTGTGTATTCCTCGCTGTCCCAGACAAAAACCCGCCCGATGGCAATCCCGGGAGATACCGCAATACCTTTGAGCATTTTTCTTTCGTTATGATTATCAGTTTTATTTATTTTCATCAGTTAATAATATTTTTTCTAATGCCTCCACTGCATTTTGCGCATCCGGACCTTCGGCGATAATTAAAACTTCCTGGCCTTGCCCGGCGGCAAGCATGAGAATTCCCATTATTGATTTTCCGTTAACTTGTTCCCTGCCTTTTTTAACAGTTATCTCACTGTCAAATTTATTCGCAATCTGCACAAAAAGGGCTGCCGGCCGAGCATGCAAACCGGTTTTATTTTTTATCACAACTTTCTTTTTTACTATATGTTGAGCATTATCCATAAGTTAAACAAAAACAGATCCTTGATATTTTAATTCCAGCAGTAAATCAATAATTTTTTTAGCAATCCTTTTAGAATTATGCCGCACATAATCCTGTGTGCTAATTACATTATCAGCTAAGACGGTTATTCCGGCATCGCGGATTTTCTGAATATCCGGATTTACCGGTACAGAATTTTGTTTCCGGTATTTTTCTAAAAATTTATCCGGTACTCGGCCGGTATTTACAATACAATAATCAATGATATTATTTTGCGTATGCTTTTGAATTGCCTTAATATGCTCATAAGCCGAAAATCCGTCTGTTTCCCCGGATTGGGTCATCACATTACAGATATAAATTTTAACTGCAGGCGATGTTTCAATCGCTTCGGGAATTTTATTAATTATTAAATTTGGTAACACACTAGTATACAAACTCCCCGGGCCTAAAACTATTGCTTCGGCATTAGCAATTGCTTCCAGTGCGCTATCTGTCGGCATACAATTATCCGGGATAAGCTGCACTTTATTGATCGGACTCATACTTTTTGAAATACTCGTCTCCCCATAGGTTTTATTTCCGTCTAAATGTTCAGCCACTAAACTTACGGTTTTTAAAGTGGAGGGGATTACTTGTCCGCTAATTGCCAAAACCTTACTGGACTCTTTGATCGCCTTATCAAAATCGCCAACTAATTTTGTCATTACCGTAATGAATAAATTACCAAAATTGTGCCCGGCTAACTCTGTTCCCGCGGGAAAACGAAATTGAAACAACTCTCCCATTAAAGGTTCAGCATCCGCTAAAGCCACTAAACAGTTACGAATATCTCCGGGGGGTAAAATATTAAACTGTTCCCGTAAGCGCCCAGAACTTCCCCCGTCATCAGTCACGGTCACAATCGCGGTTAAATTTGATGTATATTCTTTTAGCCCGTGTAAAAGAACGGATAACCCCGTGCCGCCTCCAATAACCACAATTTTCGGCCCGCGGCTTAATTGTCTTTTTTTATAAACAATATCAACTAATTCCTTTTCTCTGTGCCCCGGCATAAAAATTGCAATAAAGGATTTAACCATTTTCTTAATACCGGTAAAGATTAGAATAATTCCGAGCAATAATAATAATAATCCTAGCGCAGAAATTCCTTTATTTTTTATTTCTGCAACACTTTCTATTGTACCTAAAACAACAAAAATTATTCCCAAAGCACTTAAAAAAATCCAGCGCTTAACTTTCATTCCTGGATAAAGCCATTTTAAAATACGCATAATTTTTATTTACTTGTGTCTTCCTGCTTGATAACTTTTAAAATTGCTTTTTCATCCGGAGAACCTCGTAAAGTTTCCCGAAAATATTTATCTTTTAGGATTCTGGATATTCGGGCCAAAGCTTTTAGGTGCGGGCCCGCAGAATCTTCCGGCGCAACCAGGAGAAAAAATAAATAAACCGGTTCACCGTCTAGTGAATTAAAATCAACCCCTCTTTGAGATATTCCGAATGCGGCAATTAATTCCTTCATATTATCACTTTTTCCGTGCGGGATCGCCACCCCTTGTCCAATACCAGTGGAACCTAAGGCTTCACGTTCTAAAAGAATCTTCACTAATTTTTCTTTATGCTTAATCGGTTGGGCACAGGATAATAGTTCGACAAGTTCTTCGATCACTTCTTCCTTTGTGGTTGCTTTCAGATTTGCAGTTATTGCCTTTTCTTTTAAAAAATCCATTATTTTCATTCGCTTCCTCCCTCTTCATTAAACTCAACTGAGGTTCCTTCTAAATTTTTGTTTTTATTATCTTTTTTTCTGTGACTTTTTATTTTATCTTTATGACGCCGCAGAGTTTTTTCAATGCGTGAACAGACCTTGTCAATGGCAGCATACATGTCTGTTTCAATGCTTTTTTCTGTAATTTTCAGTTTTTTTGCTAAAACCGAAATTTCCGCACATTGCCGGAATTTCTCCACGCTTAAAATAATATGGACATCAATGATGTTATTCAAATATTTATTAAAACTTTCTGCTTTTTTATAGGAATAAACTTTTAAAGCGTTTGTGATTTCAAAATGCCGGCCACTGATTCTCACTTCCACTATTTTCCTCCTTTTTGTGTATAATCTCGCTGTATATTATCATTATTTTTAATCAGCGTCAAGAAACTACTACATGGCAAAACGTTCCCCTAAATAGATTTTTTTTGCTTCCGGATTATTAATAAGTTCTTGGGCAGTTCCGGAAATAAAAATTTTTCCTTCCGCCATTATATAGCTGCGGTCTGTTATGCTCAATGTTTCTCGCACATTATGGTCAGTGAGCAAAATTCCCAGGCCTTTTTTCTTTAAATTTGAAATAATCTGTTGTACTTCAAATACCGCGATCGGATCTACCCCGGAGAATGGCTCATCCAGTAAAATAAAAGAGGGATTAGTCACTAAACAGCGGGTTATTTCCAAACGCCGGCGTTCTCCGCCAGAGAGCATATAAGCTTTACTTTTAGCTAAATGAGTCATTCTCAACTCTTCCAGCAATTCATCTAAACGTTTTTTTCTTTCTGGCTTTGTTAACGGTAAAGTCTCCAGTACCGCAATGATATTCTCTTCCACTGTTAATTTTCGAAAAATTGACGGCTCCTGGGAAAGATATCCAATTCCGCAGCGAGCCCTTTTAAACATGGGCATATGCGTAATTTCCCGATTATCAAAAAAAATTTTTCCGTTATCCGGACTAATTAATCCCACAACCATATAAAAGGTGGTGGTTTTCCCGGCACCGTTCGGACCGAGTAACCCGACAACCTCAGCTTTTCTAATTGAAATACTCACCTGCTTTACGATTTGTTTTTTTTTATATGATTTAGAAAGTAATTCCGTGCGCAGTAAATGATCTTCCATTATTTCTCTCTATTTTTATAGATATTTTTCAACAATATCGCTCCATTTATCCTGGGCTTTTAGGATAAACTCTATTATTTCTCGTACCGCACCAGCACCACCGCTTTTTTTAGTCACAATATCAACTGTATCTTTAAGTTCCTCAGGCGCTTCCGGTACACAAACGGATAATCCGGCATTTTTTAAAACCGCTAAATCCAATAAATCATCCCCGATGTAGCAGGCTTCAGACGGGGTTAATTTAAATTTTTTTAAAATTTTCTTAAACGCTTTCATTTTTACTTCGACATCCTTACAAACTAAATCAAATTTTAATTCCCGTGCCCGGCGATCCAGAGATCGAGATGATTTGCCCGTAATAATCGCAGTTTTTATCCCTGTTTTTTTTAACAAGACCAAGCCAAAACCATCCTGCATATTAAATTGCCGGTAGGTATCGTTATAATTTCCATAGCCGATCATCGCGTTAGTTAATACTCCGTCAACATCGGTAATTAAAATTTTAATTTTTTTTGCTTTTTCTCTGTTCATACAATACCTGCTTTTAGTAAATCCTGTACATCTAAAAGCCCGGCCGGATGTTTTTTTTCATCCACCACCGGTATTTCATCAATTTTTTTATCCTTGAGTATTTTTAAGGCTTCTTGTGCTAACTTTTCTTTATTAATTGTAATGGGATTGCGGCTCATCACATTCTTTACTTCCATAGATAACAAATCCGGCTCTGTTTCTAAATGGCGGCGTAAATCTCCGTCAGTAAAAATTCCGATAAGCTGCTTTTTTTTATTCACAATACAAGCGCATCCGGCTCTTGAACGGGTAATTTTTAAAAGTACTGTTTTCACCTTAGTCTTTTCATAAACAATCGGATTTTGCAGCCCCTTACGCATCAGATCCTTGACTTTCAGCAATTTTTTCCCTAGACTCCCTCCCGGGTGGTAAAAAGCATAATTTTCAATTTTAAAACCTTTTTTTTCTAAAACTGCAACCGCTAATGCATCACCCATAGCCAAGGTTGCGGTTGTACTGGCTGTGGGAGCTAAATTAAAAGGGCAGGCTTCTTTTTCCACTTTTACATTTAGCACTACATCACTATATTTAGCCAGCGGAGATTTTAGGTTCCCGGTAAAGCTGATTAATTTAACCCCCATTTTTTTTATAATCGGTAAAAGCCGGGTTATTTCCTCAGTCATACCGCTGTTAGAAACTGCAATGATAATATCATCGCAAGCTACCCGGCCCAAATCCCCGTGTACAGCTTCAGCGGGATGTAAAAATAAGCTGGGTACACCTAAACTTGCCAAAGTAGCAGAAATTTTACTGCCGATTAATCCGGGCTTTCCCATTCCCGTAATCACCACGCGCCCGCTGCATTGCGCAATTAGGTTTACAGCTTTATCAAAATTCTTATTTATTCTGGGCAGTAAATCATGAATTGCTTTTGCTTCCACTTTTAAAACTTTTTTAGCAATCGCCTGAAAACTATTTTTTTTCATTTACAGTCTCCCAGATTTTTTTTGCCTTGCCTAATAACTTCTCCAGATCTTTTATAGCAATCATATTCGGCCCATCACAAAGTGCTTTTTTCGGGTTTTTGTGCACTTCTAAAAATAATCCATTACAGCCTGCAGCAACTGCGGCCAAAGCCAAAGGAATCACAAATTGACTCTCACCCGCGGATTTTTCCCCTCCCGCACTCGGCAGCTGCACACTGTGAGTTGCATCATAAACAACCGGATAATTAAATTTTTGCATAATCTGTATTGAACGCATATCACTCACCAGATTATGATACCCAAAACAAACTCCGCGTTCAGTCAAGATAATATTTTTATTGCCTGCGGATTCTGCCTTTTTAATTACATTCTGCATATCTGAGGGAGCCATAAACTGCCCTTTTTTAATATTGATGATTTTTTTAGTGCGCGCTGCGCCAACAATTAAATCTGTTTGACGCGATAATAATGCAGGGATTTGGATAATATCAACAACACTGGCACAAGCTCTAACTTGGTCAAGACTGTGCACATCAGTTAATATGGGTATTTTTAATGTCTGTTTGATTTTTTTAAGTATTGATAAGCCTTTTTTTAATCCCGGGCCACGAAAAGAATCTACTGCTGTTCGATTGGCTTTATCAAAGCTAGCTTTAAAAATAAAATGGATATTAACCCTCTTTGCAATTTCCCGGATCAATTTTGCTTGTTCTAAACAAAGTTTTTCTGACTCAATCACGCAAGGCCCGGCAATTAAAAAAAACTCTTTTTTAATAATTTTTTTTAAATCTAATTCCATAAGTTTTGATTTTTATAAGGTTTGCGAACAAACCTGAGATTGGTTAATTCATGTTTTTATAATATTTAAATTGTAATGGTAGTATTTTATAATAACTTGTGTTTCAATTCAAGTAAAATTACTAAAAAAACAAGCCTCAAGGCTATTACCTTGAGGCTTGTTAAAATCAACTATGGTTTTTTGCCAAATTATTCCTGCGTGGGATTAGACATTCTGAGCAAGAAACCATTAGTATTATACCAGTAGTATGCTGTGGGCTCATTAGAAGCATTAAATTGTGTGATTTGCCTGCCGCTGGCATCATTTACTGTATATCCTGTCATGGTTGTACCGTTATACATTAGTGTCTTGTACAGGAATCCTTGAGCGTTATACTGATATTTGCTTTGTAATGCACCCACTGTATCTAATGTACCGTCAAACCCTTCTCCTTCGTTGTTTAATAAATAAGATACAGATTGCTGGCCATAGGCGTTAAAAAATGTCACAGAAGTTTCTTTTTCCGTGCTGAATCCGTCTTCTACTTCTCCTTCGTCATTTGAATTCACTTTTTTATAATAGGATACTGTATAACTCAGGAAACCAGTATCTTTATTGTATGTATATTCTTGTACTTTTTCATTCAGATGATTATAAACGATGGTAGGTCTGCTGTAAAGGTCCATTTTTACTGTAGTAATCACACCGCCCTCGCGTCCATAGTTTTGAGTCTCGAGTAATGCCCCAAATTCGTTATAAACATTCTTGGAAACAAGGCCTGTGCCATTAATTGTTTCAACTTTAGCTATACCGCTACCATCCTCTTTAGGAATCACAACATAATTCTTGCTGCCGCCAGCTTCAAACTGGTAACCGTCTTCATCATAAGCATACGGCGGAGGCGTACCCATTTCGCCAACTTCAAATAACTGATAGGATTCAGTGGCTTTGCCAAAGACATCATAATTACTGTATCCAGTCATCACCTGTACCACAGTTTTTCCGTCCGCATCTAATCCGGTTGAGTAAGAAAGTGTTTGGGCAAGGAAACCTTTATCATTATAGAGATATTCGCTGACTTTTTCGCCTCGGTAATTAAGCGCAATTGTCGGCCTGCCATTAGTACCGTAGAGTAATGACCCTATTTGCACTCCGCCTTCTCCATAATTCATGCTTTTATTAATAAATCCCTGCTTATAGAAATTCCGGCTGATTAAGCTGCCTTCTTTATTATATGAATTAAGCTGACGGCCATAGCTGTCATTAACTGAATACCCGTTATAAAGTATTTGGCTGCTAATATCAACTGCAGTAACTTCTCCTGTTTCCGGATCTATAGTTTTTGCTGCATTCGGATTATAAACATTGGCAATATTCGTAGTTTCTGAAGTTAAATTTTGATTTACAATATATGAGATTGTTCCCAGTACAAATCCAGTATCGTTCACGGCATCACGTTCAGCAGGTGACATTGCGGCATAAGCTTGAGCCGCATCATTATCTGTAATTGCACCTGTACTATAGATAAAATCAGCAGTTTTCACGGCAAGGCCAGTTGATGAAACACTGTAGGAAGCAATTGGCCGGCCTGTTTCTGCGCTCATTTCCGTGTAGCCGATTTTTACTTCTACCCCATTATCATCTACAGCCCAGTTTTCTGAAGCAGTTAAAAATCCTCGTTCATTATAGACAAACCTACTAACTGTCTGTCCTTCGGGATTGGTAGTATGTGTTTGTTTTCCTTCTGCATTATAGTATGTTGTCTGGGTGACTTCCTGTTTACCTTCAGCATCCGGTGCTCCATAAGTATCAGTACTCGTCAGAAAACCTGTAGCACTATTATAATTAAAAGTCTGCACCAGAATTCCCGATTCATTTACAGCTTTGACTGGCCTGCCCATTCCATTAAAATAGGTTTTACCGGATATTCTTCCGCCAAAAGTATAATTATAGGTTTGGCTTAAAGATCCGGATGAATTATACCTAAATTGTGTTGTTTTCTCACTGTAGTTATTATAAGAAGTATCCTGCTGTCCGTATCTATTCATTGTTGTAAATTCCACAAAAGTTTGATTATCACCATACCGCACAGTCAAAGTTACAAAACCTGTATTCTGTTCACGCGGCCCAGCCAGATAATTTTCTACAGCACTGGCATCCTTTGTACCAGCTAAATCAGTGTTATAAATAAACACTTGTGATAATGCTACACCTGCTGGTAATTGATCTCCACTTTTAAAATTAATTAGTACTAATGGATCCCAGTTACCATTATGTACAGTATAAGAAGCTTCTGGACGGCCACTATCGCCAAATATTGTAAAACCAGTTACAGGGCCTCGATATTCTCCTCCATCTGCAGGCGTTTCTGCTAAATCCGGTTCGCCATAGCTAAAACTCTTAAGCATAAATCCGCTAGCATCATAGTGATATGAAGATACCATATAACCCTTTATTAATTCTGTCGTATCGCCATCCTGGTCAATATCATTTATATCTTCAATTGTATTGTATACCTTATCTGCCTTACCAAAAGCATCATAAGTTGTGATTTGAGTTTTAAATTGATTGCCTGCATCATCATAATTATAAGATTCGCTGAATAATAATGCTCCGGTAGATTTATTATATTCAAAAGTTTGCACTAATTTTCTGTTTTGATTATAAGCCTCAACCGGACGGCCTAAACTATTAAAAGTTGTGCTTCCGGTAATTGCACCGTTTGCCCCATAGTTATACGTTTGACTTAAAAATCCCCGGTTAGAGTATCTATATTTTGTGGTTACTTCTCCGTACTCATTTTTCGAGACATCCTGTCGTCCATAACGGTCAAAAGTTGTTGTGCCTGTAGAAACACCGTTGCGGCCAAAGCTTTCTGTGCTGACTAAAAAACCTTTATCATATGTAAATTCCTGCACTTTAGAAAATGTCTGCACTCCTGTTTGCTCATCAGCCCAGTAGCCTTGATAGGTTGTTGTGGGACGGGAATAATTATCGTATTCTGTATAACCGGTAACCACATAATAACCCGTTAAAGTTTCGGCATTTTTATTTGTAATTGTTATTGCATTCGCAGCAGCCGGATCTTCAACAAAAGCTAAGCTGTTTGATTTAAGCATAAATCCTTGAGCATCGTAATCAAAAGTTGTGGTCACAATACCCAGCTCATTTTCAGAGCGTATTGCTTTGCCATAACCGTCATAAAATGTAGTTTGAGTCAGGGTCGGATTGCCCTGTTCATCAAGGTCTCCATAACTTGTGCTGGATTGCATAAACCCTGTAGCTTCATTATAATTAAATTTCTGGGTCAGGGCTCCGCTCATATTATAGGATTCTGCCGGCCTGCCTTTGCGGTCAAAAACTGTTTTTCCCAAATACGCACCCTCTAACCCGTAATTCGAAGTACTTTTTAAAAATCCCTGATTTGAGTAGCTGTAAGAAGATATTTTTTGGCCCTCTTCATTATAACTCACACTCTGTCTGCCGTATTTATCAAATACTGTTTCACCAGTGTAGGTTCCTTCTTTTCCATAGTTTTTAGTTCGTTCTAGAAAGCCATCTTTATAAAAATATACTTGAGCTAATGCGGCTTGTTCTCCACTGCCATTATTATAAACAGAATATGTTTCCGTTGGCCTAGATTTATCGTCAAATAAAGTAAACCCGGTTCTGATTTCATTACCCTGTTCATCTAAGCTAAAAGAATCTGATCTGATCATAAAACCGCGTTCATTATACGCATAACGGCTAACCACAGAACCTTCAGCATTAGTTACTTCCACAGCTTTACCATACTTATCATAGGATGTCGTACCTGTAAATGTCGGCTGATATTTAGTGGGCTTACTAAAAGTGCGGCTAAACCCAGAGGCATCAGTTCGATTAATCACACCGTCTTGATTGGTATCTAAACTGGGATCAAAATTAGCATCACCTGTAGTTGAGCCATAAGCTGCCACAAAATTACTTGCACCACTAAATGCAGCTTCGAATATCGCTAAATCTGCGTCATTAATCACCCCGTCACTATTAAAATCATAATCCACACTATAATTCTTATCGCCTTCAATAGAACCTAAAGCATCGGCAAAATTCCCAATATTAGCTGCACTTATCTCAACAGCTTCACCCCAGGATTTGCTGGATTCCATAAGCCCGGTTTCTGCATTATATTCAAAAGTTTGTGATAATCCTTTTAAATACGGCTGCCATTGTGTATTTTCTAAATCCGCTTCTGTCAGGCCATTACTTAAAGCGGCAATTAAATCATCCGGGATAGAAACCGTACTGCCGGCTAAATTAAAAGAAGCTACTGGCCGGGAATACTTATCAAAAACTGTTGCTCCTGTACAAGCGCCATCTACACCATAAGATTTAGTTAACGTTAAAAAACCCTCACGGCTGTATGTATATTTTTGCGTTACCTGTCCTTCCTCATTATAAGTAGCTTTTTGCCTGCCATAATCATCAAATAAAGTATATCCAGTTTCCGCACCGTTATCACCATAATTAACGGTTTTCTGTACTGAATTTGAAAATCTTGTAACTTCAATATCAACATATACATCTTTACCTTCTGCATCTTGTCCGACTAAACGTCTTTCCGTAGTTTGATAACTATAAATAAAATCCTGAACCTTTGTTACTTGTAACCCATTTTGCCCGTCATTATAGCATTGATAAGATGCCATTGGTTTAGAATCTCCGCCAAAAATTGTATACCCTGTAACCACTGCTGTATCTGCACCTTCTCCGTCATTCATTTGTGCTAAGCGGTCTGTGGACCAAGCGGTAACTGATTCAGGATTACCGCTAGCGCCAATCGCCATCGCTGCAGTAAACTCACTGCCTTGAACTTTATAGGCAGCAATTGCGCCAGCTTGATCACCTTCTGCTTCTAAAAACTGTCCGAGCATATGATAAGCAGTTCCTACATCATTAATTAAGTTCTGATCCCCGCCTTTTGCTCCGTCACTAAAAAGCTGGATTACTTTCAGGCAGATCTTTTTTGCTAATTCCGGATTACTCTCCATATTTTCCCACATGGCATTCATTAAAGCCTGATTGTCAAAACTGCCGGTAACGGCAATAATCTCAGCATCAAAAGAATTATCCCACATTGCGGCAATTAATTCCGCATCTTCCATCGAAGAAACAAGCATGCCGTTTAAGCCGTCTTCTCCGTTTAAATTAAGGCTCATAACCATCAAGCCGTTTTCATCGTACACATATTTTTGCACTAAAGTTCCTGCATGATTGTATACTTCTGTGGGTTTGGCTTTTTCATCATACAAAGTATGTCCTGTCTGCACCCCATCTTCGCCAAAGTTTATGGTTTTCTTTAAAAATCCATCATCCCCATATACATATCGCTGGGTAAGTGTCCCCTGTCCATTTGACGACTCTTCCGGCCTGCCAAATTTATCAAATACAGTTTTTCCGGTAATTCTGCCGTTAAAACCATAGGAGATAGTTTCCGCAAGAAAACCTTTGGAGTTATATTTATAGGACTGCTGTTTTTCATAAATTATTTGCCCATCTTCATCTCGGTCAGCCACTGGAGCGCCATTGGCATCAACAATGAAATTATCATTCTCATCTCTTTGATAGCAGACTGCCGAAACTGATTCCGGACGCCCTTTTCTATCAAATACTGTTTTTGAAGTTCTAAAATAAACATATTCTGATTCATCTGTAGCTAAATTGCCCTGCGCATTAATCGGCTGACAGTAAGTAGTTTGATTATTTTCATCTGACCCGCGCATAATACCTAAGCTATAAGTTGCCGCAAGCAATCCGTCTGCGCCATATTCATATTCTTGGATTTTTACTTTGTTGCCGCCATCACCAATCTGCCAAACCTCCTTTGGCCGGCCCTGATCATCCATAATTGTATAAGTAGTTTTAACTTGCTGATCAGTTAAATTATTAAGTGCGCCTAAAGCAACTGTGTATTCAAGAAAGCCAAATTGATTATAAAAATACTCCTGTATTAATACCCCGTGCTGGTTATAAGCGCCGGATATTTGACCGGTAGCATCAAATTCAGTCCAGCCCATCATGGTTCCTTCATCGCCAAAATTAGTCATACTTTCCAATTGACCCGCAGCATTATAATTATAGGCGCCAACTAAAACTGTATTCTCCACTGGATCTCCGTTCGCATCTAAAACCGGAACACCCTGCTCATCCATAACCGGTTCAACATTATAAGTGACTGTGTAGTATCCGTCTTCTACTATGGTAATCTGCCCGTTTACTTCGTCCGTAACCTGAGCTAAATGGCCATCTGCGTCATAAGTATATGTCTTTGTGGTTGTGCCTTGAGCATTGGTAGTAAAACTCGGTCTAATCCCGTCATTTTCAAAATGCGTCACATTCTTATTATAATCGACAAAAGTTTCTAAAATTCCGCGTGAATTAAAAGTATAATTTCCCACTTGAACCTGATTACCATCAGAATCATAATTAATAATATAATCTGGCCGGCCCTGATCATCATAAATTGTTTCATTGCCCCATTGATCAATTGATTTAACCAAAATATCAGGGTTGTCTTGAGAATAAATATAAGTAATTTTACCTTGGCCTGCTGTAGAAGTAAGCTGTCCAAAATTATTAAATGTTTGAGTAGAAACCAAAGCTTCATTCCCATTTTCATCAATTCTGTATAAACTTACCTGAGCGCCGTTTAAATTATAGCGATAAGAAAATTCCTCACCTGTATTTTCATTTTTAATTTTAATTTTTGCTCCGTTTAAGGAATAGGTTACTTCTGTATGCCCGGTTTCATTCTTAGATACTTGTGCGGAAGCACCTTCATCAGAATAAATGTAGACATCTCCGTTAGAAGTAGTGATTACTTTCGGCGCCGGTGCTATTTCCCGATTTAAATCACTTGACTGGCTTTGTTCTGAAATCTGGCTGCCAAAAATTCCCTGGATTACCTCATCGGACATTAGCATATCCTGCTGTGCCTTTAAATCAAAAGCCAACCCAACATTCACTGTTAACATATTAACTAAAAAACATACTAAAATAAAATAAGAATAATAGCGTATACCTTGTTTCATTTTAATCCCCCCCTTTGTGTAGGTTATTTTTATAAATTATATATTAGGCCATAAAAAAATTTAAAATAATAATGATGAAATCATCTAATAAATGTGAACTGTCTCCTCCTTTCTGATTTTTTATGCAAACTTTTTTTATAAAAAATTTATAAAATATATATGATGCCAAATTATAATTTAAACTTATAGTTTGCACACTTTGTTTACTTCGCATTTATCCTCCTTCCTTAATTAATAAAATAGCCGAACTGCATATATCTCGGCAGCTCGGCTATCTTTCATCAAACTTGTTCGTTCTCGGTGCGCCCGGCGATCATAGCTTGTTGCGTTAGACCCGTAGCTTTGCGCATCCCTAATTTCTTAAGGATTTGCCTCCCGCCATGATAAGGCGGGATTCGCTTTTTAAATTAGCGAATTTTCGGATATAAATTTTAAACTTCTTTTAAACTAATAAAAAGATTTATTAACTTCTGTAATAAGTATAGCATACTTATTTTCTTCTGTCAAGCTCCTTCCCTACGCTCTAATTTTAAAAAAATGAACATTTAAGTATTTAATATTTAATGAGTTAAGTTATAATAGGCAGTAAATAAGATTGCAGGTTGCCTTAAATATTATGTTAAATCTCAATTTTATTTATAAATGTTTCCATTAATTCAAACCCGTTTGAAAAAATAAAACTGCTTTGCTTAGCTTCTTTTTCATTGAATACCTGAGCGCTATCTGCACAAATTCCCTGTCCGTACATCAAAAAACACACAGGATCAGCAGTATGCGTCTTTAAAGCAATCGGCGTTGGATGATCCGGGCAGATTAATATACGAATATTCGGCATGTTTTCAGCCTCTTGTAAAACCCGGCTGACAATATATCGATCAAAATTTTCAATTGCTTTAATTTTTTCTCTTGTATCTCCGTTATGGCCAGCTTCATCCGGCGCTTCCACATGTACAAAAACAAAATCCTTATTGTGTAGTTCTTTAATTGCATACTCAGCCTTAGCTTCATAATTTGTATCATAATATCCGGTTGCCCCAGGTACATTTACTGGCTCAAGCCCAATGGAACAAGCAATGCCTTTGATTAAATCTACAGCTGAAATAACTGAACCTTCTAAATTAAATCTAGTCTTAAAGGAAGGCAGGGCTACTTTTTTACCCTGGCCCCACAGCCAAATCATATTTGCCGGATTTTCTTTTAAATCAACCCTGACCTGGTTAATTTCATGATTTTTTAAAATTTCCTGCGATTTAATCATAATTTCCAGGATTTCTTCCTTACCCTTACCTTTCGGTAAATACTGAGAAATTTTTTTACCTATAATATCATGCGGCGGTATGCATTTTAATTTTAGAAATTCTTTACCGGGATTATAAATAACCATTAAATGCCGATAACTAACTCCCGGGTAAAATCGCAGCTGATCATTAGCTAAATATTTATTAAGCACCTTAATTAAAACATGCGCTTCTTTTGTCGTAATATGCCCGGCACTATAATCACTCAGTAAATTATTTTCTTCCGTAATAAAATTACAGCGAAACGCAATCTGGTCATCCTTAACATCAATCCCTAAATTTGCCGCTTCTAAAGAAGCGCGGCCGGAATAAAATTTTTGAGGATCATAACCAAAAATCGCTAAATTAGCCACATCACTTCCCGGTGTTAACCCCTCGGGAACAAAAGAGGATAGTCCAATCCTGCCCTTTTGTACTAAACTATCCATATTAGGAGTTCTGGCAACCTCAAGCGGCGTACGCTGTCCTAATTCTTCTAATGGATAATCTGCCATTCCGTCGGGTACTAAAACTATATATTTTATTTTACGTTTATTTTTCATTTTTTTATTTTTTTAATTTAAATTTTAATCACGTTAAAATTATTTTATACCTGTTTCCTCTAATACTGCTTCCAGCGTGGGCGGAATAATTTTAGGCGCTTGGATACATTTTATCGCCCGATCCGGGTCTTTTAACCCATGACCAGTTAAAATACAGGCAATTTTAATCTTACCTAATTTTTTAAAAAACCCTGCATGAGACAATTTAATAATTCCGGCAATCGAAGCTGCTGATGCTGGTTCAACAAAAATACCTTCCTGCCGGGCAAGAATTTTATAAGCGTCTAAAATCTCTTCATCACTGACCAGATCAATAAGCCCGCCTGAATCATCCCGCGCGGCTTCTGCTTGGCGCCAACTAGCCGGATTACCAATTTTAATTGCTGTAGCAATTGTTTTCGGATCAGGAACAACTTCACCCCGCACTATCGGCGCAGAACCTGCAGCCTGAAACCCTAACATTCTTGGTAATTTTTTAATTAATGACTTCTCATAATATTCCTTAAAACCCTGCCAATACGCAGTAATATTTCCGGCATTGCCTACTGGAATAGCTAAAAAATCAGGAGATTGTTCTAAATAATCACAAATTTCAAATGCTCCGGTTTTTTGGCCCTGAATCCGAAAAGGATTTAGCGAATTTACTAAAGTTACCTGGTACTTTTCGGTAATTTGACGCACAAGTTCTAATGCCTGGTCAAAATTTCCCTCAACTGCTAAAACTTCAGCCCCGTGAATAAGTGCTTGCGCTAATTTTCCTAAAGCAATAGATCCCTCTGGGATCAAAACAATGCATTTAAGCCCGCAACAGGCACTATAAGCTGCAGCCGAAGCTGAAGTATTTCCGGTAGAAGCACACATAACTGCACAAGAACCCGCTTCCCGTGCCTTAGAGATCGCTAAAGTCATGCCCCGATCCTTAAAAGATCCTGTAGGATTAACTCCCTCATATTTAAGATAAACCTCTACATTCGCTCCCACTAATTTACTAACATTCGGAGCAAAAATTAATGGCGTGTTTCCTTCCTGCAATGTCACAATCGGCGTTTTATCCGATACAGGAAGATACTCGCGATACTTATGAATCAAACCTCTGTATTGCCCATGCATTTTTTACTTTTCCTTGTTGATTTTTCAATTTCTTTCTACCCGGATAACTACAGTTTTCCTTTTTATTACGGGTAGTTGATCAATTTCAACTAATGCCTTTTTTAAATTGTTTTCTTTTGCTTCATGTGTCATCATCACAATCGGCACAGCCTGCTCCTGACGTCTGCCTTTTTGTATGACACTATGAATGCTTATTCCGAATTTACCCAGTATTGTGGCAATACTGGATAAAACCGCCGGCTCATCCAATGCCGCAAACCGCATATAATAGCGGGTTTCCAGATCATCAATTGACGAAATTTTTTCTGTGCTATTTTTTATTTCGGGGATATTTTTATCCGCCAAAATTTCGCCGGATATATTCATAGCCACACATACTATATCGCTCATTACCGCGCTTGCCGTCGGTGCTTGCCCGGCTCCCTGGCCGTAGAACAAGCATTCTCCGACTAAATCTGCATTAATTAAAATTGCATTATATACGCCATTAATTTTAGCCAATAAACTCCTTTTTGATAAAAGTGTGGGATGCACCCGCAATTGTAATTCATTACCGTTTTTTTTTGCAATTGCTAAAAGTTTCACACAAAACCCCAGTTCATCTGCATATCTAATATCACTTAAATCAATATCTCTGATCCCCTCCACAAAAACATCTTTTGTCTGGATAGATTGGTTAAAGCAGAGTTGGGCTAAAATTGCTATTTTATGCGCCGAATCCAGCCCGTCAATATCTAAAGTGGGATCCTTCTCTGCATAACCTTTTTTTTGTGCCTCAGTTAAAGCAATTTTAAATTCACATCCCTTTTGAGACATTTGGGTAAGAATATAATTACTTGTGCCGTTAATTATTCCGAATATTCCTTCAACCTGATTAGCCACAAACCCTTCTTTTAATGCCTTGATAATCGGTATGCCGCCACCCACACTAGCTTCAAAATACACGTCCACTGCATTCTCACGGGCAATATTAAAGATCTCTTCCCCGGCTTCGGCTAAAAGAGCTTTATTGGCTGTAACTACATATTTTTTATTTTTTAAGGCGCGAACAACATAACTCTTCGCCGGATGAATTCCACCGATTAATTCAATAATAATTTGAATTTGGTCATCCTCAAGTAATTGATTTACATCTGAGGTTAAAATATTAGAGTCAATATTCACATCTCTGGGGCGGGTTAAATCAATATCACAGATACGTTTTAAAACCAGCTTAATCCCCAGCTTTTTTTGGAGAATCTCCGATTTTTTCTCAAAAACCTTAACTACTCCGCAACCGACTGTCCCCAGCCCTATTAATCCCACATTAATGATTTTCATTTCTTTTTTCTTTTTTTTTCTTTTTTTGAAGATTAAAATTAATTTTTTTAAGCTCTGAAGCACAATTATTAATTATTTCCTCAAGCGTAACAATATCTTCTTCTTTGATTTGTACAAATTTAATTCCGATATCAAAAAGTATTTTTTTATTTTTTTCCTGTTTTACATAAACCACTTCACCTAAAATTTTAACAAGATGAGAGATTTTAGGCAATCTTAAAGTAATCTGCAAAATTATCCCCGGAGGAAAATGTTTATCCGTGGTAAAACAAATCCCTCCTAAACTTAAATTACGAGTTAGGGTCATATCTGTTTCTTTAATATGTTTCGGATAAATATAATAGCTTACTACAAAATTTGCATCGATCCGGACAAATTTCCGTTGCTCTTTAAAATTTATTTTTTGGCTTACCTTTAACTCCTGGTTTTTCATAATGTTAAAATTTATTAATGATTCAGTTATCTGGTCGGGGCGAGTGGACTTGAACCACCGACCTCTTGAACCCCATTCAAGCGCGCTAGCCAAACTGCGCCACGCCCCGTCATTTCTCTATTGTCTATGAATACAGCAAGTTAGAACCTACACTACTACAGAATTCCTAAAAATTCAAGCAAAATATTCTCCCAAATTTCTAATACCTCAGGAATAAATTGATTTTGGCAAGTTCTGTGTATAAAATAACTCGAACTTAAAACATTAATTATTCCTGTTTTTTTTCTCTTAACATTAATGAATTCAGCGCATCTACCGGATTTTTTTTATGGAATAAAACCCGGGAAACTTCATAGGTAATCGGCATAGTTACAGAATATTTATCCGCCAGTTTTAAAGCTGTTTTTGTGGTTATTACCCCTTCCATAACCATTTCAGTACCCTTAAGTGCATTAATTAATGTTTTGCCTTTACCTAATTGTTCTCCTAACCAGCGATTACGGCTTTTTAAACTAAAACATGTTGTTACTAGATCGCCGATTCCCGAAAGCCCGCTAAATGTTTTGTATTTAGCTCCCATCGCTATACCCAGGCTACTAATCTCATTTAAACCGCGTGTAAGTAATGCGGCTTTGGTATTCGCGCCAAAACCTAAACCGTCCGAGATTCCACAGGCAATGGCAATAATATTTTTCAATGCCCCGGCTAGTTCAACCCCTAAAACATCATTGCTTGTATATACTCTGAAAGTCGGGCTGATTAAAATATTTTGCACAGCTTGTGCTAATTTTTTGTTATTTGAAGCACACACACAAGCAGAAGGTATATTGCGGGCAACCTCATAAGCAATATTAGGGCCAGAAAGCACAGCCAAGTTCACTTCTTTTCTTTTTTTTCCGCTTTGATTTTCCTGCCTTATTTTTCGGCTGATCTCTTCATAAATAACATCACTCATACATTGTAATGTTTTGTATTCAATCCCTTTGGCGACACTTAAAAATTTCATATCTGCTGTTGTATAATCAGATATTTTCTTTAAAATAATACGCATAAATTGTGACGGCACAGCAAGAATAATTAATTCCGCATCAATACATACATAAGCTAAATCTGCGGAGATTTCGATACTCTTCGGAATTTTAACGCCAGGCAAAAACTTTATGTTTTCTCTTTTCTTATTAAGCATTTTAACATAATCACCAAATGCACCCCATAACCTAACTTTTTGCTTATTTTTAGCCAAAAGTATTGCTAATGCCGTACCCCATCCTCCATCGCCAATCACCGATATCTTCATTTTTTTTCAAAAACCTTTCTTTCCCGGCCTATAATTAATCTTTTTATGTTAGATTTATGTTTAAATACTATAATCACTGACAAAACTGCACTTAAAATTACGTAAGCATAATGACAATGTGACCAAAACATGATAAACGGCAGAAACATGCTCACCACAATTGAACCTAAAGAAATATATCTAAAAAACCAAACCAGTAAAACAAAAATAATTATGCCCATAAACATCGGCAAAGGCGCCAAAGCAAAAATTACCCCGACACTTGTGGCTCCCCTTTACCAGCTTTAAAATTTAAAAACACATTAAAAATGTGCCCGCAAACTACACTCAAGCCAAATAAAGCTTTAATCCCTTCATCAGAAATACCCGGCAGGGAAGTAAAAATAAAACTGATCAAGGTAACCGCAATAATTCCTTTAACCAGGTCAAAACATAATACGGCTAATGCAGGCAGCTTGCCAATCACGCGTGCGGCATTTGTTGCCCCGACATTACCACTGCCATAATCACGGATATCCACTCCTTTTAATGCTTTAACCATTAGGTAAGCCACAGGAACCGCTCCTAATAAATAACAAATCAACATACCCGCCAAAACCTTAAAAATAGATATTATCTGCATTTTATTTTTTTCTCCTTTTCTTTTTAATTACAAAACGAATCGGAGTTCCTTGTAGATTATAGTCCTTTCTTATCCAGTTTTCCATAAACCTTAAAAATTGCGCTTTTACCAATTCCGGTCGATTAACAATCAAAACAAAAGTTGGCGGATTAATTTTAATTTGTGTCAAATAATGCAGTTTTAAAGATATTTCTGCATGTTTTTGTTTTAAGTGTGTATTAATTAATTCTAATGTTTTAGCCAGTTTATTTTGTTTTATTTTTTTCTGACTATTTTCCCAGGCATGGGTTACTAATTTAAGTGCAAATTTAATATTTTTGCCGTTCTTAGCCGAACATAAAACACAAAATGCGAATTTCATATAAGGAGCTTTTTTGTTTAAAGTGTATAAGCAGTCCTCTAATTTTAAGTTTACTAAATCACATTTATTAATAACAATCACACAGCATTTTTCTTCTGTTTTAATTAAGTTAAAAATATGCAGGTCATCCCGCATTATACCCTCTTTTGCATTAATGATCACGATACATATATCCGCTCTTTTTATCGAATCAATTGTCCGGGAACGGGAAAAAATATCAATTCCTGTATGTGGACGCTTTCGGTGCCGAATACCCGCAGTATCAATCATGAGATATCGCGCTGAATCTAAAGTCAAGATACTATCAATTGAATCGCGGGTTGTCCCGGGAATATCATCGACAATCACCCGTTCTTCTTTTAATAATTTATTTAAAAAAGATGATTTTCCCACATTCGGCCGCCCGATAATTGCCACCTTTAACAGGGTATCAGCGGCCTGATTCTGATTATCTTCTAAGTTTAATTCCTGAACAACTTCATCGCATAATTCGTCAATATTTAAACCGTGCAATGCAGAAATAAATTTAACTTTCTCGAAACCCGCCTTATAAAATTCATTAATATTATTAATTTTGACCATATTGTCAGTTTTATTGACAACCAGAATGACATTTTTTTTAAATTTTCGCATAAATTCAATAATTTCATAATCTTGAACAACCATCCCGGAATTACAATCAACAACTAATAAAATTAAATCAGCATCTTTTAATGCCTTTTGAGCTTGGCTGAACACTGCGTTTGTAATTGCACAATTTGTTTTAAAATGAATCCCGCCGGTATCAACAAGCTGAAATTCTTTTTTTCCCCACTGCACACTCGCATAAGCCCGGTCCCGCGTTACACCGCTGGTTGATTCAACAATTGCCCGACGCTTACCTAAAAACCGGTTAAATAAACAAGATTTTCCCACATTCGGCCGCCCGATTATTACTACCAAATTTTTCATATCGCCTTGCCCTTTGTTAGCTATTCTGAGCAACATCTCAGTTTAAAATTAAATTTAATTTAATGATCCGTATAAGCACTGATAATCTTATTACCTTTTATGATATAATCAAAGCCGGAAACAATCGTAAAGAATACGGCAATGTGCCACACAATAAAAGAAAAATGGTATTGTAAAAGAATACAAACTATAGTTACCATCTGGAAAAAAGTTGTCAATTTACCTAAAATACTTGGCGTAATTTTTAAATCACCAGTAATTACGTGAATTAAAAGAGAACCTAAGGTTAAAATTATATCGCGTGATAAAACAAGAATCGGCACCCATAAGGGCAAACGGATTTCCAGGGGAATATTGTGTGCCAGCGCCAGAGTAATAAAACTTGAACTCAGTAATAATTTATCCGCTAAAGGATCGAGAAAAGATCCTAATCTGGTCTTAAGCTTTTTTGTCCGAGCAATATAACCGTCAATCCCATCACTCAAAACTGCAGTAACAAATATTATTAATGCTAAAAAACGCAGGTAATCCTTCCCCGGACTATAATAAACAATTGTGCTAATAAAAATAGGGATTAAAATTATTCTAAATATAGAAATCCAATTTGCTAAATTCATATGTTTAAAAATATCCTTTACTCAAAAATTAACTTAGTTATTCGATCAAACGCATACGCTGCAGCGGCCAATAAATTAAAATTGCCTTGCCGATCAAATTTTTTTTCGGCACAAATCCCCAGTATCTAGAATCTCGGCTATTATTGCTATTATCACCTAAAACATACAAAGCGTCTTTTGGAATTTTTATTTTTTGATCAATCCCCCCGAAATCGCCCCGGTTATAATAAAAACGAGAATTTATTTTCGTATTTAAAATTTTTTCATTATTAATAAAAATTTTTCCATTTTTTATCTCTAATTCTTCTTCTGCACACCCAATTAATCTTTTTATAAATGCCAGACTAGTATCTTCCGGATACTTAAAAACAATAACTTCACCCCGTTCCGGGGGCCGAAACCAATAAATAAATTTGTTAACCAAAATTCTGTCTTCCTCAATCAGCGTAGGAATCATTGAGCCAGTGGGGATTTTAAACGCTTGTACTACAAATGCCCGAATAACCATAGCTAAAACAAATGCGATTAATAAGGATTCTGCATATTCGCGAATATCTTGCTTATGATTATTAAAAAATGTTTTGATTTTTAGGAACATTAAAATTTTCTCCTTTTACTTATATTTTCACATTGCTAAATTTATAAAAGCATTCCCTTAAAGTTTAAGTACCGCCATAAATGCTTCTTGCGGTATTTGTACGCGGCCAAATTGTTTCATTCTTTTTCGCCCCATTTTTTGTTTTTCTAAGAGCTTTCTCTTGCGTGTAATATCACCGCCGTAGCATTTTGCCGTTACATTTTTGCCCATAGCTTTAACCGTTTCCCGGGCAATTACGCGCGAGCCGATTGCCGCTTGAATAGCAACCTCATACAATTGACGCGGAATAACCTCACGCAGTTTTTTTACTACCTCACGCCCCTTATAATGCGCTCCATCCTTATGCACCAGAAAAGAAAGTGCATCACAAGGTTCTCCGTTAATTAAAATATCTAATTTTACAAGTTTAGTTACACGGTAACCAATAAATTCGTAATCGAGAGATCCATAGCCTTTAGTTGTAGATTTCAATTTGTCATAAAAATCGACAATAATCTCGGCTAAGGGAAATTCATAGGTAAGCATCATTCTTTTTTCATCCAAAAATTCCTTATTTAAATGTACCCCTCTTTTAGACTGCGCTAAACTTAGTACTACCCCTAAAGATTCGTTCGGAACAATCATAAACGATTTTATGTAGGGCTCTTCAATATGCTGAATTTGCGAAGGATCCGGAAATTTTGAGGGGTTATCAACATCAATGACTTCCCCTGTGTTTTTTAAAACACGGTAAACCACACTGGGAGTTGTCGCTACTAAATTTAATTCAAATTCACGTTCTAAGCGTTCTTGCACAATATCCATATGTAATAATCCTAAAAATCCGCATCTAAAACCAAACCCTAAAGAACTACTGCTTTCTGGTTCGAAAATAAAACCAAAATCTGTTAACTTTAATTTATTTAAAGCATCGCGAAGTTTATCAAAATCCGTACTGTTAACAGGATATAGCCCGCAAAAAACCAGCGGGTGATTTTCTTTAAATCCCGGCAATGCTTTCAAGGCGGGATTTTTAAAATCAGTAATTGTATCGCCAATTAGAACTTCTTCCGGATTTTTTATATTACCGCAAATATAACCGACCTCCCCGCAATTAAGCTCATCGGCTTTTACCATCTTTGGCGAAAAAAACCCTGTTTCTAAAACCTCAAACCTTTTGCCGGAACCCATAAACTGAATATGCATGCGTGGCTTAACCTGGCCATTAACAATACGCACATATACGATAACGCCTTTATAATTATCAAAAACCGAATCAAAAATCAAAGCTTGTAAGGGATTACCCTCTTTACCCCCTGGCGGTGGGATTTTATGGATTATTTCTTCTAAAATTTGTTCCGACCCAATTCCTTCTTTCGCACTGGTTAGAATCGGTTCATCATCTAAACAAAGGATATCTTGAATTTGATGCTTAATCATTTCTGGCTGCGCATGCGGCAAATCAATCTTATTAATCACAGGAATTATCTTCAATTTCTGCTCAGATGCCAAATAATAATTAGCCACAGTTTGCGCTTCAATCCCCTGCACCGCATCCACCAGTAAAAGTGCACCCTCACACGCAGAAAGAGACTTAGCAACTTCATAACTGAAATCGACATGGCCAGGCGTATCAATAAGATTTAACTGATATTTTTTCCCATCCTGTGCTTGATATATTAATCTTACGGCTGAGGCTTTAATTGTAATGCCCCTTTCCCTTTCTAATTCCATATCATCTAATAATTGGTCATGAAATTCCCGTTTTTCAATTGTTTGCGTAATTTCCAGCAAACGGTCGGCTAAAGTAGATTTACCATGATCAATATGCGCAATTATTGAAAAATTTCTAATGTATTTTTTATTCATATCCTTAAAATTTTATAATAAATTACCGCCAAAATTAATTAATTGTTTTGTGCTGATTAGATTCCCTGATTCTGCATAGATTCTGACAATTGGCTCTGTGCCGGAAGCACGGATTAAAAGCCAGCTTTCATCATTCAAAATAAACTTTGTTCCATCATAAGTTTTAATTTCAACTACCTTTTTACCGTTTATTAATTTAGGGTGTTTTATTTTTTTTACCGTATTAATTTTTAAATCGCGCCGTAAATATACAAACCGGCCGAATTTTTTTTCCATTTCACGTATTATCTGAATTATTGATTTTCTTTTATACGCCATTAATTCTAGCAGTAATAACCCCGAAAGAACCCCATCGCGCTCCGGCATATAATTTTTAAATCCAATTCCACCGGACTCTTCCCCTCCCAGCAAAACATTTTCTTTTAACATTTTTATCGCAATATACTTAAATCCTACTGGAACCTCTTCTTGTTCTAATCCGTAAAACCGTGTAATTTTATCAACCATAGTTGTTGTATTAATACTTTTTACTACTTTGCCGGTGAATTTTTTATTTTCAATCAAATGCAGTAATAATAAACAAATTGCTTGATGCGAACTAATAAAATGACCGCTTGCGCTCATTGCGCCAATTCTGTCTGCATCTCCGTCTAAGGCAATAGCCAAATCACACTTATGGGTTTTTATAAACTTGTGTAAAAATCCTAAATTTTTCTCGATCGGCTCAGGGTTCACACTGCCGAAAAGAACATCTCTGTAATTCCTAATGCTCTCAATTTTAATCGGAGTATCTTTTAATATTTTTTCAATAATACCTGCTCCAACTCCGTGCATATTATCGACTACAATTTTATACCGAAATTTTTTCAATAATGGTATATTTAAATATCGTTTTATAAAACTGACATAATCATCTGTAATTCTAACTTTTTTTATTTTGCCACAAATTTTTACTTTAAAATTAGGATTTATATTTTTGCTTATTATTCTTTCTATTTCTTTAGTAACATTACTCTCTACTGATGCGCCGAATTCATTCTTAATTTTAACACCGTTAAAACTTGCCGGGTTATGGCTGGCCGTGATGACTACACCGCAGAATAATTTATTTTTCCGGATAAAATAACTTACCGCAGGCGTAGGCACCGGTTCTTCACTTAGTAGAACATTGATACCTAAATTCACTAAAATATCCGCAAAAGCCTGGGCAAACTCCTGAGATAAAAAACGCCGGTCATAGCCAATAAGCACACCCCTTATTAGCTTAGGGTTTCTGCATTGGAGCAAATAAAGTCCAAATGCCGTAGCAATTTTTTCTACATTTTCAAAAGTAAAATTATCCGCAATAATGCCTCTAAATCCGTCTGTACCAAATTTTATTGCTTGCATTTTTTTAACCTATTTATTGCCGCTTTTCTATTTTTAGCATTAAAAATATACGAACCCGCAACAAGAATATTCGCACCGCAGGCGCAAACAAGCTTTGCAGTTTTTTCTGTAATCCCGCCGTCAACCTCAATATCTCCCTTGAATATTTTCCGTAACGCTTTAATTTTAGCTAACACAACCGGCATAAACGACTGTCCGCCAAATCCAGGGTTAACACTCATTACTAAAATTAAATCCGCATAGCTAAGGGTTTTTTTAATCTTTTTTAACGGAGTTTCAGGATTCAGGCTAATTCCCATTTTAATTTTTGCTTTTTTGAGTTTTTGACTGATTTTTTTTATTGTATTTAAAGAGCAAGCCTCAATATGTATAGTGATTATGGAACTACCTGCTTTCATAAAATCGTCTAAAAAAAATAATGGATTTTCAATCATCAAATGTACATCTAAAGGAACTTTTGTTCTTTTTTTCAAAGCCGCCACAACTGCGGGCCCGATGGTAATATTCGGCACATAATGGCCATCCATAACATCAACATGGAGCATGTCCACTCCAATTTTTTCTACACTCTTTACTTCTGCTGCCAAGCAGCAAAAATCAGCCGATAAGATTGACGGAGCAATTAAAGGTCTCTTCATGATTAATTAAATCCTTTCAAAAGTTCATTAATGCGTTGAGATTGACTATTTTTTACCGGACCGACAATCGATAAATTCAACGCATCATTAATAAAGATTGATTTTGCTAATTTACGTATTTCCGCTGCGCTAACTTTTTTAGCCTTGTTAATTATTTCCCGGGTTGTTTTTGCTTTACCGGTTTTTAAAATATTTTCACCCTGCCAAACCATCCGCTCCAGCGGATCTTCCAATGTCATTAACATTTGTCCAAAATAAAATTCCTTAGCTCTTTGCAGCTCTTCCCCTGGGACCAGAACGTTTTTTAATTTAGTCAACTGTTTCAAAATGATTTCACAAACACGCTCCGCGTATTTATTCACAACACCGGCATGAATAAAAAAAGCTCCGGTATCAGAAAATTTTTTAATACCCGTACCAATATCGTAAGCATAACCTTTTTTTTCCCGTAATTCATTAAATAACCGACTCGACATATTTGCCCCCAAAATTATATGCATTAATGTGAGTACATATTCACGCGGATCATTTTTTTTTAAAGCACGCAGGCCAAAACAAAGATGGGTTTGCTGAGTATCTTTACGGAAAATTTGCAACTGTGCTTTTTTTTGTGACTCTTTTACTTTAATAATATTTTTTATAAACTTCTCATTTCCTTCATTTCTATTTTTATTTAGCTCCGGATTACTAGCAAAAAATTTATTTATAACTTTTACAACTTTCACATGATTTAAGCAGCCGCAGGCAGTAATTAACATATTCTCTGCTCTGTAGTAATGTCCTTTAAACCGGATGATATCTTTACGTGTTAAATTATTCAAAGTTTGAAAACTTCCCGTTAAATTCCGGCCTAAAGCATGATCCGGCCAAAGCAGCTTTAATAATTTATCAAATGCCAAATGCTGCGGTAAATCCGAATACATTTTTATTTCTTCAAAAATAACATTTCTTTCCTTTTTAATATCTTTATTTTTACACTGGCAATTTAAGACTAAATCCAAAAGAACTTCTGTCGTTTGCTCAGCATGCTTTCCCGAAACTTTAGCCAAATAGCACGTTAGTTCTTCCGTAGTAAATGCATTAAGTACGCCGCCTATTCCTTCAACCGCGGCTTTAATTTGAAGCATTGAGCGCTTGTTTGTCCCCTTAAAAGCCAAATGTTCAATAAAATGGGAAATGCCGTTTTTTTCCTTTAATTCATCCCGGCCTCCTACATAGACCCATACTCCAATTGCCGCAGTCTGCATTTTTGGCATTAAATATGTTGCAATCCGTACATCATTTTCAAGTTTACTGATTTTATACATGGTTTTAACAAAATAGGCATGAATTTTTAAAAAAAATTACTTAATTTATTAATTTTACTAGATTTAGGCAATAATGTCAAATAAAAAAGCTCCTCAATTAGAGGAGCTTTATTAATAATTGTTTAAATAAAAATTTATTGTTTCATAAGTAATTCTTTAATTTGAGCTTCAGTTTTTATAATCTTAACACAAATCGCATACTTAGATACATATAATTCTTCTTTTACATAAAAATAGTAGGCAATGTATAAAGACCCGATCAAATTAAAATTTTTTGATCCGATTTCTTTTTGAACCTGAAACCTGCGTTGAATAAATAAATTATTTGACTTTATTTCGTTCATGGCATTATCTCTTTTAACTTGATCATACTAATAAGATTATAAAAGTATTTAGATAGTTTGTAAAAAAAATTACCCTCTACTTGAAGTATATCATATGTATAATGTTAAGTCAAGAAAAGAGCAAAAATATACGTATAGTCTTTATTAAATTAAAACCTTATTATCAGTCCCAGCTGGTGGGTGTAATCCTCAAAGCCAGCCACCGGATCCTGCCAATATATAAAAGTGTAGTCTATATAATAAGTTACAGGATAAAGGCTCAAAAAATCCGCATGCATTAGCCCTAATCCTAGGCTGTAAAACTTACTTGCATCAACTTTAGAGTTAGGATGATGTACTCCTAAACGCACAGAAATTTCATCTGTAAAATAATGCTCAAATCCCAGCCGTAAATTTTGACTGTAATCGCCGCCTCGACCACTCGTATTCCCGGTTAAATCATAAATATCAAAACTCATCAGCGTATTATCACTAAAATAATAGGCCATTCCCGGACGCATTACTCGAATCAACCGATTAGTAATTCCATGAACCGTATAGGTCGGCTCATTCACATTTTCACAAAGCAAACCTAATGTGAGCTGATTATTTAAATACCATAAATATCCCAGGTTAAACGAAATTGCCTCATCTGCAGTTGTTTGCCCGGGAATTTGAGAATCAAACATATAATAATTTAAAGCAATTCCCCATCCCATATTTTCATACGACGAAAATCTTCGGCCATAAGCAATTCCCGGCTGCCATAAAGAAGTTTTGACTGTACTCGAACTATAGTTATTATTATGAAAATAAAAACCAATTCCGCCGTACGGATTAACATCATTGCTTACGCCAAATTCGATTGGCTGCGCATAAGCTAGATAGTCATCACTAATAAAATCACCCGTGATATAATCATCCCGGCAATTTATTATTCCCGAATAAGAAATTTCCCGATCTCTCTGCCAACCCAGACCGGCTGGATTCCAACTCGCTGCGTGTACATCATCAGAAATCGCAACATACGCACCACCCATAGATGTCGGGCGCGCACCGCCTTCAGAAGCATAACTAAAACTTGTAAATGTAAACAAAATTATAAAAAAACTAAACATACAGCGAATATAAAAAAACCAACAACCTTGCTTCATTATTGGCATCCTCCTATCAAAAGATTACTAACAAAAACTACAGGTTTAAGGCACAAGCTAACCGATTTTTTAATCCCTTGCTTCTCCCGGATAAAATCAGCTAAATACGGTCCGAACAAATAATAAGCACTAATAATTTTTTTTCCTGCATAAAATTTTATTAAAAAATTATCCCTAAAATTTTTTAGAGTAATCACATCCGGAGCATTTTCATCCCCATAACACGCTGTAGCTACAAAACAATTACTGCGAGAGGAATCATCACTACCTGCACCTACCGTGGTTAAATTAGCCCGATTATTCGCCGAACCATTGCCTTCATAAATAATGCCATTATAACCAAATCCTGCATAATTATAGGTTGTATTAGCACTAATAGCTTGATGATTAAAACTATCCAATACACCCGCAGTTGCAGCTTTAGAGCAGAGCAAAGTACCGTCTGTAGAATTCGCCGGATAAACACCATCTGTACGATAGCGGATCATTATCTGTGAAAAATCTGACTTTTGCGGATTTTGCCAGGTTAAACTTACCCAGCTAGAATTAGAAAAATTGATATTCGAAGCAGTAAAATTTCGCGGTGATAAAACCTCTATGTTTAAAGGGGTTTGGGGATCACCCAAAAGATTAGTTTCAAAATAACTCCAACGATTTGCTCCGTTGGCATTAATCACTCCAATATTATCTTCCTTGGCATCAGCCAAGGCCCGGCCAATATTTTTAAAACCCTCTTTAAACACTGCATCCCAGAATTCTCGCTGGTAAAGCTGCGAAGGCCCATCTGTACCGCCCGGCTCATACCAGCCGTAACGGGAATTACCAATAAACGCAAAAGCACCGGCCGGCTCGCTAACAAAATGCTCTAAAACACAATCATCGGATTCATAATTTAAATTACTATTACGATTATCAAATGCCCCAGAATAACATCCTTGCGTAAAACCAAAAAAATAATCCGTATTTGTTAAAACATCAACATCATAGTTTGCAAAACCTTTATACGCCGCAAAAGAGGTATTTGTCGCATGCCCTACTTGATTAATCACATGCACACCATTATTAATAATCGCCGATAATTCTGCCTTATCCCAGGATCTATCCTGATCGTAGAGAGAATTAAAAGAAAAATATCCGCTGCCATTAATACCTACTGTACTATATCCATTAGCACTAGAACCATTTTTTAATTCTTCCATATAACTTTTACCATAAGTGTTATAAATATCGTAGAGAAACTCTCCCACAAAACAAGCAGAATTTAAATAAGCGCCCGTTGCATTTTCATACGCAATAGTTTTCTTGACAAAATTGGCTAACTCCGTTGTGGAATCAACCGGAGCCCGGCCTACATAAACTTCGGCAATTAAATCCACATCTCCCCCGCCAGGCCCATCACTAGTTTCTCCGTAAACCGTATTCCCATTATAATTAAAGTCTCCGTCAAGACAGCCATAATACATATCTGCCGGAATATTTAAATCAAGCTCTGTAGAATATGCAGCATAAAAACCCCGGTGCGGAATACGGTTAGAATCATTATAAGCTTGTCTTTCATCACTCGCAACTGTATCTGTAAAATTACCATCACTATCTCCGGCTAAAAGAACGTATTCTATTCCACTGTTAGTATAGTAATCACTAATACAATTACGAATCCGAGTCTGATTATCCGCTCCCGCATAGTTTGTATAAATCCATGCTGTATCAATAATCTTTGTCTGCACCCCTAATGATTCTTTGTGCGTTTCTAAAACACTTAAACTATTCGTTCCGCTATAAGCTTTAAAATCAGGGCTGGTAATAATCAAAAGATCCACATCATCACCCGGAGCTAATGGTTTTTTTGTACTTAACGGATAAGTATTACTTTGCCCAGGATTATCCACAATTTTTTGTACTGCCTCAAGATCCTTACGAGCAGCTCTAAAAAGAGGAATTAAATCAGCATCAACTCCGGATTCAAGCTCTACATTCAGGTTTAGATTTTTATAATAGGAAATTGCACCTAAGGCTGGAATATATTCAACCGGATATAAATTAATAATTAGAATTTCATAACCCCTGAATTTTTGAACAGATACAATTTCATAAATTTTACCAGGATAAGATGAAAAGGAGTTGTAAACCGTTACATCCGGCAAGGTAGGCTTAATAATCCCTTTATAACTCAAAGGATATACAGCTTGCGCTGGCTCAATTTGATAACTACCGGGAACTGTTTGTTTAGTTGTCCAGGCCACACTAATATTTTTTACCTGCATTGAAGCTGGGACTAAATATTTAACCGTTTTAACGGGTAACCGCGGTTTTCCGGCAGCCGCACTATTGGTTAAACCGGTAATCGTAATGCGATCATACCCGTTAACCTTTGTGATTAAAACATCTTTAATTTGGGCACTGATTAAATTTTGAGAAACCTTTAAAAAACAACCTGGCGTTAAGTCATCCTGCGCAAAAACAATACCCGCAAAAAAAATATTTATTATTAAAATTAAAGAAAAACAAAAAAAAAGAAAGGCGCCTTTACTTCGGAGCATTAATTTCCTCCCATTTTTTCCATTTGTTTAAAGCACTATTAACAGCTTCCTCCATTGCATCTTCTCTTTTTTTATAATCTTCCATAAAAAAATCTTGCTTTATAATATGCGGCGTGATAAATACAACTATTTCCTTTTTTACATCACTACGCGCTCGGCTGCGAAAAAATACTCCCAATAAAGGGATGTTCCCGAGCACAGGAATTTTACTTTCCACTAAAGATTCTGTGTCTTTTATCAACCCTCCCAAAACAATAGTTTTACCATCTTTAACAACCACGGTTGTATCGGCCTGAGTTGTATCTACCGCTAAAGAATTATTAACTTCCGCCACACGACGGGCGGAACTTACTTCTGGGTGAATTTTTAAAGTAATAAAATCATCATCACTAATCCGCGGCAAAACATTCAATTTAATGCCCACATCAATAAACTTCGTCTCCTCAGTTTGCGTACTTGTCTCTTTATCAATATAAGTCACTAAATAGGGTTCTGAACTTCCCACTAAAATATTTGCTTCATTATTATTTAAAACTACAATCCGCGGATTTGATAAAATATTTGTATCAGTTGAACTTTCCAATGCCTGCAATGTTACCTGATACTGATCCTTAGATAATGTACCAACCCTTAACGTGCCTCCGGTGGCAATACTTGCCGGTAAACTTCCGCTAACAGACACAGCATCTTCTCCGGTAGTGCTCAAATATTCCCAATTAACCCCTAATCCCGAAGACTTATCCAAAGATATCTCCATAATCTTGGCTTCAATTAAAACCTGCTGCGAACGCTTATCCCAATTTTTAACCAGCATATCAATTTTGTCAATTGTTTCCGGAATAGCCCTGACCACTAAACTATTCGTTCGCTCATCCACAAAAACTTCGCCTTCCTGCTTGGGAATTATTTCTAAAATTTTTACTTGCATCTCTTTAGCCTGTGCATAATTCAAATTATAAATTTGCGTAACTAATTTACGGTCTAAAACCAATATTGAATCCTCAACCTCCTTAATTTTATCTACAGTATCCGTAATAATAATTTGATTTGAAATTGTGTTAATTTCCACGCGGCCACGAGGAGATTTCAATGAATTTAAAACCTGCTTTAAATCCGCAGCTTTTACATTATTCAAGAAAAAAACCCGGCTGATTAATTTTTCTGTTTGTTCTTGCTGCAAAGCATCTTGTTGGGTAATTACTTTAATTATTCCTTTTTCCTGTTTAAAAATAAAATTATTCGCTTCTAAAATTGCATCTAACGCCTGTTCTATGGTCACATCCTGTAGTTTAGCACTTACTCTGCCCTGCACATTACGGCTGGCCACAATATTTACCTGCCCCTGTTCGGCAAGTAATCTAAGCACATCAATAATACTCATATTTTTTACATCCAGATCAATCAGTAATTTTTTTTCCCCAGTTTCATCACCCAACATTTTTTGCTTAATTTGGATATTAGCACTTTCTGCTTGTTCCTGCGCCGAAACACGATCTAATCCCCCAAGACACAATAAATTCATAAAAATAAAAGTCAAAATGCACAGGATTGCGTAATCAATCACATTACTTATTTTGAAAATTTTAAAAATTTTAAAATCTATTTTTTTCATAATCTTAATTCCAATTTTTCACCGTTTAATTCTAAAATTACCTTATTCGGAAGCACTTCTTTAACATAAAAACCACCGACTTCTTCATTGCCAGAACAATAGTATGACTGGTCGGTTTTTGCATCATTAATTATGGCTTGCGGTCCTTTTGCCCCGGAAACAACCCCTAATAACTGTAAATCAGAAAAACGTAAATTAAATTGTTCTGTATTAATACTTGCAGGTTTATTCGTTTCGGATAATCCCTGCCCTAAAAATAACCTTCTGCGGCTTAAAATTCGTTCATAATATTGTATTGGTTTCTTAAAAGATTTAAGCTCTAAATTTACACCTACCTTTTTATTCTGGCTGTTTTGAAGAATATCTAAATTCTTTGTTCCGGAAAACATAAAAGAGAATAAAATAATCAGGCATATACCTGCAATCACTCCGAATATCAGATTTATAATATCCGTAGCTTTTAATGTTTGATCGCTTATGCTCATCGCTTTGCCATTCTTTAGCCCTTAGGAATTGCCACCGATAAAAGAAATTGAAATTTTAAAGGTTGATCCTGTTCCTGCGCATTAATTTGCGCATATTTAATTGTAAACAAATAGGATGAATCATCTAATTTATAGAGAAATTTTCCAAAATTTTTTAATTCCCCTTCAGTTTCTAACTTAAAATTAAAGCGTCTATATAAATCTTCGTCTTTTTCTAAAAGCGGTTTTACATTAATTACGTTTAAACCTGCTTCTTGCGCCTGGCCTTTAATATCTTGTAAAATTTCCGTTGAGCCAATTTTTCCTTTATCAATTTGTTTAAACTTATTTAAAAAAGCATGGTATTGTTTTTCTACAATTTCTTTTTTATTTAAAATTGCATAAATCTTAATTAAAATATTTTCATTTTGAACTATTTTTTCATTAATGTTAAAGTGCGCTGGCACAGCAAATCTAAACAAGCCGAAATAAAGCCCGATTATAAGTATTATACCTAAATAAACTAAAAATAAATACCTTTCTCTTACAGTTAAACTTATCATGCGTATTCATTCTCTTTAATTTCAGCAAAAATCGTTGTCGGTGGTCCGTGCCCAGGAAAAACTTTTGTTTTTGGTTCCAGCACGAGTAGCTGCGTTTTAATCGATTGCATTAAGTGCTTAAAAGACCCGCCCGGTAAATCTGTCCGGCCCACTCCGTGAAAAAATAAAGTATCTCCACTGAATAGAATCGAACCAATCTGCAAACAAATACCTCCCGGTGTATGCCCTGGCGTATATAAAACCTTAAACTTTAATCCTGCTAAAATTAAATCTTTTTGCTCTTTTAATAATTCCGCCTGGATTTTAAAAATTTTCCCTCTACCGAAAACTGCCGAAAGATTACTCGCAGAATCACCCAGTAATTTATAATCCTTCTCCTGTATATACACCGGCACATTGAACTTATCAATAATTCCGATATGATCATAATGCCCGTGCGTTAAAATAACCGCGGCTAAGGAAACACCGGTTTTTTTTAAAAAACTTTTTATGATTAACTCATCTGCCCCAGGATCAATTAGAATCCCGGCTTTAGTTGTTTCATTATAAACTAAATAGCAATTAGTTTGCAAATCCCCCACAACAATTGTTTCAACAATCATTCTTTAACCTGGTCTATATTTTTTCGGTGGAAATTAGATTTGATCATTTTAACCACTGCATTTATTGATGTTTGAATTTCTAGTGTTTCTTTTACAGAAATATTTCCATTTTTTAGTTTGGCAACTATAGGTTTTATTGTATCCTTAAGTCTATAAAATTCTGATTTTTTCTCTGTTTCTATGAATTTTTCCAATAAAGTCATATAACGATAAGCATTATCCGCCATCCGGTAAGCCCATTGATTATTATCCGTTAAAGTTAAACTGGCCTCTTCTAAAGAAGAAACAATGATTACATAATATTGCTGATATAATTCCAGGTCAGATTTTACTGCAGTTACAGTTTCTTCATAATTAACAACAGGGGTATTGGCAAGTTCTTCGGACTCTTCCGGATCACCGATTTGAACTCCTGCTTCAAATCCACACAAAAAAAGTCCCAATACTAATAACAATAAACTTTTAGTGATTTTAAAAAAAATCTTCATCGTCCCTGACTTATCCTTTTCGCAAGGAATTCCGGTAATTTTGCTTTTCTAATTTTATACTGCGCTTGGGTTATATTATAGCTAATTCTTTTAATTTCAACAAGCTTTTTTTTCGTATCGTAAATACAGTAAGCAGCTTGAGGATTATAATCTCTGGGCTGGCCCACACTGCCAACATTACATAAATATAAATGATCTAAATTTATTTTAAAATGCATTTTATCCAGGATTAAGATAGTCTCTGCATTAAAACAAAAAATCCTTGGTATATGCGTGTGCCCGATAAAACAAATATTTTTACGTATTTTATAAAATGATGTTAAAGCATCTGCGTAATTATAAATATACGGAAATTTATCTGAATTAACTAATGCACTATGTACACAAGATAAATTGTTATCTTCATATTTTAATTCTAATTTTTTTAAGAAAAGGTGATCTGTTTTAGTTATTTTATTTTGTGTCCAGGCAACAGCATAAGCCGCATCAGGACTAAAATCGGCGTAATCCATGATTCCGGCTACAGCCCAGTCATGATTACCAGCAATATTAATCGAATCAAGCTTTTTGATCAAAGTAATGCATTTATCAGGATCAGCTCCATAACCGACAATATCCCCCAAACAAATATACTTATCTATTTGTTCTTTTTTAAATGCTGATAATATTGTTTCCAGCGCCTCTAAATTTGCATGAACATCAGAAAAAATTCCATATCTCATTTTTTTTAAACAGTTACAATCATTTTTAAAAATTTATCTGAAAACCCTTATTTTTAATTTCGCTTAAATCCTCCCAGCTATCCTGATGCTCACGGATATAATCGCCCAAGCTTAAATCAATCATTCCTATAAACTCCTGCAGTGTCTTTAAATCTCCCTCAGCCAGTACTTCTACTCTTCCGTCTGACAGGTTTTTAACCCAACCACTTAATCCGAGTTTTTGAGCAATTGATTGGGTTCGATAGCGAAATCCAACCCCCTGTACCATTCCAGAATAAAAAATATGAACTTGCTTCTTCAAATTAATTTTCTCTTTTCTTTTTACTTTTATTTTATATCAAGCAAACCAAATTTCAACATTATTTGTACAAAAATCAGCCGAAATAAAAAAGCTGCATTTTCAAAAAATGCAGCTTTAGAACTATACCAAAAAAATTATACACCGGGAATTTTTAAATCACCCAAAGAGGATTTCAGCTTTTCCGCTGCTACCCGTTGTACTTTATCTGATGCGCCATTAACACATTGCACCAAATCCTTTTCTAGTACTGACTTATCTACTTTTGCTAAATATTCAGAGTTAATATTAAAAGAAATAACCTTTTGCGTACCGCTCATACAAATTTTCATACCTTGATTAGCTGTTTCATAATTAACACTAATATTTTCAAGTTCCTTTTTTATTTCGTTCATTTTCTTCTGTGTTTCAAAAATATTTTTTAATTTATCCAGCATTTTCCCCTCCTTCGTGAATGCTTAACTTAAGCCGTTTTGCTCCTTAAGTTATCTGCGTGAATTTATCCTGCCCTGGATGAAGTAATTCTCCAGCAATTTTTTTTCGGTGGCCAGCAACAGATTTAAAATAATATTCTCCTATTCAGCAAAACTTGTCAAAACCCCGTCCAAAATTTATACATCCGCGGACTAAAACCGCTTGAGTATTCCAACCCAGAAACCTCGGGCTTTAGCCCGTGAGGGTTCCATTTAAAACTCTGGCTAATTTTACAACTAAAACTAAAATAAGGCAAGCCAAAAAAAAGCAGCTTTTAAATTAACTTTTTATTTTTTATTTATTTTTGTATCAGGCTATGCTAGCATATTAAGCATGAATATTAAAAATTTAAAAAAGAGAGTTAATCAGGAACTGTTTCTCTTTACCCAAAAGAAAATTTACGATTATAAAATTTCTCAAACTGATCCGTTGTTAAGCGCTTGGATCAGTGAATTTATAATGCGTGACGGCAAAAGAGTCAGACCAATTTTATTTATTTTGTCTTATTTAGCATTTTCTAAAAAAGCAGTTTTAAATAAAAATATTTTAAAAATTTCACTTGCTTTTGAGCTTTTACACGATTTTTTATTAATTCATGATGATATTATCGATAATTCTTCCACACGCCGCGGCAAACCTACTTTACATAAAGTAATCCAGCGTTTGCTTAAACAAACCGCAGAAACAGGGAAAAATTTAGGGATTATTGCCGGAGATATTATTTATGCAATGGCCATTGATGCTTTTTTAAATTCAAAATCGAATCATTACTACCAGCAAAGAGGGTTGCATGAATTTTTAACCGCTACCGCTCTAACCGGCATCGGAGAATATAAAGACGTTACTAACGGATTAACACCCATCAAAAAAATTAAGTTAAAAGATATTCATTTAAATTATTTATTAAAAACCGCCGAATATACATTTAAAGCCCCTTTAGTTTGCGGTGCAATTTTTGCCGGGGCAAAAAAAACTCAAATAGAGAAAATTAGCCGATACGGCAAACTCCTCGGGGAAGCATTCCAGATTCATGATGATTTAATCGGGATCTTTGGGCAATCAAAAAAGATCGGTAAATCCGTGTTAAGTGATATTCGGGAAGCTAAAAAAACTTTGCCGCTTTTTCTCGCTTACCAGACAGCAATCCCGTTAGAAAAAAAATTTATAGAAAATTGTTTGGGCAATCAGAATCTTAAAATTGCGGACCTTGAAAAAATCAGAAAAATCATTATCAATACTAAAGCAAAAAGTAAAACTGATAAAAAAATTCAGCAACTTTTAAACTCTGCCCAAATAATCCTGCAATCTTTAAACCTAAATCAAAAGTTTAAACAATTATTTAGTTCGTTTATAATATCTTTTATGAAAATTTAAAAATTTTCGGTTCTGGGCAACTTATGAAAAAAATTACACTGGCAAAAAATACAGGTTTTTGTTTTGGCGTGCGCCGCGCGATTCAATTAGCCAAAAGTACAGCAAAAAAATACAATAATAAAAAACAGATTTTTATGCTGGGAGACATTGTCCATAACCCCTGGGTTGTAAATGAGATAAAAAAAACTGGTATAAAAAAAATTAATGAATTAAAAACACCCGGTGCTAAAATTTTAATTATTCGTGCTCACGGTGCTGGTAAAAATATTTACAAAAAAGCCAAAAAATTAGGCTATACAATAATTGATGCAACCTGCCCCATGGTTAAAGAAATTCAGTCAATCGCCCAAAGATACGAAAATAAAAAATATAAAATTATTATTATTGGCGATTGCCAGCACGATGAAGTAAAAGGCATTCAGGGTAATTTAAAAACTAATCCTTTAGTTATTTCTCCGGCTAAAAAAATTCCCTGTGCAAAATTCAAAAATATTAATCGCGCCGTTGTCCTGGTCCAATCCACACAAAACCTGGATACCGTAAAAAAAATTGTAGAAAAAATAAAAAAATTTATACCGAATTTTGTTTTTATTAATACGATTTGCTATCCCACAAAGCAAAGACAAAAGGAAATTGAAAAAATGGCGCACACACAGGATATGATGGTTATTATTGGCGCAAAAAGCTCCGCGAATACAAAAAGACTTTATGAGTTATCAAAAACAATAAATCCGTACACTTTTTGGATAAATTCTAAGCGGGGGTTAAAAAAGGAATGGTTTTTAAATAAAAATAAAATCGGCATGGCCGCCGGCGCTTCTACCCCAGACTATATTATTCATGAAATCCAGGAATATATCCGCAATTTTTAATCAAAAAGGTAGTTGGATCTAAAATAATTTAATATCTATTCGTCTCACTTGTTTATTTCTAATCAATTCTGCATATTTTCGGGATAAACGTGAAGAATTTACCACAATTTGCTGAGCATTCTTTAATGTTATTTTAATCTGATTAGGTTTAACGCTTTTATCTCCGTAAGTATGTTTCATTTTCGGATTATAATAAACTACTAAAATATCACCTAAAAAATTAAAGGCATAAGTATTTTTCGCTAAATCTAATTTTACTTTTTCTCCATTCACACATAAATATTCAACTCTGGATTTATTTTTTGTAAACATCCAGTCTGGTAAAACCGGTTTAAACTCTAAATATAAGGAACCTTCGGCATCTAATTTAAACGGCCGCTGCCCCACATTCATCCATAGCCAAAGCGTGATGAATTCAGCGGTTGAGCCGCTCAATCGCGCCACAAAACCATTGCCATGTAATTTACTGTTCGGAAAAGCACTGCTTACTAAAAATGAGGAGTTTTCTAAAATACTTCGCCCATAACGTTCTGCCGGCTGAAAAGGAATTAAAATATTTTTAAACTCATTAAAAAACTCATCATTTAATCCGTTTCTTAAAAGTTCTAAAATAAATTTATATTCCATATGCAGCCAAATTGATTCATTTTCTAACCAGCCGGGGGTAAAAATTCGCGCCCGCCCAATTTCTTCACTCATATCATGTAAAGGAGCATTCACTTTATACATTTTTAATTTTTTATCATAAAGCACACTTTTTTTAGTAGCAGCGTAAAGCTTTTTCACACCCGATTTTTCCTGGGCAATACGTAAAGCATGCACCTGCCCTTCTAAAAATAAAGGTAAAGGGTTTTGCTTGAATTTTTTAGGACGGATACAAAATAAACCATCTTTACTTTTTTTAAAACCTTTTGTATTCTGTTCTTTAATTTTTTCATAATCAACAACTTCATTAATATAGTAAGTATGATGCAAACCGCTTTTTTTGTCTTTTGTTTTAGCTATTGACTGAAAAAGTTTTTCATTCATTCTCACTAAAATTTTCCCGAAAGTAGCTATATCCAGTTTCTTTTCATTCCCGCTTAATCCCCCATAAATACTTTTGCGGTAAGATTCTTTTAGCAAATAAGTTTTGTCCCAATAAAGCAAATCTTTATTGGGTATGCAGCTTTTTAAATTATGCGTAATAATTTCATCAACCCCTAATAAAAATTCATGGAGTTCTTGCGGCAGAAAGATTGTATCATCCGGGGGCAAAGATAATTGATCAATCGCCGCTTGAATAAAATTAATTAGCCGTTTTAACTCCATTGTTTCACAAACTGAAGAACCAAAAAGTCCGGGTAAACCATTTAACGCATCATACCAACCCGGTTTATTTGCCTCCATATCAATCCCGCAGCCAAAAGCATCTAAAGATGCAATTTTATTTGTAATTAAACAAATGATCTTAACCATTAAATTAGTTTTATAAATACTTCCTTTCCCGTAGTTAGTTCTCACCCAATCATCATCACTGGCATTATTATTATCATCAAAACTATTTTCAGCCCCTTCCACGCTGATTGCATGATACTGCCGGGCATTACCTTCAAACAAAACATATTTTTCTTCACGCGGCTTAACCGAAACAAAATTATTAAAGAAAACAAACTCTTTTTTCCTTAATAATAAATCTTTGAGCTTTTCCGGATAAATTGCTAAGTATGCATCTAATGCATCAATATTATACGTCCAATGATCTACCCAAAATCCCTCACCGTGAAATGCATTTTGTTTTTTATCACAATACGACAGGATTTCACTTAAGAATTTCATTTTTGATGTTTTAATTTTAATATTATTTTGTTCCATAAAAAAGAACAAACACCCGGGTGTAAATTGTTTTTTAATAAAATCTATAATACATTCAAAATCTTTTTCCCGGCTGAATAAATTTCTTATTTTTTTAAAATCTTTTTCCCGATGCAGTTTAAAGCGGTCTCCAAAAACTACTAAAGGATTAAATCCGTCTAACTGCAGCAAGTTGAAAAACGTTAAGACATTCTCCTCCCGGACATCCGGATTAAACCATACATCATTTCTCCTGTTCTGATTGACATCCCGGTAATTACCATTTCCCTGCGAAAAATAAGTTGCTTCCGTCAAAAAATTATTATAATCACGCTCTAAATCTCCATGTTTACGGCTGTATACATGAAAAATATGAGACTTATCTTTATGTTTAATTGTTAAAGGATATCCGCCCCTTAAAATATTGTCGAGATATGTTTGCTGGGCATAAAGATCATATGCTGTATTGCCGCTGGCGGTAAAAATTTTACTTTGCAGTTGGGCAATTGTTTTTTTATAATCCTGTTGTTTTTTATCCAGAAAATTTTTCGCCTGCACTTTTTCCATAATTTTCTGCAATATTTGCTCATTCTGGGCATAGCCCATAAAAGTAATCATGGACGCAGCTTGCTTGTCATTAAGAAAAAAATTATTATGGCTAAAAGCTGCCGGAGTTTTACTGCAGGTTATTTGATTTTGCGGTATTTTAAATTCAGCTTGATAGTATTCCTGGGGATAGTTAAAATCATTAACCGCTCCAAAAATTAATTCTGGATCAACGATAAAATCATTTTTTTTAATTTTTTTATTTATCAGCGAATAACTATAATAAAAATTCCCGCCCTGGATATATATTACTTGTGGTCGATCCGTAGGATCAACCACTAATTTATAAAAAGGAATTTTAAAACTACTCACATAATCAACCCGCATCCAGGCCTCAATTGTCCGGCCAAGCTCTTTTAAAAAACGATCATTTACCCCGTAAGGTACAACCTGAGGCAAACCATCTAAAATGTTAATTTCTAATTTCCGGCCGGATATATTTTCTACACTTAATTTCCGGGTAATACAAGCCAATGGTTCCTCGCCTAAAACACTATATTCAGCCTGAATATGCAGACCTAAGCTATGATTAATTTCTGAAACACTGAATGCCTCAGAACTGATCATCATACTTCTTTGTAAATCCATGGGTTCGCTGCACAGATCATTCTGAAACGGCTCATAGTAAAGAGTTTTATTTTCTTTTTTAATTTTTAGAAAAGTACGGAATCCGCGGCGGCTGACAAATTGCCATGCACGATTCGCCGGGAAAAACTCAAGAATTGCATGTTTTTTATTTTGTGTTCCAAAACTTACAATACCTTGACCTCGATTCACATAAAATACCCACATGGGTATCCCGAATAATCCGGCAATCCCGGGGAAAAAACTGGCAAACGGCTTAGCTAGATCATAATTTTCTATAACAAAATTTCCGTCTTTTTTAAGATAATACTTAACTACTCGATTTTTCTTCACGGGCAAGCTCCTGACTATTAATTAAAAAAGGAATAATATCACAAGTGCCTATTTTATCATCAAAATTTGATTTGTAAAGCAAAAAAGTTAAAAATAAAACATGCTTAACTATTGTATTTAAAATATGTTCCTAACATTAATCAGCATGTTTTATAATTTTATACTTTTAAACATTTAGCATTAGCCTGTGCTATTTTTTGTCCTTTTTCATTTTTACATATTGCCTCAGTTATTATTATTTTTTTCTGTTTTTCCTTAATTTTTGCTTCAAAAAATAGCTTTTTATTCACAATCGCTGGTTTTACCAATCTCAGATTTAAATCTGCGGTAACTGCGGTAATCCCTAATTTCCAAAGCAAATTGACCATTGCCTCATCTAAAATCATGCCGATAATTCCCCCGTGTACAATATCTTTAAAACCCTGATGAATTTTTTCCGGTGTAAATTCTGCTTTTAATTTCTCATCCGGAGTTAATTCGAAATCAATCCTTAACCCATATTTATTCTTCTTACCGCAAACAAAACAGAAATTATCATCTGCTAAATCAATTTTTCTCATTCTGCTCCTGTATGAATCAGATAGGGATTATCACGCTGGATTTAATGCCGGAACTTTTAGATTTTTTTAGGAACCACAGGTTGCTGGTGAAAACTTCAAACTTTTTCTTTTTTACCAATAAATTCACTCAAGAAAGCTTTATCCCGGCTTTCCAGATAAGTAAACGCAACACCGGCGGGAAAAACCTCTTTACCATCTTCATTGATCATTGATTTCTGCGATGTCCAACGCACATTACCTTCAGCTAAAGTCATATCCGGATTATTGGGAATATCAATATTTAACTGTAAATTATCATTCAATTTTAAACGTTTAGGCGAAAGTAAACAAATGCCATCAACACACATATCCCGGCTAAATGTTTTATAGCTGATAGAATTATTATCATCCACAGTAAATCTAATAAATAAGGCGGTTAAAGCTCTTTTGTTTTGTCTTTTTTCCGGCATCAGAGACTCCTTTGTTTTCTTCTTTTTCCTTATCCTTATGTCATGATTATTTTATCACTAAAGTATAAAATAATCAATAACCGCATTTACCCTTATCCTGTTATTTATAATAATATTACTTCCATATTTTCTCAATAAAAATCTCTGTATTTTGAATCAGCTCAACAATATATGCCGGATCAAGTCCTGCCCCCTGGCAAACAGAGTTAGCTTGCTCGCGGGTAATTAAATTTTCCGGAATATGTGAATCTGTATTAATCACCAATTTTGTCCCAATTTTCAAAGCTGTTTTTGCCACATGCCCATTACCCAGGCAATGCCCGGCCCGGGCACTGATTTCTAAAAACACTCCCTGGTTTAGCGCAAGTTCTGCATCTGATTCTTCAATGATGCCGGGATGTGCTAAAATATCAACTCCCGCTTCAATTGCCGCTCGATTTGTTCCTTTGACCACTGGTTCAACAATTGTTTCTCCGTGCCCGATTACAATTGCAGCTCCTAGTTCCCTGGCTTTTTTAACCATGGTTTTAAAATCTCCTGGCTGAATGTGGGTTAATTCTACGCCTGGAATTACCTTAATTTTTGTTTTATTTTTAATATCCAGACAAAATTGAATAATTCGCGGCAAAATAAAATCAAGATTAGATATATCTGCATGATCGGTAATTGCCATAACGCGATAGCCTTTAATTTCTGCCCGACGCACTAGTTCAGAAGGCAATAATGCCCCGTCGCTTAATATTGAATGTGTATGCAAATCAATCATAAAACTTTCCCTTTTATTAATTTATACGCTAATCGCTTTCGCGAAATAATATTTGTGTTATTTATAATACCTGACCATTTGTCATTTATAATTTAGCATTTCTAATTTCCTGCGTTAGCAGGTTATGGTGCCCCTGAGACGAATCGAACGTCCGGCACACGGTTTAGGAAACCGTTGCTCTATCCTTCTGAGCTACAGGGGCAAAAAATTCACTTAATTAATATAACGTTATTTGTTCAAAATTTCAAATTTTTTATTTTTTTAAGTAATCCCCTTTTGAAACCAAGCGACAAAAAACTGATCCTCTATCCTAGAATCTGGATACTAGTAAAAGCTTTAGCCAGTATCAAGGATCCAGCATCCAGAATCAATATTCTCTCTACTCTCTACTTGCTACTTTACACATTAAACATTAAACATTTAACATTCTACAGTATTAAAGCAGGTACAGCCCTTTTCTAACTTAAATCTCCCCCCTGCCATTTTATTTCTCCGGGTTAAACTGTGCTTTTACTTTAGGACGATTAAAATAATATATTATACACCCCGTACAAATAATTAAGAACAAATAATAGGGAATTGGGATAAAAAGATACATAGGCATTCTAATTTGGTCAATACAAGGAATAATAAAACGAATATGTGTCCATATCATAAATGCAGTCACAGGTGAAAATAATAAATTCATAATTCTTCCCTTTTTATTTAATCGAAAAGCGAGATAGGAAGCGAGAAAAAAAAGTGGACATAATATAGCAGTAAAAATTCCTAGTTGATTAAAAACAAGCTCATCTTCTCCTGTATATGCAATAAATTTAAAAGCATAATACAAAGTTAATAAGCCGCATATAAGATTTAACAAACTAAAAAAAATTATTCCGCTTGACCTTTTCTTCTCCATCATCCTCTCCTTCTATTTTTCTTCCGCCATTGTTTTTATAAACTTAAAAGCAAATTTTTAATGTTTTAATTTTGGTTATTATCTTAACATCTTTAGCAAATCTTGGCAATTTTAGAAATTAATTATATAATTTGACTTTTTCAGTTAAAATTTATAAACTTTATGCATAAACTTTTCTACAAATATGAAAAATTTAAAAAAAAATTTATTCTATTTATATATTATCATCTTTTGTCTATGTTTATTTTTTTTCTTCAGTTATTGTAAACTCACAAGCTCAAGTAAAAAACTTCTGTCTAAAAAAGGCATGCAAGATTTTATCGAAAAAGGGATAATTTATAATCAAAAGGTTGATGATTATATCGAGGAAAATTACTTTGAAAAAAATCCTTTTCTGAAAATTGATTTCTCAAACGGCTTATCGTATTTTGCAGCTCCTGATTCTAAAAATAAGTTCTCAATTTCTAAAGATGATTTTTTTTCTTTCTTCCAGAGCTTGAAAATCTCTGCCCTTGAACTGCCCTGTCGATTATATTTTTGCAAAAATAAAGGTTTTTCAAATTTAAAATACCTGCCCTGGGGTTTTGAAAATAATCCCACCTGGTTAGGAATAATACCCAATAGCCAGCTGCACCTGAAATTATATTATAAGGGAGCAGGCCCAGTTATTTATATAAACTTGTTAGAAAAAAGCGGCGCCGGAAGAATTTTAATTTCTAAAGACCTTAAATGTAATGCATTGGATTGGGAAAAAGTTGAGCTTTCCGAGCAATTACCCCTATCCGCCAGGGCAATTCAATTAGAAATAACGCTAAATAGCAGTGATTTCGGCACAATCACCTATATTGATGATATTAGCCTGCAAATTATAAAATAGAAAGATACAGATAAGAAAGAAAAAATATATTTTCACCATGATTTTATTAATCAGCTTACATTTAATCAATATTATTTTTTGGTTTAAAGCCGGAGCCTGGCCTGTGGGCAAAGACTGGTACTGGCATATGCATAATACCTTTAAAATGATGCATGCTTTGAACCAAAATTTTTCTTTTAAAAATTTGGTTTTTATTGATACTGCCTATGCCCCTTTGTATTACTGGACAGGAATAATCTTAGTCAAAATTTTCTCTGCGAATAATGCATTATTTTTTAATTCGGCTATCTTTTTTACAATTTTATTATCAGCGATTTATGGCTTAGGGAAAAAATTATCCGATAAACAAACCGGGGTACTCGCAGCAATTATCTGCTCGTTCTTTGCGATTATTTATACAAAATCAATACAGTACAATTTTAATATAGCCATCACCGCATTAGTAAGTGTATGCGCTTATTTGCTGTTATTAACTAATAATTTCCAAAATTTTAAATTTTCTGTGTTTGCGGGAATTTCCTTTGGCTTGGCCCTGCTAATTAGGCAATCCGCAATTATTTTTCTTTTCGGCCCAATTTTTACAACAATACTCACTTGCAAAGCAGATAATCAGTTGCAGAATAAAAACAAATTTTTCAATATTTTTGTTTTTATTTTTTTAAGCATATTCATTGCAGCGATTTTTTATCATTGTCCGCAAACATTATCCAGTATCATGGAAAGGACACAGCATATTGCAAAGGTTCAAGAGGAAAATATTTTTTCACTTTCACATTTATTTTTCTATATCAAAATATTACCCTTTCAGATCGGATGGCTAAACTGTTTTCTTTTTATAATGTCTATCTATAGCCTGCGCAACATTAGTCCTGCAAAGAGATTATTTTTACTCAGCTGGTTAGTAATCCCCTTTATTATTTTAACCTTTATTCGGGTAAAAGAATTCGAATTTTCTATGCCCTACTTGCCTGTTTTTGCCTTGTGCCTGGCTGTTTTCTATAACGAAATATCAAAAAAAACAACGGGTAAATTTTTAGTTATTCTTATGATTATTATCAGCATGTGTAAATATTTTATTAGCTTTTAATGGATGTAGACATTAAGTTACTTAGTCAGAAATAATTCTTTATAAAGTAATTCCGCTACTTGGGCATGAACTTTTTCATTAGGATGCGTATCTAATTTATTAACAATTAAATTTTCAGGATCATAATTTAAATAGTATTTCCCCAAATCAAGCACCTTAACATTTTGTTTTTCTAAAAAATCTACCACTTTAGACGTAAATTCTAAACTTTCAGGAATATTTCCTAAGTAAGGCCAAACAATAAATAGTATTTCTGCATTTATTTCCTGGGCATAAATTATAAATTTAAGCAATTCTTGCTTATGCAATTCCCATATCTGAGGATTATTAAATAAATGTTTAAGATAGTCCCAATAAATCTCCCCCAATTGGCCACGATGTAAATTCCAATACATCCAATTTACGATAAAAGATGTTCTAATTATTAACCCTGCAAAAGAAATTGGAGGATGTTTTACCAATAATTCCCAAGGGATATTATACCCTTTTTTTCGAGCAATACTTTCAATATCATTAATATAATAAGAGACAATTATTTTTTTAGGTTTTTTAGGATGCTGGACTAAAGTTAGATACTCATTAACTGTATCCCAGCCATTTTTAGCTAATGTGACCACAATCCATTCAGGCCCAAGCTTATCCTTTAAAACCCCAGAGAATCTATGTGAAATATTTTTTATGCCATGGCCAGCAGCAAAAGAATCACCAAGAATGAATATTATTTTTTCCCCGTCCCAATTATATTCATAATCTCTGTATCCTGCAGAATTAATCGGATTCCAATATTTTTGAAACCAACGCTGCGAAGCTAAAGTGGTAAAAGTGTAAGAATCGGATTGAATAAAAAAGGCAGCAAAAATAATTTCTAAGATAATGAATAAATATAATAAGCTCAATACACATAAAGAAAATTTTATTGCCAGGCTTCTTAATTTTGTCTTTTTTTGCCAAAAATAAACAAAGTAATATTTAAGAATAAATGTCAAAAAAAATACGAGTAAAACTAAAATCATAAGTGGAAACCAAATCTGCACAATAAGTTCCCCTAGTTAATCATTTTATTTTTCACTTTGGTTTTTAAGTTTAAAAGATAAAGCTCGTTCATACTTTTCTTTTATTTGAGGTAAAATTTCTATTCTTTCTTGTAATTCATTTTTTAATTCCTCGTCCTTAAAACTGGGGATAGCTTCTGCTAAAATAGCCAGGTTTTGAATATATTCCCAAGCTAACAGAATTCTTTCCTCACCTAAAAATTCAATAATTTCTAAATATTCAAAAATTAATGCACTGATTATTCGCGGATCATCGGGATATTTTAAATTGAGTAATTCTAATCCCTGGATTGATTTTTTCAAGGAAAAACCGCCTTCCCGGGAAATCATGGTAAATATCTCCACCAGAATATCCTGGCTGGATAAATTTTGATTTCTCAATTCATAAAATGTATCTTCTGGATAATCCGCTCTTTTAAATTGCCAATAAAAGCTAAATGCCTGGTCAACATTATCTCCCTCGTAAGATAATGCCGCAAGTTCTAATAAGCATCTTTTTATGCTATAAACATATTCATGGCTGCGGATATTTTCAAACTTTAATTTGTTTTCTGAAAATCTTTTTAAAATCCAATAATAATGTTCTTTGGATTTTGCATAATCATTTTCCAGATAATAGAGAAAGGCTAACTTTCGCCTGATTTGCAGATTTTGATAATCCTTGGCAATAAGGAAATTTCCTCTGCCGATTGCTTTTGTTAAATCATCATCTGTGATTCCCCGCATAAATCCCTGACGGAACTCTCGATAATTAATTTCATAGTCAGTTTCTAGATATTCATTTTGTTTACCCTTAATCTGTTTTTTTACTGCTCCCGCTCCTTCAAAAAACAAGGAAAGAAAAGACTTAATTTTCAGTGTAAAAAATTGATCAAAAGCCTTTATCGCGGGAATCCCAAATTTAATCGCTAAAAAAATTAGCACACAAATAAAAATAGATTTTATAGCCAGTAAAATGTTTTCTTTAGTAAACATATATTTTTTTCCTTAAAATAAAACAAAATTTGCAATAATTATTCTAAGCTTTTACTAAAAACAGTGCAAGCTTATTTTCGCTTTAAGCCGTAAATAAAAAACGCAGCTTTCACTGCGTTTTTTGCATTTTTACTTAATATAAGATTTAATACTTTACAATAGAACTAACTTTATAATCCTTTAATTTTTCCCGCCCTTTAAGGAACAGCAATTCTACCACAAAACACACACCGGCTATCTTTGCTTTAAATTTTTTAAGTATTTGGCAAACAGCCGCAATTGTCCCACCGGTTGCCAAAAGGTCATCAATCACTAAAACACAAGCTCCCTTTTTTAAAGCATCCTGGTGGATTTCTAATGTATCTTTTCCATACTCTAAAGCATAAGTCATTTTGTAGGTTTTATAGGGAAGTTTCCCTTTTTTTCGGACCAAGACTAAGCCGGTATTTAATTTATACGCCAGAGGCGCCCCAAAGATAAAACCTCTTGATTCCACACAAACAACTGCATCGATTTTTTTATGTTTATACTCTTTATAAATCAGATCAATCGCCTTTTTAAAGGTTTTAGAATTTTGTAATAATGTTGTGATATCCTTGAAAATTATACCTTTTTTAGGGAAATCAGGAACATCACGGATAGCTTTAGCGAGAATTTTTTCCGCTTTCATGATTCTGTCTCCTGCATATACATCCTTAATTTCTTTAGTGCATTATTTTCTATCTGCCTGACTCTTTCCCGGGAAATTTTGAAGTTTTTCGCTGTTTCCTCAAGCGTACGAAAATCACCATCTTCGAGCCCGTACCGGAGTATTAATATCTGCTTTTCCCTCTCGGACATCTTCTCTAATAATTCCGCAATCTTTTCCTGGCGTAAAAGCCGGCTTAATTCTTCAAAAGGAGATACACTAGATTCATCTTCAATCAAATCCATAAACTCTCCGGATGAATCCTCCCCAATCGGTTTATGTAAAGATGTTGTTCGGGTAACAATTTCGCTCAAACTGCGTGCTTTTTTGATTGTAATCCGCATTTTTTTCGCAATTTCTTTTATGTTCGGTTGCCGGCCTAGTTTTTGGGTTAACCTCTCCGAAGCTTTTTTCCATTTGGTGATCGTTTCCGTAAGATAAACCGGTACACGGATAGTTTTACTTTGGTTAGCAATAGCCCGGGTAATATACTGCCTGATCCACCACGCTGCATAAGTACTAAACCGATACCCTTTTTGCGGATCAAACTTTTGCACAGACCGCATTAGCCCCAAGTTGCCTTCTTCAATCAAATCCGTTATCGGCACACCTAAGAAACTATATTTCTTGGCAATATTTACCACTAACCTTAAATTTGACCGGATCATTAATTTACGCGCATTAACATCTCCCCGTTTTGCTTTTTTTGATATTTTCAGTTCTTCTTCCGGGGTTAAAAGCGGAATATTTTTAATATCCTTTAAATATAATCGAATTGGATCCATAGCCATCACTTAAAAATTTTTCCCTTCCTTTTCTTCAATTACTGCCTGTGCTGCTGCTAAACGTGCAATCGGCACTCTAAATGGTGAACAGCTGACATAATTTAAACCAACCTTATGACAAAATTTTACCGACCGGGGGTCTCCCCCGTGTTCGCCGCAAATACCGCATTTAAGATTCTTTCTTGTTTTTCGGCCTAAGGAAACTGCTGTTTGGATAAGTTTTCCTACCCCGCCTTGATCAATAGTTTGGAAAGGATCATCCGGTAAAACTTTCTTTTCCACATATTCTGGTAAGAAAACACCGGCATCATCTCTACTATAACCAAAGGTCATCTGGGTTAAATCATTAGTGCCAAAAGAGAAAAATTCTGCATTTTGCGCAACTTCATCCGCAGTTAAAGCCGCCCGGGGAATTTCAATCATTGTTCCTACCATATATTTTACGCGGGAATTAGTTTTCTTGATAATCGCATCTGCTGTCTGCCTAATAATTGGCTCCAGAAAATCAAATTCATTCTTTGTCCCGATTAAAGGAATCATTATTTCCGGCATAACCTTAATGCCTTTTTTCGCCATCTTACAAGCTGCTTCAATGATTGCAGTGGTTTGCATTACACAAAGCTCCGGATAGGTTATCGATAACCGGCAACCTCGATGCCCTAGCATGGGATTTAACTCATGCAGGCTTTTAATTAATTCTTTAACCCGTACCGGTGTAATTTTAAGCCGTTTTGCCATTTCTTTTTGACCTGCTTCATCATTTGGTAAAAATTCATGTAATGGCGGATCCAGTAAACGAATTGTTACCGGCAAACCATTCATTTGCTCAAAAATTCCTTCAAAATCCTTTCGTTGAAATGGCAGTAATTTTACCAAAGCCTTTTCTCGTGCTATCTTATCCTGAGCTAAAATAAATTCTCTGATTGCCCAAATTCTCTCCCCTTCAAAAAACATATGCTCAGTCCGAGTTAACCCAATTCCCTCTGCCCCAAGCCTGCGGGCTGCTTGTGAATCTTTAGGCGTATCTGCATTCGTACGGATATTTAATGTTCGGTACTGATCCGCCCACTTCATTATCTGATTAAACATCTTGTAAATTTCGCTTTTTTTTGCTTCCGTATTATTTTCTACAATACCGGCAATAACCGGACTAGAGCTTGATTTAATGTGTCCTAACATTACCTCGCCGGTTGAACCATCTAATGAAATCCAATCCCCTTGCTTAATCACTAAATTACCAATGGTGATCTGTTGTTTGGCATAGTTTATATTTAGAGTACTACATCCGGCAATACAGCATTTCCCCCAACCGCGTGCCACTACTGCCGCATGCGAGGTCATGCCTCCGGTTGATGTTAAAATTCCTACCGCAGCATCCATACCCGCAACATCCTCAGGCGATGTTTCGTGCCTCACCAGAATAACTTGTTTTCCTTTTTTCTTCCAAGCCTCAGCGTCTAAAGCCGTAAATACTACCTGTCCAGAAGCTGCGCCCGGACCAGCCGGCAGCCCTTTGGCAATCAGTTTTGCATTTGCTTTTGCTTTTAAATCAAAAATCGGGAAAAGAAGTTGGTTAAGCTGATCTCCTTCAATCCGCATTAAAGCTTCTTTGGGTGTAATCATTCTTTCATTAACCATATCTACAGCTAATTTTACGGCCGCTAAACCTGTTCGCTTACCCGTACGTGTTTGCAGCATAAAGAGCTTTCCTTCCTGAATCGTAAATTCAACATCCTGCATATCGCGGTAATGTTTTTCCAGCTTATTACGGATACTATTTAATTCTTCATAAATCGGCGGCCAGGCTTTCTTTAAATCGCTAATCGGCTCCGGGGTTCTAATTCCTGCAACTACATCTTCCCCTTGCGCATTTATTAAAAATTCACCAAAAAATTCTTTATCACCGGTTGAAGGATTACGGGTAAACGCAACTCCGGTGCCAGAAGTTTCTCCCATATTACCAAAAACCATTGCCTGCACATTTACCGCAGTTCCCAAAAGCCCGGTAATCCGGTTAATTCTGCGATAGGTTTGAGCCCGCGGAATATTCCAGGAGCCAAAAACTGCATTGACCGCAGCCATTAACTGATCTTTCGCTTTATGGGGAAACGGTTTTCTTACATATTTTTGATAAACTTTTTTATATTCTGAAACAACTTCTTTTAATTGCAGCGCGCTTAAATCTGTATCTAATTTTGCTTTATATTTATTTTTAATTGCGGATAATTTTTCTTCGAAATGATCATGCTCAACTCCCATAACTACATCACCAAACATATCAATAAACCGGCGATAAGCATCCCAGGCTAATCTTTCGTTATCTGTTTTTTTGGCCAGGCCTTCAACCGCAGCATCATTAAGTCCTAGGTTTAGTACTGTATCCATCATGCCTGGCATAGAAGCAGCTGCTCCACTGCGTACAGAAACTAATAACGGATTGTTCGGATCGCCTAATTTCGCATCCATAGCTTTTTCTAGCTTGGCAATATTTTCATCAATTTGCTTTTGTAATTCTAAAGGATACTTTTTATCATTTTTATAATAATAATCACAAACTTCTGTGGAAATTGTAAATCCAGGTGGTACTGGAACTCCAATGCTAGACATCTCTGCTAGATTAGCTCCTTTTCCTCCGAGGATTGCTTTCATCTTAGCATTTCCGTCTGCTTTTCCATTACCAAAAAAATACACATACTTTTTACTCATCTTAAATAAATCCCCCTTTCCATCCATTGTTTTTTCACTATAAAATTTTATTTTCAAAATATTCTTCTAATTTACTAATATCTACCCGATCCTGCGCCATTGTATCCCGGGCTCTTATGGTCACCTGATGATCTGTTAATGATTGCACATCAACCGTAACACAAAATAAGGTGCCAATCTCATCCTGCCGACGATAGAGCTTACCGATAGAAGCAGTATCGTCGTATTTTACCACAAATTTTTTCTTTAAGCTACAACCAATTTTTTTTGCCATTTCTACAATACCTGTATTCTTTTTTAATAATGGTAAAACAGCTATTTTATAGGGAGCCAATTCTTTACTTAACCCTAACACCACTCTGGTTTCTCCTTTCACTATTTCTTCTTTATAGGCATCAACTAAGAAAGCTAAAGCTGCCCGGTCAACTCCCCCGGAAGGCTCAATCACATAGGGCAAATACCGCTTGGCTTGAGCCTGGTCAAAAAAAGTTAAATCCTTACCGCTTAATTGTGCATGTTGTTTTAAGTCAAAATCCGTCCTATTCGCAATTCCCTCAAGCTCAGACCAGCCAAAAGGAAACAAATACTCAATATCTGTACAACCTTGAGCATAATGAGCTAGCTCATCCTTTGCATGTTGCCTTAATTTTAAATTTTCTTTGTTTATGCCTAATTTTAAATACCAATTAAACCTTTGTTGAACCCAATGTTTGTACCAATACTCTGCTGTTTCCGGCGGCACAAAATATTCTATTTCCATTTGTTCAAATTCACGAGTGCGAAATGTAAAATTTCCGGGCGTAATTTCATTACGGAAACTTTTTCCGATCTGGGCAATACCGAACGGCAGTTTTCTCGCCCGGGAATTTAGAACATTTAAAAAATTCACAAAAATTCCTTGTGCTGTTTCCGGACGTATATATGTTATCGCGTTTTCATTTTCAACCGGTCCTAAAAATGTTTTTAACATTAAATTAAAATGACGCGGCGGATTTTCCTTGAGATTAATTACTGCGTTACATTCCGGACATTTTCTCTGTTCTGCCTCTCCAAGTAAATGATCTGCACGAAAACGTTTTTTACATACCCGGCAGTCAACTAAAGCATCTGTAAATCCATCTAGGTGTCCGGAGGCTTTCCATATATTCGGATGCATCAGTATGGCTGCATCCAGGCCTTCCATATCATCACGCCCGTGCACAACATCACGCCACCAGGCACTTTTTATATTTCTTTTTAGCTCCACACCTAAAGGACCATAATCCCAAGTGCTGTTTAATCCCCCATAGATTTCCGAGCTGGGAAAAATAAACCCCCGGCGTTTACATAAGGATACAATTTTATCCATTACGGCATTAGACATACAAACCTCTTACCTTTTGCAAAAAATCTAAAGCTTTAAATTTTTCTCCGATATGAAAATCAATAAATGTCCTCAGAATTATACTCAATTCATTACCGACTGAACGGACCATTTTAAAACTAGCAATTTTATCTAACTCAATTGTTTCAATATATTTAATCGTCGCAATTGTCCCGGGCATTAAACTTTTCGCATTTGAATCTGCATAAAAACATTTATCGCACAATAAGCCCCCGGCAGCAGAGCTGAATTTACTTTTATCCAAAATTTCGTTATTACAATTTACGCAACTATCCAGCCTTGGTTTAAATCCGGAAAGGTTTAAAAATATTACTTCAAAAATTTGGGTGATGTTGTTTATTTTATCCTCATTATTCAATAAATTCAAGAATTTCATTACTAAATTAAAAACCTGGGTATTTTTCTCTCCCCCGGGCATTCCGGAACTAACCAATTCTAAAAAATATGTGGCGTAAGTATATCTTTCGATGTCTTTATCAATATTTATAAATGGTTCAATAAGATCAGCCTGGGAAATAATGTGCAGGTCACTTCTTTTATTTTCATAAAAAACAATTTTGTTATAGGTAATCGGTAAAAAATTTGTGCCGAATTTATCCGCCTTCCGCCGCGCTCCTTTTGCCTGGGCGTATATTTTACCAAAATCAGAAGTATAAAAACTTAACAAAAAACTTGTTTCTCGGTAATCTTTGCGATTTAAGACAATTGCATTTGTTTTATGAATAGTCATTTATTCTTATTTTGTTTTCAGATTACAGCTCGTTTTTTAAGACTGCCAATCAGCAAATTAATTTATAAATTTAGGATAAAAAATATCAAACTCGTTAAGCTTAATCCCAATAACCCTCCGATAGCTACCTCTTTTAAACTATGAAACCCCGGGCGAATCCTGCTTTGAGCCACTAAAATCGCCAGAATAAATACAAGGGTTATTAACAATTTACTCGTGGAAATAAATAACACAATGGCCCAAACCGAAAAAGCTACCGCCGCATGCCCCGAAGGCATACCCCCACGTAAAGGTTTTCCTTTTCCTAGCCTGGCTTTTGAAAAAAATACCACATGCAGGACAATAACCATGGAAATAAAAGTTAAATGCAAGGGCTTTTGCCTAATATAATCAATTGTTGTTTGCAACGTATCCGAAGGGATGGTATTAAAGAAAAGCAAATATCCAACAAATACCGCATTGATTGCCGCGACCAGAACAGCGCCGGCAGCAATATCCTTGATAATTCTGGCTAAAGGATGGAACTCATCCGTAATTAAATCAATAATTAATTCCAAAGCGGAATTAAACATTTCTGCAATAAAAACAAAACTTATGGTTAATAATAAAAGAACTAATTTTTCTTTCGAAAAATTAAAATAGACCCCAAATAACAAAACAATAATTGCGGATAAAAAATGCAGCCTCATATTACGCTGTGTTTTTAAAACATACATAAATCCTTCAATCGCGTAATTAAAACTTTCAAATAACCGCCGCCTATGCACATTTTTCTAAAATCTCCTTTTGCATTTCCTGCATCTGGTTAAATCCTTTTTCCGTCAAATCCGAATAACCTAGCAAATGCAGGATTCCATGTGTAAGATATAAATAAACTTCTTCTTCCCATCTGGAGTTTAGTTGTTTGGCGCATTTTTTTGCCATTTCCAGTGAAATAATTACATCCCCTAGGATTTCCGGATGTATTTCATTAAAATCGCCATCCGCCATTCTAAAGGCAAGCACATCTGTCGCAGAATTTTTACCGAGATATTTTTCATTTAGCTGTTTTATTTTTAGGTTATCAACTAAAAGCACACTTAATTCAGTTTTATCAATGCCTTTATTTTTTAAAACTTTTTCGGCAAAACTTCTAAGTTTTTTTTGGTTTATTTTTGTTTTTTTCTGAAGATTCTTTATTTTTATTTTGTTCATCACCATTTTGATTTAACTCTGGGTACTCCACGCGTGTGTGAAAAATTCCGTTTAAAATATGCGTAAATATCTCTGAAATAATATGTAAATCTTTTAGGGTTAAATCACATTCGTCGAGTTGGCCGCCAATAAATTTATTATTGATGATCCGGTTAACTACATCTTTTATTTTTGCTGGTGTCGGCTGCGGCATGGCGCGTGAAGCCGCTTCCACTGAATCCGCCAACATCACAATCGCAGCTTCTTTAAATTGCGGTTTTGGCCCGGGATACCTAAAATTTTCTGATTCAATTTTAGTTTTATCCTCTTGATTCTGTTCCAGTGCCCGCATATAAAAGAAATGAACAACGTCATCACCGTGATGTTGCGCAATAACATCATTAATTGCTTTGCCTAACTTATGTTTTTTGGCAAGATCTACACCCTCTTTGATATGATTAATAATAATCAAACTGCTAATTGTCGGGCTGAGAGTTTCATGCTTATTTTCAGCATGAGACTGATTCTCGCTAAAATACGGTGCCATACGTATTTTCCCAATATCATGAAAATAAGCTCCGACACGTGCTAATAAACTATTTGCCCCAACAGCTTCTGCGGCAGATTCTGCTAAATTTCCGACAACCAGACTATGATGATAAGTTCCCGGTGCTTTTAAAACTAAGTCTTTTAACAGCGGCTGATTTAAGTCGGACAATTCCAGCAGGCTGATATTCGTCATTATTTGAAAAATTATTTCAAAAATCGGGAGAAGTCCGGTGACAATCACCGCACACAGCATACCATTAGCAAACCCCCATGCCCCTTGAATAATTAAACGATTAATCGGTACAAAATTAATCAGACCGATACAGACAACCGCAATAAAATTAGTCAATCCGATTAATATACCGGCTTTGGTCAAACTGCGCCGGCGGCGCACATTTAACACAGTATAAATACTCACAATGCCTCCGGAAAGCATAATCAGCATAATGTCAAAGCGTACACCGGTTAATACCCCGGTATAAACACTCAGTAAAACCGTAAGCATCATCGCAATTCCTGGGTCAATAAGAATTGCGGCCAGCATCACTACACTGGCAACAGGAATTAAATAAATCGGCCATTGGGAGATTAAAATTGCTTTGGCACTCAAAATTAATAATATGATTAAAAGACACAACAAAATTACATTTTTAATATTAAACAAAATCTTATCGCGCCGGATACTTACATACGTTGCCACGATCACAGAAAAAATAAGCAGCAATAAAAAAAGACCTAAATAATAATAGAGATTTTTCGGCTGGTTTTGCATTGATTGTAATTTTAAAATCGCTAATTCCTGTGTCTTATTAATTTTCTCCCCGCGCTCGACAATTAATTCATTTTTCTTAACTTCAATGTTTTGCAGATTCGTATCCGTAAAAGAAAAATCAAAAGGGGCAAAAATATCCCTTTGACTTATTTGTCCCTGAATATAATATTTTCCCACGACCAGAAAATCTCTCCCGATAAAAATACTTATCGCTAAAACAATACAGATAAAAATCGGGATAATTATCTGCAAAGAATGTTTAATTTTTTGAGGATTTGAGTCACTAATTATATTTTTCATATTTAGGATTTTAAACTATGATCAAGTTGTGCATAAGCCTTAATAATTTCTTTAACTAACTTATGCCGGATTACATCTTTGTCTGTTAAATAAGTGAAACTGATTCCGTTTATACCCTTTAAAATTTTTTGCGCTTGCAATAAACCTGACTTTTTATTCACCGGCAAATCAACTTGCGTAATATCCCCGGTAATCACTGTTTTGGAATCAAAACCCAACCGGGTTAAAAACATTTTCATTTGCTCTTGTGTGCTATTTTGAGCTTCATCCAAAACAATAAAGGAATCATTTAAAGTTCTGCCCCGCATGTAAGCTAACGGAGCAATTTCAATAATATTACGTTCTAAATAATTCTCTACTTTATCTTGATCCATCATTTCATAAAGCGCATCATACACCGGCCTTAAATAGGGTGTGATCTTTTCGGATAAATCCCCTGGCAAAAACCCTAAACTCTCCCCTGCTTCTATTGCTGGACGGGTCAAAACAATCCGGTTAACCTCTCCGGCTTTTAAAGCGGAAATAGCCATCGCCACGGCTAAATAAGTTTTACCTGTTCCTGCCGGACCAATACAAAAAGTAATATCTGATTCACGAATCGCATCAACATATTTGCTTTGGCCAGGAGTTTTAGGAGTAGTAAACTGTTTTTTACCCATCACGTTAATACGTCTATAGGTTAAATCACTTTCCTGCCTTTTCTTGCCCAGCCCTTGCGAATTTAACGCACAAATGATATCTTCATGCTTTAAATCACTGCCGGTGCGGATAAAATCTATCAATTCTGTTATTAACTTTATGGCCAGATTTACTTCTTTTTCTTTCCCCTTAACGGTAAGTGTTTCTCCTCGAGTAATTATTTGTACGGTGAGTTCTTTTTCAATAATCTTTATATTTTCATCATGTCGGCCAAAAAGAATTTTTGCTTCTTCATGACTATCAATATTTATATTTTTCTTCATGCATTTTAATTAAAAATTTTCTACATTTGCGGAATCTTAATTTTTTGGCCGGGATAAATTTTGTTTGGATTTTTTAATACACCACTATTAAAATCAAAAATCTTTTTCCACTTTTTAGTTGTCCCATATACTTTTAAAGAAATTTTCTGTAAGGTATCCCCTTTTTTCACAACATAATCAGTAAACGCGGATTCTTCTTCATAAGTTTGCGCCGGGAGAGTAAAATCCTGAACTTCCTCTTTTTCTTGAATATCTTCTTCTGCATCAGGCAAAATTATATTTTCGCTTTCCGCCGGCTGTATTGGCTCTGTTTCTTCTTTTTCGATTAACTGCGGTCCGCCATAAATATAGCCCCGATTTCCCCATAATTTTTTATCTTCTGTCGGCTTAAACCTAAAATTTTTCCATTGCGGATAAGGCGGTAAATCTAAAGTGACTTGATAAATTTCTCTCGTTGTCGCACGTACTTTAAACTCATCTTGCGGCGGCGGAGTTCCTGCAATAAAACCTTGGTTACCCGCTGTGGTATCTTGATCAATACGTTCTTTTTCGATCGTTGTGATTTTAACTCTTTTCGCACATCCACTGGCGCTCATCCCCACCAGACAAATAATTAAAAACAAAAATAAATTCTTTTTCATTCTCAAGCACCTCCTGATTAACTTCAGGCATAAAAGCGCCTTTTAAATTATTAGATGATTAAAATTAAAGACTCATTATTAATTAAGCGATATAAGTGCAATCTATTATAGTTCATTCCTTATCTATTGTCAAATTAAGATCTTTAAGCTGTGTATCGGAAACTTCCGACGGTGCATCAGTTAAGGGGCACCAAGCTTTTTGTGTTTTCGGAAAAGCAATTACATCTCGGATACTTGAACTATTGGTCATAATTGTTAAAAGTCTATCCAGCCCCGGAGCAATGCCTCCGTGCGGCGGAGCGCCAAACTTAAAAGCTTCCAGTAAAAACCCAAATTTTTTTTTAACCTCAGCCGGATTCATTCCTAAAATTTTAAAGATTTTTTCTTGTAATTCCTGCTGATGAATACGAATACTTCCACTGCCTAATTCTGTACCATTCACTACCAAATCATAAGCACAAGAACGTACCCGGGTTAAATCAGAATCAAGGTATGGAATATCTTCTGGTTTGGGAGCAGTAAAAGGATGGTGCTCAGAATCCCATCTTTTTGTATCGGGGTTATATTGAAATAACGGAAAATCTGTTACCCAAAGAAAATTAAGTTGATCATTATTTTTATCTAGGCCCAATTTTTCCGCTACAGCTATCCGTATTGTGCCTAAAACAGACATTGCGGTTTTTGGCATATCCGCAACAATCAATAATAAATCGCCCTTTGTTGCTTTCACCTTCTCAGCTAACCTCTCCAGTAATTCCTGGCCTAAATGCTTTTTCACAGGAGACTGGTATCCGTCAGCACCAATTTTGACCCAGACTAATCCTTTAGCGCCTAGATCTTTTGCTTTTTGTATTAAATCATCTAAATCTTTAGCAGAAAATTTTCCGGCTCCGGATACATTCATACCCAATATTTTTCCTTTTGATTCGATCACATTCTTAAACACCATAAATTCCGAACCAATAACAAGATCGCTCAAATCATATAACTGCATATCATAACGTAAATCAGGCTTATCCGTACCATAACGCTCCATTGCCACTTTATGGGTAAAACGTTTAAAAGGGATAGGTATTATCTTCCCCAGTGCTTTTTGAAATATAGCGGCAATTAGTTTTTCCATTAATACATAAATTTCATCTTCGCTCACAAAAGACATCTCAATATCCAGCTGTGTAAATTCAGGCTGGCGGTCTTTTCTTAAATCTTCATCCAGAAAACACTTTGCAATTTGATAATATTTATCAAAACCAGAAACCATTAAAATTTGCTTAAATAATTGCGGTGATTGCGGCAGGGCAAAAAATAAACCCGGATTAACGCGGCTGGGGACTAAATAGTCTCTGGCCCCTTCGGGAGTACTTTTTGTCAATATCGGAGTTTCCACTTCGATAAAATTTTCTTGATCCATAAAATCCCGGATTATTTTAAAAACCTTTGATCTTAGAATCAGGTTTTCTTTCATTCTTTTTTTTCTTAGGTCAAGAAAACGATACTTAAGACGTAACTCTTCATTGACTTCCCGTTCATCGTTTATTTCAAAAGGCAAAGGATTAGCTTTATTAAGAATTTCTAAATTATCTACATGCACCTCGATCTGGCCCGTAACTAGCTTTGGATTAATGGTTCCTTGTGGCCTTTTATTAACTTTCCCTTTAACACAAATTACAAATTCATTTCTTAATATTTGTGCCTGATCATGTACCTGCGCATTCACTTGAGGATCTAACACTATTTGTGTTAATCCATAACGATCGCGTAAATCTATAAAAATCAAACCACCATGATCACGCCGGGAATTTATCCAGCCGGAAAGAATCACTTCTTTATTTTCATGTTCGAGCGTTAATTCATTGCAATTATGTGTTCTAAACATTTTCTTGTTTTTAACTTTAGATTTTTGACTTGTTATTTTTACAAAACTTATTTTCCCATTCCTACACGTTGCACCTGCTGAAATATTTTTCCTTCGGTCTGAATAGAAGGAGCAATAATAATTTCCGTCAGGTTCATTTCTTTTATTGTTTTTGCGCCTACAGATCCCATAGACAAAGCTAATGCTCCCACCAAATTTTGTGAACCATCGTCTAAACGGGCTGGCCCGAATAAAATTTCTTCTAAAGTACCGGTAGTTCCCACATAAATTCTTGTTCCACGCGGTAAATTTGCATGCGGCGTAGCCATGCCCCAATGATATCCCCGTCCGGGTGCCTCTTTTGCCCGGGCAAAAGCCGAACCAACCATAACTGAATCAGCCCCGCAAGCAAAAGCTTTACAAATATCCCCGCCAGTACGCATACCTCCATCCGTTATTATGGGAATATATTTTCCGGTTTTCTTAAAATAAAAATCACGCGCTGCCGCTACATCACAAGTTGAAGTTACTTGCGGCACCCCAATACCCAAAACACCTCGGGTCGTACATGCTGCTCCTGGTCCAATTCCCACCAGTAACCCACTTGATCCGGTTTCAAATAATTCTAAAGCTACATTATAACTAACACAATTTCCGACAATTACAGGGATTTTCATTGCCTTACAAAATTTTGCCAAATTCAATGCTTTATATTCAGTAGATATGTGACGTACTGATGTTACTGTAGATTGAACAACAAAAATATCCGCGCCAGCTTCCTGTGCTAAAGCGCCAAATTTTTCTGCCCGTTGAGGAATAGCACTAACAACACAAGGCACTTTTTTCTTTTTTATTTGTTGCACTCTTACCGCAACCAGCTTTTCTTTTATCGGTTCATGATAAATACCTTGCACCAATTTCGTGGCTTCTTCTGGATTTGCTTGAGCAATTTCATCTAAAACCTCATCTGGATTTTCATAGCGGGTTTGTACTCCTTCCAAATTTAAAACTGCTAAACCGCCTAATTGGCCCATTTTCACGGCAAAATTAACATCCACTACTCCATCCATAGCTGCAGCAATAATCGGTACTCTATACTTTTTATCACCTAAAATAAAATTTGTATCGACTTCGTTAGGATTAATTGTTACCATCCCCGGAACTAAAGCTACCTCATCAAACCCATAGCAACGCCGAGATTTACGGCCTCTACCAATAAATTGAGCCATTTTTTATTGCCTCCCCGAGTTAATTTTAATTTTATTTTTCTCATAACTTATTTAATACTAAGCAAATCAGAAAGTAATGAATGTTAAATATAACATAAAATAAAAACACTGTCAATTAATAAAAAACCCGCAGAAAGACCATACTTTCTGCGGGTTTAAAATTACCCAAATGCGGTATTAATACATACCTGGCATACCGCCGCCCATACCACCCATCGGCGGCATTGCTGGGCCAGATTTTTCATCTTCTTTAATATCGGTAATCAATGTTTCTGTAGTCAAAAGCAAACCCGCAATACTCGATGCATTTTCAAGCGCGCTACGACTAACTTTTGCTGGATCTAAAACTCCGGCTTCAATCATATCCACATAGCTGTTTGTATTAAAGTTATAACCAATATTGCCTTTTGCAATCTTAACTTCTTGTAAAACAACCGAACCTTCCAGTCCGGCATTTTCCGCTAATTGACGCAGCGGAGATTCTAATGCTTTTTTAATAATTTCTACGCCAATCTGCTCATCACCTTCAAGCTTTACTTTGTCTAATGCACGAGCTGCACGAATCATAACTACTCCGCCGCCCGGAACAATGCCTTCTTCCACAGCCGCACGTGTTGCATGTAGTGCATCCTCAACCCGAGCTTTCTTTTCCTTCATTTCAGTTTCCGTAGCTGCCCCAACATTAATTACCGCCACACCACCGGCTAATTTAGCTAAGCGTTCCTGTAATTTCTCTTTATCATAATCAGAATCAGATTCATTAATTTGATTTTTAATCTGATTGATTCGGGCAGTAATTTCACTGGTTTTTCCGGCGCCTTCGACAATAGTTGTATTTTCCTTATCAATTCTCACTCTTTTGGCCCGGCCCAGGTCACTGATGTCAATATTTTCCAGCTTTTCGCCTAAATCTTCTGTAATTGCCCGCCCGCCGGTTAATTTAGCAATATCCTCAAGCATTGCTTTTCTGCGGTCACCGTATCCTGGTGCTTTCACTGCGCAGCATTGCAATGTGCCGCGAATTCTATTAACCACTAATGTTGCTAATGCCTCACCTTCAATGTCCTCGGCAATAATTACCAATGGTTTTCCCGAACGCGCTGTTTTTTCCAGCAACGGCAATAAATCTTTTAAGGCTGTAATTTTTTTCTCATAAATCAAAATAACCGGATCTTCTAATACACATTCCATACGATCTGTATCTGTAGCAAAATAAGGGGATAAATACCCTTGATCAAATTGCATCCCTTCCACTACGTCTAAAGTTGTGGACATAGATTTTGCTTCTTCTACGGTAATTACACCGTCTTTACCAACTTTTTCCATTGCTTCCGCAATTAAATTACCAATTCCTTCATCACTGTTTGCCGCAATCGTAGCAACCTGAGCAACTTCCTTTTTATCTTTGATTGGTTTAGAAAGTTTTTTTAATTCTTTAACTACAGATTCAACTGCAGAATCAATGCCTCTCTTTAAAGACATAGGATTTGCCCCGGCTGTTACATTTTTTAAGCCTTCACGGTAAATTGCTTCTGCGAGAACTGTAGCCGTAGTTGTCCCGTCACCAGCAATATCACTTGTTTTTGAAGCTACTTCCTTGACCAATTCTGCGCCTAAATTTTGATAAGGGTCTTTGAGTTCGATTTCTTTGGCTACGGTAACTCCATCTTTAGTTATTGTTGGCGAACCAAATTTTTTATCGAGTACCACATTTCTGCCTTTCGGTCCTAAAGTAACTTTTACCGCACGTGCCAGCTGCTCAATACCCTTGAGTATTTCTCTTCTGGCATCATCACTAAAAATAAGTTGTTTTGCCATTATTCACCTCCTAATTATAAAACGTTAACTGATAATTGCTAAAATATCTTCTTCTCTGAGTATTAGATATTCTTTTCCGTCCTGGGTTGAAACATTTGTCCCAGAATACTTTCCAAACAAAACTTTATCTTTAACTTTAACTTCCGGCGCCTGAACTTTCCCGCTTTCTAAAACCTTACCCATTCCGACAGCAATTACTTCTGCTTCCTGGGGTTTTTCTTTTGCCGTATCTGGCAAAAAAATTCCACTTTCTGTTTTTTCCTTAGCCTCCAAAACCTTTACTAAAATTCGATCACCTAATGGCTTAATTTTCATACAAACACCTCCCTTTTTTTTTATCAGCACTCTCGCCTGATGAGTGCTAATTTTATGTTTATAAGAACTTAACATATACAAACAGTTAAATCAAGTGTTAAAAAAAGGTATTTTTAGGCAAAATTGAGGATTTTAAGGTATTTTTAGCTATTTATCTTTTATTTTCTTTGTATTTTGCAAATAAAAGCACTTTTTCTATACCTTTTAAAGTCAAATACTGATCAAAAATATTAATTTCCTTGCATAATGGTCTCATTAAACTTAAATTACCACCTGTAGCAATGACCAGAAATTTTTGTTTTTGCTCTGCTTTTAAAGCTTTTATCATGCCGTCAACTAAAAAAGCATAACCATAAAAAATACCGCTTAAAATAGAATTTTGCGTGCTGGTGCCAAGAATTTTACTAGGTTTACGCGCTTTGAGTAAAGGCAGCAAAGCAGTTTTTTCCGCTAAAGAGCTTAAAGATAAATTTATTCCCGGAACAATTACACCCCCTAAATATTCCGCTTTTTCATTGATCACATCAATCGTAATCGCTGTGCCAAAATCTACAACAATAGCCGGCAGCTTATATTCATCTTTTACTGCCAAAGCATTAACTAGCCTATCCTTTCCAACCTGCTGGGGTGCTTTGTACTTATTCGTAATCGGAATAATTATGTCAGACCCCGTAAAAAAAATGACCTTAATTTTAAAAATCTTTTTTAAATAAGACTTTATTTTAATATCAAGTTGCGGTACAACCGAACAAACAGCAATGTTTAGTATATCTTTATGTCTAAGTTTTTGTTTTTTAAAATGTTTCTGAATTTCTTTTTTAAAAAAAGAAAAACTTTTTATTTTATTTGTCGGAATATGAAAAACAAATTTAATTTTATAATTTTTTGATATCCCAAAAGTGGTATTTGAATTTCCAATATCAATCAATAAGTTCATAATATAAACCGTTAATAGTTAGGGTTACCAGTTACAAGTTACAAGTTACCACTAGTGTCCGGTTATAAGTTGAATAATTCTAGTTGGTTACAAGAATCAGTTAATTTGTTGTTGTATTCATAATCTGTAAGTAGTTGTAATATCGGCATTTTCTCAAAAATAGTAACACTAAAAATCTGTAAAATTGTGTAGAGATTTAACTTTATTTTTAGCTGTTTTTTGATAATTGCTATTAGCACATATATGGAAATAGCTATCCAAATTTGGGTTTTCACCGCATTTTCTGATGTTCCGTAAAAAGCTTTTATGCGTAAATGTTGTTTTATCCATTTAAAAAATAATTCAATTTGCCAACGGCATTTGTAAAGTTGAGTAATTGTTAAAGCCGGTAAAATAAAATTGTTTGTGAGAAAAATTAAACTTTTGTTCTTTTCTATGTCGAAATATTTGATTCGGCGCAATTGTTCCGGGTAACATTTTTTTGGATAAAAGCTGACAAAGGTAACTGTTTGATCGTATTTGAGTCCTGCTGATTTGTCTATTGGACGAGAGTAAAGTCTGCGGACATTTAAATCTTTTCTGGCTCGAATGATAAAAAATGATTTTGCCTGATTTAACATGTAAAGAGAGGCCGAATCGAAATACCCACGGTCTAAAGTATAGAAAGAACCAGGTTCTGGAATCAATTCTTTTAGGATATTTATTTCGTGTGTACGAGCAGGCGTAATTCTTATAAAAGAGGGGATTGCTCCTCGGAGATCTAAAAGCGTATGCAGTTTGATAGCACCTTGTTTTAATCGAAAATGAGACCAAGGAAACAAGGAAAGACATAGGTTGATTGTAGTTGCGTCTAATGCGTAAACAGATTGTTTTAATTCTATTGAAAAGGGTTCGTTGAGATACAAACCTCTTGCTGTCTTGATAAGAATTTGTGCGAAGTCGGCATAAATTTGGCAATTGCGAGTTTCGTTTGCATCGGCTAATGTACTGCGAGATATTTTCCCGCGAAAGCCGATATGATAAAGTTTGCTTTGCATTGAACGCAAACATGTTTCTATATCGCGTAAGCTTTCGCGATAAGTAAGTTGAGCAAAAGCCATACAAAGAAATTGATCGTAGCAAGAAAATTTTTGAACTTTGTAATTTCCTTGATTTCGATTTACGCATTTGCGAAATTCTTGTAATGGTAAAAAGTCCATGATTTGGGCAAAGACAGTTTTTCCTATATTCATCGGCCACTCCTTTTTGTTTGTTTAAAAAAGAATGACCATAGTATAAAACTGATTTCAAATCGATTACAGATATTTTTTTCATAACCTGTTATAATTAATTGTATTACAAAAATATTAAAAAAAACAACCGGACACTAGTGACAAGTTACAAGTTACAAATTACAAATTTCATGTTGCCGGCTAAAAATTATTTATTGCTTGAAACCTGCAGTCTGCTACCTGCTGTCCATTGGCGTTACATCACCGCTTAATATATGTTGTAAGCTGCCCGTATCATCACAAATTACTAAAGCTCCATTATTATCTAAATCCAAGGCTTTACCATAAATGACCTTTTTACCTGTCTTTATTTTAACATCATGTCCCAAAGTCCGCGAAGATTTTTTCCATTGCTCAACTACAAAATTAAACCCATATTTTAAAACTTTCAGGTAATCTGCTTCAATTGCTTCAAGTATTGATTTTAATAAACTCACTCGATCAATATGTTTTTTGTCTTTTAGCTTTAACTGTAAAGATGTCCCCCCTTTGGGTAAATCACTGGCTTTTGTGTTCACATTTAAACCAATACCTAAAATTATAAAATTTACCTGGTCTACTTCTGCACTCATTTCTGTAAGGATACCGCAAACTTTCTCATTATCAACATAAATATCATTTGGCCATTTAATTTGTGCATTTATATCCAATACCTGTTTTAAAGCCCGCACAAGACTTACCGAACTCATTAATGTTAATTTCCCTGCTTCCAGGGGTGAAATATTTGGCCTTAAAATAATTGATAAATAAATTCCCACCCCGGCCGGGGATACCCAGCTCCGGCCTAACCTGCCTTTCCCCTTTGATTGAGCCTCACTCACCACAATTGTTCCGTGTAATGCACCATCTTCTGCTAAACGGTAAGCAATATTATTTGTGGAATCTGTTGATTTATACGCAATAATTTTTTTCGCAATCTTTTTCGTTTTTAGGTTATCGCTGATTTCTTCCGGAAGCATTTTGTCGGGTATCTTTAGTAATTGGTATCCAGAATGCGGCTGTGCAATAATTTGATAATCCAAATTCTTTAAATTTTTAATATGCTTCCAGATTGCTGTACGCGATACGTTTAACCTTTCCGAGAGTTCTTGCCCGGAAACAAAATTATGCATGTTTTGCTTTAGATATTTTAAAATTTTCTCTTCCATCGCTGCCTTTTTATTTTTTGTATTTTTACACCTTTGCTCTGCTCCTTCGGACTCTTAATTTTTAACGCTTTTATTTTATTCCGTAAAATAATTGCCCGTTCAAACTGTAAATTTTTCGCGGCTAATTCCATCTCTCTTTCCAGATTATCCACCCGATAAAGATTTTCATACATTTTTATATCTTCTGTGACAATCTTACGAACCATAACTTCAGCCTGTTTTTCTTCCTGCATCCAATCAATAATAGCTTTTTGCACAGAACGCGGAGAAATATTATTTTTACGATTATAGTCTAATTGTTTTTTTCTGCGCCGGTTTGTCTCCAGAATTGTTTTTTGCATAGATTTGGTCATTTTATCCGCATACATAATTACTTGTCCATTAATATGACGCGCCGCTCGCCCGGCAACCTGAATTAACGAAGTAGCTGATCTTAAAAACCCTTCTTTGTCCGCATCAATTACACACACCAAAGAAACTTCCGGTAAATCCAGCCCTTCCCGCAGGAGATTAACCCCGACCAGACAGTCAAATTTTTTTCTTCTTAAGTCAGTAAGAATTTTTACCCTTTCTAAGGCATTTAATTCTGAATGTAAGTAATGCGTTGCTAATCCTGTATCTTCTAAATACTGGGCTAAATCCTCTGCCATCCGTTTGGTCAAAGTTGTGACTAAAACCCTTTCTTTTTTCTGGGCTCTTTCTTTAACCCGCATAATTAAATCATCAATCTGATGCTTAGCTGGTATCACAACGATTTCCGGATCAACTAAACCTGTAGGCCGAATAATTTGCTCGGCAATTATTTTACTTTTATTTAATTCATAATCCGCCGGAGTGGCGGATGCAAACAAAACCTGGTTTGCCATTTTTTCAAACTCATTAAATTTAAGCGGTCGATTATCCAGGCAAGAAGGCAGCCTAAACCCAAAATCCCGCAGCACTTCTTTTCTGGCCTTGTCTCCATTATACATGCCTCTGATCTGCGGTATGGTTACATGCGATTCATCAATGATAATCAGAAAATCATCCGGAAAATAATCAAGCAAACAATACGGCCTGCTTCCTGCTGGCCTACGGCTTAAGTAACGCGAATAATTTTCTACTCCCTGACAAAAACCCAGTTCTCTGAGCATTTCTAAATCATATTTTGTCCGAGATTCAAGTCTCTGAGCTTCTAAAATTTTTCCCTGCTTTTTAAAATTTTCAACTTCAATCAGCATTTCTTTTTCAATATCAGATAAAGCATCGGCTAACTGCTCCTCCTCAACTAAGAAATGTTTTGCGGGGTAAATCGCAATTTCCGTCAATTTATCTTTAATTCTTAACGTTACCGGATCAATCAGGGAAATTTTTTCTATTGTATCGGAAAAAAATTCTATCCGTACTGCATCCAATTCATAAGCTGGAAAAATTTCTACGGTATCACCCCGAACCCGGAACAAACCTTGAATAAACGCAACATCATTACGTTCATAACGAATTTTAACAAATTGCCTGAGTAAACTGTCCCGGTCAATATTCTCTCCTACTTTTAAATGTACAAAAAAATTTCTAAATTCCCGCGGTGAGCCTAAATTATAAATGCAAGATACGCTTGCAACAACAATAACATCTGGCCGGGTCATTAACGAGGTTGTGGCTGCCAGTCTTAACCGGTTAATCCGCTCGTTAATTGATGCATCTTTTTCAATATAAGTATCCGTTTGCGGAATATACGCTTCCGGCTGATAATAATCATAATAGCTGATGAAATATTCCACAGCATTCTGCGGAAAAAATTCTTTAAATTCTGTATAAAGCTGTGCCGCAAGAGTTTTATTATGAGATATGACTAAAGCGGGTTTATTTACCTTAGATATGATTTGCGCCATAGTATAAGTCTTGCCGCTGCCCGTAACACCCAATAAGGTTTGAAACCTATTTTTATTCTGAATAGACTTTGATAACTCGGTAATTGCCTGAGGCTGGTCACCGCAAGGATTAAACGAACTTTTTAAAACAAACTCGTTTTTCATCTACTAACTGAACTTTTTTCCGGATTTCATCAGCAGAGATTTAAAGTGTGAAATATCTTTTACACGGCTTATTGCTGTTTCGTAGCTAATCACACCTTTTGTGTATAAATCTTTTAATGAAGTATCCATCAAGAGCATGCCGCTCTCCGCACTCGTCTGCATAATTGTAGGGATTTGCTCTGTCTTAGATTCCCGGATAACATTTCTTATTGCCGGCGTGGCTATGAGCACCTCCGCGGCTAAAATTCGGCCCTTACCGTCAATGCGAGGCAATAATTGCTGAGAAATTATTCCTTCCAGAGCATTAGAAAGAATAATCCTGATCTGTTCTTGCGCATTAGAGGGAAAAACATCAATAATTCTATCAATAGTCTGCATTGCATCCGGTGTATGTAAAGTAGCTAAGACCAAATGGCCTGTCTCTGCTGCTGTTAAAGCTGTTTGAATAGTTTCTAAGTCGCGCATTTCTCCTACACATATTACATTCGGGTCTTGCCGGAGTGTCTGAATCAAGGCACCTGCAAAGGATTTAGTATCTGAATAAACTTCCCGTTGAATAATTACACTTTTCTTATGCTCGTGAATATATTCGATGGGATCTTCAATAATTATAATCCGCTCTTTTCTTTCCCGGTTAATCAAATCAATCATCGCATTCATCGTTGTCGTTTTTCCTACTCCCGTCGGACCGGTGACCAAAATAAGCCCGGCAAGTTTGCGGCAAAAATCATGAATAACATTAGGCAATCCTAATTCTTCCGGTTCTTTTACCCTTAATCCCACAATACGAAACGCAGCTTCAATATGATCTTTGGAAATATAAATATTAACCCGAAATCTGCTTAAGCCTGGCACAGAAAAAGAGAAATCAAGTTCCCAGTCTTTTTCAAATTTATGCCTTTGTACATCATTTAAGATACTATAAATCATAATTTTAGAGGCTTCGGGAGTTAATACATCCATTTCTAGAGGAATTAATTCACCATCAACGCGTAATGTTGGCGGTACGCCAACAACAATATGCAAATCCGAAGCATTACTTTCCACTGCAATATTTAGTAATTTATTAATTTCCATACCTTGAACTCCTTTTATTAACTATCTTGTAATTTAAAAATCGATAAAATTAAGACTGAAATCAATCGATTTAACTGAATGCGTAAGTGCGCCGACTGAGATAAAGTCAACTCCGCTAGCGGCAGCTTGCTCAATATTAGCTTCATTAATATTACCGGATGCCTCCAGCCTTACCTGGCTATTTAATAAATCACGCATTTTTACAGCTTGCCGCATCTGAGTTAAACTCATATTATCTAACATTATAACATCCGGATTACACTTTAGGGCATTTTTTAATTCTTTTTGGTTTTTAACTTCTACTTCGATCTTTATCCTGCCTTTAAATTTTTTTTTAAACCTGTTTATAGCTGATTTAAAAATATCTTCTTTTTTTTGCTGCCGGAGTAATTTTAAATGATTATCTTTAATCAAGACACAGTCATACAAACCCATACGGTGATTAATTCCTCCGCCAATTTTCACCGCATATTTTTCTAAAATTCTTAAACCCGGAGTTGTTTTACGCGTATCCAAAATCTTAATTTTATATTTTTTGATTTTTTTTACAAGCAAGTAAGTTTTTGTAGAAATTCCGGAAAACCGGCCTAAAAAGTTCAACGCTGTCCGCTCCGCGGTTAAAATACTCCGTGCCGCTCCTTGTATTTCACAAATTTTTGTTTTTGTTTTTAAAAAATCTCCATCTCTAACATAACTTTTTATTTTAATTTTTCGATCAACTTGATAAAATACTTCTTTTAAAATATCCATGCCGCAAACCACAATATTTTTTTCTTTTACAATAATCCAGGCTTTTACTTTTGTCTGGGGATCAATCAGCCCTTGACTCGTAATATCGCCAGCCCCGATATCTTCAGACAAAGCATTACTCACCACAATTGCTGCTTCTGATAAAATGCTTTGTTTTTGCTTGTTTTTTTTATTTTTCTTCCTTCTTTTCCCTAAGACCATTTTTTATACTCTTTAGTTTTTCCAGTTCAATTTTCAATTCGTCACGCGACTGTTTTAAATTTTCAATTATTTTTTTTGGCGCCTTTTGCCGAAATACCGGATTCCCCAGCTGTTTATCGCGATTAGCAATGTGCTTTATAATTTCCTGGATTTGTTTTTCTAATTTTTCCTTTTCTACGGCCCGATCAACTTCTGCCCCGATAAGATAAATAATCGAACTTAATGCCACCCCGCTGGCGGCGCACATATCCGGCGGAGAATTTTTATTAATAAATTCAAAATGATTAAGTTTCGCCAGCCTTTTTAAATAAATTGAATGTTTTTTAATAAACGCGATATTTTCTTTATCCGTTTCAAAAATTTGTACACTAACCTCATCCTTAGGCTTAATATTAGTCTGTGAACGTAAATTTCTGATTACTGTAATATCGGTAATCAATCTTTCCATTTGCCGCTCCAGTTCCTGATCAATAAATTGCGCCTGAATATCTGGTTGAGCTTGAGCATAAATAGACTCTGTTTTTTGTGTAACCTTCTGCCAAAGATCATCCGTTATCAATGGCATAAAAGGATGCAGTAAACATAACGATTTTTTTAAAACATCAAAAAGCACGCATTGCGTTATTTTATCTTTAATATCGGATTTTGAGAATTCAATATACCAATCACAAAACTGATGCCAAAAAAACTCATACAAAATATTTGCAGCTTCATTCAAACGATAAAGAGAAAATGACTTTTTTACATTTTTTATGGTTGAATTTAAACGGCTTAATATCCAAGCATTGGCCAAACCCAGTTTTTCTTTATCCCACGAAATATTTGTTGTCGATGTTAATTCTTCATGATTTAAATTCATTAAAATGAAACGTGATGCATTCCAAATTTTATTTGCAAAGTTACGGCCAAATTCAAATTTATCTTTGGATAAAAATATATCCTGGCCCATGGCTGTAATTGAAATTAAACTGAATCGTAACGCATCTGTCCCATATTCATTAATAATTTCTAAGGGATCGATACTATTGCCTAAAGACTTAGACATTTTCTTACCCAGATCATCGCGTACTGTACCATGGATATAAACATCCTTAAACGGAATATCTCCCATAAACTCAAATCCCGCCATGATCATCCGTGCTACCCAAAAAAAGATAATCTCCGGAGCCGTAACTAAAACTGAAGTTGGATAAAAATAGGAAAGTTCTTCTCGCTGCAAGTTACAAGTTTCAGGCTTCAGGCCATTTTGCCTGCTGCCTGTTGCCTGTTGCCTGTTGCCTGTAAACGGCCAGCCAAAAGTTGCAAATGGCCACAGCCAGCTGGAAAACCAGGTATCTAAAACATCGGGATCTTGAGTTATATTTTTGCCATTACAATCCGGGCATTTTTCCGGCTTAAACTTGGCTATAATCACCCCGTTTTTTTCAATGCAATCTGATTTTTCATCTTTTTGCCTATTTTGAACAATCTGACAATCTTGGCAATAATAAACCGGCAGCCTGTGCCCCCACCAAATCTGACGCGATATACACCAATCCTGAATATTTTCCATCCAATTGAGATAAACTTTTGTCCAGCGCTTAGGATAGAATTTTATCCGGCTCTCTTTTACAGCTTTTATTGCTGCAATTGATAACGGCTTCATCCGGACAAACCATTGCTTTGAATAATAAGGTTCAACCACAGTATGGCAACGGTAGCAATGGCCTACAGCATATGCATGAGATTGGGTTTTTATTAATAATTTTCTCTGTTTTAAATCTTCAATTATTGTAGCGCGGGCAGCAAACCGGTCTTTACCAGCATAATTACCGGCATTTTCATTACAAACACCGTCCGGATTAAAAATATTTATAAATTCAAGCTTGTGCCTTTTTCCCAGAGCATAGTCATTCGGATCATGCGCCGGGGTTACTTTTACTGCGCCTGTACCAAATTCCGGATCAACAAAATCATCAGCGATAATTTTTATTTCCCGCTCCATTAACGGCAAAATTACTGTCTTTCCAATTAAGTGTTTATATCTTTTATCCTGCGGATTAACTGCAACCGCAGTATCTCCCAGCATTGTTTCCGGCCGGGTTGTCGCGACAACAATATTATCTTTGGAATTTACAATCGGGTATTTTATGTGGTAAAGAAATCCTTGTGTATCTTTATGCGGCGCTTCTTCATCCGATAAAGCAGTTTGACAACGTGGACACCAATTAATAATATAAAATCCCCGGTAAATCAGGTCTTTTTCATAAAGCCGGACAAAAACTTCTAAAACCGCATCACTGTAAGCTGCGTCCATTGTAAAGCGGATTCTATCCCAATCACAAGCACAGCCCAAATGTTTTAATTGTTTAATAATCGTTGAACCGTATTCTTGTTTCCAGCTCCAAACATATTCTAAAAATTTTTCCCGGCCTAAATCCTGCCGCCTTAAGCCTTCTTTAGCAATTTTTTTCTCAACCACATTTTGAGTTGCAATGCCCGCATGGTCTGTTCCCGGCATCCAAAGTGATTCGAAGCCTGACATTTTTTTATAACGAATTAAAACATCCTGAATCGTATTATTTAAGGCATGACCCATATGTAAAATTCCGGTTACATTGGGCGGGGGGATGACAATAGAAAAGGGACTTTTCCCCTTATTAACTTGTCCATGAAAATAATGATTTTTTTCCCAAAACTCATAACGCCTTGCTTCGACTTCTTTAAAATTATATTTGGTTGCAAATTCTTCCATGATTGTGCTATTTTTTTTCTGCTCTTTCTTTCAACAGCTTGTATTCAATACTATCGACTAAAGCTTGCCAACTAGCTTCAATAATATTTTCGGAAACCCCCACTGTCCACCAGGAGCTTTTTTCATCCTGAGATTCAATAAAAACCCGTACTTTAGCAGCTGTTCCGGCCTTGCTGTCTAAAACACGTACTTTAAAATCAGATAAATGCATGCCTGATAATTCCGGATAAAAATCCTCTAATGCCTTGCGCAAGGCCCCATCTAAAGCATTCACCGGACCATCCCCTTCGCAGGCAGTATGTTTTTTCTTTTTATTAACTTTAATCTTCACTGTTGCCTCAGAAATCAGCGTACTATCTTGGCGCTTCTCTACAATCACCCGAAACCCATCAAGTTCAAAAAACTTATTATATTTCTTTAACGCTTTCTTGATTAATAATTCAAAAGAAGCTTCGGCGGCTTCAAATTGATATCCCTCATACTCTAATTCCTGAATTAGTTTATGTAATTTTTTAGTATTTTTATCATTCTTGTCCAAATCATAAGAAAGCTGCTTTGCCTTAAATAGAATACTAGTTTTCCCGGCAAGTTCAGAAGCTAAAAATCTTCTTTGATTACCAACATCTTCCGGAATTACATGTTCATAACTTAACGGAGTTTTTACCATAGCATTAATATGCACACCCGCTTTATGGGCAAACGCAGAACTCCCGACAAACGGCTGATTATCCTGCTGTTTCATATTGCTGACTTCACTAATGTAATGCGAAACTTCGGTAAGTTCTTTTAAGCGTTTTTTTCCAATACACATTATCCCGAGTTTTAGCTCCAGACAAGCAATAACTGCACAAATATCTACATTACCGCAGCGCTCACCGTAGCCATTGACTGTACCCTGCACCTGAGTGCATCCAGACTCAACCGCAGCAACCGTATTCGCAATAGCCATCCCATTATCATTATGCACATGAATTCCCAAATCAACTTTAATGTGCGGCTTAATTTCAGAAATGATTTTTATGATGTTTGAGGTTAATGTGCCTCCGTTTGTGTCACATAAAATTATTGCCGCAGCACCTGCTTTCTGTGCGGTTAGTAAAGTTTTTAATGCATAATCCGGATTGCTTTTATACCCGTCAAAAAAATGTTCGGCATCAAAAAACGGCGTAATTTTTTTAGATTTAATAAATTGAATTGTATCACTAATCATCCGCAGATTTTCATCCAGTGTTGCTTTAAGCACATCTTTAACATGTAAATCCCAGCTCTTACCAAAAATTGTGATATATTTAACGCCGGCATTCACCAATTCCCTGAGGATCGGATCATTTCCCGCTGGTTTATCTTTACGCCGGGTACTGCCAAAAGCAACTAATTCTGAATTTTTAAACTTAATTTTTTTTATTTCTTTGAAAAATTCCAGATCCTTAGGATTAGATCCTGGCCAACCGCCTTCAATAAAATGTACTCCCAATTCATCAAGTTTTTTGGCAATACGAATTTTATCGGTTACTGAATAAGAAACACCTTCGGTCTGAGCCCCATCTCTTAATGTTGTATCATAAACTATCACTTTTCTCATAAAATATCCTTTGTTCTTAGCTTACTTTTCCCCTGGTTTAACATCTAAGCCAAAAGCCCGGTGTAAAGCCTTTACCGCCGCTTGGCCTTTATTCTGAGAAATTACCACAGAAATACTAATTTCTGATGTTGAAATCATTTCGATATTAATTTTTTTCCGAGCGAGAACCTTAAACATTTTAGCGGCCACTCCTGGATGAGACTTCATCCCCACACCGACAACTGAAACCTTAGCAATATTTTCATCATAAGTAACATTTTCCGCCCCGACTTTTTTTACTATTTTACGCGCAATTTTTAATGTCTTATTTAAATCTGATTTGGGAGCGGTAAACGAAATATCCGTACATCTGGTCCGGCTAATATTTTGAATGATCATATCCACATTTATTTCGGCATTTGCTAAATCTTGAAAAATTCTAGCGGCAATTCCCGGCTTATCCGGAACATCACAAATTGTGACCTTAATTTCTTTTTTCTCTAAAGTTACGCCTGATATTACCACACCTTCCCACATTGTTTTTGCCTCCTTACTAATAATCGTACCCGTAGCTTTGCTAAAACTCGAACGCACATGAATCGGCACATTAAATTTTTTTGCAAATATTACAGAACGTGCCTGTAAAACTTGAGATCCCAAAGATGACATTTCCAGCATTTCATCATAACTTAAATAGTCAAGTTTACGCGCCTGCGGCACAATCCGCGGGTCTGCGGTAAAAACACCTTCCACATCTGTATTCATTTCACACATACACCCACCCAGTGCCTTAGCCAGGGCAACGGCAGTAAGATTAGAACCGCCACGGCCTAAAGTTGTAATTTCCTGGTCAACTGTAATCCCTTGGAATCCAGCAACAATAACAATTTTTCCTTTTTTGAGTTCAGACTTAATTTTTTTGCTTTGTTTTATATTTATAACCCGTGCCTTAGAGAATGTTGTATCCGTGATAATCCCTGCCTGTGCCCCGGTAAAGGAAATTGCTTCCACCCCTAATTTATGGATCGCCATTGCCAGAAGCGCAATCGAAACCTGTTCTCCTGTAGAAAGCAGCATATCATATTCTCGTTCCGAGGGATTTTCGGTGATTTGCTTTGCCAGATCGATCAGATTATCAGTGGTATCCCCTAATGCAGATACCACCACAACTACGTTATAACCATTTTTTTTAGTCTGGACAACGCGTTGGGCAACATTTTTAATGCATTCGGCATTGGCTACAGAACTGCCGCCATATTTTTGTACTACAGTTTTCTTCATAATAGATTTTAATTCTACCGCAAAACAATTATCTCGTCAACAAATTTAACTAAAAATTAAAACATAAGTTTTTTTGGGGCAAAGAGTAAGCTCAATTTGAGCAAGGCTGGAATTAAGCGGATAAAATTTACGAATTCAGAATTTTTATAGCTTTTTTCTTATCTTTTTCAATCTGTTTTTTTAATTTTTCAATATTTCGGAATATTTTTTCATTACGAATTTTCTTTTTAAAAATAACTTCAACTTTTTGATTATAAATATTCCTCTTAAAATTAAAAAGACTCGCTTCCATAATTTGTATTTTTTTATTTTTATAAAAAGTAGGCCGAAACCCAATATTTAGCATCCCTTTAAAAATCTTATCATTGATTTTAATTTCTACGGCATAAACCCCGACTGCGGGCAATACCTCCTGACCTGGATCAATATTTGCAGTAGGAAATCCTAATCTTCTCCCCCGGCCATCACCCCGGATAACCCGGCCGGCAACACTAAAATCACGGCCGAGCATTGATTTAATTTTTCTGAATTCACTATTTTTTATTAAGTTGCGGATAAAAGTACTGCTTATGGTTACACCGGATTTTTTTAATGCCGTGATTAGTTTTACTTTAAATCCTAATTTTTCACCCTGTTTTGCGAGAAATTTAATGTCCCCGGATTTATCTTTCCCAAAATTAAACTTTTTACCTACAATAATTAAATCCGCATTTATTTTTTGCTTTAAAAAATTCTTTGTAAAATACTCCGGCTCTTTTTCCGCAAATTGTTTTCTGAAATTAGCCACTAAACAAATATCTGGACCAATTTCCGAAATTAAACTTAGTTTATGTTCTTTACTGGTTAAAATTGGCATTTTTTCTTTTATTTTCAAAACTTTCAATGGATGCGGATCAAACGTCAGCACCACACTGGTTCCCCTTAATTGCCGCGCTGTGCTAATCGCACTCTTAATAACTTTTTTATGGGCAATATGTACGCCATCAAAATTACCAATGGCTACAACAATTGGCCTTTTTAAATTTTTCGTTTTAAAATTTTTTATACCGGTAATTACTTTCATATCCCTTTGATACTTATGATGTTTGCTGCTAACTGCGCGGCATTAAGTTTTTCGATATTTTCAACCGTAATCGCTTGTTTAATATCATAATCTCCACAGGCGGTTCTTCTTAAACCACTCATAACTGCACAATAACCTAATCTTTCACCCATATCCTCGCAAAGTGTACGAATATACGTTCCTTTAGAACATCGGACCGTAAAATCTATGAAGGGTAAATTAATTTTCTTTATTTTTAATTCATAAATATAAATTGTCTGATCCGGGCGGGGGATGTTTATGCCTTTTCTGGCCAAATTATAAAGTTTTTCACCCTTAATTTTCTTTGCCGAATACATAGGAGGGATTTGTTTTGTCCTGCCCAGAAACGAATTTAAAACTTCCCTAACCTGCGTATCTGAGAGACCAGGAATGCTCTCCTTCTTTATAATGTCTCCGGTAATATCGGCTGTGGTTGTTTTTATCCCCAGTGTTAATTGCACGTCATAGGTTTTTTCACAATTTAAAAATAAATCCGATAATTTGGTTGCCCGAGATACCAGCATGATTAATAATCCAGTTGCTTCCGGATCCAGAGTTCCCGCGTGGCCGATTTTTTTAATCTTAAGCTTATGCCTTAAAACATTCACAACATCATGGGAACTCATTCCCCGGCTTTTATCCACTAGTAAAATTCCCGCGATATCCATTGTGAAAAGTCACTCTCCCAGCCTGCTTTTAAAAATTTTTTCCCACTCTTTGATTAAAAGCTTTTCTGCTTTTTGAATATTTTCGTTGATTATACATCCGCTGGCCGCCTTATGCCCGCCACCGCTAAAAACCCGGGCAATACTATTTACATCAATATTTTTTTTTGAACGCAAACTAACCTTTGTTACGTTTGGCTGCGCTAATTCTCTTAAAAAAGCCACAACTTCTGTTCCTTCAACCATCCGCACAAAATTAATAAAGTCTTCGGTTGCCTCCTGTGTTAAATTATGTTCAAGCAACATTTGATTTGTCACTTTAAACCAAATAAATTTTCCATCCGCTGATCTTTGCATATTTAATAATACCTGAGCTAATAATTTCAAAGCAGCAAAAGATTTTGTTTCATAGACATATTCATAAATTAAGGTAGGATTAACATTTAATTTTAATAATTCTGCGATAATTAAATGCGTTTTTATTGTTGTATTTGTGTAGCGGAAAGAACCAGTATCCGTCATGATTGCCGTGTATAAGCAAACTGCAGTCTGCCGGTCTATCTTTGCCTTTGAGGATTGAAACATTTCATAAACCATTTCTCCTGCAGATGAAGCTTGTGTCTGGATCCAATTGATATCTCCATAGGCTTGATTGCTGAAATGGTGATCAATATTAATAATCATTAAGTTTTCCAGCTTTTCTTTGATTTTACCGATCCTTTCTAAAACCGGACAATCTAAAATAATCGCCGCATCAAAATCATAAATATTAAAATTTTGATCCTTTATTTTTCCAAATTCTTCAATCTTTTCTGCGCCGGGCAAAAACATCAAATTTTTTGGAACAGGATCATCATTGATAATTCGATATTTCTTGCCCTGTTGCCGCAATAAATCAGCCAGGCCTAATTGGCTGCCAATAGAATCACCTTCTGGATTAATATGAGCCATGATTAAAAAATTATTGAGCTCGTTAACTTTACTTAAAATCGTGGTTACTTCTTTATCCGTCATTATCCTGGCCTTCCTTTTGTTTTCTTTCCTCTTCTAATTTTTCAAAAATTTGACTCATCTTTATGCTATATTCTGCAGAAGCATCAATTTTAAATACGATATCCGGAGTATAGCGAAGTTTTATCCGTTCCCCTAAAAGCTTACGGATAAATTTATAAGCACTTTCCAGCCCTTCTTTAGCACTTTTCTTTTGTGCATCATCGCCTAAAACGCTATAAAACACTTTACCAAATCGCAGATCCGGAGTTAATTCAACCTTGGTGATTGTCACAAATCCAATCCGCGGATCTTTTATTTCATCATGGATAATCGTGCTAACCTCTTGTTTTATTCTTTGGGCTACTTTTTCCTGTCTTTGCGTCATTACCACATCTCCATTCTGGAATCAATGACTTGCACCCGATGGCAACTCCTCAGTAAGTCATTAATTTTGTTTAACAGTCCATTAACATATTTTTTATCACTGCCAATACAAGCTACAGCCAGTTCTGCACGCTGCCATTTATCCTGATAACCAACCTCACTCACGGATACATTAAAATTAGCTCTGATTTTATCTTTAAGTGTACGTAAAACCTGGCGTTTAGATTTCAGCGATCCAGAATCTGAAATAAACAATTCAAAACTGATCACTCCTAGGAACATAATAATTTTCTCGCAAGGTTTAGTTCATCTGCGTGTGTTTTGAGTTTACCATCAATTTTGGCATTAAGAATTTTTTCTAACACTCCTTTAAATTTCGGCCCCGGAACAGAACTTATCTTTTTCAAATCATGACCGGAAATATCCAGTTCTATCTTATCATAAACCGTGAAAAATTTAATAAAAATTTCTGTCCTTTTTAATTTCGCGGCCTTAGTCATAAAAAATAAAACTGCCTCAATCGGCACGCTCTTAAGAATTCTCGTGATTTCACTCACCGTTAGGGTAGAAGCATCGGTTATTATTCCGAAAACCTGCGGCCATTTCTGCTTAGCGCTAAATATACAATTCTGGACATATTTCCTAAAACTAAAAGTCTTAAATATCTGCGCAGCTGACGTTAAGTCAATCCCATCTAAAATTACAAGCAAATATACGATCCAGCACTCTGCTTGTTTAAAATTACAATTTACTCTATACCAGGCAACAATCTCTTTTGCTGCCTTTAACAGGTATATCATTTTTTTATTAAATCTAATTTTAGGATGAATAAATTTTAACTCGCATAAATCATTTATACGCCGGATACACTTAAGCGGATGCGGTTCATTCAAAAGCAAAACTAATTCTTCGCTGATACGAAACTTCTGTAATTTTCCGAACATATTTAAACCAACCGCAGTTTTAATTAAATTTTCAGTCGGCTTGTCAATTTTAAAATCGAATCTTTGCTCAAATCTTACTGCCCGGAATATTCGCGTCGGATCTTCGATAAAACTTAAATTATGCAAAACTCTTATTCTTTTTTCTTTAACATCATTTTGCCCTTGAAAAAGATCAATTAGTTCCCCAAAATTATTTTTATTTAAAGCAATTGCCAGTGAATTAATCGAAAAATCCCGGCGGCAAAGATCTTTGTTTAATGAGCTTGGCGTGACTACCGGCAGGCTGGCCGGGGATTTATAGCATTCAGTTCTGGCCGTAGCAACATCAAAAATTAATCCATTCGTCAAACTAAGTTTTGCGGTTTTAAACCGCTTATGTATTTTTAAATCCGCCTTTAATTCTTTGGCCATAATCCGGGAAAATTCAATAGCATCGGATTCGACAACGAAGTCCAAATCGTAATTATTTCTCACCAGCAATAAATCCCGGACAAACCCGCCCACCAAAAACACTCGCACTTTATGCACATCAGCAATTCTACCTATTTTCTTAAGTAGAGCTTTAATTATCGGGGTAACGTTTTTATTGATTTCCTGCGTCAATTGTTTTTTCACAAATTTTAAAACCTTATTTTCTCCTGAGCACAGCTGAAAGATATCAAATGCAGCAATCAGGTTTTTGTGGGTTGGGCTAAATAGCCATCTCTATTCTACTAATAAGTAATTTGGCGCCCCCTGGGAGAATCGAACTCCCATCCCAGGCTCCGGAGGCCTGCACTTTATCCATTAAGCTAAGGGGGCAATATACAGTTAAAAATGTTCTGGATTAAGTAAAATAACTTTAATCCAAAGAAATTAGATTATATATAGTATCAGCCAGCTTTGTCAAGGACGCGGATGGAACTTTTGGTGAATAGATTTTAGCCGGTCTTTATTTAAATGCGTATAGATCTGGGTTGTTGAAATATTACTATGTCCTAATAGCTCCTGTACGATCCTTAAATCCGCACCTTTTTCTAAAAGATGTGTTGCAAAAGAGTGTCGGAGCGTATGCGGGGAAATATGTTTTTTTATATTTGCCAAAAGCGCATAATTTCGAATTAGTTTCCAAATCATTTGCCGGCTGAGTTTTTTACCGTGCTTAGATAAAAAAACATGCTTTGATAATTTTCCTTTTAAATATTGCTCTCTGGCTCCCTCCATGTAATCAACTAAAGCTGTTTGCGCCAAACGCCCCATCGGAACAATCCTTTCTTTCTGCCCCTTGCCAAAACAACGAATTATGCCTAATTTTAAATCAACATCCGACATTTTTAATTCCACTAATTCCGAAACCCTCATCCCCGTTGCGTACATTAATTCAAAGCAGGCATGATCGCGAATATCCTTTATTTTTTTACCGCGGATCACCTTTAAAAAATTATCTACTTCTGCAATAGACAAAACATCCGGTAAATATTTCCAAAGCTTGGGTGAATCTAGGAGTTCGGTAGGATCCATCTTTACATATTGCTGCGAAACTAAATAACGATAAAACATTTTCAAAGCCACTATATTCCGGGCAATAGAACTTGATTTCAAGTTCTGCTCCTTTAATTCATAGATGTACGAAATAAAATCATCCCGCGAAGGGTTTAGTTCATCTGCTAATCTTTTCTTAATTAAAAAAACACCAAATTTGTTTAAATCTCTTTGGTAAGCAGAAATTGTATTTGGAGATAACCCTCTTTCTAAAGACAAGTAATTTAAAAATTCATCAATCAGTTTTGCTAGTTTCATTTTAAGATAAGAATTTTATAATTTTTTTCATATCCTGCCAAACCAGTTTTTTATCTTCCGGGTTTCTTAATAAATAAGCAGGATGATACGTAGGCATTAATGGAATTCCGGCAAACTCAAAAAAATTACCCCGTATACGAGAAATCGGTTTTGTTTCATTGAGAAGTGCCTGCGCGGCAAATTTACCTAAAGTGCAGATTATTTTAGGCTGAATAATTTTTACGAGTTCAATTAAGTAAGGCCGGCAGCAAGCCACTTCTTCCGGCTGGGGGTTACGGTTTCCTGGCGGCCGGCAACGCAATACATTAGTAATATAAACATTTTCTCTTTTCATCCCCATCGCCAAAATGATTTTAGTTAATAACCCTCCCGCCGCCCCGACAAAAGGCTTTCCCGCCAAATCTTCATCATGACCCGGAGCTTCGCCGACAAACATAATCTCAGCATTTAAATTACCCTCGCCAAAAACAGTATTCTTTTTTGTTTTAGATATATCGCAAAGCCTGCATTTTTTTACCTGCGCATAAAGCAGCTGAACTAATTGATTTTTATCAGTAGTGTTACTTTTTCCCTTTTTTTGTTTTTCCTGATTTCCTTTTAAAATAAAACTGTCCACAAAGAATTTTTCATAAGCAAACCGCATTTTCAATTCCTGTGTAATTTGATTTAATTCATCTTTAAGAGATCGCTCTTGACCCATTGACATATCCTATCGGAGGCATTTGGTTTCGCTATTTTTTTAGTATTAGCTTTCATTTCAATTAAAAGTTTCTGATTATTTTCTAGCAATAAGCCAACCTCTTTACCAATCATTTTCACATTGTTTAAACGGATACCTGTATTATATTTTTCCATAACCTGAGCGTTACGTGTTTCCTGGCCGGGAATCGGCTTTATAATCAGCATCGGCAGCCCTTTGGCTAGAGATTCAGATACGGTTAAGCCGCCGGATTTTGTCACAATTAAATCTGCGACCTCCATAAATTCATCCATATTATGGACATAACCAAACACATTAACTTTTTTTATAAAAGTTTCCTTTTTAAAATCCTCAAATAATATTTTATTTTTACCGCAGATTACCACAATTTGTAAATCCGTTTCTATCTGATCTAAGCCGGAAATAATCTCTTTTATCGGACCCACACCAAACCCGCCACTAGCAACCAGCACGGTTAACTTATGAGGCTCTAATTCCAGCTTTTTAAAAAGACCTTCCCGATCCGGTGTTTGAGAAAATTTTCCCTCAACAGGAATTCCGGTAACAAAAACCTGTTCCGGCTTGACCCCCTTATTTATGATTTCATCCCTGGTTAAATCACTGGCCACCAGGTAATAATCAGTACCCGGATTGATCCAAAATGCATGCACCCCAAAATCAGTAACTCCGCAAACTACAGTTGAATTAATTCTTTTTTTAAGTTTCAAATTTGCCATTAACTGCGCGGCCATGAAATGCTCTGATATTATTATATCCGGCTGCAGCTTTACCACATATTCAATTAATTGTTTACCATAATAAGCATTAAAAAAAAAGCGTATTGGCCGGATTACCGGCATCAGCAATTCACAATTTAAAAAATGAAAAATGATGCCCCAAATAAACGGTACATAAGTAACCAAAAATATATAGACGCGTGCATAAGATTTTTTAAAAATATTTTTGGTGTAATCTAAAGCATCAATCAGCGTAACCTCAAGATCTTGAGCCGGATTAGCCGAAAAAGAACTTTTTAAAGCTTCGGCTGCTTTTCGGTGTCCGGCTCCGGCTGAGGCGTGGATAATCAAAACTTTTTTCATAGATTTTCCTTTTGTTTATAAAATTTTTTAAACTTTAGCTTGTAATTTATTCTGGCTGATCAAGAATATCTTGGTGGGTAAGCTTACTAGTTTTTAAAGCATCTTGCTCCATGAGTACGCCGCCGGAAACAATAATTTTGAAAGCCTCCTCAATTGAGATATCCAGAACAGTTACATCCTGTTTCGGAACGATGACAAAAAATCCGGTAATCGGATTCGGTGCAGAAGAAATATAAACACAAACAGCATCCATAGTCTGGCCATTAAGATTCTGTTGCTTAAACTCATTGGTGATAAACCCGATGGTAAAAACATTTTTCCGGGGATATTCAAATAAGACAACTTTTTTAAATGCCAGTTTATCTTCGGAAAATAAAAATTTAACTAATTGTTTTATCGCAGGATAAATTTGATAAACTAAAGGCACGCGTAAAAACAGTCTCTCAATATAAGGAACAATTTTTTTAATAAAAACATTGGCCGTTAATATTCCGGCGAAAAAGATTAATAAAACAACCGCTAAAATTCCTACGCCAAAAAAAGAAAAACCGAAAAAAGCCTCAAGATAATGATTAATAAAACGGCCCAGAATATTATCAATAAATTTTATGGAAGCAGTGATGATATAAATGGTAATTGACACAGGTAAGAGCACCACAAGACCGGTAATAAAATACCTTCTAATTTTTGCTTTCATAATTTTATGAGGATATTCTTAATCTACGGTTAAACCGCTAAAACCTAAAAAAGCCAGGGACATTAAGCCGGCAATGATAAATGCAATCGGCGCACCTTTTAAACTCTCCGGGATCTGGGCTAATTCCAGGCGTTCCCGGATACTTGTAATTAAGATCAACGCCAAGGCAAAACCCACACCGGCACTAAACCCTTGCACTAAACTTTCTATAAAATTTAAATTATTCTGGGCATTTAATAACGTCACAAATAAAACAACACAATTACAAGTAATTAAAGGCAGATAAATCCCCAGTGCCTTATAGAGAACAGGGTTAAATTTCCGCACAAAAATTTCCACCAGCTGGACAAAACAAGCAATAATTAAAATGAAAGTAATGATGTTTAAATACTGTAGATTAAACGGAACTAAAACGTAATGATAAATTGGCCAGGTTAGCGCGGATGATAAGCTCACCACAAAAGTCATCGATATTCCCATGCCTAAAGCCACATCCAGTTTTTTAGAAATTCCGATAAAAGGACAAAGGCCTAAAAATCTTGTCAGTACAAAATTATTAACAAAAACAGCCGAAATTATTATTCCGATTATGCGGGCAAAATTAATATCCATTTTTATGCTCTTTTCCTTTTCTCAGCTGAATTAAGCTGAATTCTAAGGATTACATTTTTGGCCGGTTTTTAAATTTTTTATCTTATTTAAAATTGCCATTAATATTCCAATTGTAATAAATGCTCCAGGAGGTAAAATCATCGCTATGGCCGGATTGAAATATTCACCCATTATCGGAATACCAAAAAGCTTTCCTGCACCAAGTATCTCCCGCAGGGAACCAATTATTCCCGCTGCTAATGTAAATCCGATTCCCATACCTAAGGCATCGGCAATAGACATTTTCAGTGTGTTTTTACTAGCAAACGCCTCTGCCCTGCCTAGAATTATACAATTAACCACCATAATATCGACAAACAAACCCAGTTTTGCATAAACTAACGGGAAATAAGCTTGCAAAATGAGTTTGGCAATTGTGACAAATGTAGCAATAATTAAAATAAAACAAGGGATTCTTACCTGTGTCGGGATATAATTTTTTACTAGTGAAATAATAAAATTTGACCCCAGTAAAACAAAAGTTGCGGCCACGCCAATAGCCAGCCCATTTTCTGCTGTTACGGTAACCGCAAGTGTTGGGCAAAGCCCCAGCATTAATCGGAAAACCGGGTTTTCCGAACAAACTCCGGCAAAAAAACATTTTTTTAAACAATCAATTTTCTCACTCATAAAAATCACGCTTTTTCTCTTTACTACTCCTCTGCCTTACTTTTTTTCCCAAGCATAAATCAGGGGGCTGGCAATAAACACCGTTGAATAAACTCCGCTGATGAAACCAATCAATAAAATAAAAGCAAAATTGTGTAATACCTTGCCTCCCATGAAATATAACGCCAGCACAATACAGATTGTAGTCACAGAAGTCCAAATTGTCCGGCCTAAAGTCTGGTTAATACTGATATTGATAATATCTTTAAAAGTTGTCTTACGCATTATTCTTAAGTTTTCCCGGATTCGGTCATAGGTAACAATTGTATCATTAATAGAATAGCCAGCTACAGTCATTAAAGCCGTAATAATTAATAAATCTATCGGACGGTTAGTCAAAGTACACAAAGCAATTGCTACTAAAACATCGTGAAAAAGGGATACTACTCCCGCCACTCCGTAAGCAAAATCCCGAAATCTAATCCAGATATAAATACAAATACTCAAAAGCGCTAAGGAAAGCGCTAATGCTGCGTTTTTCTTAAGCAGTTTTCCCACAACCGGGCCCACGCTTTCTACACTTAATATTTGGGCCGGATTATCCGCAAAGGTAGCGCTAAATTCCTGGCTTATCTCATCAGCTTTATTTTCTTCAGTTCGGATTAAAACCACGCTTTTATCTTTTTGATCCTGCTGGATCAGAGCATCCGCTAAACCAATTTTTGCCATTGAAGCTCTTAATTGGTCAATTTCTATAATTTTTTCAAACTTAAATTCTTGTAATGCTCCTCCGGTAAAATCAATCCCATAATTAGCTTCGCCTTTTTGGCCAAAGAAAAATAATCCCACACAAATTAATATTGCCGATATTGTATAGCAAATCCAACGCACTTTAATAAAATCAATTTTTGTCTCGGGAATTAATTGCAGCATTTTTAGCGGCAGGTTTTTCCATCTTAAGCTAAGCATATCAATTAACAAACGTGTTACCATAATTGCTGTAAACATACTGGCAACCAAACCGATGATCAAAGTCAACCCAAAACCGCGTATGGGGCCTGAACCTAACCAAACCAGTAAAACGGAAGCAATAATCGTAGTAACATTTGAATCTAAAATTGCCGGAAAAGCCCGGCCATATCCATATCCATTATTAATTGCCGTACGTACGGATTTACCTAATTTTAATTCTTCTCTGATTCTTTCATTAATCAGCACATTAGCATCAACCGCCATGCCAATCGTTAAGCCAATACCCGCAATACCCGGTAAGGTTAAAGTTGCTTTCATAATTACTAATGCCGCAAGGACTATTAAAATATTCAAAACCAGAGCAATATTTGCTAAAATTCCTCCGATAAAATAATATCCCGCCATAAAAACTATAACTGCAATGCCGCCGATTATGGTTGCATTTACGCCGCTTTTGACTGAATCCTGTCCCAGCAACGGTCCCACGGTTCTTTCTTCGGCAATCTCAATTGGTGCCGGCAATGCACCGGTGCGTAATACAGTAGCCAAATCCTTAGCGCGTTCGTTACTAAAATTACCGGTTATTTCTGCATTACCGCCGGATATTCTCTCGCGGATAACCGGTGCAGAATAAACTTCACCGTCTAATACAATGGCTAATCTGCGATTTACATTAGCTCCGGTGATATTGGAAAACATATTTGAGCCTTTACTCGTAAATTCAAGCTTTACACTCGGCCTTCCATAATTATCCCGGCTTAAAATTGCATCGGCCAAACTTTCCCCTGTCATCACTGATGTTTTCTCCAGCAGCAACGCTTCCTCTTCTTCATCGTATTTTAATTCATAGCCCTCGGGAATCTCACCTGAGATTGCTTCCTGCCTTAACTCCTGATCGTCGGATACCAGTCTAAATTCCAGTTGTGCTGTTTTTCCGATCAGTTTAAGTGCCCGGGTTCGATCCGTAACTCCGGGTAATTGGACGATAATTCTATCCGCTCCCTGGCGGGATATCGAAGGTTCTTTCACCCCGAATTGGTCAATTCTTTTTCGGATAATTTCAATTGTCCGGTCAACAATATCACTGCGCACGTCATCCTTAATCTTATCCGGAAGTTTATCCATATCTACACGCAGGGTAAGAAAAATCCCTCCCTGCAGGTCAAGTCCCAGATTAATCTTTTCATTAAGCGGATAAATCACCCAAACGCAAAACAAAACCAGGGCGATAATTAATAAAAATTTAACTTTCATATTTTTCGGCATGCAATCCTCCCTGCATTAAGCTGATTGAAAAAATTAATATTATGACTGTCTTGATTTTTTTACCAGTGAAATAGAATTTTTATCAAATTCAATTTTTACATTATCATCGACTTTCATGACCACTGTTTTTTCTTTTACATTCACAATTGTCCCGTGTATGCCGCCGACGGTAATAACTTCATCGTTTTTTTTAACTTTTGCAATCATATCCAGTTTTTCTTTTTGCTGCTTTTGCTGCGGACGGATCAAAAAGAAATAAAAAACCAGAAAAATAATTACATACATAGGAAATAAAACTAAGAAACCACTCTGAGTTTGGCCTGTGCCGCCTGCTGCACCTTGTGCGAAAGCTACTGATTCAAAAAACATTCCTTTCCTCCCTTAATTAATTTTAACATAGTAAATCGCTTTAAATTAAGAATTTTTAGTTAACATAACTTAAGTGTTAATTAGTATATAATACAATTAACTAATAATCTACATTAAATTTAAAAATTTTGTTTTTTTATGGTTTCGGCAATAGAAATAAAAAAAGGTATATTTATATCAGATATACCTTTTGGTGTTTTTATATTTTTTCTTTAATATTATACTACTTTTGATTTTTATGTAGTTGAGTAATAAAACATCCCTAAAAATTAAATTGCCATCTCAACTCTCAGCATATTTGACTCATTCAATCTTCTCTTTAATTTTAAAAATTCTTCCATGGAAAAAATAATATTCACCGGAAACTCATTCGTTCTTTTCTCAACACCTCTCAGGCCAAATTCTTCTGCCAGTTCTATTTTATATTTAGTCGAAGTAGGGAGAACAAAATCTGAATCATTTTTATGTTTTTCCCATAAATTATCCACATATTTAGATAATAAATTTCGTAATGCCTCTATTCTTTTAATATCTCTTTTTACATCATTTGATTCCCATGTAAAAATAAAAGGACTTTTTTCATATTTAGATAAATCAATTTTTCCTTTATTTTTATTATTCATCTGTAGGGACATCAGCGCATCTCTATTAAAAGAAATAAACCTATCTATTTCTTCTAGCGCTAATCCCCGTGCTGACTTTAACAAATCAAGTATTTGTCTAACTTGCACCGCTTCTAGATCGCCTCTCATATAGTTTAGAGAATCCCTAATATAATCAATTACTTGTTCAGCAATAATATGCTGGTTTTTTGTTTCATTTTCGCTAACTTCTTCGGAATTTTCCCAGCGGCTGCCATGTATTAATGCTAAAAATTTCGCAATTTCGTATGGCACCAATGCCCAGATATAATTCTCCCGTAAATCAGTAGAAGAAACATTTAAATTCTGTTTCTCAGTAACTATTTCAACTTTTGGCATATCCGGTATCCCGGCAATGATAAATTCCACCACCCTGTTTAATAAATCCGAACTTCCCTCACCCGAACGCCAATTAGTAAATTCCTGCCAGTAAGAATCACTACTTAAATTATGTTTTTGTGCCAATGCATATACCATCCACGCAAATCTACCAAAAGAATCAATCCCTGCGCCTTCTTTTTCTTCCGGATATAATACACGCGCGTGATCACCGCCTGCTCCATGGGAAGGTACGATGAAATCCAAAAGATCTGGTTTTTCTTGAAGATTTAAATCAATCAATCCTCCTTCTTCCTCCAACACATGTTCTCCGCTCCGATCAAAAGTATGGTCGTCTTTCATCCAAGGAGAATATATTACAACTTCTTTATTATCAAATAATTCATTCAAAAGATTTACCATAATTTTGACCTGTATTTCCCGCAGTATTATGGAAGTTAAACTTTCTTTACGGGGATCAAAGTTATCTAACAAAATTATATATTTATCCGCCTTACAAGCAATTAAATTATTTAACATCGTAATTATCTGGCCAAAATGAAATGGATCTGATTTTAAAGGGAAGGTGGGAACTACCATTTTTCTATAACTGCCATCAGGATTCTTTATCAGTTCAGCTTCTACTTTAGTAGTTGTATCATCAGGGCTCAAACGCAAAGAAAGTTTTCCATCCGGATTAACCTGCCCATCTTGTATCATTTTATAATATTGTATAACTTTACCAACTATCTCCTTAAAACCTCCTCTTACTCGTGCATAAAGTAATGCTCGCTCTTGCGCCGGGGAAGTATCGATCACATGAGCTAATTGATAAAGCAGCGAATAACTTGCCCATCTGCCTAAAATTTCTTTTTGTTTTTCTGTAAGTTGTGAATTGTTGTTGATGTAATTCTGAATAAATTCGATAGACAACTGTTTCTGTTCCAATAAATCATCACTTAATTCCTCATCAGAAAAAGGCGGTATTTCTTTTGGCACAGCAACTTTTTCAACCATATCATTCAATTCCTGGTACTGCCTTTTTAAATCTCCAAAGGTCATGCCTTCTTTTACGACTACATCGTTTACCCCTTTTCTATCCGCAAGTTCTATTTCCGGAATACTCGGAACTATTTCAGCTAATAGGGTTCGAAACTCGATAACCTTATCATAAACTTCTGGATGCAATGTTTTTAACTCATCTAATGTATTCACCCATCTTTTATTTTGTCTAAGTAAGGCTTGTTGTAAGTCTACAGATTGCAGATTAAGCGAAGGAGCAAGACATGTCCCTGCTAAACGTGCACTTGAACTATTTGACAAAGGTAACGCTGACAATGATGGACAAAAAAGAAAAGTCGAAATTACAAGTATTGCTATAGTTTTATTTAAGATTTTTTTGAAAGCCATATTTTTCTCCCCTAAAACTTATCCTTGGCAAATTTGTTATTAATTGTTATTTAAAATTAACTATACTTTAATATTTACATATTTTGGTAATAAATAAGGAAATATGCGAGTGCTAAAGTATACCTGAAATTTAGTAAATTTTCAACTCAAAACAAAAAAAATTATGTTAAGTTAGATTTTAATGTAACAACTTTAAAATCAACAAGATAGGATTTTTATTTTTGATTATTTAAATATTTGGCTAGAAAATTACCTTTAAACTCATAAAATCGATTATTATGGATAGATTCCCGTATTTTTCCCATGAGTTTTAGGTAAAAATGCACATTGTGCAAAGATAAAAGCTGGGGGCCGAGCATTTCATTAGCATAAAATAAATGCCGGATATAAGCACGGGTAAAATTCTGGCATAAATAACAATCACACTCTCGGTCAACCGGATTAAAGTCTTCGGTATACGCGGCGTTTTTGAGATTTATTTTACCCTGTGCTGTAAATGCGGTTCCGGTCCGGCCATAACGTGTAGGAATTATACAATCAAACATATCCACTCCCTGCTCTACACTTTCCAAAATATCTTCCGGCGTTCCCATGCCCATAACATAACGCACCTTATTTTCCGGCAGCCAAGGCAGAGTATATTTGATTACCTTATAGATCAATTCGGACGGTTCACCCACACTTACCCCGCCTATGGCTATCCCGTCAAAATCCAGTTTAACTAATTCCTGGGCACAATATTTTCTCAAATCCTTAAAAGTACTTCCCTGGACAATACCAAAAACTAAAGGATTATTTTCCATTTTTATTTCACAAGAAATTTTAGCCCAATCCAGAGTTCTTTGCACAGCAATCTTTGCCTCATTATATTCGCAGGGATACCCCACACACTCATCCAGTACCATACAAATATCACTGCCTAAATCATCCTGAATTTTTAAACACTCCTTTGGCCCGATAAAATGACTTGACCCGTCAATGTGCGATTGAAATTTTACTCCCTTATCCGTAACTTTTCTTAAAACACTTAAACTAAAAACCTGATAACCTCCGCTATCCGTTAATATCGGCCCCTGCCAATTCATAAACCTGTGCAACCCGCCGATTTTTTTAATTAGTTTTGTGCCTGGCCGTAAGTACAAATGATAAGCATTCCCGAGAATGATTTCCGTACCCATTTCTTCCAGCTGAAACGGAGTCAATGCCTTAACTGTAGCTTGTGTTCCGACCGGCATAAACACCGGCGTTTGCACAATACCATGCGCTGTATACAATTGTCCGCAGCGGGCTTTTGAACCAGTATTTTTATGCGTAATTTTAAAATGCATTTTATCCTTTTTTGATTATCTTGATCACAAATTTTTTGACTTTTGATTATCTTATCATAATCTGAACATAAAAAAAACCCTATTATAAATCTTAAATAATACGGGTTTTGGCAATTCGTTGCTTTAAATTGCTTGATCTATCAATTTTCTTTCAATCACTACTGAGCTAAGCTTTTGTCTGCATTTTAATTTAATATTTTGAGAATTATTCATGGATTTAATTTTTATTTGATTTTCCCGCCAGTTTATTTTTACCAGTGCTTTATTAACAACACGCTGTGTAGTTTCTCCCCCAAATTTCAGCATATTTTTTAAAGGCGTTATCGCACTTTTATTTCCCATCTCTCCCAGTATATACACAGCCAGTAATTTTAAAGACATATTTTGGTTATCACTCTCAATAATTTTAATTAAAGGTTCAATCATTATTGAATCTCTAAATCGAGATAATAACAGTATTGCATTTTGATCCGGCTGTTTATCAAACTTTTCCATCAAATCTGCGGCTATTGCTGGCCCCATTTTAATTAAGGCATTGTATGCATGTTTTTTAAGTATAGGGTTAGTTTCTTCTGTCCATATTTTATAAAACAAAGAATAAAATAAAGAGTTCACGCCTGCATTTTCTTGCGCGGATAATTTAGCTAATGCAATTAAAGACATTTCTTGCACATGCATACTGCTTGAATCTAAGCCCATAATTAAAGACCGTGTTGCTTTATTCCCTTCCTGAATAACTAAACTGATAATGCTATTTGATTCTGCTATTGATTTTGAATTCTTCAGCCTTTCAATATTTATGGAAGAGATTGAAAATTGCGGGAATTCAGATTCGTTCTGGGCATAATACGAATAATATCTTTGAAAAGTTGTGCTGTTAAATTGTTTTATTTTTCTCTGTGCCTCAAGCACATTATTTGTATTTATTTTATTTTTTTTGAATTCTATATACAGATTATTTAAAATTTTTAAGGCTCTCCCGTCATAATTATCGGAAATTAAATCAATAATTTCCGGCAGAGGGTTTTTTTCTAAAGCCTCAATTAAAAGCGGTGTAATCATTGTCCCTTTGCTGCGTAATGCGGATAAAACTGTTTTATTCACCGGTTGTTTATCATTAGTGTATAAATGTGTGATTAGAGCGCTGCTCGTTCTCTGATCATCAATTATTCCTAACGCTTCTGCTGTTAATCTACGCACCTGCCAGCTTTTATCTTTCAAAGTATTAATCAGGGATGGGACTGACTTTTTACTTTGCATTTGTCCTAAGGTATAAGCCGCAAAGCCTCTGACTTGCATTGCAGAATCTTCTAACGCAATGATTAAGGCATCTTCTGCTGTTTCTCCGTATTGAAATAAAACTTTAGCTGTTTCTTCCCATTGCGCTTCAAATTCATAGTCTTTTATTTTGCCATTATTAATATCTTTAATATTTTGTTTTAATTGCCTTAATAATCTTTGCACTTGTTTTTTCTGAGATTCAGTTTCTGAAAGTGATTCAATCTGAACATTTTTATCCGGAATACTGGGGATAAAACCCGGCAATAAGCCCGCAGCAGTAGTGATAAAGCACACAGCTGGCTCTGGTACTGCTGCTGTTTCTGGTACTGGTGCTTTTTCCGGTTCCGGTACTAATATGTGATCCCAGCCACACCACTCTGAAACAATTTCTCCATAATACGCGCGAATCCGATAATAATAAGTTCCTGGCTGTTTATCTTTCATCTCCAAATAATCAGCTGTTGTCCAATAAGAATTAATAATCTGGGTAAATTTTTCATCCTGCGCTTCCTGTATTTCATATTTAACTGCTTCGCTTCTTTTCGCTTGTTCCCAGGTCAAAGTATACTCATTCTCCCCCTCTGCTTTTAATATATCAAATTTATTGGGGCCAAGTATTTCATTAATTGCCTTATCAATATCAACTATTAACTCATGATTTTCTCCTAATTCTGACTTAAGCCCTAATAACTCTGGGATCATCTGAGCATCATCCATCATCGCTATACTATTAATCGCTCCTGCTCTAAGAGACATTGCATATTGATCATTATTAGCCACAGCATATAATTGCTGTCCCATTTTATCTAAAAATTGAATACTAAAAATTACTTCTCCAAATTTACCCAATACCTTCATTGCACTATTACCAAACAATACTGATTCACAGTTATCTACTACATTAAAAAGAACATCTATTGTTTCTTGTAATAAATCCCCTTCTCCAAAATTATTAACTATTTCTGAAGCAAATTTACCAACTATTAATGGTATATCTTCGCCATCAACTTCAGGATGCACAGGACGATTATATATTGGCTCTGTAGAATCAGCGATTTCTGTTAAAATACTATTCAAGCGTTCAACGGTTCTTTTAATTTGCTCATTATTCATCAAAGATTTATGGTTAAGTAAAGCCCCAGCCGTTTCATTAAGTAACTTATACCCTAACCTGTCCCATTGCTTATATGGATCTGGCCAATCAGAGTATTCAGGATTTACGGGATCAAGAATTATATACCCCTTTTGCTCCCCTTGTGTGTTTATAAGTACATTAATCAAAAGATCAATAGCTCGAATATCTACAAAATAATGAAATGCTTGCACTAAACTTATCTGATACCATAAATCATTGTAATCACTAATTTCTGTAGTTTGTTTAAGTCTTGTTAATAATGATTCAATAATTACTTGATCTTCAGGAACACTAATTAATTTTAAACTGTCTACTATATATATGGCCCTGGTTGCTTCTTGATTTGCTAATAAATCTAATAATTTCAGTTTTGACTGTCTATATAATAAAGCTTTGATACCCCATTCCTCATGTACGTCCGGAAAAAAACAAGCAGATGGATTATCATAATGACAAATAAGGGACTTAGCTAATAAAAATTCAAATATTGGTTCAAAACGTCCAATTTCTCCTAATAATTTAAAACTTCCCCTCACAGAATCAATTGATTTCGAAAAATATAAGTTTTTGATATATTTGTCATCATAATATTTTTCCACGTTTTCTATTAAAAGAGGAACAATTGATTCTCCTATACTATAAAGCAATTCATTATAAGCTGAGCTAAGAGAAGATTTATATATCCAAGGCCAAACAACTTTTTCTTCTGCAGCACTAATTGCAGATTCAAGCTGCTGCTTTTCAATAGCATTAAGCCCAGATTGCGTTCTTCTGTAATATAGCTCTTTAACAGCAGCTAACTTTGTATTATCATCATTATTACTTAAATCAACAATCAACTCATCAACAGATTTACTTTTCGTATTGGGGTTGAAAACATCTACACTAATTATTGCGCTCCATACAGAAGCTTGTGTCTGCGTCCAGTATCTAATCCGATAATAATAAGTTCCCCAGGCTTTTGCCTGGGTTGTATAAGTATTTCGAGATGCAGCAGGATGATAAGTATTCAGAGGATTAATAAAATTAGGGATTGTATCTTCTTCTAACTCATAATGTATAGCCCCGGACACTGTATCCCAACAAAGTTCATACACACCGTCCTCATCCGTAACCGGAGCATTAAGATTTATCGGCAGATTTAAATCACTAACCGCATCTGAATTTATTGCCTGAGCTGAAACAGGGTAAAAATTAGTTAAGTTTTTTGATAAATAAGTAAAATCCCCGGTAAGTAAAAATATATAACCTAATGTGAACAAATAAGTGACCTTTTGCTTTAGGGGATAATTCATGTTTATATTTGTTGCGATAAGAGCAGCGATTAACCCTGCGGAAATAGCTGAGCTTGTAAATAAGCACGCCATTCCTATTGTTTTAAAACCAAAAACAAAAACATAGGTAAAAGTAATTGCCCCCAATACAAGCCGTGAACTTAGGGATGTCTTTAATTTAGAAAACAAATACTCATACGACTTAGTTAAAAACCGGTAAATCTTATATCCTGTTTTTGGATAACTATCCATGATTTTGGGCTTTAATTCCGTATTTTTTTCCTTAACTAGACTTTTTTGCTTTAAATCATAATAATTACTAAAACCGTTGGCAAGAGTCTGGTCAGGTAAGCTTAAGGCAGGTGATAAATAAACCTGCGAAGATTTTGTTGCGATATCAGCCGCATTAATTGAGGTAATATTAAAGAGAAAAACTAAGTTAACTAAGCTAACCGCAATTAACTTAAGAGCGCATGATTTGCTTATTTTAAAAATATGCATAACCTATTCTCATTCTAATTAATACATAAAACTATATTATGGAAAACGAAAAAGTATACCACGAAAGAAAATATAATGCAAATAAAGCCCCCACGGGCTAAAGCCCGTGGGGGTTTTATAAAAAATAGTTAAAAATATGCACGCTAAAAAATATTAGTGATCGTGCTCAACAAGCCAATCTTTAGCTTTTTCAATATCCGAAAACGGGAATATACTCAGATTAAATGTCCGGGCTACGGCTTTAAGCATAATATTCCGCACACCCGTTACTCCCACAACCGCAACTCGTTTCATATGTTTACCTGAAAATTTCATGCCGGCTTTTAATTGATCTAATGCTTTCGGGCTGGCAACAGTATTGGTAACATCTGTCAGAATCAGAACCGAATTTTCCGGCTCTTGAATCAAAACTCCGGTAACTGCAACCATTTCTTCTTTTAATGCCTCAAAATCACTGCCAAAATTAGAATAATCACAGAAATAAATCCTTTTCTCTTTATGGATTATCCAGTTTGATTTCATATTTTCCTTTTTCAAAAATTATAATTTTATTGTACGTGCTATATTTTAGTATGAGGACAAAATTTAGTCAATAATAAACAATTTTATTTAAGTTAAAATACTTAGTACAATAAACGGTATGACATTAAAAATTAATATGCTGATTTTATAAAATGCCATTACCTGATATAAAATTACGCATATTTTATCTTCCGGTATGTTATACCATTTTCCATGCATTTTACAGATCCAATCCCGCCCTGAGCAAATAACAATAATACTCAGCATAAATAATCCAAAGTTAATAATTGAACACCACTTAAATATTTCCCTTAGTAATTCTAAAGTCATTTCATCCTCCTTTTTTTAAAATAAAAACAAGGCAATTGCCCCATGAATTAACGCCAGTACCAAAGCTAAAAAAGCTGTTCTTTTATGCCAAGGCAGCAAAAGTTTTCTATTTTTATGGATATTTAATCCTAACCCCAACGTAATCACAATACAGGTAAACGTAGCAATCCCTAATGGCAAAAGAAATTGAGTTAAATTAAAAATAGCTAAAAATTTTTGCACGAAAATTACCTATTCACTCTTTTTATCCGCTAAATAACCGGCAATTTCTTCTGCTTCTTCCCGAGTTATCTCACTGTTTTTCTTTTTTGCCATTCTTTGGGTTGTTTTCTGCCAGCCTGCTAATGTTTTAGTTTTTGATAGTGACTTATCCAGTGAATGGCATTTAGCACATTTTGTTTGAAAAAGATTTTTTTCATTTGGCTTATCTTTTAAAACATCCTGTGCGAAAATTACCGGGACAGCAATTAACATTGCCCCGAGCACACAAATATATTTAAAAAATTTTATTTTTTTCATCTTTCCCTTTTCTCCCTCATTTTTTTAAATTTTATTCATTTAAAACTTCATTGTATAATTTTTCTGCGCATTCCGGGCAAATACTGTGTAAAATCAACTTCTGCCCTATCGGAAATATATTTCTCCATACGATTCCAGGCCCCCTGATCATCTCTGATTTGCTCGCAATTTGCGCATACAGGAATATATCCGATTAAAGTTTTCAATTGTCCTTGAAAGAATATTCCCTTTATTGCCCCATCCATCCTGCCCCCCCTTAGCCCTACTCTGCCTATCCCCTGAATCGATTATTCACTTTTTGTCTGGAACACTAATAAATACGGTACAGCACTGCAGCCGTTTATACATCTAAATGCTGTATGATTTTCGGAGTTAAACCAAATTGCATAAGTTTTATTAGGTTTAAGTTCAACCGGAGCAACACAAGTTCTTCCGTCATCAAGAAATTTTATGTTTCCGGTTATTTCGGGAAACGAATCTTTAGACACCATTACCCATGCCCACATATCCTGTTGCATCATATCTTTGCTAAAACTAACACTGATTTCTTTTAAAGCCGGATCAACCGCCAGGTCTCCGGACTGGGGTACAGTTTTTGTTACTACTGGCGGCAGCGATTCAATGGATATTTCTTTTATTTCTGCAGCCGCTTCCGGAGAAACTGCTTGTTTTTCAATTTCTTCCTGGGCTTGTACTTTGACAATCCCGCTTACCATTAAAACAATAACAAAAATCTTAATAATGCTGCGCATTATTACCTCCTTTTTAATTCAAATTCAAAAATTGTTTACCCATACTGAAAAATTTAATTAAATTTAAGCGGAAAAATCTTTGTTGATCAACCATTGTTTAGCTGATTCTGGATCATCAAAAGGCATAATCTCTAAATTAAATATTCGTGCTACAGCCCGGATCATGATATTACGAACCTTTGTTGAGCCAATAACCGCAATCGCCCTCATATGCTTGCCTGATCTTTTCATATATTCCTTAACCTGATTAAAAGCCCGAGCATTAGCTAAACTATTACTTATATCCACGAGAATCAACACGGAAATTTCTGGCTCTTGACAGATTATTTCAGTCGCACCGGACATCTCTTCATTTAATAATTCAAATTTATCACTAAAATTTGAATAATCACAAAAATAAATTCTTTTTTCTTTATATTTTATCCAATGTGACTTTATCGGCATCTGCCTGGCTCCTTCCTGGAATTTTTAGGAATTTTCAGTAACATTACCTTCCACTAACCAATCCTTAGCTTGCTCTAAATTATCAAAGGGCTCAACATTCAGATTGAACACCCTGATAATCATGCTCATTATTATTTTCTTTGCACCCTTGACTCCAATCGAAGCTACTTTTTTTACATGCTTACTTGATAATTTTAGAGCCTCTTTAAGATAGGTGAGCGATTGAGAAGTAACGACAGTATTATTTACATCAAATAAAATTAATACTGATTTTTCTGGCTCTGTAGAAACTGCTGAAGCTGTCGCATCTATTTCATTTTTTGCTAACTCAAAATTAGCTCCCAGTCCTGACCCATCCATAAAATATATTCTTTTATTCTTATGCGTTATCCAATGTGATTTAATTGCCACAGTTTTTCCCTTTACCCGATTTTAACCAGATTTATCATCAGTTTCATCACTTTCAATCAACCAATCTTTAGCTTTTTCCGTATGCTCAAAAGACTTTATATTCAGATTAAAAATTCTGATGATCGCTTTCATCAGTATATTTTTAAGCCCTTCAACCCCGAGCACAGCAATTTTTTTCATGTGTTTATTTGACGATTTTAAACATTCCTTAAGATAGTCAAGTGCCTGGGAAGTAGCCACAGTATTACTTACATCAACCAGCGTCAACACAAACTTTTCCGGTTGAGCACAAATTACAATTGTTGATTCTTTAATTTCCTTTTTTAATAACTCAAAATCATGGCCAAATCCTGAATAATCCACAAAATATATTCTCTTATTCTTATGCATTATCCAGTGTGATTTTATCGCCATAATATATTATCGCCTGAGAAATTATTCTTTACTTTCCGGTAACTCCACTGTAAATGAGAAATCTGTCCGGATCTTTCCATGGCCGAGGTTTTCTAAACTTATAACCTCGAATTTTAAATTAATTTTCGGATCTAATTGTTTTACGATAAAATTAAACAAACCATGCTCACTATCAGGATAAATCGGCCAGCCCTTAAACATTATTTTATACCTATTTTGATCAAGTTGCTTAACACTTACTTCCTTCATTTTTGCAAATTGATAAAAATAAAACGGCAGATTTTTTAAAGCGCCGCGAATATTCCTTTTTGCATAAGCAATACCTACTTTAGCCATGGACGTATTAAGGACTGCTATAGCGGTTATTTTCCCTAATTCATAGTAAGCTGCTTCTTTTGTCTTATCCGGGAAAATTTGTTTAGCCATTTCCTCCATTAAAATAATATACTCTTCAATACTGTAGTCAAAAAAATCAACATATTTCAATGATTTACCCGTTATCTGGCTGAAATTTTCAATTACTTGTTCATAATTATTTTTTCTCAGGTAATTTAAAAATATATTAAAAAATATTCCCTTCAACATACTTTGCATAGTAATCTTAATCTTTTTTCTGTCTAGTTATTTTTTTAGAAATTTATCGAATTATTCTTTATCTTTTGGTAGCTCCAAGATACACGAAAAATCAGATATAACTTTACCTTTTCCTAAAATTTTTACATCCCTAACTTCCAGTTTTAACTTCATATTCGGATCTATTTCTTTTACTGAAAAAACAAGCATGGCATATGTATAATGCGGATACCCTTGCCATTCCTTAAATCTTACCTCATAACTATTTTGATTAGGCTGACTAACGGCAACCTCTCCCATCCTTGCAAATTGCGAGAAATATAAGGGAACATTTTTAACCGCGCCATGAATATTCTTCCTCGCATAGGCAATAGCAACCTTCGCCACCGGAATATCCAACACTTTATTAATTGAAATCCTGCCTAATTCATAGCATGCATCTTCTAATGTTTTATGCGGAAAAACTTCTTTCGCAATTTCTTCGATAAGAATCATAAATTCTGGAATAGGGTAGTCGAAAAAATCAATATATTTTAATGGCTTGCCCAGCATTTTACTTACTTTTTCGATTACCGGCTCATGGTGATTTTCTCTTAAATATTTCAAAATTATATTTGCGAATATTCCTTTTCCTAAACCTTCCACAATTATGTTCCTTCTTTATTATTTGTTTTATCAGCCCACCACAGATTATTCCCTCTGATTATTTTTTACCCTCCGGCAACTCTAATATGCAGGTGAAATCAGATTCAACCTTACCTAGACCTAAAATTTTAACATTGGCAACTTCTAATTTTAACTTTAATTTTGCGTCTATTTCTTTTAATACAAAAACAAGCAAACCGTATGCATAATAAGGATAAATCTTCCATGCCTTAAAAACAACGTTAAAAATATAATCACTCTTTTGATTAACAGATACCTTGCCCATTTTGGCAAATTGCGAAAAATAGAAAGGCGTATTCTTAATCGCTCCCTGGATATTTTTTTTTGCATAGGCGATAGCCACTTTTGCCACAGGACTTATAATTATTCCCTCGACTGAAATTCTGCCTAATTCATAGCACGCCTCCTCAAAAGTTTTATCCGGGAAAACCTGTTTTATAATTTCTTCAATGAGCAGGATAAATTCTTCTATAGGATAGTCAAAAAAATCAACATATTTTAATGGCTTATCCAGCATTTTACTTACTTTTTCTGTTACCAAATCATGTGAATTTTTTTTTAAATAATTTAACAATATATTTAAAAACATTCCTTTTATTAAAGCTTGCATAATATTTTCTCTCGCCATGGCTCACCCTTAGAAAAACCAATCTCTACTTAATAAAATTACCGTTTTTTTAAAATATTTTATAAAATATGCTTTTTTCTTTCTCCTTGTTCAATTTTAATTTTAATCATCTAACGTTCGGTACTATATAAAGTTATGCTACTATAAGTGTATTATATAGTCAAATAATATAATAGGTAACTCATTCGCCTATATTTTGACCTTTTCTTTTATCCTATACCATTAAGGAGCAAAAACTAGAGAAAAAAAATTAACTTTCGGTCATTTTTTATTTTATTTTGAATTTCATACTTCTGCGATTTAAATAATTAGCATACAATCCCCATAACTAAAAAACCGGTATTTTTCTTTTACTGCCTCAGCATATGCTTTTAGGATTAACTCTCGTCCGGCAAAAGCACTTACCAGCATCAACAATGTTGATTTTGGCAGATGAAAATTAGTGATCAGCATATCACAAGCCTTGAATTCATAGGGTGGGTAAATGAATATTTCCGTAGTAGCTGCCTGCGGAATGATCTTTATCTGATTATTTTGAATTTGTGTAACAGTTTCTAAAACACGGGCCACGGTTGTGCCTACCGCACAAATTTTGCTTTTTTGCTGTTTAACCTTCCTGATCGTTTCTGTTGTTTGAGCTGAAATTTCAAAATCTTCTTTGTGCATTTTATGTTCTGAGATATCATTTGTTCTTATTGGCTCAAAAGTTCCCAACCCCACATGTAATGTAACATAGATTGTTTCAATATTTTTCTTGTTTAAAGCCATCAGAATTTGTTTAGAAAAATGCAGCCCGGCTGTCGGAGCAGCTATTGCCCCCTGCTTTTGAGCGTATATTGTCTGGTAACGGGATTTATCACTCAGTTCTGTTTTTCGCTTGATGTATGGCGGCAAAGGCATCATCCCAATCTGTTCCAATTTTTCTTCTATATCAAATTTACACTCAAATTCTAAAATTAACATAACTCTGGCATATTCATGCGGATGATGGATATAGTTAGCCACAATATTCCCGTTATCAAAAACAATTTTTTTAACCTTTTTAATTTTGGCTAACGGCTTGGCTTTAATCCAATAACAATTTTTTTTGATGCGTTCAACCAATAAAACATCAATTTCTTTTTTTTCAATTTTTCCGATTATCCTTGCGGGTTTTACTTTAGTGTTATTCAATACTAAAGCATCCCCGGGATTAAAAAAATCCAGGATGTTTTTAAAACCTGTATGGATAATCTCCTCTGTAGCCCTATTAATCACTAAGAGCCGCGACTGATCACGCTTTTTTAAAGGATATTGGGCAATTAATTCTGGAGGAAGATGGTAATTGAATTTTTCAATATTCATATATTCATGGATACAAGTTACAGGCTGCAAGTAACAGGCTTTTTATTTTTTCGAAAAAAGCCAAATAATCAAAGACAATAAAATACTGATTAAAATACAAGTGGTTAACGGAAAATAAAAAGAAAAATTCTTTTTTTGAATAAAAATATCACCTGGTAAATGACCCAGCCATTTAATTTTCCCGGCTAAAAAAACAAAAATTCCCGCAATAATCAGAATTACACCGATGAGTATTAAATATTTACCGATCCCGGCTATTTGATTCATTGTTTATCTTTTATCTTTTTTTCTTTAGTCTTTTCCTCAAGACTATATTTACACCCGCAATATTTTTGTCGGTACATACCCAGCTCTCGAGAAATTGTTACTGATTCCGGATAACCTTCGCTAAAATCATAAAATAAAAATTCAACTCCCTGCTCTCTAGCTGTTTTTTCTCCTGCCTGTTTTAGTAAAATTCTATCCTGGTAAGGGCTGACCAGCAAGGTAGATGTGAACAAATCAAAATTATTTTCCTTAGCATAATGTGCGGTTTGCTTTAAACGCAGTTCCCAACAAAGCTGGCAGCGTTCCGGCGGTGAGATTGCATTACCTATTGCTTGAAAAAAATCATCCGCAGTATAATTAGCCGCATAAATAATATCACAATTAAAGCATTGTGAAAATTTTTCTATATTTTTTTTTCTTAAAGCGTATTCTGCTTCCGGCTGGATGTTCGGATTATAAAAAAAACCGGTGACTTTATAATTTAATAATTTTAGTTTTTTTAGAGGATAAATAATGCAGGGAGCACAGCAAACATGTAAAAGCACATGTTTTTGAATTTCCGGACTACTCACTTTCAAACATCTCCTTTTGAGAGTTTTTCTTGCCTTTGATTTTATTACAGCCAAGATGCTGGTAAGCTAGTTCTGTGGCAATGCGTCCTCGCGGTGAACGTTTTAAAAGACCCATTTTTAATAAATAAGGTTCAACCACATCAACAATTGTATCACTTTCTTCGTTTAAAGTAGCGGCCAGAGATTCTATGCCTACAGGCCCGCCATTATAGGTATCCAAAATTACTTTTAATACTCTGCGGTCAATATCATCTAAACCCAAATTATCTACACCCTGTAAATTAAGTGCTGTACCCGTAATCTGCGCATCCACACGGCCTTTGGCCTTAACTTGAGAATAATCCCGCACACGCCTGAGTAATCGATTGGCTACGCGCGGTGTCCCGCGGGATCTTTTGGCAATTATTACAGCACTTTCATCATCTAAATCAATACCCAATACTGCGGCTGATTTTTTGATCACAGTGACTAATTCTTCCCAGGGATAAAAATCAAGATGATAGTACATGCCAAAACGGCTGCGCAAAGCCGCAGTCAAAAGCCCGGAACGCGTTGTTGCGCCGATTAAGGTAAATGGTTTCAAGTTAAAATTTATTGTTTTTGCATACGGGCCTTTATCAATCACAAAATCAATTTTATAATCTTCCATGGCCGGATAAAGGAATTCTTCGACAATTTTAGATAAGCGATGGATTTCATCAATAAATAAAATATCTCCGTGTTCAAGGTTGGTCAGAATACCAATCAAATCTCCCGCCCGTTCAATCGCCGGGCCGGAGGTTGTTGTAATCTTCGTGCCCATTTCATGCGCAATAATATGCGCCAGTGTTGTTTTTCCCAGTCCCGGAGGTCCGGAAAAAATTAAATGTTCCAGCGGCTCATTTCTTGATTTTGAAGCCTCAATCCCGATCTTAAGGTTTTCCTTAATCTGTTTCTGGCCGATAAAATCATTGAATTGAAAAGGACGCAAAGAAAGATTGAGGACAATATCTTCTTCTGTCTCTGCCTGCCTGAGCACCGGTTCCCGAAGCATATTTTCCTCCGGCTCAATCTTGTTTTGATCTTTGTCTGTATACTTCATTTAACAGCTCTTCTGAACTTTCTAGGTTAGGGTTTCTTTCGATTGCTTTTTTAATCATTAATTCTGCTTCTGTTTTTTTGTACTGTAATTGCAATAATACTGCTAATGCTTCTTTTTCTAAATCTGTTTTCACCTCCGGCATAAGGCTAGGCCAAGCCACAGACTGAATTAAACCGAATTTTCCTACTTTACCCTGTAATTTAGCAATAATCTCACGGGCCCGCTGTGTACCAATACCGGGTAATGATTTTAAAAAACTAATATCTCCATTATCAATCGCGCGGGCAATATCGGATATCGGCTCACTTAACGCTTTTACCGCAGCTTTTGGCCCGATGCCGGATACAGTGATAAATTTTTCAAAGAATTCTCGCTCAACTTCATTATCGAATCCGATTAAAATCGGTATACTTTTTGACTGATCGTTCTGATAATAATGAAAAGTGATAAACTCTAATATTTGCGCATCCGTCCGGTCAAAACTCATGCACTTTATTACCCCTTGGGGAATAAAAACTTCATAACCAATTCCATTTACATCCAGCACCAAGGAAAGTTCGTTTCTTTTTATTAGTTTACCAGATATTCGGGAAATCATCAAAAATTAATCCTTATTTTTTCACCGGCATTAAATTTTACAAACCTTGAAACATTTAAATGTGTAATCGCTAAAGCTAATGCATCGGCAACATCATGCGGCTCGGGATTTTTTTTTAAATTTAAAATTTCTTTTACCACTTTTTGCATCTGTATTTTTTTTGCTGTGCCTGTACCGGTTATGGCTTTTTTCACTTTACGTGCGGCATAATCAACAACATTAATGTTTGTGTTCGCAGCAACTAAGCAAATTACTCCGCGGGCATGCGCCATAATAATTGCCGTACGCGGATTCTGATAATGCGAGTATAATTCTTCTAAAGCAATTACATCCGGATTGTATTTCTCTGACACTTCTAAAATTCCGGCATAAATTTTTTTTAATCTTACGGTTAATTTATCGCGCGCTTTCGTCCGGATGATTCCCGCTTCCAAAAGAGTTATCCGATTTGCCGCCTTTGATTTTAAATTAGTACTGCTGCCCTTAAATTCGATTATACCATAACCTGTACATTGCAGTCCGGGATCCACACCTAAAACTCGCATATTTTTCTCTTTTGCACATTAAAAATTAAGAATCTAATTTTTCTAGAATTTCATCCGGAATATCAAAATTAGCGTAAACATTCTGCACATCATCATGATCCTCTAACGCGCTGACTAAATTCATGATTTGTGCTGCCACAACTTGATCGGTAATTTTCACATTCGCATCGGGAATCATGGTTATTTCTGCCGATACAGGGTTTATCCCGGCATCTTCAATCGCTTTTTTTACATTATCGAATTCTTTCACCGGAATACTGACTTCAAAATTCCCTTCCTGCTGCGTTATATCTTCGGCTCCGTTTTCTAAAACAATATCCATTAGTTTTTCTTCAGAACATTCCCGGGCATTAACAATAATCAACCCCTTTTGCTTAAACTGCCAGGCAACAGAACCGGCTCCGGCCATGTTCCCGCCTTTTTTCGTAAACAAACTGCGTAATTCTGCTGCCGCGCGATTTTTATTATCAGTTAAAACATTCACTAATATTGCTACTCCGTTCTGGCCATAACCCTCATAAATTATTTCTTCATAAACAACACCCGGCAGTTCTCCGGTACCCTTTTTTATCGCCTTATCAATATTATCCTTAGGCATATTCGATTCTTTCGCTTTGGATATCGCTAAACGCAAACGTGGATTAGCTTCTGGATTCCCTCCGCCGAATCTAGCCGCAACAGTTATTTCTTTAATCAGTTTTGTAAAAATTTTACCTCTTTTAGCATCCGTTGCTGCTTTTTTGTGTTTGATACTTGCCCACTTTGAATGTCCGGACATAAAATCACCTGCTCCTATTTCATTTTATTTGTTTTTTAAGCTGGCTCATATTTAACAATTTGTGTTTGAAATTCCCGGCTGATTGTTTTCGCTTTAAATTGCCAGCGCACACGCACGGTAATACTTTTTAGTGTAACATCACCTAAGGGGTTAATCACTATTTCATATTCAAAGCCGCTATGCTCTGGATCCAAAATAAACCCGCTGGTCTGAAAACTATCTGCATTATTAATATTATCAAAACTCTCGGCTTTAATCTCTTCAATTTTTTGCTGAGCAATCATGGTCGCCTGAGTTAAATCTGCCGATCTTTTTGCCGTATCTAAAGCCTGGGGAAAATAGCGCATGACCGCAACCAAACCCACACCTAGAATTGCCAAAGCAATTATCGTTTCAATTAAAGTAAATGCCTTTGTTTTTTTTAGAAACATTATTAATAGAAATTATTCTTCCTTTTCCGCTTTTTTTGACTGAGCAATAATTTTTTCCGTGATTCTTTGCGGCACTTCCTCATAATGGGAAAAACTCATCGAATAAGAGCCCCGTCCGTGTGTCATACTGCGCAAGTCAGTTGCGTAGCGCAGCATTTCTGATAATGGCACCTGGGCTTTAATCTTCTCATACTTACCTGCTTGTTCCATTCCCTGTACCCGGCCCCGGCGGGAACTTAAATCACCGTTTATCGCGCCCATACAATCATCGGGTATAATAACCTCTACTTCCATAACTGGTTCCAATAATACCGGAGACGCTTCTAATATTCCCTTACGTAAAGCCATACCCCCGGCAATTTGAAATGCCATATCTGATGAATCAACTTCATGATAAGAACCATCATAAATTGTTACTTTTAAATCAACTAACGGATATCCGGCAACCGCACCCTCACTCATTGATCTGCGCACACCTTTTTCCACAGACGGGATATATTGGCGCGGGACAGCACCGCCGACAACTTTATTAACAAATTCAAAATTTTCACCGCGCGGTAAAGGCTCAATCTCCAGCCATACATCACCGTATTGCCCCCGGCCTCCGGATTGTTTTTTGTACTTATGATGCACTTTAGTGCTTTTTCTGATTGTTTCTTTATAAGGGACTTTCGGCGTGCCTACTTCAACCTCTACATGATACCGGGTTTTTAATCTTTCAATTGTAACTTCCAGATGCGAATCTCCCATACCAGAAATAATTAATTCTTTTGTCTGAGTGTCGCGGGATACCTGAATTCCCTGATCTTCGATTGTCATCTTGGCGAGCGCCTGAGAAATTTTTTCTTCATCTTGTCTTGTTTTTGGTTTAAGAGAATATGATATTGCCGGTAAAGCCGTAGCTTTTTTATCATACAATACTTTTTCTTTAATATCACTGATCGAGTCTCCGGTATGGGTTACTTTTAATTTCGCTACCGCCGCAATATCCCCGGCAAAAACCTCATCCACCGGCAGCTGTTCTTTACCCTGAAGCACATAGAGCTGTCCGAAGCGCTCAACTTGTGATTCGGTAACATTAAAAAATTCTGTGTTAGATTTTAAAATCCCGGATGCTACCTTAAAAATACTTAACTGACCGACATAAGGATCAGAAATTGTTTTAAACACAAAACCGCTGAAAGCAGCATTGTCTTTAACCGGTAAAACTTTTTTTTCTTTTGTTTGCGGGTCAATCCCTTCAATTTCCCCTTTCATATCCGGACTGGGAACAAAATCTACAATTTTTTGGATAAATTCCTTGACGCCAATACTCTTAAGGGAATTCCCGCAAAAAATCGGCACCACTTTATTTTGCATAAACGCCTGTTTAAATGCTGCGTTAATCTCTTCCGCGGTTAATTCTTCACCGTTAAGATACTTTTCTATAAGATTATCATCAACTTCCGCAACAAGTTCAATAAATTTCTCTCTGTATTTTTCACCTTTTTGTTTATCCTCATCACTGAGTGAATCCAGGTTTGATTGAGAAATAATATCCGCAATATTATTAAAATTTGCTTGTGTGCCGTTAGGAATAAATACGGGAATACAGTTATTACCAAAATTCTCGACAATTTGCTCTACAGTTTTATAAAAGTCTGCATTTTCTTTATCTAATTTATTGATAAAAACACAACGCGGTAAATTATATTTATCCAGAATTGTCCATACTCTTTGTGTCCCCACCTCAATCCCGTCAACTCCACTGATAACTACCACTGCTGCTTCAGCCGCTGGAATGGCATTGCGCAATTCCATAATAAAATCAGCATAGCCCGGTGTATCAATAAAATTTAATTTAACTTTACCGCTGAAACAGTGCAGTAAGGAAGTATTGATAGAAATTTTGCGGCTTATTTCGATCGAATCGTAATCACTATTAGAATTTCCCTCATCCACACTGCCCAGCCTTGTAACTTGGCCTTGAGTAAAAAGAATTGATTCAACCAGTGACGTTTTACCAGCCCCTAAATGTGAAAGCACTACAATATTACGTATAGAGCTACCTGTATATTTCTCCATTACTCACTACCTCCTTATCGGTTTAGAATGTATAATTTTCATAAAATATTTTATTACTTTTCCAAATCAAGCATTCTTTTTTGTGGTTCAACTTTCCAGGCATAAGTTGAAATAATAATTGCAAAAAATAAAGTATATATAAGCCAGTCACGGCCGATCACAATTGTCGCTAGGCGGGAATAATCACCGTAGGGCTTAGCAATTTCTTCTAAAATTGTAGAAATTAACAGCCCCAAAAGAATCAGCGGCGCAATAAACTTAATCGAAACATCCCACCACCATTTTTTTAATTTCCAAACACTGTAATGATTAATGTGCATGCGTAAACGTTTAGCTTTAAACACCCAGCCAATGATTATGCATTCAAAAATTGCCGTGATCACAATCCCGTAATGCGTTACCGCATGATCAACAATATCCAGCCAGAAAAGCCCGGCACGGGTTGTAAAAATTATACCGCCTAAAAATCCGATAACCGAAAGCACAGAAACTACAACTTTACGTGAATAATGGAATTTATCGATTATCGCCGAGGTTACTGCTTCTAATATTGATATTCCGGAAGATAATCCGGCAATAACTAAAATAGCGAAAAAGATTAAACCAAATTCACGGGAAAAAGCTGGCAGCAGACTAATCGCTTTCGGATACACAACAAAAGCTAAGCCAATGGATTCCTGCACAACCTCGCTGATTGGTACAGCTGTGGAATTAGCCATATACCCCAGAACTGAAAAAACTCCAAACCCGGCAAAAATCGAAAATAAACAATCAATAATACTTATGATGCAAGCATCTTTAACAATCTGGCATTTCTGCGGTAAATACGATGAATAGGCCACCATAACCCCAAACCCTAAACTTAAAGAAAAGAAAATTTGACTAAAAGCATCCATCCACACTTTAATATTTTTTAAACAGCCCAATTGAGGCGTGATATAAACCAGAATTCCTGCTTTGGCTCCTGGTAAACGGATACTCCAAAGCACGATTATTACGGTTAAGCAAAATAATAAAGGCATAAATACTTTATTCGCACGTTCTAATCCTTTTTGCACGCCGAGAAATACAACCAGCCAATTTATAATCCAGACCGCTAAGAGTGCAATTAAAATCGGAGTTCTTAAATCACCGATTTGAAAAGGGCCATCGCTAACCATAAGAAATTTTTCAAAGAAAAAAGCATTTGGATTCTCAGTCCAACTGCTGCTAAATGCATAAAAAAAATAATCAACACACCAGGCAATAATCACTGAATAATAAAACAAAATACCACCCATAGCTAAGATTACCTGCCACCAGCCGCACCATTCCCATTTTTTAGAAATACTGGAAACACTGGCAGGAGCTGAACCACGCATTTTATGGCCTAACCCAATTTCCAAAATCATTAAGGGAATACCCACCACAAAAAGCGCAATTAAATAAGGGACTAAAAAAGCTCCGCCGCCATTTTTATAACACAGGTATGGAAATCTCCAGATATTGCCTAAGCCTACAGCTGAGCCAATTGCCGCCAGTAAAAAACCAATATGAGTTTTCCATTGCGGCCGGTGATGAGCAAAGGAATCCTTACTCATTTGCATGACCTCCAAAATTTGAAAAAAAATGTTTAATCTTTAGGAATTTTGGAATAACAGACATAGAGATATGTATACCAGAAATTTAGAGTTACGTCAATAAAAAAACCCTTAATTTACCATAAATCAGCTAAGCAAGGTTTTAACGAGACATTACCTGAGCCGGATCAAGAGAAAATCGGTCAAGCATTTCCGTAATACACGTAAAATTAGAGGTGTAATCAAGATTCTGTTCCTGCATAAAGGAAAAAGCTTCCTTACGAGCTAAGATTAACGCATCTTTATCATTAATAATATTACCGAGTTTAAGCTCTGGCAGCCCGCTTTGCCGGGTGCCAAAAAATTCACCCGGGCCGCGAATCAACAAATCATACTCAGCGATTTTAAACCCATCTGTTGTTTTAATCATCGCCGAGAGCCTTTTTTGTGAATCTTCGGATTTCCCAGAACTGAGTAATACACAAAAAGCCTGTTTTTTACCGCGTCCGACCCGGCCGCGCAGCTGATGCAGCTGGCTTAAACCAAAACGCTCGGCATGTTCGATTAAAATAATTGAGGCATTAGGGACATCAATTCCCACTTCAATCACAGTTGTGGCCACTAAAATATCAATCTTTCCTTTTTTAAATTCCCCCATTACCTGTTTTTTCTGGGAATCTGTCATTTTCCCGTGTACTAAGCCAACTTTATACTCAGGAAAAATCTTATCTTTAAACTGTTCAAACATTTTAGTGGCAGCTTTTAAATCTAGACTTTTTGATTTTTCAATTACCGGATAGACCACATAAACCTGATTTTTTTCTTTTATTTTTTGTTTTAGAAAAGTATAAAAATCTTTTCTTTTTTTCTCACTGATCCAGTAGGTCTTTACCGGATTCCGTTCCGGCGGAAGCTCTCTGATTGTGGAAATATCCAAATCACCGTAAACTGTAATTGCTAATGTGCGCGGTATGGGAGTAGCACTCATTACTAACACATCCGGCGTAATTGATTTTTTTAATAATTTCTCCCTTTGTAAAACACCAAATTTATGCTGTTCATCCACGATAATTAAACCCAGTTTTTTAAATTTAACCTCTGCTTGAATTAGAGCATGCGTACCAATAATAAAATCTATTGCCTGATTTTCAATTTCCGCTAAAACAGATTTTTTCTCTTTCTTTTTCAAGCTGCTGGTTAAGCATACAGTTTTAAACCCCAAAGGTTTAAGCATTCCCCTGATTGTCTGATCATGCTGCTGTGCCAGGATTTCCGTCGGCGCCATTAAAGCAGCTTGATAATTATTTTGTAAACAAATAAGGGCAGCATGCACACAAACAACTGTTTTTCCGCTGCCCACATCCCCCTGTAATAACCGGTTCATCGGTTGGCAGCTAGCCATATCTGATTCAATTTCCGCCATAACTTTCTGCTGATCACCGGTAAGTTCAAAAGGCAGAGATTTTTTGAATTTTTCTAGAATTTTTCCTTCGATTTTATAACTTATTCCGTTTTTATTAGTTTTTACATCTTTTCTTTTTATCGCCAGCGCTAACTGCAGGAGAAAAAATTCATCAAAAATTAACCTTTTTCTTGCTGTTTTTAACTGAGTATCTGATTCCGGGAAATGGATGTTGAGCAAGGACTGACCCAATGTGAGTAGATTATTTCTTTTAAGAATTGTTTCCGGCAAAAATTCCTGTATATTCTGTGCATAATTATCCACACAATATTTAATAATCCTGCGTAAATATCTTTGGCTCACATCAGCCGTGAGGGGATAAATCGGCACAATGCGGCCGGTGTGAATTGTATTTTCCGGATCATCATCCTGTAAAATTTCATACTCGGGTGAATTAATTTGCAGCTTATGATAAAAATCAACTTTTCCGTGCAAAATTACATGATCATTTATCTTAAAGAAATTTTTTAGATAAGGCTGGTTAAACCAGGTGCCGTAAATTACGCCGGTTTCATCACCCACAGCTAAATGGAATATGGTTCTTTTTCCGCGCAAGCGTCTTAGGCTCATGGTTAAAACTCGGCCACGTACAGTTTCAATTTTTCCTATACTAATCTTACTAATATTAATAAAATTCGAACGGTCTTCATAACGCCGGGGAAAGTAATATAGGACATCCTTAATTGTCGCAATACTTAACTTATTTAAGGATTTTATTTTTTTTGGGCCAACACCTTTTAAATATTGTGCAGACTGTGTGAGGATTTGTGTATTTTTATTCATCCACAATTATGAGATAAATACTACTCTGTAATTATTCGAATAAATTGCTTTTTGCCTACTTTTAATAAATAATGCTTATCCGGCAAAGGCAATTCTAAACCGTCATCTTCGAGCACTTGACCATCAAGCATAACTGCTTTTTGCTGGATTAATCTTCTCGCATCAGAATTACTTTTTGTTGCTCCGGCCTGCGTAATAATTTTACAAATCCAAAGTTTTCCATTTTTGGCCTGCTGCCAATCTGATTTTTTTAAAACATATGTTTGAAAATTATTTAAATCATCCCAGTTTGTCCCGCCGCTAAACCGGCTGTTAAAAATAATCCGGGCTTTTTCCGCTGACTTTTGTCCGTGATAAAATTCAGTGATTTGATAAGCTAAATTTTCTTTGGCTTTTTTCGGATGCAAATTTCCTGATTTAATATCTTTTTTCATTTGAGAGATCTCCGGCAAAGCAATATCCGTGAGTAATTCATAATAACGAAACATAAGTTCATCCGAAATCGACATTAATTTTGCATACATTTCGTCGGCGGGCTCAGTAATACCCACATAATTATTTAAACTCTTACTCATCTTTTGCGCCCCGTCTAACCCCTCCAATAAAGGCATCATTAATACACACTGTGAGTCCATTTGGAAATCTTTTTGCAGCTGCCGGCCGACTAAAAGATTAAATTTTTGATCTGTCCCTCCCAGCTCCACATCCGCTTTTAATTCTACAGAATCATATCCCTGTAAAAGTGGATAAATAAATTCTAAAACACTGATATCTTTTCCTGTCTTATAACGCTGCTTAAAATCATCCCGCGCTAAAATTTGCGCAATTGTCAAATGGCTGGTAAGTTCTAAAAATTTATACACATTCATTTTTTCAAACCAAGTGCTGTTAAACACAATTTTTATTTTTTTTAGATCCAGAATTTTCTCAATTTGATCCTGATAGGTCTGAGCATTTTTATTAACCTGCTCACGGGTTAGCTGCTTTCTGATTTCCGACTTTCCCGTAGGATCACCAATCATACCCGTAAAATCACCGATTAGAAAAATAACTTGATGTCCTAATTGCTGAAAATGGCGAAGTTTACGCAATAACACTGTGTGGCCTAAATGGATATCCGGTGCACTCGGATCAAAGCCAGCTTTAATGACCAGGGGTTTATTATTTTTGCAGGATTTTTCCAGTTTTTTAAGCAGTTCTGTTTCGGAAATAATCTCAACACTGCCGCGTTTAATCAGTTCTAATTGTTCTTCCGGAGTTTTAAAACTCATTTTTTTCTTTTTCCCTTTCTTTGCGCGTATCATAACATACAAATAACATATTGTCAACGCTTGACATATGATGATTTGATTGTTAAAATTCATAGAGAAATAAATAAAAAGAAAGGAAAAAAAATATGGACCAGACAAAAAAAATCGAAAAAAATATTTTAAAACAAGTAGCCGGGTTTATGATTACTGCAGCGCGTACTGCTCCCAAAGCCAAAGGCGCAGATAATATTGTTACTTTAATCCTAGATAAAGCAAATGCAAAAAATAAATTAATTAAAAAAATGCAAGAGTTAGCTGTTTCTAAAAACAAGCCGGGATTTAAGCGCGATGCAGAAAATTTGAAATCCGCACCGGTGATTGTATTCATTGCCACAAAAGCACAGGCATTAGGAATTGAATATTGCAGCCTCTGTAATTATGATAACTGCCAGGCAATGTTAAAAGCCAAATCTATCTGTGCGTTTAATACTATTGACCTGGGTATTGCCCTGGGTTCAGCGGTAAACATGGCGGCAAAATTTCATATTGATAACCGGATCATGTATTCTGCAGGAAAAGCCGCAATCGCTTTAAATTTATTTGAAGATAAAAGTGTAAAAATCGCCCTCGCCATACCTTTATCCGCTACAGGAAAGAATATATTTTTTGATCGGAAATAAAAGCAGATTCTAGATCCTAGATTCTGGATGATTGTAAAAATAGAATAAAAAATTGGCCGGCGGGATTGCCTGGAGCGAATCGTTATAAATTTATTAAATTATCAATATCATTCTCCCAGTTTTCGGGATTAGTTGCAATATAATTTCTAATAGCGTTTAAAGAACGTTTGTTTCTGATAACGTGGTCGTAGAATGATCGTTGCCAGATTTTACCAGAAATATTTAGATCATTCTGGTTAATGTGATTCAAATATTCATTCGTGCATTTTGATTTAAAATAACAAATAATGTCAGAAATCGTAGGGGAGGGGCTTGCCTCCTCCCGTAATTTATTAATAATCAAAATTCCATGTATGTGATTAGGCATGATCACATATATTTGTCTAATGCAACATCATCATATTGATTAGATTATCAACAATTTGACCAATTTTTGATAAATTTATATTGTCACGGGCCGACGCAAGGCCGGCCCCTACGTCATTTGTATTTATATTTTCACCAAAAATATTTTTTCTATCCTTGGAACACATCGTTACAAAATAATAACCATTCAACGAATAATCATAATTATTTAATCTGGTAGGTTTACGGGTTTTTAATTTTTGCATTTTTATATTATAACATTCAAACTCACCTGCTGGTAGCCAATACCGAAAGATGACTGGTAACAGTCATTTGTAGTGCGTTATTAGAAGTTTTTATTTAATGCCTTTTTAACTATATCGGCAACAGTATTTTTATTTATGCCTTTTTCTATGCAATATTTTGAATTTATCCAGCCTGAAAGTTTTTTAGTCCCTTTACTTGAATTGCAGGCTACACAACAACGTGCAATATTATCTTTGGTAATTATTTTTGCATCATTTATTATATGTTCCCAAGAAGCTTGAGTTTTCTTGGATTCTTTTGATGTACCAAATCTAACTCCGCAATAAATACAAAACTTGTCTCTTTTGGTTATTTTCTTTTCAAGCCATTCTGGTATGTTCCAATTATTCATCGGTTTTATTTACTTTCCTAACATTAAATATACAACCATTCTTTTTTTTTGCAATATATAAATAATACGCCTCTACTCTTAGTTGGTCAATAAAAAATGAAAGCCGCGGATAGCGGTTAGTTCTCTCTACTCTCTATTTGAAAACCTTAAAAACTGCTTTTCCCCTTTAGAAACCAAGCACTAGGTTTTTCTTTAAGTTAGGCGGATGGGTGAAGACATGGATGTCTGAACGCCGCAAGGCAGGATTGCCTTTTCGGCAGTGCAACCCAGAAGACTAACTTAATTAGAAAAACAGTGCTGTTTCCATGGGGCGGTTTTTCTTTGCATCCTTTCTTTTGTTCCGCACAAAAGAAAGGATGTCTGGGGTTTAAGGGGCGGAACAGCCCCTTCTAGAATTTCATATTTTAAACAAAAAAAAGGCACGAATAAATATTATCCGTGCCTTTAATTAACTAAATAAATCCGCTTATTACTTCATACTTAAGCCGATTTTTCTTTGATCGTTATCCACCTTAATAACTTTGGCCTTTACTTTATCACCCACTTTAAAAGAATCTTCTAGTTTCAACGTTGGCTCTATATCAATTTCTGTCATGTGGATTAAACCTTCTAATTCTTTTTCTAGTTCAATGAATATCCCAAAAGTAGTAACTTTGGTAATTGTTCCCTCTACTTCTTTTTCCATCGGATAACGTTCAACAATCGCAGCCCAAGGATCATCGGTTAACTGTTTTAAGCCTAATGAAATTTTGTGATTAATTTCATCCACGCTTAAAATCACCACTTCCAGTTTTTGGCCTTTCTTTAAGAATTCAGAGGGGTTATTTACTTTTTTTGTCCAGGAAATATCGGATACATGCACCAATCCATCAATACCCTCTTCCAGCTCAACAAATGCGCCATAATCCGTAAGATTTCTCACCCGCCCCTTTACCCGGGAACCTGCGGAATATTTATCGCTAATACCCTGCCAGGGATCTGTTTCAGTCTGTTTAATACCTAAGGCAATTTTCTGAGTATTAACATCCATACTTAAAACAACAGCTTCTACAATATCTCCGATTGCCAGCATTTCTGATGGATGGGAAATTCTTCTTGTCCAAGAGAATTCAGAAATATGAATTAGCCCCTCCACTCCTTTTTCTAATTCTACAAAGGCTCCGTAGGCAACAATATTCACAATCTTGCCTTTAATCTTCGCTCCCACCGGAAATTTATCTTCAATCCCGGCCCAGGGACTAGATGTTTTCTGCTTTAAGCCTAAGGAAATCCGCATGGGATCATTATCTATTTTCAGCACCTTTACCTCAATATTATCCCCAATTGCTACCATTTCCGACGGATGGCTGATTCGCCCCCAGCTCATATCCGTTATATGCAAAAGACCATCCACTCCACCCAGGTCAATAAACACACCGAAATCAGCAATATTTTTAACAGTACCTTGGCGAATTTGGCCTTCCTCAATTTCTTTAAGCAGCTTTTCCCGGGAAACTTCTCTTTCTTTTAATAATAACTCCCGGCGAGATAACACGATATTTTTTCTCGGCTTATTTACTTTGACAATCATAAATTCATATGTATTGCCGATAAACTGATCAATATTTTGAATGCCTCTTAATGCAATCTGAGAAGCTGGTAAAAATGCATCCATTCCGATATCGACCATTAAGCCGCCTTTGACCTTACGCGAAACTTTTCCTTCAATAGTATCGCCTTCTTTATAATTATTAATAATTCTTTCCCAGCCCAGGGTTCGGTCTGCTTTGCGTTTAGAGACAATAACCATGCCTTTTTCATCTTCTTTTGTCTCTAAAAGCACATTGATTACTTCATTAATTTTTATATCGGCAGGATCATCAAACTCATCTGTAGGCAGGATACCCTCAGACTTAAACCCAATATCAACTAATACTTCTTTACCTGTAATCCCTACAATCTTACCGCTGATTATTTCGCCTTCAACAAGTGTCGTTACCCCTTTTGCATAAAAATTTTCTAATTCCTTGGCAAATACACTATCCTTATTTTGGTCTAAACCATCAAAATCAGCAAATTTCTTTTTCTTTTTTCGTGACATCTCATTTCAACCTCCTTTTTTTAATAAAGCACGCAGCATTTTTACAGCTGCTGTGCTGACTGGCTTTTCATTTTTTGATAACGCCAGTATAATCAATAAGCTCCACTTTTTTTGCTATAATTATGCAAATTTCCCATAAGTATAGCAAATTTATATTTATTTTACAAGTATTAATAAAAAATTATTTATGCGGACTTTTCCTTTTTATATTCATCTTTTAAAAACCTGATTTCATCAATAATTTTTTGAGAAAAAGATAAATAAAGTTTCTTTTTATCAAGATTCGGATTTTGCCGTCTGTAGGTTTCCATATCCATCGCCTGACCAAAATGCACGCTTAAAGGCACAAAAAAAATCAGCTTTTTTGCTTTCGCCCCCATTGCCTGGTCCGTGCCGATAATCAGAGTCGGCACAACTTTTACTTTAGAATTTGCCGCTAACATACTTACCCCGGCCTGAGCATTTTTTACATCCCCGGTTCTACTGCGGGTTCCTTCCGGAAAAATAATCATGCTATGGCCTTTATTTAATTTTTCCATGGCTAAACGCAAAGCCTTAACATCGGTTTTTTCCCGTTCAAGGGGAAAAGAATTTAACATTGTAATTAACCAGGTAAAAAACCAATTTTGTTCAAATAATTCCCGTTTTGCCATAAAAGTCAGGATTCGGGTGCTGGCCACACTTAAAACAATTGGATCAAGATAACTTAAGTGGTTAGAGGCAATAATACAACCGCCTGTTTTCGGCAGATATTTGCGTCCGGTGCATTTAAACCGAAAAAAAATCTTTAATAAGATCATCAACACAAAACGGCACATCCAATAAAAAGCATTTTTCATTTTACTTCTTTCGGTAAATAACTAATTATTTTTTCAATAACCTGATGAATCGTAAGATTAGATGTATCCAGATAAATTGCATCTTCCGCCTGTTTTAATGGTCCGCAGGCGCGGCTTTTATCTTTATCGTCCCGTTCCTGGATTTGTCTTAAAATTTCTTTATACGAGACATCAATTTTCTTTTCTTTTAACTCTTTTAGGCGGCGTTTTGCCCGCACATCAGCACTGGCATCTAAATAAAATTTATTTTTTGTCTCTGGAAAAACTTCCGTACCGATATCGCGGCCTTCCATAACAATATCACTCTCATCCGCATAAGCCCTTTGCCACTCAACCATAATCTGCCTAATTTGCGGAATACGTGCAATACGAAAAACCTGTTTTGTTACTGCAGGGTTTCTAATCTCAACGGATACATCCTGATCATCCAGGAAAATACACAACTTAGCATTTTTATGTTCAATCAGCTTAATCTTTGTATTCTTAGTTATTTCGACTAATTTTTTCGGACTGCTAAAACCAACCCCGCAATTTAATATTTTAAGCGTCAATGCCCGGTACATTGCCCCTGTATCAACATAAAAAAATCCTAATCTATCTGCCAGGATTTTTGCGATTGTACTTTTTCCGGCACCTGCCGGCCCATCAATAGCAATAATCACAATATCTACCTTTAATCAATGAATTGCCAAAAAATATAAATTTAAACCATATTCCCATTTTGTCCGGAATAATTTACTTAGCATCAAATTTATTTTTATTTAAGCTTATCCCTTGTTTTTTTAGCAGCGGTCAATTGTTGCGTAAAAAATTTTTTATCACTATTTTTAAGCGCCTTTTTTAACTTGAATAATTCTTTTTCAAATACCATTATTGATTTCAATATTGAATTTTTATTGGTAAAAAATATTCCTTCCCAAATTTCCGGCAATCCTGCCACAACGCGAGTTGTATCTTTATATCCAGTTGCCGCAAATTTAAGGCTGGCCGTATCGCTACTATTCACAATAGCCACACTCACTAAATGCGGCAGATGACTGATTCCTGCTACAATTTGGTCATGTTTTTCGGCTTTAACCAAAATAACCTTTGCCCCCATTTTCTTCCATAAGGATTGAACGAAAATTAAGGCTTTTTTATTTACTTTTTTAGGCTTAACAATAAAGCATATACTATTTCTGAATAAATTCCGATCCGCAAATTCCGGCCCGGCTTTTTCCGACCCAGCCATCGGATGCGTGCCGATAAAGAAAATATCACGCGGTAAGTATTTATCCGCTGCTTTCAAAATATATTTTTTTGTGCTACCCACATCAAAAATAATACACCCTGGCTGCAGATTATTTTTAATTAACTGGAATATGCGCGGCACTGACTGAACAGGTGTGGCAATAATAATTAAATCCGCACCCCTTACGGAATTAATCAAATCCTTAGAGGTTGCGTCTACCATTTTTTTTTGTTTAGCTTTTTTTAATGTTTTCTGATGCCGGGCCACTCCGACAATAACTTCTGCCGCTTTTTCTTTTTTTAAAAATAAACCAATCGAGCCGCCGATAAGACCCGGGCCGATAATAACTACTTTCTTAAATTTCTTCATATTTTTTATCTTTTTTTGTTTAAGTTAAATTAATTTTACATTTCCCGATCCACAGCCGCGGCAATTTTCTTTAATTCCTTAAGCATTTGATCAAAATTTTCCGGACTTAAAGACTGGGCCCCGTCAGAAGCAGCCTGCTCTGGATGAGTATGCACTTCCACAATCAGCCCATCTGCTCCCGCAGCCACTGCGCCCTTGCTTACCGCACTAACTAATCCCCATTTACCCGTCGCGTGGCTGGGATCAACAATAACCGGTAAATGACTTAATTTTTTTATTGCCGGAACTGCGTTGATATCTAAAGTATTTCTTGTGTATGTTTCAAATGTCCGAATCCCCCGTTCACAAAGAATGACATTGAAATTACCTTCACTTAATATATATTCCGCACTCATTAGTAATTCCTTAATTGTAGACATCATCCCGCGTTTTAGAAGTACGGGCTTTCTGCTTTTTCCCACTTCTTTAAGCAGATTAAAATTCTGCATATTTCTTGCACCAATTTGCATAATATCCACATATTTACAAACTAACCCTACATCCCGCGGGTCCATAACCTCGGTCACACTCAAAAGACCAAAATCATCACAAACCTGTTTCATGATTTTTAAACCTTTTTCACCCAAACCTTGAAAAGAATAGGGTGAAGTCCTGGGTTTAAAAGCCCCGCCTCTTAAGATTGTTGCCCCGGATTTTTTTACAGCTTTAGCTATTGCCTTAAGTATTTTAAGATTCTCAATTGCACACGGCCCAGCCATAATAATAACTTTCTTGCCGCCAATCCGTTCCTGTTTTATCTTGATCACTGTATCCTCAGGCTTAAACTCACGCGAAACAAGCTTATAGGGAGCCAAAACTGAAATAACACTCTCCACTCCGGCAAAAGCCTCCAGCGGCTGTACCCGCAATTTATCTTCGGCTCCAATTACGCCAATAATTGATCTTTCCACCCCCCGGGAAACCATTGTTTTAAGCCCGAGGGAATGTATTTTCTGCATTAACTTATTTTTCTGAGCCGCAGTTATCTCTTTCTTGAGAACAATTATCACTGATTATCTCCTTTTTTTTTATTAATTAAGAGTAAAATTTTTTTTAATTCCCGGATAAAAGCCTTATTTTCATTCGGAGTGCCAATTGTCACACGAATAAAGTTATTCAATCCCCAGGCAGACATTTCCCGTACAATAATACCTCTTTTTAGTAATTTTTCATAAACAGCTTTTGCCCTATATCCCATATTAATTAAGATAAAATTTGTCACACTGGGGACAAAAAATAATTTCATTTGTTTTAACTCTCGGACAATAAATTTTTTTCCAGTTTTAATTAATTGACGTGATTTCTGAACATGTTTTCTATCTGCTAATGCAGCAATTGCGGCAATTTGCGCTAACATATTAACATTAAAAGGCTCTCTGACTTGATTTAAATATCCAATTATTTCACGCGATGCCGCAGCCCAGCCAATACGCAATCCCGCCAGGCCATAAGCCTTGGAAAAACTCCGGCAGACAATAATATTACCGCGTCTTAAATATTTTAAAGTATCCGGGTAATCGCGGGCTTCTAAATACTCAAAATACGCTTCATCAAAAAACAACAAAATATTTTTGGGTATGCCTTTTAAAAACTGTTCAACTTCTAACCGGCTCACATAACTGCCCGTGGGATTATCGGGGTTAGCGATAAAAATTACTTTTGTGCGGGGCGTTATTTTCTCTTTCATCGCCGGTAAATCATAGCGAAACGCTTTCAAATCCACACTAATCACTTTCGCTTCGGCTAAAATTGCCGCCAATTTATAAACCAGAAATGTGGGATCAGCAATAATTACTTCATCGGATTTATTGACAAAAGCCTTTAAGGCTAAAACAATCAATTCATCCGAGCCGTTACCTATGATAATATTATCCGGCTGCAGTTTATATTTTTTTGCTAAAACCTGTTTCAAATAATAACAAGCCCCGTCCGGATAACGGTTAATATTCGCTAAAGCATTTTTAAGTGCACTGATTGCCTGGGGTGAAGGCCCCAGAGCATTCTCGTTAGATGCCATTTTAAAAACATTTTTTAGTTTTAATTCTCTTTTTAGCTCTTCTATCGGCTTTCCCGGTTTATACGGCTTAAAATTTAGAATACAATCTCTGACACTTTTTTTAATACTCATTGTTAAATTCTCCTTGGTGAGGGTATGCTTAAAAATTTTTTGATTAAAAAAATATTAAAAAATTAAACAGCTTGAGGATAGGAACCAAGAATTTTTAAAAAACTGCACTTTTTCTCAAGCTGGGCCAATGCCTTTGTTAAACGCTGCTCACTGGCATGTCCCTGCATATCCACAAAAAAATAATAATCCCAGGCTTTTTTCTTAGACGGTCTTGATTCTATCTTAGTTAAATTAATTTTCGCTGATTTAAACGACAGCAGCATATCATGTAAAGCCCCAATTCTATCTTTTACCGAAAATACAATTGAAGTTTTATCGCATCCTGTGCGTTCGGCGGTTTTTCTGCCAATCACTAAAAACCGGGTTACATTATGCGGACTATCTTCAATTGACTTAGCTAAAATTTTCATTTTATACAACTGCGCGGCTAATTCGCTAGCTAAAGCCGCTGACCCTTTTTCTTTTGCGGCAATTTGCGCTGCCCGCGTTGTACTAGAGACTTCGATTAATTCCCGATTATACAGATTTGATTCCAGCCACAGCCGGCATTGTCCAAACACCATGGGATTACTATAAACACGTTTAATATCCTTAAGCGCACAATTAGCCAAAACATTATGCGTAATATCTAAAGAAATTTCAGAACAAATCTTCAAGTCTGAATCAACCAGCATATCCAATGTATGATTAACTGCGCCTTCAATGGAATTCTCCACCGGAATTACGCCAAAATCACAACTGCCGCGGGCCACTTCATTAAAAACATCCGTGATTGTCTGCACTTCAAAATATTCAACCTGGGATCCGAATTTTTTCAAACTGGCTAAATGAGTAAATGTGGCTTTCGGGCCTAAATACGCCACTTGCATAGGATTTTGCAGCATTATTGTTCCGGACATAATTTCCCGGTAAACTGCCTCAATCGTCTGATCATTTAAAGGGCCTTTATTTATTTTTTTAATGTGGTCATAAACCTGTTTTTCCCGGGAGGGAGAAAAGACGGTTTTCTTAGAATCCTTTTTTAACCGACCGATGCTCACCGCCAGTTTAGTCCGCTGACTTAAAATCTGAATTAATCTTTTATCTAGCTGGTCAATTGCTTTTCGTAATTTCTGAATGGTCATCTTCTTCATCATTCAGCTCTCCCTCTCTTAAAACTACATTTTCAACATTATCCGAAGTATTTTCTTCCTCCGGGTTAAATTCTGCTTCTGCAGCACTAATTTCTTCTGAATCAACCGCCATTGCGGATAATTCTTGATCAGTCGATTCCTCTGGTATTTTTTCCTCCGGATCATTTCTCTGCTCCGGAACTTCTCTATTTTCCGGGTTTAGTTCTGCTTCCGCCTGATTGGCTTTCTCTAAAGCGATTGCCTCATATTCTTCAATGGAAGGTAAATTCTGTAAACTCTTTAAACCAAAATAATGCAAAAACTCATCGGTTGTCCCATATAAAATAGGCCTTCCCGGAACTTCTTTTCTTCCCTTTATTTTAATCAAGTCCCGTTCTTCTAAAGTCCGTACCACCCCGTCAACATTTACCCCTCTAATAAATTCAATTTCCGCACGTGTTATCGGCTGTTTATAAGCAATAATTGCCAAGGTTTCCAAGGCCGGAGCCGAAAGGCGCCAAACCGTCCGGGTCTTGTAAAGTTTTTTTAAATAATCCCCGCAATCAGGGTTAGTAGAAAACTGATAGCCGCCGGCTACATCAGTAATCTGGATTCCTCTCTCAATATCACTGTATTCTGCTTTTAATTCTTTTACCGCATTTTTAATTTCGGTTAAATCCTCACCCGTACAGACCTCGGTTATTTGTTTTAGCGTCAGGGGTTTTTCACTGACAAATAATAACGCCTCAATTATTTTTTTTAAATTTTTATCCGGCATAATCCCTGCTCCTAAATCACATTCACATGCATCGGGGGTAAAACTTTTTCTTCGTTTTGAAAAATATATATTTCCCCAAAGTTACCTTGCTGGGCTCCGATAACCTCTTTTTGCCTGATTAATTCCAAAACCGCAAGAAATATCACAATAATTTCATGTTTATTTTTAGCAATATTAAATAACTTAGTCAAAGAAAGTTTTTTATATTTGACTAAATCATGCAATAAATCGTGAATTTTCCCCTCTACCGTAAATTCATCTTCAATAACTTCACGGAAAATATCACGCGGCACATCTTTTAACGCTTTCGAAAATGCATTAATTAAATCAAAAAGGCTGGTTTCAAAAAACACCTCTGCTTCGCCTTCAATATTTGCCGCGGGATTAACTCTTTTAAAAATTTTTCTTTGAATTGATTCCCGATTCTCCAGAAAACCCGCTGCTTCTTTAAATTTTTTATACTCTAACAATTTTTTAACCAATTCCGCTCGGGGATCCGCCTCTTCCACTTCTTCTTCAACCTCATCCGGCGGCAATAACATTTTTGATTTTATGTGCATCAACGTTGCCGCCATGACAATAAATTCCCCGGCAATATTTAAATCCAGCAAACGCATTAATTCTAAATACTGTAAATATTGCTCGGTAACCTCGGTGATCGGGATATCATGAATGTTTAAATGATTTCTTTTAATCAAATAGAGCAATAAATCTAAAGGCCCTTCAAAAATTTCCAGTTTTATTTTATAACTCATAACCCAATCATTTCTTTGACTTGCCGCATTGTTGTTTTTGCAACTGCTCGTGCCTTTTTACAGCCTGTTTCTAAAATTTCATTGATCTTTTTCTGATCATCGCTGAGTTTTTTTCTTTTTTCCTGAATCGGTTTTAAATAATCGTTAAGTCTTTGCGCAAACTGCTGCTTACAATCAGTACATCCAATCTCTGCATTTCGGCATTGATTTTCTATTATACCGCAAACCTGCAAATCACTAAAAATCTGGTAATAATTAAACACATTACATATTTTGGGATTACCCGGATCAGTTCTTTTAATGCGTTTTGGATCCGTAAACATACTCATAACTTTTTTCTCCACAATGTCGGCAGAATCACTTAAATTAATAAAATTATCATAGCTTTTTGACATTTTTCGTCCGTCTAATCCCGGCAACCGGGAAATTTTTGTTAATTCTGCCTGCGGAAAAGGAAAAATTTGCTTTTTAAAAATATGTTTAAATCGCTTAGAAATTTCCCGGGTTAATTCTAAATGCGGCAGCTGATCTTCTCCTACCGGCACAACCTCTGCCTTGTAGAGTAAAATATCCGCTGCCTGTAAAACCGGATAGCCTAAAAATGCATAATTATTTATTTCCCGGTTTTTCAATTCACGCAATTGCTCTTTGTATGTCGGACAGCGCTCCAGCCAGCCTAAGGGAGTGATGCAGGATAAAACCATAAATAATTCTAAATGCTCAGGAACCTGAGATTGGATAAAAAGAGTTGATTCTTCCGGATTAACACCGCAGCTTATCCAATCAATTACATTATCGATTGAATATTCTTTAAGCTTTGCCGGGTCCTTATATTCGCTCATCAATGCGTGCCAATCCGCCACCATAAACAAGCAATCATATTTTTCCTGCAATTGTTTCCAGTTTTTTAAAGCCCCGACCAGATGCCCTAAGTGCAGTTTTCCTGTAGGGCGCATGCCGCTAAGAATTCTTTTCTTCATTTTTCCTGCATTGAAATTAGAGTTTACGTGCTATTTTTTCAATATGATAGCATTCAATAATATCTTCTGGTTCAATATTAAAAAATTTTTCTAATGAAATACCGCATTCCATACCTTCGACAACTTCTTTAACATCATCCTTATATCTTTTCAATGAATCTAATTTACCTTCAAATAAACATTGTTCCTTACGATAGAGCCGGAATAAATCTGCATTACGCATAAATTTTCCCTTAACCACAGTACAACCGGCAATTTTGCCAAAATTAGATATTTTAAAAATCTGTAAAACCTTTGCCCGTCCAATAAACGTCTCTTTTATGGTCGGTTCTAATAACCCTTCCATGCTTAAACGCACATCATTAATTACTTCATAAATAATCCGGTAAAGCCTAACTTGAATACCTTTAAGTTCCGCAATATCTTTGGCCTTAGCTTCAATATTCACGTGAAACCCAATAATAATCGCATTACTGGCAAGCGCTAACATCACATCGGATTCATTAATTGTCCCCACTTGAGCATGAATTATCTTTAAACTGATATCTTTTGTCGCGAGGGTTTTTAAAGAACCGGTTAATGCTTCCAATGACCCTTGCACATCTGCTTTTAAAACAATGCTTAATTCTTTAATCTCACCTTCTTGGGCCTTTTGAAAAAGCTCTTCTAAACTTACCCGCTGTGCCGGCATTAATCTTTGATTACGCAGCTCAACGTTTTTCTTTTCGGAAAGTTCTTTAGCTTTTTTCTCATCCTCAACCACATAAAAAACATCACCCACCTGCGCTACTTGGGAAAGCCCGGATATTTCAACCGGCAGGCAAGGCCCGGCAGAATCAATCCTTTGGCCCTGGTCATTAATCATGAAACGTACTTTTCCATAACTTAACCCGCAAACAAAAATATCGCCGGTTTTTAAAGTACCGTTTTGAACTAAAATTGTTGCGGTTGGCCCAGTGCCTTTAGAAAGCTTACTTTCAATTATTGTTCCCCGGGCTAAACTCTCTGGTGAGGCTTTTAATTCCAACATTTCCGCCTCCAGTAATAACATATCTAAAAGGTGATCAATCCCTGTCTTGTTTTTTGCCGAAACAGGTACAGTGATTGTTTTTCCGCCCCAATCTTCACTGGTTAAGCCATGCTCTGTCAATTGTCTTTTTACCTGATCAATATTTGCACCCGGCAGATCAATTTTATTAATTGCCACAATTATGGGCACTCCCGCGGCCTTAGCATGGTTTATCGCTTCCACGGTTTGCGGCATAATCCCATCATCCGCAGCAATAACAATTACCACAATATCCGTAATGTTTGCCCCGCGTGCGCGCATCGCTGTAAAAGCCTCGTGGCCCGGAGTATCTAAAAATGTAATTTTTCCTTTCGGGAGATTAACTTCATAAGCCCCGATATGCTGGGTAATACCGCCAGACTCCTGATCCGTAACATTTGATTTACGGATCACATCTAATAAAGAAGTTTTTCCATGGTCAACATGTCCCATAAAGGTAACTACAGGCTGACGTAAATGAGTACCTTTTTTATCTGATTTTAGATGTTTAATCAAAAGTTTTTCTTCTTCCGTCTTTTCGGCTTCGATCATAAATCCGTATTTTTCAGCAATCTTTTCAACTATGTCTTTTTCTAAACTCTGATTAATCCCTGCGGTTACATTCATTTTCATTAATGCTTTAATAATATCCGTTGTACTTGTTTGCAGTTTAATCGATAATTCTTTAACGGTAAGCGGTATTTTTAAAACCAATGGTTTTAACCGGGGTTTTTTTTCTGCAGGTTTAGTTGTTTTAGCTTTTGCCGCTTTTTCCTGAAATTCATGACGAATAATTTCTGCTGTATCCGCATCTAATGCACTCATATGCCCCTTTACAGAAATATGCATACTTTTAAGCACTTTCACAAACTCTTTACTCGCAAATCCGAGTTCCTTGGCTAATTCGTAAACCCTTACACTCATGTTCATCCTTTTTTAAATTTACAACTCAAACAAGTTTCTTTACTTCTTCAACTATCTGTTCCGCTCTTTTCTTTCCCACACCCTTGACTTTCGTTAGATCCGCTGCGCTCGCCTTTGCCAGAACCTCAGGCTGATCAAACCCAGCCTCAATCAAAGCCTCTAAAGTCTTTTTTCCAATTCCGGGAACTTGCGCTAAAATTGATTTTTTACCTATATCTACTTTTGCTTTGTTCTCCTCAAGTACTTGAGATTGGCTGCTGATATTTATCGACCATCCGATGAGTTTAGAAGCCAAACGCACATTCTGGCCCTTTTTACCGATCGCCAGAGAAAGCTGGTCATCTTCAACCACAATATCCATTTTACTTTCTGTTTCACTTAGGGTAATTTTATCTACTTTTGCCGGAGAAATCGCGGCCTTTACATACTCATTAATATTTGCATTCCACCGGACAATATCTACTTTTTCTCCGTGTAATTCACGCACAATATTTTTAATTCTTGAGCCGCGCACGCCTACGCACGCACCCACACAATCAATTTTATCATCTTTGGAATAAACAGCGACTTTTGTTCTTTCTCCGGCTAAACGAGAAACTGCTTTTATTTCCACAATTCCCTCATAAATTTCCGGCACTTCCAATTCAAAAAGTCTTTTAACAAAACCCGCATTCGTGCGTGAAAGAATAATCTGCGGCCCTTTGTTAGTCTTTTTTACATCCAAAATTAAAGCCCGGACACGTGCTCCCTGTTTAAACTCCTCTTTCGGTAAAATCTCTTTAAAGGAAAGCACTCCTTCAGTCTTACCTAAATCCACAATAATATTTCCCCGCTCAAAGCGGTGCACAATTCCATTAGTAATATCGCCGATTTTACTCTGATAATCGCCAAACACTACTTCTCTTTCTGCTTCTCTGATTTTTTGAGTAATTATCTGACGTGCAGTCTGAGCCGCAATCCGGCCAAAGCCTGCGGACTTTGTTTCCTTACCTTCAAGTAACACAATAATCTGACCGGTTTTAGAATCAATGCTCACAGTCAAATCTGCGGCTTCTCCAAAGCGTTTACGCGCCGCAGACATTAACGCAGACTCAATTGCGGAAACAATTATCTGCCGGTTAATACCTTTTTCTCTTTCAATATAGTCTAATACTAATAACAGTTCATTGCTCATATTTGCACCTAATTTCTAATTTTTTAAAAATATCATTAATGTTAATTATGTAATTTATTTGATTACAGTTAGTTATCGCAAATAACCAGCTTTACTCTGTGTTTTACATTATTTGCGACTAGGATATTTGCACTAAAAAAATATTTATTAATATCAATTGTAATAATAAATAATCCGACCACAAAAAAAGTGGGAATTATTTCCCACTTCATACGCCTGGCCTATGTATTTAAATATTATACAAATAATTGGTAAATTGTCAACCTTAAAGAAAAATTGCGGAGGGAATTTATTTTTTAATCATATCCAAAGACTCTCTCAACGTAGCTTCTTCACTATCCAGGCGTTCGGCTTGGGGTGGAGCTGATTCCCGGGTTATGGATTTATATTTATCATCTATTTTAGAATTAACGAATCTTTCTCTTGTTTTTCTATTTCTTTTTTTGAGCTTTTTATTCACTTCCTTTTCCTCAATCTTTTTAGCCTTAAATCTATCCGTAACTGACCGGGTAAATTCTTTTATTTTTTCTGGCTCAGTGCGTTCATCCATAACCACGCGTTTAGTCTTAGATAATTTTTCGTGTAATTCTAACTCTCTATCTTTAAGCAGGGGTTCGATAATAATACGCGGGGTAACAAACAACATCAGCTCTGTCTCAACCTTTTGGATACTTCTTTTTTTAAAAAAAATACTGATTACCGGGATATCCCCCAAAAATGGCACTTTCTCATAAATTGTTGTATCCTTTGACTGCCTTAAACCTCCGATAACAATAGTCTGCCCATCTTTAACCAGAAGGTTTGTTTCCGCGCGGCGGGAATCAATAATCGGCTGCCCGCCCAGTTCACTGGACTTAAAACTCTGCTCGGGTTTTACATTCATCGAAATAAAATTTCCTTGTGTAATATGCGGGGTTACAGATAGTTTGATCCCGGCATCCTTAAACTTTACGTTCGTTGTTGTCCCGGAACCTGAGTCCACTGTTTCTAAGTAAGGAATTTCCTCGATTATTTCAATTTTTGCTTCCTGGTTATCTAAGGTAAGAACTTTTGGATTAGCTAAAATTGTCGCTCTATTTTGTTTAAGCCACATATCCAAAAGTCCGACCACATCAAAACTATCCGTAATTGTCCGGAAGGAAAAAGTATTTATTTCATCTGCCGGCATTGCTGTATTCAGTTGGGCTGCATCCATTTTTGATTTTAGACCCGCGACAAACATTTGCGTACCCCATTGGTCATCTTCCTGAATTTTTACATCAACCATCATTGCCTCAATCAATACCTGCGGCGTACGGGAATCAAGCTGCTCCGCCGCATTTATAATTTTATCTACATTTTCAGAAATATCTGTAATGATCAAGGAATTCGTTCTCAGATCAATTTCAATATTGCCTCTTTTACTCAGCATTTTACTTAAAGAAGTTTTTAAATTATTTACCGAAGCAAAATTTAAAGAAATAATTTTGGTCACTAAAGGCACTTTATTTTCTTCCTCCATTGCCTGGTTTAAACTAATCACCCGGATCAGATTATCTTCTCTTTTGTAAGTATAATTGTAAGTTTTTAAAATTATATCCAGTGCCTGCTCCCAATAAACATCTTTAAGCTGCACTGAAACCAGATTATTAACATCATCCCCGGCAATAATATTCACTTTCCCTTTAATTGCCAATATATCTAAAATTTCCTTAATATTCGTGTCTTTTACGCGGATAGATAGCTTTCCCTCATCCGAATTAGCAGGCGGATTGGATATTTCCTGGGTAATCCCGATATGGGAACTGAATATTAATAATAGTAACAAGCCTACAATAAAACTAAACCGCCTTTTTTTAGTAAATTTAAAAAATACCATCATGGATTCCTCCTTGCACATCAAATTTCTTTTTTTCAATCAAAGAAATTTCATGTTTCAATTCATAATATTCTAAAACCACACTGTCATAATTTATCTCTTTGATTTTTACCTCAAAAATTTCATCGTTTTGTTTATAAAATTTTCCATTAATCATCACTACTGGCATTTCCTTATCCCAAAACACACCGTTAATTTTGATTTTTGTCAGTCTATTGTTAAATTCCTGCTGCTGGCTTAACCCCTTCTCCTTGAGAAACCCGGTGCTATCCAGCAACGGAATAAACGGATCCGGCCGGCCTTCAGGCTGATAAATAAATTTACTATTTTGCCCTGTATCCTGGCCCAAAATTTTTAGCGGCTTGGATAGGCTCAAAGTCATTAAAAAAATAATCAAAAAAATAAATTTTAAAATTCTTAAATTATTCATTGTTCTCTGTTTCTTTCGCAAAAGCACTTATCGTTAAATCAATAGAATGTCTTAATGGTTCTTCCCGGTTACCACTAATTTTAACATCATCTATCTTCATGAATTGCTCACTATTCTCAATATAATTGGCAAACTGCGCCACCTCATGATATCCGGCCCTTAACGTAATATCAATGGGGATTTTAAGATATTTTTTTAGCTCATCTGTTTTAAAAGTAATTACCTCTAATTTTTGCGGCTCAATCGAGACAAACTCAACATTGCTCTTTCTGCCAATCCGGATTAAATCATCCAGCATTTGCGGAATATCGGTTTGCTGGGAAAGTTTTTGTTCGTAAGCGGCGATTTTATCCTCAATTCCCTTTACTTCCGCTTGTAATTCTTCTTTATCTTTGGCTACATTTAAAACCTTTTCTAATTCCGCCTTAATTGCTTTTTCCTCATTATTATAATTTAAAATCTGTTTTAATAAAGGCTGGAAGATAAACAAAAAAGATGCCCCAATTATAATACCGATAATCACAATTCCGGCAATCAGGACTTGGTCTTTTCGTTTAATTTCTCTGTTCATAAATTTATCCTATTTAAGCTGGCACTCAATTTCAAACTTTATAATCGGCGTTTCCCCTAAATTTTGCCGGTAAAGACGGTTTAATTCTATTTTATCAAAACAGGCGACAAACCCTTTTTCTGCTTTAAGGTTACTAATCAAAACATTAATGCTTAAGAGCATCTTATCGCTAAAATCTGAATAGGCAATGCCTTTAATAAACAATGACTCTGAATCCTGATTTAAAATAATTTTCGGCGGCTCTTCATTTTTAAAAAGAAAATTGATCTCATCAAACGAAGATTTGGAAATATTTTTTTTATTTGATGTTTTTGAAATATAGATATCTGTCAGCCAAATATCCGCCGGTAAATTTTTACTGATTTGATAAAGTTTTTCAGCCCAAAGTAATTTGCGGGAAAATAAGGTCCGGGCAACAAGCATATGCCGTCCGAGAAGTTCCCGGCCTTTTTTTAAATCTTCAATACTTTTTAATACCGTTTCTAGTTCTTTTTTTTGATTGGAAAGTTTTTCTTTATTTGCCTCTTTAACCTTAATTTGGCTAATCAAAACTACCCAAAGCCCTAGCAAAAAGAAAATTGTAATTATAACTGCGGCGATTATCGCTTTATTTTCTGAGAAAATTTTACTGCCAGCCTTTGACTTTTTCTCTATTTTTTTCGTGGATAAATCAATATCAAATGACCGGTGGCAGCCCAGCCCTGTACTGATTGCCAGCATTTTCGCATTTTCCAATACTTTTTGTTTCTGCACAGTTTTTGTATTGATCTGCAAATTTGCTAAAGGATTCCACTCGATAACTTTTAAACCCAAAATATCCTGTAAATATTTATCTAAATTTTTACACATGGCCATGCGGCCGGAAAGGTAAATTTCATCCACTGTATCCCGGCCCTGGCTTTCATAAAATTCAATGGTCCGCCGGATTTGGCTGCTCAAAGCGTTTGTAATAAATAACGCCAGCTCATAAACATCATCACTGCCGGCTAATCCTCTTAATCCCTGAATCTGGGAAAAATCCAGCTCTGTATTTTTAGGTAAGGCATCCAGTAAGTTACTCCAAGCCACAAAAACATCCTTTGTTAAGCCCACAATTCTTCCCTTGACAATATCAATATTGGTAACTTCCATGCCTACGCTGATTACCGCAATTGTTTTTTCCGGTGCAATTTTAGGGCCGTTTAAATAAAAACAGTTTAAAAGGCTAAAAGTATCCACTTCGATAAACCCGCATTGGTAGCCGCTGGCTTCGATCAAGCTCTGGTAATTTTCAATCAAGTTTTTCTTAGCAGCAACCAGAACCACCCGGGTTTTTGTCTCTGCAATGCTTCTATCTAATATTGAATAATAATCAAAAACAATTTCTTCGGCTTTATAATGCACCTGCCTTTCCACTTCAAATTTTAAAGCTTTACGTATTTCTTCATCGGTCATTTGCGGCCAATGAATATCCCGCACCATTACGGATTCTCCGGAAACAGAAATATTCACCTTATGCTTTTTTTTATTTACGCCTAATTCATTAAGCACATGCTGCACGGCATTAATTATTCCCTGGCGCCCGTCCCGGAAATTAACCTCCTGCAGGGAAAAGCCAATTAATTTATTTTCTCGGGCATTAGATTTAATCAGCATGGCTTTAACTAATCCGTCGCCGATTTCCAGCCCGATTGATTCTTTATATAAACTAAACATTTTCCTCCTGTTTAATCTGCACTATAACAAACTTGATTACGGCCGGAATTTTTGGCCTTATAGAGCAGGGTATCGGCTTTTTTGATTAATTCCTGCATGCCCTGTGCTTTATCATCAGGATAGCGGCGCAGCGCAACCCCAATACTTACGGTTACTTTTATCTTTTTTTCCTCACTGATAATAAAGTCTTCCTTGGCAATAGATTCACATAATCTTTTCGCAATGGAAAATTTTCCAAATGTTGTTTCCGCAATCCCCGGCAAAACAACCACAAATTCCTCGCCCCCATAACGCGCGACTAAATCGGTTAACCGGACATTTTTACTGATAATATGGGCAATTTTTTTTAAAACCATATCCCCCTCTTGATGCCCGTAAAGGTCATTGATTTCTTTAAAATGGTCAATATCTAACATCATCAGGCTCATTGGTAAAAATTGCCGGTTACAAAATTCAATTTCCTCATTCATGCGTTTTTGCAGAAAAGTCCGGTTATACAATTGCGTTAATCTATCCACACTGGCTAAACCGCGGTGAATTGCACTGCCTAAAGCAATCGATGCCTGGGCCATCAATAGCTCAAAAAATTCTTCTTCTTTTTTTATGTTTTCCGCTGCATCCTCATGGCAAAAAATTACAATAATTCCCCACACCTCATCCTCTAAAATTAGGGGGATTAATGCCATAGAATCCAGCTGCGCCAGTGTTGCCAAATGTTCTGATTTAAAAAAATAAGTTATATTTGAATCTCCGCTAAAGATATCACTGATAAAGGTATGCACTTTTTTAGATGTCACTACGCTTTGAATGATCTCATCCGTGGTTTTAAAACGTAATGATTTTAGGATATTACTATCAAAATTATCTCCCACTTCATAGATAAATTCATCTGAGCCTAAATCATTGCTTAATAAAAAACACTGACTCTCTCCGGATTTAGAAACAGTTAGTTTTTGAAACGTATTGGCAATCAAACGCAATAATTCCCCTTTATTTAAAGCTCCGGAAAGATCCCGGCCGAATTTTTTTAATTCGTTAAACTGTTCAGACTGCCTTTTGTCTTTTTTTATGATTTCTTTTTCAATTTCTATTTTTTTCTGCCGGTAAGAAAGCCGCATTTCCTCTAATTCTTTTTTCAGGCTGTTTTTTTTCTTGTATAAATAAATTGCTAAGGCAATAAAAGGCAGAGTGGCCAGAAATGCCGGCGGGGCCATGAGCGGTGCCAGCATTCCTAGGATTATTAAAAACAAAATTCCTACAGTCGGTAAAATAATAATTAACTTTTCCATAAATAATTATTCTCTTTTTTTTGCCGGCTTACTCCTCCCCAAAAAACCAACAAAGCGTCTTTTTTTTTGGATTGAATTTCTGTGTAATGGATTTTTTGACGATAGGCAGCAGAGTAAAAAATTGCCCCAGTAAAACTAGAAGTTACACCCTGGATATGGAAAAATGCAGAAATATTAGACCTTAGCAAATAACACCTCCTTGTTCCCTGAACAAATCCATTTATTTTAAGTATATATATAATATTATAATTTAGACAATTTTGTCAATATATTTTTAATAATTTTAGATTCTATCTCTGCGCAACCAAATAAGATAACTCAACTAAAATGAAATTAATTGACAACATCCAAGGCCTCATATTCAGCTGTTGTATTTATCACTACTGCTCCGTTATCCATAGCTCTTAAAAGCCCTGTTTCATTGATTGCAAAAGTCCGGATACCGCTAACCTGATAAATATCCGGCGTAGCACAGCACACATACTGGTTAAGATTTACCCGAGTATAAGTAAAATTATAACCATTTTTAGCAACTCCTATTGTGGCAGTATCTACAGTTGCGTCTAAATATGCAGGATTAGCAGAAGTTAACTCATTTAGATTTGCAGCATAAGACAAAGCGACCTGAGATGCTCTGAAATTCTCACAACCAGTAGCAATAGACTTTAAAGTCCCTTGCGCTACTGCTTCATTTGCATTCAGACGCGCTCTGAGTAAATTAGGAATAGTCAAGGTTGCAAGCATGGCAATGATTGCCACCACAATTAAAATTTCCACTAAAGTAAATGCTTTTAACTTATTCATTATAATATAAATATTTTAGCATTATGTTTAGGATGTGTAAAGAAAAAAGCGGTGTTTTTTAAAACACCGCTTTTTTCTATCCTAGTTTTAAAAATATTATTGCACAACAGTAGCAGCATCATAAGTGGCATCAGTAATAGCTGCATTAGCAGGATCAGCTCTTAAAACACCACTTTCATTAATGCCAAAGCATCGGATACCCGTTACATTGGGATTTGCTGGTCTGGCTGCTGCGACATATTCATTAGCACTAACATTATCATAATTAAAAATATAGCCTTGTCTACCTGCTCCTAAAAAGATCCCAGCATCAAGATATGCTGGATTTACATCTGTCAATCCTCCAACCCCTGCTACAGTTGAATCTCCTGTTGGATAAGTCGGCACTGTTTGTGCAGCGCGATAACTTTCACACGCTGTGGAAATTGTTTTCAGTGTTGACTGTGCAGCTGCCTCATTAGCGTTTAACCTGGCACGCAAAAGGTTCGGAATAGCTATGGCTGCTAATAGCGCAATAATAGCTACTACGATCATAATTTCTACTAATGTGAAACCCTTACGATCCATAATAAACACCCCCTTCTTCAAAATTCCGTTAACAAATAGTTAAAGTCCATACTAATTCAAGCAATCACTGTGCCAAAAAACAATTTAATCAATTAATTTTAATTGTTTTTTATAACACACTGAAAACAATTGTGTTACAATAATCAAGCAATTCCTTTAAACTGTGGATAAGTTTTTGCAGTTTTTATAATGCTAGAAAATTTTTTCTAATTAATGAAAATTTATTCTTAATTACAATAATCTTAAGTTAAGTGTTAACTATTAAATATAGTTAACTCTTTTTTGCTTTTTCATCCCTCGTCCCAGCTTCGCCGTTTTTTGGCGGGCGATCGTCCATCGTACTTCAGATTTTTTCTAACCGCTGTATTAAAGCCCATATCTTTTAATTTTATAATCCAGATTCCGGCGTGTCATTTTGAGTATTTTTGCCACCAGATTCTTATTCCCGCCAACCTCTGTCATTGTCTTTACAATTAACTCTTTTTCAAACTGCTCTACTTTTCCTTTTAAAGAATCCTCAAAACTAGAGTCGCCCTCTGATCCTGGCGCAGAGAGTTTTGTAATCCGCTCCGGAATATCTTCGATATTAATAACATCTTTATCTGCTAATGCCACGGCACTCTCAATTGCATTTTCTAACTCCCGGACATTTCCCGGCCAGCTGTATTGCATAAATAAATCTAAGCATTCCGGAGATATTTTATTTAAAGATTTACCGGGAATTTGATATTTTTTTAAAAAATGCGCCACGAGCAAAGGGATATCATCCCGGCGCTGTGTTAATCTCGGCAGATGAAAAGAAATCACACTGATGCGGTAAAATAAGTCTTTGCGGAAATTTTCCCGTTTGACCTCATCTTCCAGATTTCTATTTGTTGCGGCTAAAACCCGCACATCAACTTTAACTACTTTTGTTGCTCCCACCGGACGGATTTCCCGCTCCTGCAAAGCCCGTAGTAACTTTGCCTGCATGGCTTGTGAGGTTTCGCCGATTTCATCTAAAAATAAAGTCCCGCCGGAAGCAACTTCAAATAATCCCTGCTTACTGGAAATCGCACCGGTAAACGATCCTTTAACATGCCCGAATAATTCACTTTCCAGTAATTCTTCCGGTAAAGCCCCGCAATCAATGGAAACAAACGGTTTGGTTGCTCTTAAACTATGAAAATGCATGGCCTTGGCAATTAACTCTTTTCCTGTGCCGCTTTCACCGTTAATCAAAACCGTGGTATTAGTTTTGGATACTTTCTCAATCAGATCAAAAACTTTTTGCATTGATTTATCCTGGCCGATAATATTGGCAAAACGGTATTTTTCTTTTAATTTTTTCTGCTGTGACTTATCGTCTGTTAAAATCCTTTTTTGACTGAACGCCTTTTTAATAATTATTTTTATCTCATCAAGTTTAAACGGCTTAAACAAATAATCATAAGCTCCATAACGCAGGGCTTTCACTGCAGTTTCGACTGAAGCATAAGCCGTCACCATTAAAACAATAACTTCCGGGTTATGATTTTTAATCTGACGCAGGAGTTCAATCCCGCTCATTTGCGGCATGCGGATATCCGTAATCACCATTTCAAAATTTTCCTGCTTAAACAGTTTTAATGCTTCCTCGCCGGAACTTGAACAGCGCACTGTATAGCCTTCCTTCCCTAATACAATGCTCAACCATTCTAGTAAATCCTTCTCATCATCAACTAATAATATCTTTGGCTGCATTTTCCCCTTCTTTTATTTTTTTCATCTAGGTTTATAAATTACTCTCTTTCCTTACCGGCAAAAAAACATGAAAAATCGTGCCGCGGCCGAGTTTACTGCTAACTTTTATATCCCCGCCATGCTCTTTTACAATACTCAAGACAATGGCCAATCCCAGCCCCACCCCTTTGTCCCGGCCGCTGGAAAAAGGCTCAAATAGGTTTTCCAATTGCTGGGGCCCAATCCCTTGGCCGTTATCACTAATCTCAATTTGCACCTGATCTATAGCTTCCAAGTATTTATGCTTAATTATAATTTTACCACTTTTTTCAATTGCTTCAACTGCATTAATTAAAAGATTAAACAGCACCTGCTTTATCTGCTGCGGGTCGCAGTTAATTTTTAAATTTTGATCATTGCTTTCATTTTTTAAAATAATATTCGCGTTAAAAAATTTATTGTTTTTAACCAGAAAAATAACTTCCTCGATAAGTTCGGACAGAGAAACCCTGGCAATTTGCAGCTGGCGGGGTTTAACATATTCGAGTAATCCGTTGATAATATCATTAAGCCGGTTTGTCTCTTTGATAATCAGTTCAAATAATTTTTTATTATTGCCGCTTAAATCCAGGTTTTCTTTTAGCGCTTCCACACAGCCGGAAATTGAAGCCAGAGGATTGCGGATTTCGTGGGCGGTATTAGCAGCTAATTTACCAATCGCTAGGAGTTTATCTTCTCTTTGTAATTTTTTCTGCAGCAGGTTAACAATTTTATCTTTTTTATTAACCTGCTGCGCAATATAGGCGCTTAAAAACCCGATAATGCAAAACACTGTAACTCTAAAATAAAGTAAAGTAAAAATATACGAATTTTCCCGCAACAAGACATTCATTCCCATAACATACATGGGCAAAATATTTAGTGTTTCTAAAGTTACATTAACAGAATACAATGTACTGCCCAAGAATGCAATCACGATTGCTGCGCGCGGGGAAATCATGATACTTGCGGCAATCGTAGAAAGCGGATACATTAAACTCAAAACAGAATCAATGCCGCCCGTATAATGCACGAGCATAGTTTCAATTATCAAATCCGCAATTATCTGGGCATAAAAGAGCCGGGCATGCGATATTTTTGCCAGGATTAAGAGCAGATATATTATAGTCAGCACATATACACTGCAAATTAAATAATAAACAGGATTTAAACCTAATCCGAAGAGCTTTGCATTCACAACCAGGATAATTGTGGCAATGCAAAACCTGAAGAAGATAACAAAATATTGAGAAGCTTTTGTGGTTAACATTGAGGTTATTATAAAAGAGGAATTAAAAAATGTCAAATTTTCATAAATCAAATATTGACAAGATGATTATAAACATAATATTAAATTTTTTTCTGCGGATTATTTGAGATAATCAGATTACCTTCTGCATCCAAATAAATATCCGCATCCAGCGTGTCCACCCCTTCCGGCAAGCGCAGCTCATCTGAATCTGCCCTGATTGCAACAGGTGTATTAACCTGCTCAGGATCTAAAGAATTTTCCGCCGCATGCTTAACCTTACTTATTGCCTCTGGATCGACTTTATCCGGTTTATCTTTTTTAGGAAAATACAACTCGTCTGAACTGAGCGTTGCTTTTGCTTTTATTTTTGGTGCATTTTCCCTCTCCTGATAACTAATTCTTCGGTCATCTGATGTTAACTCAGATTGGTTTTTTTCTGTTGCCACAGTTGCGGTTTTAAACACATCCCTAAGCCCCAGGGTAATGATAATCACTAAAATCACAACTGCAGTAATTAAAGTGATCCTGACTTTATTATCCATTTCTCCCCTCCCCACTAGTTATAATTAAACTTATTAACTTATTAAAAATTCATCTGATAAAATAAATCACAGCTGGCTTCAATCCAAATCGACTGCGCCCCGCCCATAAACACATCTGACGGAGACCGGACTCTGGTTCGAAAAGCCACATCATAGGCAATATTTGTCGGTGCCCAATATGCAGAAGAATCCACCATAAAATATTCATTATATGTGGGGTTATACTTCCCCCGATACTTAAGCGCAAGGGACTTGCTTTCAAGATCAACAAATTCATCACTACTCGCTGTAAAACCTTCTTTTTCTAAAACAAAATAAGCGCCATTTAAATTGCGGTAAAAATGATTATCCCCGTACTCCCAGTTTTCTAAAATACAACCGCGGTTTAAATAAGAATAATCCAGCCAGCGGTTTGCCGCAATCAAACAATTATAAGTCTGATCTTGAGTCACTTTATTCGGTTTCAGGCCTTGAGTTAAAGTTGTGCCTGAGTCTGCCCAAACCCAGGTTGCTGTGGCATCATTTGTTTCTTTTGTTTGATAAGCATTAAATACAGATTGATAGGCCTTGTTTTTTGCTTTAATTATCGTTTTTAATTTTGCTTCTTCATCATACGAAATTTCGCGATAATTATCTTCCTTAGGATCATTAGGAGTTAACAAATAATTTAGCACCCACGTACCGCCTTTGGTTGATTCCGGAACTTCCACCCATTTTCCATCAACCTCTTTTACATAAAGTCCAGGATAATTCGGGTAATTTTCTGTTGCCGGAATATGCTGCGGATCTGAAAAATCATCCGAAAACGTATAAACTCTTTTTTTCGTAATCACCGCACTAGTTACCCATTCATTTTCTGTTTCAAACTCACCCACTTTATCTTTAATATTATAATCTCCTTGCAAGAAAATATTTTCCTCACAGAGCACAGTAAACCCGTATTTTGGTTTTGAACGCGGCAGCCTTTCGGCATTAACTAATCTGATCGGCACCTCACTATAAAGCACGCCATTATTCGGATGCACATTATAGGTCTGCATTGCCTCAAGGTCCAGCTCTAATACCGTTACCCATTTACTCGTAAAAGTATTATAAAAACCTTTTTTCTCTGCTACTTTGCCTCCGGCTCGGGTATTAATATCTTCAACTGCAGCATCAATACTTGCGATCATTTTATCTTTCCATGCCCAATAATCTGCAGGTATTGAATCATCAATTGCTTTAATATGTAAACCATCTTTATCTGCAAGGTTTCTATATGTAACTGAAAAACACGGCGGCTCAAGATACATTCCGCCGGTATTACCCTCAAATACAATATCTTCTAACCCCTGCTCGCTTATAAATTGACGCCAGGCATTGGGCTGCTTCATGGAATTCGTGTGTTTAACTAAAATTGTACCTCCGTTGCTGCGGTCATCTCCATAGCGGCCATCAGCAATTTCCGGATTTAAATAAGTTGCGATGAAACTATCGTCTTTAACACAATCCCAAAATTCCGGGCTTTGAAACATCTCCCAATATTTAGCTGCATTTGGATGCTCAGCATAAAATGTTTCCCAACCCGCAACATCACCTACAGCAGGTGGCGTAAGCTGAATAACCTTATCATCCTTAATTTCCCAGTAAGTATCATTTACCATAATCCTTGTATTCTCTTCACCCGGAATATAAAATTCTATCGGAACCTCATCCACAGCCGCTCCGTAACCCGGCTTGTCCTTTGTATCATCGTATTTACTCCAGGCCCATTCTTCATCCAACTCCGCAGGAATTTGTGACCAGGTTGTTTCAATCTGATTACCTTCTTCGTCCAATCTGTAGGGTTTTATCCAAGTATTATAGTCATTATAAAATACTCCGGGATAAACCTCTACCAAATATCGATCTTCATTATTACCGCAAAATTTTCTTTCTGTATTTAAAAAAGAATCTGTTGGCCAGCCATCCATATTGTCATAGACAAATTTGCTAGCATCGGTTTTATAAGTCCATATTTTATTCTTATAATAACCAAACGGCCCGGAATAAGAAATTCGGTCATCCCGGTATAAATCACTAAGATCACTTAATCGCGGAATCGGCGCCTGGCCATCCATAATTCCATCAAACTTATCCGCAATATACGGCGGCTGATACTGAGTACACGCATAATATATACTGCCATCTTTACCTGCACTAAATTCTGAAATATTCTCAAGCCGTGTATCGTATTCTAAGATAATATCACCGTTACTATGAATACCTCCGCCATTTATCTTGGGATCATCACCAACTGCTTGTGATAAATCTAAAGTATACGGCGAATAAACAAAATAATCATATATGCCCTGGCGGGATAAATAAAGCATTAAAACTCTTTCCTCTTTGCCGTATCTGCCTTTACAAAGCACAATTGTATCATTTTCTCTTGTTGTATCCGGATATGCTTTGACCATAAAATCACCGCTGGCATGTTCATAAAAACCATCTGTATTAAAAAAACAATCTGTACGCGCGATCTGTTGATCAGTTGTTGGTAACTGAGAAAGCTGGCTTTTATCTTCATTCCAATTATGCGTATACCAGTTCCAGCCGGAAATATAGGACTCATAAAAAGCATAGGCTAAACCGCGTTCCGCATAACTCAATGCTTTTGAGCCTTCTGATTCCTTGAGTATTGCTTGATTATTGTTTACAGAAAGAGCAAAATATGAACCTGCAACCACAATAACCACAAATAATACAATGTAGGTTGCAATCAGCATAGTTCCTTTTTGATTTTTCCCTATCTTCATCATTACGCCTCCTTTATATTTATAAAGTTTAATTGCGCCAGGTAACCTGGTTTTTTAATGTATAGACAATAGGCATTTCCAGAGTGCGGCCGCCTAAATTTGTTTTTTCCGCAGTTACTGTGATTTCCACTACATCGCATGGCCCGCCTGATTTAGATTCATAGGTTTGCGCCCCTGAATTCCAGCTAAATCCCTGCATACGAAACCCGGTAATATTCTCGGCAATTACATTCTCATAAACAGCGGTATCTGATGCATCCCAAACCCGTCTTAAAATCCGCTGATTTTCTTGATCCCAATAATACTCGATTTTATAACCATCCACATTATCCGCACCCCATACAACCCGGCCGAATTCATCAAAAAAATTATAATTTCCGTCTCCGGGATTAGAATCAACCGGTATTTGAAAACAAATACTTGTGGCATTAATAGTATCCTCAGTTCCGCTGATGTGCAGGGGACGAGCATAAAGATCAACAGATTCAATTTTAGAAATGCGCAATTCTTTAACCATATTATTCATCACCTTGCGGGCTGTCTGCGACATGTCTGTCCTGGCATTTACAGTTTGAAAAAAATTATTTTGAATAATCAGCATTGCAAATAACGAGCCGATAACAACGGCAAAAATACTCGAAGAAATGATTGCTTCCATTATTGTAAAACCCTGCTTATTAAATTTTATTTTAGGGATTAATTTCATTTTATGCCTCATTTTTGATTATCTTTCCGTATCTACAATCACAGTTTCAAAAGTACAGGGTGAATCTATTTCTCCGTTATTATTCAGGTCTTCACCGCTATCTAAAAGATTATTAAAATTAATATCCTCACCAAAAAAACGGTTTTTCTGCTGATAGCAGACAACAACTTTAACCCGGATCAAAAAATTTGCTTCGATTTCATTTGCCCTGATCAATCCGCTGTGATTAATATTTAAAGCTGTTAATTCCGGGATTGTGAATGTCCGGCCATCATAGGCTGAAATAACATCATCAAAATTTAGGTTTCTTATTGCGCTGATAATCCCTTCGCTATGATTTGTGCAAATTACAGAAATATTATTTTGCTCAGTCAGATCATTTAAAAATTTCAGGATTTGTAGGGTTGAGGTTAAGGCTATAGCCAAAATACCTACTGAAACTAAAATCTCAATTAAAGTAAAACCGCTTTTATTTTTCATTTAATTCACCCCATAAAAAAAATAGCCGCACTACCTTTTTTTCGGTAGCTCGGCTATCATTGGTTTTCCCCTTTGCTTCGGTAACCCGGCTGTCTATGAGGATCGCCTTTAGACCCGCGGCTTTGCTCCTGCCTAAACTGCAGCAGGATCCCGCCATTGGCGGGAGTCCCTGTTTTTCAACAGGTTTGCCTTTTTCGATTTTTTCAGCTGTAAAGGGCTAATATAAGAAAAATGCATATATTGCCTCTATTTAAAGTATACATTAACAAATAAACTTCGTCAAGACTTTTGAAAAATATTTATTAATTTTAACTTATTAATTCACAAGATATTATGCTACCCAATAAGTTCTGTAATCTTAAATATAGGCAGAAACATAGCAATAACAATCGAACCCACAACTATACCTAAAAACGCAATGATTAATGGTTCAATTAAGCTGGTTAACCCGCTCACTGCAGCATCCACCTGGTCTTCATAAAAATCTGCAATTTTAGAAAGCATTTTTTCCAGTTCTCCAGATTCTTCACCTACTGAAATCATCCTTGTTACCATGGGAGGAAATGCCTTGCTCTTGGCTAAAGGAGCAGAAATGCTTTCACCTTCCCTGATTCCTACTCTGGCACTCTCAACCGCAGCTTCAATAACAACATTACCCGCTGTTTTTCCTACAATCTCTAATGCACCTAAAATCGGCACGCCGCTCCGAATAAGCGTAGAAAGAGTCCGCGAAAACCGGGCTACAGCCACTTTCCTTAATAAAATACCAAATACAGGCAAATTCAGCTTCAATTGATCAAATCTTTCTTTACCTTTGGGAGTCTGTACAAGTTTAATCATCGCAAAACCAAAAGCAATTAATAGAGCTACTGCATAAACAAAATACGCTCTTAAAGTATCGGATATACCGATTAAAATCTGTGTGGGCAATGGCAAAGTACCTCCTAGAGTTGAAAAGATTTCTTTAAAAGTCGGAATAACTTTTAATAATAATACGAGAGTAATCGCGACTGCCATTAATGATACAACTGCCGGATAAACCATCGCTGATTTAACTTTTCTTTGCAGCTGGCCGGTTTTTTCTAAATAACCAGCTAAACGGTCTAAAATCTCATCTAACATACCGCTTGTTTCCCCAGCCCTTACCATATTTGTGTACAACATCGTAAAAACCTTGGGGTGTTTTTCTAAAGCTGCGGATAAACTAGAACCTGCTTCCACATCACTGCGTACTGTAGCAACTACATGCTGAAAAGAAGGACTTTCCATCTGCTCACTTAAAATATCCAAACTTTGCACCAGCGGAATACCCGCATTAACCATCGTTGCTAATTGCCGGGAAAAAATAACCAGTTCATCTGGTTTAATTTTTTTTGAGCTGACTTTAGCTGCTCCCTTTGCCTTTTGAATTTCGCTGATCGAAATAATTACCAGGTTTTTAACCCGCAGCATATCCAAAGCAACCAGTTGATCTTTTGCTTCAATTGTATCATTTACCGAATTACCCTGCTCATCCTTTGCTTCATATTTGAATAGCGGCATTAAATCCTCCTTATAAATTAATGTTTTAAATTTTATTTTATGATTATATTATATTCTAAAAAAATTAAAAATAAAGATTAATAATTAATCATTCACTCGATGTTACTCTTAATACTTCTTCCAGTGTCGTCTGGCCCCTGATAAAATTTTCAATCCCTGTATCCCGTAATGTAAGCATGCCTAATTCTTTCCGGGCATATCTTTTAATTTCATCACTCGAGCATCGCTTCATAATCATTTCCCGGACTGCATCGGTTACAATCATAACTTCTAAAATCGCAAACCTGCCCCGGTACCCGCTGCCACTACATTTATCACAACCTTTGCCTTTAAACGCTTTTATTTTTTTTGCATCCAGTTTTATGCCTAAACGGTCTAATACTGCTTGCGGTATTTCAAGCGGTTCTTTACAAGCTGCACAAACCTTACGCGCTAATCTCTGCGCAGCAACCGCAATTACACTGCTGGAAATTAGAAACGGTTCAATCCCCATATCAATAAGACGGGTTATTGCTCCCGGTGCATCATTGGTATGCAATGTACTTAAAAGCAAAGCCCCGGTTAAAGCTGCCTTAACCGCAATATCTGCGGTTTCAAAATCACGGATTTCTCCTACCATTAAAATATCCGGATTTTGCCGTAAAATTGAACGTAACCCTGTGGCAAAAGTAAGCCCGATGTCCGGTTTAACCTGAACCTGAGTAATCCCCTCAACCTGATACTCAACCGGGTCTTCAATCGTAATAATATTTCGCTCCGGGTTGTTTAATTTATTTAAAACAGAGTAAAGTGTTGTTGACTTACCCGAACCTGTGGGTCCGGTCACTAAAATCATTCCGTAAGGCCGGGTTACCGCATATTGAAATGCCTCCATTGCCTGAGGCAGAAAACCTAAAGCTTCCAGCCCAATACTTAAATTCGATTTATCTAAAGCCCGCATAACAACCTTTTCCCCAAAACTTATCGGCAAAACTGAAACACGAAAATCAACCTCTTTTTCCTCCAGCCTTACTTTAAACCTGCCGTCCTGAGGCACTAATCTTTGGGTAATATCTAAATTAGACATAATCTTAAGTCTGGCGGCAACAGCGTTTTGAATTTTTTTCGGTAATACTGCCGCTTGCATTAACGCGCCGTCAATGCGGTATCTTACCCGAATTTCATCTTCATAAGGCTCAATGTGAATATCCGAAGCCCTTTTTATTAAAGATTCCGCAATTAAAGCATCAATAATTTTAACTATCGGTGCTTCACTGCTGGAACGAATAACCTCGCCAATATCAATCTGAGACTGATTACTCACTATCTCAATATCTTCACTGTCTAAACCTTTTACTAATTCATCAAACGACTGCTCCGGCTTAATTTCTTCAACTTTTCCCAGATAAAATCTGTCTAAAGCTAATTTCATATCCGCTAAGCCAGCAACAACCGGAGTTACCTCGTATCCGGTTAAAGCTTTGATATCATCAATTGCTAATACATTTAAAGGATCACACATCGCCACAGTCAACATTCTCCCCATCTGAGAAACACAAAGTAAACGGTAATGCCGGGCAATGTGTTCGGGAATCAATTTAATAATTTTTTCGGCTCCATAAAATTTTGCTAAAGTAATCGGAGGAATATTTAAATGCCGGCAAAAACAACTAACCACATCTTCTTCTTTAACAAATTTTTCCTCGACTAAAATTGTGGCTAAAGGCACACCCCGCTTACGCTGTAATTCTAAAGCCCGGACAACTTCCTTTTCTTCAATTAAATTATAATCTAATAAAAGTTCATTCAGTCTTTTTTTTGCTCTGCGCATATTTATAATTGACCCTGATTTTTAATCATCGTCCACAGTTAGCCTGGTTACTTCTTCAATTGTGGTAATGCCTCTTATTGCTTTTTTCACTCCGTTTTCGCGTAAAGTGCTCATGCCCTCTTCCCGGGCTTTGGCTTTAAGCACATTTTCCTGCACCCGCTCCATAATTAAATCACGAATTGCCGGGGTTAACACTAAAGCTTCACATAAACCAATCCTGCCCCGATATCCCGTTTTTTCGCACTTAGCACAGCCTTTGCCTCGATACAGTTCTTTGTAATTCGCCGGAATTTTAAAATCTTTCCGCAGCTCTTCGGTAATGGGATAGGGTTCTTTACAATCCGGACAAATTCTTCGAATTAAACGCTGTGCACATACCAGAAGGCATGAGGATGTAATTAAAAAAGGTTCTATCCCCATATTTACCATTCGGGTTATGGCACCCGCTGCCTCAGTCGTATGTAATGTACTCAAAACTAAATGACCGGTTAAGGCTGCTTTAATCGAAATATCTAAAGTCTCCACATCGCGAATTTCCCCGACCATAATTATATCCGGATCCTGACGCAAAAAAGACCTTAGCGACCCGGCAAACGTTAAACCCACATCTGTATTTACATTTACCTGGTTTATCCCTTTTAATTGATATTCCACCGGATCTTCCGCACTGCATAAATTTTTTTCCGGGTCATCAATATGTTTAAGAATACTGTAAAGGGTGGTTGACTTACCACTGCCGGTAGGCCCGCACATCAGAATCATTCCGTGCGGTTCTAAAGAAATCTCTTTTATTTTTTTAAGCGGTGCTTCTTCAAATCCCATAGCATCGATATCTAAAACAACCACGGTTTTATCTAAAATACGTAAGGCAACTTTCTCCCCATGGCTGGTCGGCATAACTGAAACACGAAAATCAACCTCGCGGTTTTGCAGTTTAATTTTAAAACGGCCATCCTGCGGCAGGCGATGTTCGGCAATGTTCAATATAGACATAACCTTAATCCGGGAAACAATCGCCTCTTGCATTGATTTGGGAGGGGAAGGAAATTCTTTTAAAATACCATCTAAACGATAGCGGATCCGTAATCTTTTTTCCTGCGGTTCGATTAAAATATCACTCGCCTTGAGTTTTATTGCTTCCGAGAGAATTAAATTTGTAATTTTTACAACCGGAGCATCTTCTACCGCTCTTAACAATTCCTGCGAACTGATCGAAAATTCTTTTTCCAGTTTGTCTTCAATGATTTCAATATCCATATCTTTTACGTCATCAATAATGCCGCGGATCTGAGCATTCGTCGTAACACTATAATAATTGCTGATCGCTTCTTTTAACTGCTCTTCTGAAGCAATAACAATTTTAAGCGTAAAGTTTGTTAATACTTTTAATTCATCAATCGCCAAAACATTTAAAGGATCAACCATGGCAATGGTTAATATTTTGCCAATTTTAGAAACTACTATTGCCTGGTATTTTTCGGCAAGCTCACGGGGAATAATTTTAACAACTTCCGGATTAATCTTCATTTTGGCTAAATTTATCGGGGGGATATTTAAACTCTGGCTTAATACAATCACTAAATCCCGCTGTGAAATATAGCCGAGGGTTATTAAAACTTCACTCAAACGCGTACCGGTTTTTTTTTGTGTCAGGATCGCTTCGTCCAATTGCTCTTTGGTTAAAAAATTAGAACGCGTTAACACCTCCAGCATTTTGTCTTTAACACTTTGCATCATTTATACAGCCTCAATCATATTTAATTAAGCGTAGTATTTATTAATCGCATTATTAATATCAGAAAGGGTTGAAATAAAAACTTCTACATTTAATCCGGTAATTTTTCTTATTTCATCCTGTGCGGCAGCATTAAGAGGATCAATCATGGCCAGTGTAAGGATATTCCCTATTTTATCAATCGGGATCAGGCAATATTTCTTGGCAATTTCCTTGGGCACTAATTTTACAAATTCCGCTTCAATCTCATAATTTGTTAATTGTAAATAAGGAAATCCGTATTGAGTAACCATAGTGCTGACAAAATCTTCTTCTTCTAAAAACCCCAGGCGAATAATCTTCTCAATTAAAAAACCCCCTTCTTCCGCTAACACTTTTTTTGCTTTTTGTAATTGCTCCGGACTAATCATACTCGCTTCAATTAAAGCATTTTCTAGTTTTTGCGCATTGCTTGTCTGTTCAAAAAGACTTTTTTCCATTTCTTCCTGGGTCACAAAACCCAGTTTAATTAAAATTTGCCCCAGCAGACCACCCTCTTTTAACTGAACTTCTAAGGCCTTATCTAATTGTTCCTGGCTGATTAGCCCGATTTCAATGAGAATTTCTCCGATTTGTTTTGTTTTTGACTTTTTCATGGCTATAATATTTTCTCTTAATTATCTTTTTAACAAGCGCATTAAATCTTCCGGATCTGTTGACCGCGCAATTGCACTTTCATAAGTGATTAGTTTTTCTGCATATAATTCATATATTGATTGATTCATTGTTCTCATTCCGTCTTTTTGCCCGGATTGAATCAGAGAATATATCTGATGCACTTTCTGCTCTCGCACCATACTTTTTACCGCTGCGGTTGAAACCATAATTTCTGAAGCTAATACCCGGCCGGTTCCGCCGACTTTAGGAATTAATTGCTGAGAAATAATCCCCTGCAGCACAAAAGACAGCTGAGTTCTAACTTGCTGCTGCTGATGCGAAGGAAAAACATCAATAATTCTATTTACTGTTTGCACGGAATCTGAAGTATGCAGCGTAGCAAAGACAAGATGACCGGTTTCGGCAATGGTCAAAGCGGCCTCAATTGTTTCTAAATCCCGCATTTCCCCAACTAAGATGACGTCTGGATCCTGGCGCAAAACATGCTTTAGTGCATTAGCAAAACTGAGCGTATCCTGCCCAACTTCCCTTTGATCAATAACCGCTTGCTTATTTTTGTGTACAAACTCAATCGGATCTTCCACAGTAACAATATGACAATCCCTTTCTTCATTGATCTGATCAATAATTGAAGCTAAAGTTGTTGACTTACCAGAACCGGTAGCGCCGGTTACCAAAACTAAACCTTTGGGCTTTCTGACTAAATTAATTATTGTTTTCTCCGGCAAACCGCATTCTGAAAACGTAAGAATTTTAAACGGGATCACCCTAATTGCACATCCGATATATCCTCTTTGAAAAAAAACGTTTAAACGAAACCGGCTCATCCCTTCAATTTCAAAAGATCGGTCCAGTTCCTTTTCTTTTTCAAACTTTTCGATATCCCTGGGGTTTAAAATACTGTAAACTAAATCACGCACTTCTGCCGCGGATAAAGCCTTTGAATCCAGCGGAATCATTTTCTCATGTATACGAAAATGCGGCGGAGTATTTACGCCTAGATGTAAATCTGAACCACTGCGTTCCGTTAAATTCTTTAATAATTTTGACATTTCTAAAGCCATTTTATTTATCCCCTTTTTCTTTTGGATGGGTTAACCCTTTATGGGTTCTTAATGCTGTTTGAATTAATCTGGCGGCTTCTTCAAACCCTCTTTCTTTAGCAAAAAACCCGGAAATCCCTAAACTTGTAGCTTGTTTTAAGTTTTCTTTTGTCCCAAATGCACTAAAAATTATTACGGGAAAAGTTTTATCAAACTCCCTTAATCGCGTTAATATTTCAATACCGCTTAAACCCGGAAGGTTTAAATCCAGAAACATAATACTGTAGCTTTTTGCCTTTAATTGTTCAATTACGCTATCTCCTTGATAAAGACAGTCTGCTTCAAACCCCTTACTTTTAAGCCAATACTGCATCATATTAATAAAATCTACTTCGTCATCAACGAGTAATACTTTAATTTTTTCTTCCATACTTCACCATCCTTAAAAAAATTATCTTGGACCTTGAAAAAATCTCTTGAAATCCTGAGTATCAGTTATGTGGGCGGATGCCTCCTGATAAGTAATTAACCCCTTTTTGTATAATTCATAAAGCGAATGATTCATTGTATACATCCCTTCTTTCAATCCGGTTTGAATCAGAGAAAATATCTGATGTACCTTTTCTTCCCGAATCATTGCCCGTACCCCGAAAGTCGCAATCATTAATTCACTGGCTAAACATAAACCGGAATTATCCGATTTAGCTAAAAGCTGCTGCGAAATAGTTGATAATAAAACATAGGATAATTGTGTCCGGGCTTGAGATTGTGATTGATAGGGAAACATATCAATAATTCTGTTGATCGTTTGAACACAATCAGATGTATGCAGCGTGGCAAAAACTAAATGCCCGGTTTCCGCCATATTCATTGCCGCTTGCACTGTTTCTAAATCTCTCATCTCTCCAATTAAAATCACATCCGGGTCCTGCCGGAGAATATATTTTAAAGCCCCGGAAAAAGAATTTGTATCTTTGCCAATTTCCCGCTGCGTAATAATACTTTTATTATTAGTATAAATAAATTCCACAGGATCTTCAACCGTAATTATATGGCAATTACGCTCTGCATTTATGCGGTTGATTATTGACGCTAAAGTTGTGGACTTACCTGAGCCTGTGGCTCCGGTCATTAAGACCAGTCCTCTTTTACTGCGGCAAATCTGAACCATTTGCTGCTCCGGCAACCCTAATTCACTAAAATCAGGAATTTTTTTTGGGATTGCCCGGATTGCCGCACAAACCCCACCTTTATGATAAAAAACATTCATTCTAAAGCGTGCCGAAAGTTCGGCATCGCTAAAGGAAGTATCTAGTTCTTTATCCTTTTCAAAATCTTTAATTTCATCTTCTGCTAAGTACGGATAAACAATATCTTTGCTTTGCTCCGGAGTAAACTCTGGATAATCCAGCGCAACAAGCTGTGAGTTTATTCGGATTTGCGGAATAGCATAAGCATGGATATGTAAATCAGAAGCCCCTCTATCGAGCATGATTTTCAATAAATTATTCAATTTTAGCGGCATATTATTAATTCCTTTTAATTGATATGTTGAAAAAACTATATCATATAACTAAAATTAAGTCAATCAGTTAAAACAGGTTACCGGATAATCATACGCGTTTAAACTGTGCTAATATTAGTGTAATATTGTTTAAGTTCATTTTTTTTAATCAAACAATCAATATGATCCCAAGGTAAAACACAATCCAGCGCATAGCCTTCATTCACATAATGCTCTGCCTTTAACCCGGTTTTCTCAAACGCCTCCTGCCATATATTATAATTAAAAAAATTTGTCCAGGCATCAAATCTGGCTCCCAGAAAATAAGCTTTTTCAATTACCGCAGCCATGCTCCTATCGCCCCGTGCTAAACATGCCTCAATAAAACTCATATCTATATCATGGAAATCCACATCTAATATTCTTTTTAGTAAACGATCGCGTAAAAATTTTTGTTTAACTCCTAATTGATCTCTTCTTTCCATCCCCAGCCATTGAAATGGGGTATGGGCTTTAGGAATAAAATTAGAAATCCCTACGCTTACGCGAGCCGGCCGGCCATCTACTTGTTTTTTTAATTCTGAATATTCATTAATCATCTGGACAATTCCTAAAAGATCAGTTTCTGTCTCAGTCGGCAAGCCGATCATAAAATATAATTTTAACCTGCGCCAACCCGTTTGATAGGCAGTTAAAATTGTTTCGCTAAGTTTTTCCATATCTAAATTTTTATTAATCAATTTACGCAAACGCCCACTGCCTGCCTCAGGGGCAAACGTTAGACCGGTTTTTTTAAGATCAGAAATCAAAGAAATTACACTCAAAAATTCTTTATCTACACGTAATGAAGGCAAAGAAATCCCCAGTCCTTTTTCTTTAAAAAAATCATGCACTTTTAAAATTAATTTTTTAAGCTGAGGATAATTCGCACTGGAAAGAGAACAAAAAGATATATTATCATAACCTGTATTTGCATATATTTTACGGGCCATAGATATTAAGTTCTCCACACTACGCATACGCAGGGGATTAATCGTAAATCCTGCCTGGCAAAAATAACAACGGTTAGGACAACCCCGCATAATTTCTAAACTGATTCGATCATGCACAATGTCAACATAAGGGACGCAAGGCGCTTCAAAATACTCAGCATTATTTAGATCCGAGACAAACCTTCTTTTAATTTTTTTCGGCAGATAAGATTTTTGCGGGATCAAATCCAATGAATGATTAAAATCCTGCGTATAAAAACGCGGGACATAAATACCTTCGATTCTGGCAATGCGTTCCAGAAGTTCAATTTTAAGTGCGGTTAATTCATCCTGATTATTTTTATCAAAATTTAGAAATTTTTTTTTGAATTGCCGATATACATTCAAGAACTCCAATATCAATTCTTCCGATTCTCCGATAAAAAAAGCATCAATAAACTTATACATCGGTTCCGGATTTAAACAGCAAGGCCCGCCGGCAATTACCAAGGGGCCTGTTTTTCTTTGCTCGCTGTGTAAAGCCATACCCGCTAAATCCAGCATTCCTAAAACATTGGTAAACCCGAGTTCATATTGCAGGGAAAAACCGATTATATCAAAATAATTTAAAGGGGTTTGTGTTTCTAAACTAAACAATTTAATGTTCTGCTTTTGCATTTGCAACTGCATATCCGGCCAGGGCGAAAAACAACGCTGCGCATAAACATCTTCTTGCTTATTCAAAATATTATAAAGAATTTTTAAACCCAGATGGCTCATACCAATTTCATAACTATCCGGAAAGCATAGGGCAAAATTAATATTTTTGTAACTCAGTTTTTTATAAACCGCATTATATTCTTGCCCTATATAACGTGCAGGTTTTCTGACATTTAATAATATTTCATCAAGCTCAACCGGTGTATTAAAATTTTGATCCTTAATCACGGATATCCAGAACCTCTTTTTCTTTAGGCATTGTAAAAATGAAGCAACTACCCCGGCCAATTTCGCTTTCAACCCAAATATGTCCGCTGTGTAATTCAATAATATCTTTTACAATCGCCAGCCCCAAGCCGGTACCTTTTGTCCCGCCGGCGGCAGGCACAGTTTTCGCTTGTTCAAATTTATCAAAAATTCGCGTTAAACTATCTTCCGGAATACCGCAACCTGTATCCTTAACACTAATTTTTAGTGTTTGCCCTTGATCCTCCACACAAACACTGACACAGCCTTTATCCGGAGTAAATTTAATCGCATTCCCCACTAAATTTGACAAAGCTTGCTCCAGCATTTTCATATCAGCATCTATTTCCAGAGAATCAACCCCTTCTTTTTTAAGCTCAATATTTCTGCCTCCAGCCCAAGCTCCGAGCATATTAAAAACTCCCTGGATCACATCATCAATTTTTCCATGCGTATAACTTGGCTTCATGTGTCCGGACTCAAGTTTACTGATATCTAATAAATCATTAACCATAGTGGTTAATCTGGCTGCATTATTGCTGGCAATTTCAAGAAACTGCCTTTGCTCTGCGGGGATATTATTTTTCGCTTCTTCTAAAATTATGGATAAGCTCTTTTGAATTGAAATTAAAGGCGCTCTTAAATCATGTGTTACATTCGAAACAAATGTGCTTTTCATGCGGTCTAATTCTTTTTCTTTGGTAATATCACTCAGAACAGAAACAATTCCTACTGTTTCACCTTCTTCATTTTCAATCACCGCATTAGAGGCCCTTAAAGTTTTCTTGGTCTTATCATCGGGGCCGGCTAATTCAATTTCTATTTCTTGCTGTTTATCGCGAGACATGCTAACCATTTGGCTATCTTTTAATCCTTCTAAAATATGTTTACCAATTTTATCCTCTTTGTCCACTTCCAGTAAATCTTCTGCTGCGGGGTTTAAAACAAGAACTTTTCCTTCATTGTCCACAATCACCAACCCTTCGGCAACATGTCTTAATACAGAATTTATCCTTTGTTTTTCTTTTTTAATTTTTTTATTTTCCTGCTCTAAAACCTGGGTCGTTTCGGCTGCGTGACGGGTGGTTGATTCTAAATCTTTTAAATTATTTTTTAACTCCCTGTTTTCCTGTTCTAAAACAGTTATCTTTCCTTCTAATTCCGCCTGCAGCACCATGGGAGCATTGATTCTAATTGTGTGTTCTTTAATCTGAGATACATATGCCTCTTTTTCTTCTATACTAAACCCCGCTTTATCAAATCTCTCCTCAATAATATGCAAAACCTCATCCACTGCCTTTTCCGGCCCGATTAATTTTAATAACTGCTTTACAACTTTTGGGGCGTTTTTTCTAAACTCATACTGAATTGTTTCTTTATCCGGCATTTTATCTAAATCACCCGAAAAAAAATCACTGACCATACCCACAATATCTTTTTCAGGAACCTTCTTTTTCATCGAATCGGTACTCTCGGCCATCACCTCCGCCCCCGGGTTTTGTACACTAACACCTGCTCCGGAGCTCTTCATTTGAGATTTAAGCTTTTTATTTTCCTGCATTAGCTCGGCTAATTGTTTTTCCATATCTTTTTTAGAAACTTTAGGTGCCTTTATTGTCAAAGTATGTTCTTTTACTTTTTGAACATAAATCTTTTTCTCCTCTTCACTAAAACCCGCTTTATCAAAACGTTCTTCAATGATGTTTAAAACCTCCTCCACTGCTTTTTCCGGCCCCACTAATTTTAGTAATTGCTTTACAATAGTGCGGGAATGCTTTTTAAATTCATACTTAATTGCTTCTTTATCCGGAACTTCTTCTGAGCTGCCACTTAAGAATTCACTGACCATGCCGACAATATCTTTTTCCTTACCTTTCTCCACAGCACCTGCTCCTGTTCCTTCCTCTGATCCTGAACCCACCCCGCTGTCTTGGCCTTTTTCCGTAACTTCTTCCCCTTCTTTAATCCGGGCATAGTGCACTTCAATTAAATTAATATTTTTAATTTGTGCCGCATTAATCAAAAAATTCATGCCGCCTTTTTCTTTCATAATTTCTGGTTTTAAAGCCAGAATTTTTAAAAAATTTTCCAATTCTACATCTGTCAGCCCCCCGGATACTGTGATTCCCTCCACGTATATTTTTTTTAAATCAGAAATTAAATCCCGGGCTGTAGATTGCAAGTCATTCAACCGCTCCTCACAAATCAAAATATCACCGCCGAGTACTTCTAATTTAAAATCTCCGTAATTTTTTAAAAACGCATCCAAACTTAAAAATAATTCTAAAATTGAATCTTTAACCATCGGGTGCGTTGCGGGATATAACGGTATTTTTCTTAAACAAGAAGAAAAAGCTTTTAATATTTTAATGATGCCTTTTTCTTCACTAGACCCTTTATCCGGAGTCTGCCATTTTTTTAATTCACCAGACATTATTACCTCCCTATCTTTATAATTTTTTAGGTTAAATTTTATATTTAAAAAATAGCTCGATGCCGATAAATACTTAATAAAAATCCAATTGCAATCAAATTGGAAATTATTGCCGAACCCCCGTAGCTGATAAAGGGCAGCGGCATTCCCACAATCGGCATTAGCCCAAGCGTCATGCCGATATTTATTATAACATGCAAAGCCAGCATTGTCGTTATTCCTACCGCAATTAATTTACCACTGACTTCATTTGTTGACTCCGCAATTTTTAAAGCCCTTAATACCAGTAATAAAAATAAAAAAATAATTAAAGCCGCACCCAAAAGACCCCATTCTTCTCCAACTACAGAAAAAATAAAATCTGTGTGGCGTTCTGGTAAAAAATTGAGCTGATTCTGTGTTCCCGCTAACCACCCTTTACCCCAAAACCCCCCGGAACCAATCGCAATTTTTGATTGGTTAATAGTATAGCCAGCACCTAAAGGATCAACATTAGGATTAATAAAAACCATCAGCCTGTCTTTTTGATAATCTTTTAAAAAATGCCAAAAAAAAGGCAGGCTGAAAAGGCCGGAACACATTGCGATTATAAAATACTTTAACTTTATTCCGCCGATTAAAACTATTGCCATAAAAATCGGTAAAAAAACAATTGCGGTACCTAAATCCGGTTGTTTAAATATTAAAAGCATGGGAATAAATGTAATTAAAATGGGACCAAGCAGGCCTCTGGTCGATTTCAAACAATTAGGATTATCCCCAATAATCCGGGCTAAGGCAATAATCGTAAAAATTTTTGAAAACTCCGAAGGCTGGAACCCTATTCCGCCAATGTTAATCCAACGCTGCGCACCTAAAGCAGTTTTTCCCACAGACAATACAAGTAATAAGAAAAAAATTTGGATCCCGTAAATTATATACGCAACACTGATGAAAGAATGATAATTTGTATTGGCAATTAGTAAAACCAGGCCGGCTCCGAAAAATATCCACAGTATTTGGGTGAAAACAAAATTTTTTCCGGTAAAAATTTGTTTTTGATAAGAGGCACTATACAGAGCCACTAGACCAATAATCATTATGCATAATACAATAACAATTAAAACACGGTCATAATTATGGAACAACTTTTGATTTAGCATTTTAGTCACATCAATTTTCTTAAACTAATCCTTTTTAAAATATAAAATAATTTCTTTGGCAATTTCCGCTGGTCTTTCTCCTCCATGGCCCCCATGCTCTAAAAAAATTACAAAGCAAATATTTTTATTACCCGCTTGCGCAAAACCCACAAACCAGGCATGAGTTTCACCCTGCCCGGTTTGAGCTGTCCCGGTCTTAGCATACACTTTTATATTACTTAATGCAGCTTTTCTGCCTGTGCCAAAGCTAGAATTAACCACCTCAAACATCCCTTTTTTAATAATCGTCACCGCACTGGGAGAAAGGATCTGCTTGCTTTTGTTAACTTTATTTGTTGTTTTAATCAAATGCGGTTTTATTTCTTTTCCTCCGTTGGCAATCATGGCGACCATTTTGGCTGTTTGCAAAGGAGTCACCAATAAAAAGCCCTGTCCGATAGAAAAATTTAAGGTATCCCCGGCATACCACTTTTCATGTTTTGTCTGCATTTTCCAGCGCGCCTGAGGCAATAGACCCGTATTTTCAGAAGGCAATTCAACTTTTGTCTGTTTACTAAAGCCAAAAATTTGCGCACTATCCGCTAAATTTTTCTCTCCGATTTTTAAACCCAGTTCCCAAAAAAATACATTGCATGATGTGGCCAGCGCATGCGTAATATTTACTTGGCCATGCCCTTTTTTTAGCCAACAATGCCGAGTCGTATTCCCGAGATTTAAAAATCCCGGACAAAAAAACTCAGAAGTTAAATCAATTTTCCCTTTACTTAATCCGGCATAGGCAGTAACAATTTTAAAGATTGAGCCCGGTGGATAAGCATTAAGATTCCTGTTTAATAAAGGCGAATTCTGATCTTTTAAAATTTCACCGATCTGATTATACTTTTTTTTGTCAATAAGAATATTCGGATCAAAGGAAGGACTGCTCAATAAAGCCAGAATCTCACCCGTATCGGCATTCATAACCGTAACCGCAGAATTTGTCCCGGATAGCAAATTATAAATTAAAGTTTGTAATTCTACATCTATTGTTAAGTATAAATCTTCACCCTTAGCAGGCGGCCGATAACTGAGAACTTGAATAATTGAACCTTCACTATTTACCTCCAGCTGCATACCGCCGGGTTTACCGCGCAGGTAAGCATCAAAAGATTTTTCCAGACCGTTACGCCCAATAAAATCTTTTATTTGATATCCATATTTCCTTAGTTCCGGATATTCATCCTCTTGCATTTTCCCGATATATCCGATAATATGCGCACAGACCGGCCCGTAAATATACTCTCGTACCGCACGGGTTTTTACAAAAATTCCGGCAAGCTGAGTAATATTCTGCTCAATGGAAAAAGCAATTTCACGATTAACATCACTCGCGAGCATAACCGGGGAAAAGCTTTGGTTATAATTACAGCTAAAAGTATCGGCTAAAACTTCCGGGTTAATATTTAAAAACTTACTCAGGCGGGCAAACAGCGTTTTTTTGTTTTTTGATTCAATTTCATAAGGTACAGCCACAATATCAAAAGCCAGTTTATTCTCAACCAAGGCAATATTATTTCGATCATAAATAATTCCTCGGGAAGCATCCTCCGGCACCAGACGAATCCGGTTATTTTCACTTTGTTTTGCATATTCACGGCCTTTAATTAATTGCATCAAAAAAAGATCGGTGAATAAAATTATAAATAAAATTACTAAAAATCCCCGCAGAATTGCTATTCTCATTATAATGTCATTTGTTTGATAATAACTATTTTTTCTAAAAACCGGAAAAAAATAATATTGGTTAACGTAGTATAAATTAAAGCTAAAAATATAAAAGCAAAATTTTCCCTAAAAACCGGTAAGATATAAAAATTGCTGGCGAGAAAATAGTAAATTAAAATCGCGTAAATGCCCGCTGTAAAAGCCACTAAAACTTTGGTCAACAGCACAGTTGTGTAAACCCTTTCTTTTAATAATCCACAGCTTAATCCTACTATTCCGAAAGTCAAAGAATTAATCCCTAAGATTCCACTGCTTAAACAATCTACTAAAAATCCTAAAATTATACCGTAGTACATCCCGGCATAATACCCGTTATACAAGCTGTAAAAAATAACCAGCAGCAAAATCAGATCCGGCTTAATACCCTTAAAAGAAAAGATTGCCGCTAATGAGCTTTGAAAAATTAAAGTAAAAAAGGAAATGATTATAAATCTTATTGATTTAAATCTGATTTTAAACATAAAACTTCTTCCACCTGGGACAGTTTAACCGCGGGCTTAATAATACAGCTCTTATAAATACCGCCGCGCTGCAAGCGAATGCTCTCAACCCGGCCCACTAATAATCCTTTCGGATAAACTCCGCCCACTCCTGCACTGATCACAATATCATTTAATTTTACATCCGCATCCAGCGGTAAATATTTTAAACGGCACATACCGCGGCCGATTCCTTCGAGCATCCCTTCTTCACGTGTCCTCTGCACCAAAACAACTACTCGAGAATTTAAATCGCTGATCAAAAGCACTTTTGCCCAATCATTACCCACCTCAATTATTTTTCCAATTAGCCCCGAAGCATCCATGATCGGCTGATTTATAAAAATGTTGTGATTTGTCCCTTTATTGATAATTAAACTGTCCAACCAATTTGTCGGTTCTTTTCCGATAACCTGTGCGGGTTGGAATGCAAATTCAAAATTCTGTTTTAATTCCAATAACTTACGTAAACGCTCATTTTCAAGTTTTAGTTCATTAAAATTATTAAGTTGAAATTTTAAATTTTTTAATTCTTTCTCGTTTTCTTTAAAATCAGCGTAAATCGTAAATATGCGATTTGCATTTAAAAAAGTGAAATAAGTACGCATGGAAAAGTTTAAAGGTATTTTGATTAAAGATAAGAAATGACTTTTTAAATGCACTAATTTATGAGGGCTAACGATAAATATTACAATAAAAATAAAAACTAATGGGATGATTGAATGGATTTTTTTCTGTCTAAACACAACAAGTTTTTAATATTTAATACTTATTTCTTCTGGGATTAAGTTTTCTGAAGTTATTTATCTCATTTAAAAACTTTCCTGTACCTAAAGCAACCGCAGTTAAAGAATCATCGGCAACTCTCACGGGTAAACCGGTTTCTTCGTTTAACAGTTCATCGATACCCCGCAATAAACTTCCCCCTCCCACTAAAACAATACCTTGCTCAACAAGGTCTGCGGATAATTCCGGGGGAGCCTTTTCGAGTATAACGCGTACTGCTTCCACAATAGAACTTATCGGTTCAGACAAGGCCTCTCTGATTTCTTGAGAAGTGACTTTAACCGTTTTCGGTAAACCCGCAATCAAATCACGACCTTTTATTTCAACCGAAAGTTCCTCATCTAAAGGATACGCTGATCCGATTTTAATTTTAATTTCTTCTGCAGTACGTTCACCGACCATCAAATTATACGATCTTTTTAAGTGCTGAATTATGGCATCATCCATCTCATCGCCGCCGATCCGCAAACTTTTAGCACAGACAATGCCGCCAAGTGAAATAATCGCAATTTCCGTTGTTCCGCCGCCGATATCCACAATCATACTCCCAATAGGGTCCTGTACGGGTAAACCCACACCGATTGCCGCGGCCTTTGGCTCTTCAATTAAATGCACTTCACGGGCTCCGGCTCGTTCGGCTGAATCTACAACAGCTCTTTTTTCTACTTCCGTAATTCCGGAAGGAACAGCAATAACAATCAATGGTTTAATAAATCGTTTTCGATTATGCACCCGGCCGATAAAATATCTTAACATTCGTTCGCTGATATCAAAATCTGCAATAACTCCGTCCTTCATCGGACGGATGGCTACAATATTTCCCGGAGTTCGTCCCAGCATTCTTTTGGCTTCTTCTCCGACAGCTAAAACCTGGGATGTTCCTTTTCTAATCGCAACCACAGACGGTTCACAAAGAACAATACCTTCGCCCTTAACATAAACTAAAGTATTTGCAGTTCCCAAATCAATACCGATGTCAAAAGATAAAAATGCCTTTACTGAATTAAAAAATTCCCTGATTTTGTCTATGGTTTTATTCATCTTTTACCTCTCTCATTTAATTAAAAAGGTCCGGATTTTTTTAGTTATAAATACATCTGCTTTTAGCTCAGAAACACAGCCAGCGCAAAATTTTAAACTGTGTTTAAAATTAAAATTTCGCCTTTTTTTGTCTATTGCCCAAAAAAACCTTTTAAAATAGTATTATTGTTATATCACAATCAATTCGGTCTGTCAATTCTGGATTAATCTTAAAATTTCCAGAAAATTCGGAAAAGATTTATTGATACAATCAGTATTTTTTATAATCGTCTCGCCGGAGGCTTTTAATCCCGCGATAGCCATACACATTGCTGTGCGATGGTCGCCAAAACTATCCACAATTGCTCCAGTTAGCTCACTTTTCCCCTTGATGATCAGATCATTTCCCTGATTTCTGATATCTGCGCCCATTTTTTTTAAATTACTCACCATTGAAAAAATTCGGTCAGTTTCTTTTATTCTTAGCTCATCTGCCCGTAAAATCTTTGTTCGGCCAGTAGCCAAGCAGGCGGCAACACAAATAATCGGTAACTCATCAATACAAAACGCAACCTCTTTTTCCCGGATTGTAATACCTTTAAGATTACTGGATTTAATTATAATATCCGCATAAGGTTCATAAGCTTTTAAATGGGCATTTTTCTTTATAATTTTAATGTTCGCACCCATTTTTTTTAACAATTTTATGACCCCGATACGGGTGGGATTCAATCCTACATCTCTGATGATTAATTTTGACCCCGGAATTATTGCTGCTGCCACCATAAAAAAAGCTGCAGAAGAAAGATCTCCCGGAATAAACATTTTTTTAGGGCTGATTAATTCTCTGCCACCGGAGATTTTAATCTTTAACCCTTGAATTAAAATTTCAGCCTTAAAAAGCTTAAGCATTCTTTCCGTATGGTCACGTGTTTTTAAAATTTCTTTCACTGCTGTTTTTCCGTTAGCATAAAGACCCGCTAACAAAATGCTTGATTTTACCTGGGCACTCTTTACGGGTAATCGATAATTTATTGCTTTTAATTTTTTCCCCTGAATCACTAAGGGCGGATAAATTTGGCCGAATTTAAATTTTCCCTGAATATTTGCCCCCATTTTTTTAAGCGGGTTAACAATTCTTTGCATTGGACGGCGGGATAAAGAATAATCTCCGGTTAGTTTTGTTTTAAAATTTTGCGCAGCTAACATTCCCGTAATCAGCCGCATTGTTGTACCAGAATTACCCATAAACAGATCTGTTGCCGGAACTTTTAGCCCGGTTAATCCTTTGCCCTTTACAGTTACCCTGATACGGTTATTAATTCTCTTAATTTTTATGGGGATTTTCATTGCCTGAAATGCCGCAATTGTTCTTTGTGTATCATCACTTTTAAGAAAATTATCAATAATTGTTGTCCCAGTAGCTACAGCACTTAAAATTATTGCCCGCTGTGAAACAGACTTATCCGCCGGAACTGTAAATTCACCGGAAATCCGATTGATTTTTTTTATTTTTATTTGCATCATAAATAATCACCACTAAAATTAATTCAACTAAAAAAAGGAATAAGGGGAAGTTAAGACTCCCCCTTATTAATTATTTTACTAAAAATACTACATTAGCCTTACAATATCGCCTTCTTTGATTTGCTGTTTTGTCGACTCCGGAATAATAATCGCGGATGACATTGTGTCATAAATTCTTTCAATTTGAACTTTCCCGACTTTTTCCAGCCCATGATAAACATCTAAAACTTCTGAATTTTTTATGCCATCTTTTTCTCCGATATTGATTACCACAAAAGCAAATTCTTTATTTACCACCAGCACTTGCCCTTCCAAACGAGCCGGAGGGGGCAAAGGAATAAACACGGGCTTTGACGCTTGCAGCGGTGAGTTTTGAAAATTAACCTTGGTTGTTTCTTGTGTTAAGTCTGTCTCCGGTTGCAAATCTTGCGGGCTGGAATTAACCACAATTTTTTCCAATTCCACACCGCTGTGAGATTGTTTTTTATTCATTTGCAAAATTCTATTCTCCAAAGCTTCTTTAGCCATTCTAATTTGGCTTAATTGCAGCTTTATGTCTTCATATTCACGTGAAGACATTGTTAACTTTGCGCTAATTTTGGCATTATTTTCTACTTCCTTATCCAGAACTTTCTTAAGCGAAGTTATTTGTTTTACACTTTTATCAAGCTCTGAGGCAAGTTTTTTGTTAGCGTTTTGTTCTTGTTCAAAATCCACTAACAATCTTTTATAATTGCTTTTACTTTCTTCCACATCTACCTGCAGCTGATCCCGTTGTAAAGTAATTTCATCTAAATTTTTTTCCACAATTACTTTTTCCTCTTTAACCGTAGCTAAAGTTGCTTCGACTTCTATTCTTTTACTAATTTCTTCTTCTTTACCTAAATAATAATACGCCGCAACACCTATAGCAGATAAGGCTAAAAGAACAAAGAAAATTAAAACAAAACGGGTTGCAAATTTTTTCTTTGGTAACTGCGGCTTTTTAGCATCAGCCAGTGTAGGCTTATCCCCTAGGGCTGGTTCTTGGGATTGTACGAAATCTTGCTTGATGGGTTCTTCTAAATCAAAATCAATCGGATCAAACGGAATGCCATGACCTTTAAGTTCTGGAGTCATTGTTCCCCCTTGGTTAAATTTCCCCCATTAAACTAAATATGCTACCATCATATTTAATTTAAAATAACAGATTTAGCAAATATTGTCAATGATTTTATCCGAAACTTCACTCTTAAAAAATACTTAACATCAGTAATTAACTTTAATGAGACACAAGCCACAAGCACTAGCGGTTGGCCCAGACTGACACCTATTTTTTGCTTTTAAAATTTTTTTCATATTGGTGCCGCTAAGCTTACCACGACCAAATTCGATTAAAGTTCCCACAATATTTCTGGCCATATTATAAACAAAGCCATCTGCTTCAATATCAATTATAATTTGGCTGCCCTTTTTCTTAACATCAATATTTTTTATCGTCCTTATCGAACCACGTATTTTTCTATCGCTAGCTTGAAAAGATTTAAAATCATGCCTGCCCTTTAGCATTTTTGCTTGTTGCTGCATTTTATTTACATTCAGTTTTTGTCCGATAAAACAAACATGATTTTTTAAAAAAGCAGAATGGTAAGACCGGTTTAAAATCGTGTACCGGTAAACCTTACTTTTCGCCGAAAACCTAGCGTGAAAATCTGTACCTACTTCTTTGATACTAATAACTCTGATATCTTTCGGCAAAAGAGCATTAATTGATTTTTTTAATTTGGCAGGCAGAATGGCTGAAGGAGTTCTAAAGTTTGCATATTGCGCCCGTGCATGGACTCCGGAATCGGTGCGGCCTGAGCTACAAAGAATAATTTTATGCTGCAGGATCTGCATGAGTTTTTTTTCTATTGTCGCTTGAACAGTATTTTTATGGATATTACCTTTTACTCTTTGTGTTTGCCAACCCTGATAATTTGTTCCATCATATTCAATCTTTAATAATAAATTTCTCAATTCCGGCAATCTCCAAGCTCATAAATAACTTAAAAATACTTTTAATTCTCGACAAAAAATGGGGCAAAATTAATGTTTACCAATTAAAAATTCCGCAATTTGCACAGCATTAGTTGCAGCTCCCTTGCGTAAATTATCGCTGACAACCCAAAGCCAAAAACCATTTTTTACATAAGGATCTTTACGGATTCTGCCGACAAATACTTCATCCCGGTTAGAAGCATATCCCGGCATAGGATATTTACCTTTTTTTGGTTCATCAATTACAACTATGCCCTTTGATTTTTTTAAAAGCCTGATAATCTCAGCCGGAGTAATTGATCTATTGGTTTCGATATAAATTGCTTCTGAATGCGCATTCAGTACCGGTACCCGAATACATGTCGCCGAAATCTTAATCTTATTTGAACCCAATATTTTATGCGTTTCATGGACCATTTTCCATTCTTCTGAAGTATAATTATCTTGGCCGAATCCGCCGATTTGCGCCAGCACATTAAACGCAATCTGATGGCTAAATGCCGGCTGGCTCTGCTTATCATATTTAATTTGCATCGGATTATGTGCCACACTCACTAAGTTAGATTTTTCATAGAGCTGGCCAGCTTCATCCCAAAGCTGTTTTAACGCACTACGGCCTGCGCCTGATGCCGCTTGATAAGTAGAAACAATAATCCGCTTAATCCCGGCTTTTTTATAAATCGGAGCTAAAGCTACAACCATCTGAATTGTTGAACAATTCGGATTAGAAATTATTCCCTTATTTTGTTTAGCCTCAATCCCGTTAACTTCCGGCACAACCAGCGGTACATCTTTTTTTAATCTAAAATCAGCTCCGTTATCAATAACAATCGCACCTCTTTTTACGGCTTCCTGAGCATAAGTAACCGCCGCGCCTTTTTCCCCTTCGGTTCCGGCAAAAAGAGCAAAATCCATATTATTAAATGAATCCGGCGTAATTTTTTCAACATTATAAGCTTTTCCGTCAATGATTATCTTTCTTTCACTGCGGGCGAGAATTTTTAATTTATTTAAAGGAAACTTATGCTGTTTAAGCACACGAATCATTTCCACTCCTACTGCTCCCACACCCACAACTGCGACATTATATTTTTCTTTTTTCTTCATGTACAGCTCCTTTTTAAAATATAATTCAAGATTTATAATTAATTTCTATTTTAAATTTTTAACTACTAAATCCCCTATTTCCGTTGTCGCATACCCCATTTTTCCCGCACTTAAATTTGTTAGCTTATTTTTAGCAATATTAATCACTGAATTTTCAATATTACCTGCGGCTGCTTTTTCGCCTATGGTCTCCAGCAACATACCCAGGGCACAAATTGCTGCCAGAGGATTGATTACATTTTTTCCCGTATACTTAGGCGCGGAACCGCCGATGGGTTCAAACATCGATACGCCTTGCGGATTAATATTTCCTCCCGCGGCAATACCCATACCCCCTTGAATCATTGCCCCCAGATCTGTAATAATATCGCCAAACATGTTATCCGTAACAATTACATCAAACCATTCTGGATTTTTTACAAACCACATTGTTGTTGCATCAATATGCGCATAATCAGTTGTAATATCCGGATATTCTTTTGCTACTGCGTCAAAAACTCTTTGCCAAAGATCCCAAGCATAAGTTAAAACATTAGTTTTTCCGCAAAGGGTAAGATTCTTTCTGCGATTACGTTTTCGCGTATATTCGAAAGCATAGCGGATACAGCGTTCTACTCCTTTACGGGTATTATAAGAAATTTGAATGGCAACCTCATTCGCAGTATCTTTATCTTTAAATTCTCCCATCCCTTTGTACAGGCCTTCTGAATTTTCCCGGACAACAACAAAATCAATATCAGCCTCTTTTTTATTTTTTAACGGACAGAAAGTTTCGTTATACAACCGTACCGGCCTTAAATTAATGTATTGATCTAAAGCAAATCTAGTTTTAAGTAAAATTCCCTGTTCTAAAATCCCCGGTTTTACATCCGGGTGGCCAATTGCTCCGAGAAAAATCGCATCAAATGTTTTTAATGCTCCCAGTTCCTCATCGGTAATTGTTTTTCCGGTTGCCAGATAACGGTCTCCCCCGCAATCAAATATTTTCGTCTGGTACGAGAATTTATGAATTTTACTTACGGCTGCCAAAACCTTTAACCCTTCTTTAACAACTTCCGGGCCTGTTCCATCCCCGGGAATAACGGCAATTTTATACATTTAAACCACCTCTCTATTTTTTTATCACATATTCTATTTAGGAAAAATACAAATAATAAAATCCTTATTCAGGCTTAAAAAATCTACAGAGTACAGCAATTCGTTACTCGGAATTAAATAGATACTCGCATTTGTTACCGGAATAAATTTCCGCTCGACTAAAGCTAAATAATCTGTTAATCGTCCCTGTTCCGGTAAATGAATTTTTCCTTCAATACGAGAATTCTGCATAAAAATTGTCACTTCAACTTCGGTCTGGGATACCTTCATTTTTTAATTAATCCTTTTCTTTTAATCCAGTTTAACAATCCGTTATGACTAATAATTTGCTGCATAAAATCCGCAAATTTATCTGTTTTATACGTTTTATTTTGAGTTCGATTATAAATCAGACCAGCGTTGATATCAACCTCAATTTGATCTTTTTCTTTAATCCGGCCGGGCGCTTCTTTACTCACTAAAATCGGCAACCCAATATTTATGGCATTGCGGTAAAAAATTCTCGCAAAACTTTCCGCAATAACACAAGAAATTCCGCAGCCTTTAATTGCAATCGGAGCATGTTCACGGCTAGACCCGCAGCCAAAATTACGACCGGCAACAATTAGATCTCCCCTTTTAATTTTATCCGAAAACTTCTCATCAATATCTTCCAGGCAATGCACCCCTAACTCCTGCGAATCAAATGTATTTAAATATCTTGCCGCAATTATTTCATCGGTATTGATATTTGCACCAAACTTCCAAGCCTTTCCTTTTATTTTCATATTTTTTCTCTTTATCCTCACACTTTAAATTTTATATTGAAATTTATACTCTTATTATCAAACACCTATATGCGATCTTTCTCTCTACTCTCTACTCTTTTACCCTCCGAAGCTTTAGCGTAGGAGGGCTACTCTCTACCTGTTATTTTTAGACAGATTCAGGATGCGTAATTTTACCCGTAATTGCACTCGCTGCCGCAACAGCTGGTGAGCTTAAACAAACTTCACTTTTCGGATGCCCCATGCGGCCGATAAAATTTCTATTGGTTGTAGCAATGGCTCTTTCCCCTTTTGCCAGAATTCCCATATGCCCTCCTAAACAAGGCCCGCAGGTTGGCGTTGACACAACGGCATTCGCTTTGACAAAAATTTCCACTAACCCTTCTTTCACCGCTTGCAAATAGATTTCCTGGGTTGCGGGAAAAATAATACAACGCACATGGGGATGGACTTTTTTACCCTTTAAAATTTTTGCCGCTATCCTTAAATCAGAAATTCTGCCGTTAGTACAAGAACCAATAACAACCTGATCAACTCTTATTTTTCTAAGCTTATCTACATTTTTTGTATTACTGGGTAAATGCGGCAGAGCTACCTGCGGCTTAATTTTCGCCACATCAATCTCGATAACTTTTTTAAATTCAGCGTCCTTATCTGATTTTAAATTTTTCCAAATATTTTCCTGGGCAGCGGAGAATTTTATACCGCGGGATTTTAAATATTCAAAAGTGATTTTATCCGGCGCGATCATTCCGGCTTTACCACCGGCTTCAATAGCCATATTGGACATTGTAAACCGCTGATCAATCGCTAATTTTTCAATTACCGGACCGGTAAATTCCATGGCCATATACAGCGCACCATCAACTCCAATTTTTCCGATTGTAAAAAGAATTAAATCTTTTCCCGAAACCCATTTGTTCATTTTTCCTTTATAGATAAATTTGATTGTTTCGGGAACTTTAAACCAACAAAAACCTGTTGCCCAAGCTGCCGCTAAATCAGTTGAACCCACCCCGGTTGAAAAAGCGCCTAATGCCCCGTAAGTACAAGTGTGTGAATCTGCGCCAATAATTAAGTCCCCCGGGCGGATCAGCCCGGCTTCTGGCAAAAGCGCATGTTCGATCCCCATTCTGCCTATTTCAAAATAGTGTTTAATCTTATGCTCCTGGGCAAACTCTCTTAATTGTTGAGCCTGCATTGCGCTTTTAATATCTTTGGCCGGAGTAAAATGATCCGGCACAAGCACTACTTTTTTACAATCAAAAACTTTTTTTGCCCCTAATTTTTTAAATTGATCAATTGCAATCGGAGCGGTAATATCATTACCTAATGTTAAATCAACCGCTGCATAGATAAACTCACCGGCGCGGACTTTTGGGCCTTTTTTCTTTAAATGATTACAAAATATTTTCTCAGAAATCGTAAATCCCATTTTTTTCTTTAGCCTCCCATCATCTGCCCAAATTTTTACCACCTTGCCAAAAAATCTGTAATAAAAACATATTGCCCTAAACTTCCATAATCATTGCTTCTTCATTACAATTAGGAAAATGAATACAATGTACGCAATCACTCCAGATCTTATGCGGCAGAAGTGATTTATCGGTGGGGATAAAACCCATTTTTTTAAAAAAATCAAGTTTTTCTGTCAGCAAAAAAACTTTTCTGATCTTAAATGCTTGCGTTTCTTTAATACTGGCTTCAATAAGTTTTTTCCCAATCCCCTGTCCTTGAACAGAAGCTTCAACCACAAGTGAGCGGATTTCCGCCAAATCATCCCAGGTAATATGTAATGCACAGCAACCTACGATGCGGCCATCTTTTTCAAATACAAAAAAATCACGTAAATTTTCATAAATATTATTTAAGGAACGCGGCAGTACCTCACCACTTTTTGCACAAGTTTTAATCAGTTCCTGGATTTTAGTTACATCACTGATATTTGCTTTTCTAATCATCGGGCACCTAAAATAGTTATATGATTATTTCTATGGCCCGATAGGGACACAGAGAAACACACAATCCGCAAGCAATACATTTATCTTTATAAAAACTAATTTCCATTTTTTGGCGATCTAAAATAAAAGCTTGTGTCGGGCAGACAGTTACGCATTCCGTACAATGGATACACTTATCCGAATCCCATTTAATATCTTCAATTAAAGCCTCAATTTTAACTCCGGTTTTTTTTAAAAAGTTAACCCCTTCCTGTAATTGATGCTTATCTCCTTCAATTTCCAGTACCAGCAACCCCTGCTCTTTCGGGGTAATTTTGGCTTTGAGAATATTTACGATTAGATTATAATCTTTGATTAGATGATAAGTTATCGGCTTACCTAATAAATCATGCGGAAACGTTAAGACAACTCTTTTCTTTTCCATATTCACCTCAGCTGGTATAATCCTCACTCCTGGAATGGATTATCCCTGATTACCACGATTAACAATAGATTACGAAGATTAAACCATTAATCTTCTAACTTGACAACTCTTGTTGTCAAAGTTTATCAATAGTCCAACTTTATATCCTGATGCTTTTAGATAAGATAAAACCTGCGATTCAAATACAGCAGGAATATTCCCGCTAAAAGCTTTCAGTTCTGTTACAATCTTGTCGGCGATGACTAAATCGAGCCTACATTTACCAATGTTTTTACCTTGAAAACAAACATCAAAACTTTTCTCAGTTTGATACTTTAAACCCTGTTCTTTTAAGGTTATTTTTAATGCCTTATGGTATTATACTTTCGCTAAATCCAGGACCAAGCTTACTATGCACATTATAAGCACAAGCGATTATTTTATCAGTTAACGAAGCCCTTTCCTTAATCACTGCAATCTTCTGATAAAATAACTTTAATCTATATAATCAAGACATCCTCCTTCTTTCCCATTATAGGACGTCTTTTTTACCGGATTATTAATAAAATTCCTTCTCTGATTAAAGTTACGGCAAAGCCGGCTAAAATAATATTTGTAATTTTTGAACACAAATTAATACCGGCCATGTCGATTTTTTTCATAAAATAATTCTGATGTTTAAAAATATAAAAACAAAATAAAATATTTAAGGCATAAGTTATGAACGCTATGATTATGCCAAAAGCATCCGCCAAAATTAATAACATTATAATAACCCTAGGATTAAGCACAAAAAGTAGAATTTCGGCAAAAAATTTGTCCTGCGTCTTTTTAACTTCGGGATTACCCATTAAAGCACGCACAATCAGGATAAACAATAAAATTCCGCCGGCGATCTTAAAATCTGCTAAAGATACTCCCATAATCCAAAATAAGATTACCCCTAAAAAAATTATTCCTAAACTTATCCCTAAAACATATTGTATCCAATTTTTTAAAGCTTTATTTTGTTCTTTTTCCGGCCCTCCTTGAATGATTAAATTAAAATTCGGAATTTTCCCCAGAGCATCAATTGCCAGAAACAAGCCAAAAAAACTAATTAATACAGAACTAATTATTCCCATGACTTAACCTTTCCCTTCAGCACTACATTCTTTACCGCTGCTAATAAATCTTTCGCAATAAAATCAGGCTGAAATTTAAAATCACTTACCGCAGCCTGGCTTTCTGTATTACCGCTTAAAACCAGTATTGTCCGGCAGCCTAATTTTTTACCGGTTTCTACGTCTCGTTCTGTATCTCCGATAAAAAATGTATTTTTAATATCTACCGATTTTCCTACTAGAGCCTGCTTAAATAATCCTACCTTTGGCTTACGGCAAACACAATCAGCTTCCTTAAGATGCGGGCAATAATGTACAGAATGAATTTTACCTCCCCGGCTTTGGATCCGGGCAAGCATTCTTTCAGTCATATCCGCAAGCGCTGCTTCTGTATAAAGCCCTTTACCAACCCCCTGCTGATTAGAGATAATTATTACCTTGAACTCATTGTCTTTTAGTAACTTAAGTGCTTCAAAAACATTGGGTAAAAAATTAAATTTTGCCCAGGAAGTAACATATTCATACTTAACATTCTTATTGATTACCCCGTCGCGGTCTAAAAAAATTACTTTTTCAAAAGCTTGCATAAAAAACTCCTATTCGCTAGAAGGGGTTATTATATATCAACAATACAAGCTTGTCAAATTTGCAAATAAGTTAAACTTTTATAAAAAATTTTTGTACTTATAATTTTTAAAAATAAATATCAATAAAATTAATAATGAGTAATATAATAGTATTAACGAAAAATTAAAATCAAGTCCTAGGAAACAAGCTCCCGGAATTTTTAACATTAAAGCATTACTGCGATATAAGAGATTAATCAGAAATTCACAGGTTAAAGCAACCGGTCCAGTAAAAAAAGGCACAACTATCCCGGTTATAATCAGAACCAGTCCATTAGCAATAATCAGGAATAACAAACTTACGGAAAAAATATTTGACATAATTGTAACCGGAGAAAAAATTCCAAAATTATAGATGATTATACCTAACGTCCCAAACCAAGCAGCTAAAGATACACTTAAGCTTGTAGTTAAATAATTTAAAAAACTGTTTTCTTTCATCAAGTTAGGAAAAAGATCGGTAATATCTTGAAATAATAGCAAAATAAAAAAAACACTCACAAATGATAATTGAAAACCTAAAGCAAAAACCTCCTGGGGATCTCGGCCAGCAATAATCAGAAACGCTAAGCTTAAAGCATTCAGTGCATCATAATCACGGCTGATGACTTTACCGAAAAGTAATAAAACCGCCATAATTGTAGCCCGGATTACAGAAATCCTAAAATCAGTGATAAAACAGTAATAAATTAACGCAAAAATTACTGCCAGATATTGAACCCGATAAGGAATCATCAGTAATCGGATCAGTAAAATCATAATCACTGTTATGATTCCCACATGTAATCCGGAAACAGCCAGAATATGTACTGTGCCGGTTTTTTGCAATACGCTGTTAAAAAAATCACTCACTTCTTCCCTTTCCCCGATAACCATGGCTTTCATTATTCCTGCGGCGGCAAAAGATAAATTGTTTTCAAAAATTTTTTGAATTTTCGCTTTTAACTGCAGTGCTGATTTCAGGACAAAATTCAACTCTGGCGTTTTAAGAAAAACAACTTCCCCTTGCTGACCGATATTCAACATTGCATAAATATTCTTACGGGACAGATAGGTACGGTAATCCAGCTGCTTTGAAATACGAAATGGGAAAGGACGGTAAAAACTCCCCTTTAAAATCAGTGTTTGCCCCCGCTGATAACTTTCTTTAATATCTTTTTTAAAATCCCATACGAGTATTTTACCCACAATAGGAGTAATTGTCTTTTTTGTGATTAATTCCTGCGCTTCTAGCACAAAAACATGTTTGTGCTTTTTTTGTTTAGGAGTGGTTATAATTTTGCCCCTGATTTTTACAATTATACTTTTTTGCGGCACTAAATTTTTTATATGGTTAGCGGGAAACGTCACGGAATTTAAAAATACACAAATCCCCAGTAAAAAACTAACCACCAAAAGCAATGTCAAAAAAATTTTAAAATTATTAATATTTTTAAAAAGAATAATTAAACAGACGACCTGCAAACAAAAAAAATATAAAAAAAATTTACTGGGAATAAAATTTGCTGTTAAAATTCCCGGGATAAATCCGCTGCAGATAAATAATAACGGCCGCTTAATAAACAATTCCCTGATTAGCAGTATCTGTATCCTTAAAAAATTTTTAAACAATTGACTTAAACCTTTTAAATGGAAATCTGATTTTTAAACTTTTCAAATTTTTTAGGACCAATCCCTTTAACTTTTATCAAATCTTCTTTCTGCCGGTAAGGACCGTTAGCTTTACGAAAAGAGATAATCCGTTTAGCAATAACCTCCCCTATCCCCGGCAAATCAATCAGAGCACTAAGATCAGCTGTATTTATGTTGATTAATTTTCGCCTAACCGAATTAGTATCATTAGGGTTAAAGTTATTTTTTTCTTCTATAATCGGGGCAGGAAGAAAAATTAAATTCTGAGATTTTTGCGGATAGGTTTTATTGAACCAGGATAACCCCAGGCCAAAAATCAAAGCAACCAGGATAAAAATTAATATTTTTCTTTCATCTAAAGTGAATTCTTTCATTTAAAAAAATCAGCTAAATAATAATATTTACTAATTTATTCGGAACCACAATAAATTTTTTTATTTTTTTATCTTTAACCCAGCTTTGAATTTTTTCATCGCTTAAGACAGCTTGTTCCAGGTCATAACCTTGCAGGTTTGCCGCAACAGTGATTTTTGCCCGCACTTTACTATTTACCTGGACAACTATCATAACTTCATCCTGCATTAATTTCTGCGCATCATACCGGGGCCAACGGGTATTAGTAATACTCGCGGAATTCTGCGGATTAAGCATTTTCCAGAGTTCCTCGCAGATATGCGGTGCGATCGGCGAAAGTAAAATAACTAATTTTTCCACAGTTTCTTGTAAAACCGGCGGGCAGATTTTATTTTCACAAGCCGAGCGTAATACAGCTGTAACTTCATTAGTCAATTCCATCATTGCACTAATTGCTGTATTAAATTTAAATCCACCGGACATTTCTTCGCTGACTTTTTTAATTGTCAGATGTAATTTAAATTCTAGTTTTTTATCTTGCTCTGATATTTTAGTTTCATGTTTTACTGGGCTTAATTGTTTTAATTCAATCAAATTTTGCACCAGCGTCCAAACGCGATTTAAAAATCGCCAGGCCCCATCCATACCTTTTTCATTCCAGTCAAATTCTGCTTCTGGCGGAGCAGCAAATAAAATACAAACCCGTAATGCATCCGCTCCGTATTTTTTAATCATTTCATCCGGATCAATAACATTACCCTTAGATTTAGACATGACTTCACCATCTTTTAAAACCATACCTTGCGTCAGGAGTTTTTCAAACGGTTCGCTAAAATTAATCAATCCTATTGACTGAAAAAATTTTGTAAAAAAACGGGAATAGAGAAGATGTAATACAGCATGTTCAATTCCGCCAACATACTGGTCTACTTTCATCCAATAACTAACTGCATCAGGATCAAAAATATTTTTATCATTCCTGGGGCTGCAAAAACGCAAAAAATACCAGGATGAATCAATAAACGTGGCCATTGTATCTGTTTCCCGCAGTGCCAGCCCCGAACATTGCGGACAACTTACCTCAACAAAGTCTTTTACTTTAGATAAAGGGCTGCCGCCGGTTCCGGTAATTTCTATTTTTTTTGGTAATTTAACCGGTAATTCCGAATCCGGGACACCCACGGTACCGCATTTTTGGCAATAAATTATCGGGATCGGGGTTCCCCAATACCGCTGGCGGGAAATCAGCCAATCGCGCAATCGAAAAAATGTTTTTCTTTTACCAATTCCTGTTTGTTCCATCCAATCCGCAATTTTAACCTTTGCCTGCTCATTAGTTAACCCATCAAATTGTGCGGAATTAACTTGCCTGCCGTTTTCCTCATAAGCTGATTTTAAATCTGATACATTTAAATCCGGGTTATCCGGATCTGCAATTACAATACGCATCGGTAAATTATGTTCTTTGGCAAAAAGAAAATCTCTTTGATCGTGTGTCGGCACAGCCATAATCGCACCCGTTCCATAATCCATTAAAACATAATCTGCTGTCCAGATTGGAATCTTTTCATTGTTCACCGGATTGATCGCATAACAACCGGTAAAAACACCTTCTTTTTTCACATCCGTGGAAATCCGTACAATTTTACTTTTCTGTGAAACCTGCTCAATAAAATCAAGCACTTTTTTTTCTTCCGGTTTATTTTTAATTAAATCTTTTAATAACGGATGTTCACAAGCTAATACCACATATGTTGCGCCAAAAATTGTATCCTGACGCGTTGTAAAAACAGGAATTTGTTTTTTTGTTCCTGATTCCTGAAAATAAATTTCCACTCCATAACTTTTCCCAATCCAATTCTGCTGCATTGTAATAACCCGCTCCGGCCAATTTTCAAGAGTTTTTAAATCTTCCAGCAGGCAATCGGAAAAATCGGTTATTTTTAAATACCATTGTTCTAGTTCTTTTTGAATGACCTTTGTTTGACAACGCCAACAGCCACCATCAACAACTTCTTCATTTGCTAATGTTGTCTGACAATCCGGGCACCAATTTACACTCGAGCTTTTTTTATAAGCTAATCCTTTCTCCCGCATCTTTAAGAAAATCCATTGATTCCACTTGTAGTACTCTTCTCGATGCGTTGATAACTCCCTGAGCCAATCATAAGAAAACCCCATTTGCTTTAATTCTTTAACCATCCAATTAATACATTTTTCTGTCCATTCCTGGGGGTCGGCATTGTGTTTTATAGCCGCATTTTCTGCAGGTTGGCCAAAAGCATCAAAACCAATAGGATGCAAAACATTAAACCCGGCTTGCATGCGATAACGGGCAATTACATCCCCAATTGTGTAATTCCTCACATGCCCCATATGAATTCTTCCCGACGGATAAGGAAACATTTCTAAAATATAATACTTTGGCTTATTTTTATCCGGCACAGATTTAAAAACCTCTTTTTTCTGCCAATATTCCTGCCATTTTTTTTCGATTTTTAAAAAATCATAAGTCTTCATAAAAAAATCACTTCCTTCTCAGCATGAAGTCTAATATTTCGCATAATTTAGTTGCAAAATTAAATTTAATGAATGCTATTTTAACACAGCTATGATTGATTGAGCAAGCGCAATTTTCAGTATAAAATATCTCATTCTGTTTTTTACCCTATTATTATTTAAAAAAAACCGACATTTATTTTTTTCTCTTAATTTAAAAAACCAATTGTTTTCCACCCTATTTTATTTGACTTAAATTTACTTTTTTGATATAGTTGATAATACTTTATGGGGCTGTAGCGCAGTTGGGAGCGCAGCAGACTGGCAGTCTGTTGGTCGGGGGTTCGAGTCCCCCCAGCTCCACCAAAAATTTCTCTCTGGGGATTCGAAGCAAGGCGAACGCCGACCCTTAGGAGGAAAAGCGAGCAGGACTGTGAGCAACAGTGAGCCGGGTGGGCCTGCGCAGTGAGCAACACGATGTTGCGAACGTAGTAGGCGAGTCCCCCCAGCTCCACCCTGAACCACTCACTATGTTCGGGTTCAGGGCACACCTATAAGATTAAACGGAGTAATACATGTGGAAAATTCAAAATTAATACTCAAATTAATCCTTATTACTAATTTTATTATACTATTATCTATTCCTGCTTTATGTAATGAACCTACACAAATTAATTCTGATAGCGTTTACTTTATCCCGGTAAAAGGAACAATTGACTTAGGTTTATCTTCTTTTATTGTAAAATGTGTTCAAGAGGCACAAGAAAAAAAAGCTTTGGCAATTGTGCTGGAAATTGATACTTTCGGCGGACGGGTTGATGCTGCTAATGACATTGTCACCAGCATTCAGAAAATTTCTCCTCTACCCACGTTTGCTTATATCACAAATTCTGCCTGGTCTGCCGGAGCACTCATTGCTCTATCCTGCAAAAATATTATTATGAAAAAAGGGGCTTCGATTGGTTCGGCAGAACCACGGATTCTGGGACTAACCCCCGGGGCTGAGAGTGTTGATGAAAAAACTATTTCTGCATTAAGGGCTAAATTCAAGGCGACTGCAGAAGCGAGTAATCACAATTCTGCTTTAGCGGTAGCTATGGTTGATAAAGATGTTGAATTAATTAAGATTCTTGAAAAAGACGGATTTCTGATCTTAACCCGTGATGAATTAACTGCAAAAAAAAGTGAATTAAAATTAAAAAACAAAGATGAAAAAATTATTAATAAAAAAGAAAAATTACTGAATCTCACAGCCCAGGAAGCTTTTGATTTAAAACTGGCTGTTTTAATTGTTGATTCTGAAAAAGATTTTATAGAATATCTCAAGCAAACAATAAACCCAGTCTTAAAAAATTTAGATATTTTTCGGCCTCAGCCGACCTGGTCTGAAAATCTAGTACGGTTTTTAACTCATCCTATTGTTAGTTCTCTGTTATTAAGTCTGGGTTTTCTCGGCCTTATTTTTGAATTAAAAATCCCCGGTTGGGGAATTAGCGGTACACTGGGAGTGATTTTTATCATTTTATTTTTTTGGGGGCATTATTTAGTAGGGTTAGCCAGCTGGCTGGATATTCTCATTCTGGTAATCGGTGTAATTTTATTATTCATTGAACTTTTCATCATTCCCGGATTCGGTGTTTTTGGCATCACCGGAATAATCCTGATCATTAGCGGGTTAACTCTATCTTTAATAAAATACCCGCTTACTTTTCCTTCACTTCAACTGGGCAGCGCGTTAAGCACTTTAGGATTTACTTTAATTGCTTTATTTATTTTTTTCATATTATTATTCAGATTTTTCCCTCAAAGCAAAGTTTGGAAACATATCCTTCTGAGTAATCGGGAAGAGAAAAATTTAGGATTTGAGGTTAAATCAATCCCAGAAAATATCAATATTGATGCAATAGGCACAGCTCAATCTATTTTACGCCCCTCCGGCCGGGCCCAATTTAATAATATTTCCATTGATGTAACAACTCAGGGTGATTTTATCCCCAAAGGTGAAAAAATAAAAATCGTCAGGATATCTGGAAATAAAATTTTTGTAGAAAAAATAAGGGAGCTTTAAATGTCAACATTGTTTGTAATTACCTCACTTTTTATTATTGGTTTTGTTTTGATTTTTATTGAAGTAGTGCTTATCCCGGGAATTGGGTTCGCGGGTATTTTAGGAGCAATATCTTTGGTTGCGGCATGCTATACTGCATTTGAATCTCTCAGCACGTTTGCCGGAATTTTAATCAGCTTAACCAGTATTATTCTCACGGTTATTTTTTTTAAAATTTTACCTAAAACCGCGTTCTGGCAAAAAACCCGGCTTTCTTTGATTCAAAATAAATCTCAGGGTTATCAAGTAGCACAACCTGAATTTAAGGAACTGATCAATAAAAAAGGTATTGCCTTAACTATGCTCCGCCCCAGCGGCACCATAATTATAGAAAATAAACGCTACGATGTTGTTACGGATGGTGAATTTATTGAAAAAGATCAGGAAATAATTGTCTACGATGTTGAAGGCAACAAAATTGTTGTAAAAAAAACGGATAAAGTCTAAAAATTATTTAACTGAACTGCGATAAAATTTACATTTGATTACTATTGGTTGTTAATTAAATTGACCCCATTCAGATTTGCTTGCGCAAATCTAAACAAAGGGGTAAATTCGCACTTATTACTTAGGTCACTTCGTTCCCTAAGTGATGTGCTCATTTAAAGGAGGCTGTTATGGCAATGTTTTTAGTGATAATATTTTTTGTCGGATTTTTATTTTTATTTGCGTACTTTATTCCGGTAAGGCTTTGGGTATCGGCAATTGCATCTGGTGTTAAAATTTCTTTATTTAGTTTATTGGGGATGCGGTTAAGAAAGGTTGATCCATTTGTTATTGTCCCATCAATTATTATGGTGCATAAAGCTGGTTTAAGCGTTAACTCTGATGCTCTGGAAGCACATTATTTAGCCGGCGGAGATGTAATCCGTGTGGTTAAAGCTTTAATTTCAGCGGATAAAGCGAATTTAGATTTAAAATTTGAAAAAGCCTGTGCCATTGACTTAGCCGGACGCAATGTATTAGAAGCAGTGAAAACATCTGTTAACCCAAAAGTGATTGATGCTCCCAAACAGGGTCTGCTTTCTGCTGTAGCCAAAGACGGTATTGAAGTAAGAGTGCGTGCTCTGGTTACCGTGCGGGCGAACATTGAAAGACTTGTAGGCGGAGCAACTGAAGATACGATTATTGCTCGTGTAGGAGAAGGCATTGTGACAACAATCGGCTCCGCAGACACTTATAAAGGTGTATTAGAGAATCCGGATAAAATTTCTAAAAATGTGCTTGAACGCGGCTTGGATGCTGGAACAGCTTTTGAAATTCTTTCCATTGATATTGCCGATGTGGATGTCGGAAGGAATGTCGGCGCAAAATTACAAATTGACCAGGCAGAAGCGGACCTCAAAGTTGCCCAAGCCCGTGCGGAAACTAGGCGTGCTATGGCTGTAGCTCAGGAACAGGAAATGAGTGCAAAAACGCAAGAAATGAGAGCGCGGGTTGTGGAAGCTGAATCCGAAGTACCGAAAGCTATTGCCCAAGCTTTTCGGGAAGGTAAATTAGGCATAATGGATTATTATAATATTAAGAATATACAAGCGGATACAAAAATGCGGGATAAAATCGGCGGTGAAGGCCATAACCCGGAAAATGATAAGTAAAAAAAATGGTTAATATTTCAAGAGGAAAATAATGGAAGGATTAATTAAATTAATTTTTTATTTACTGATCATGGTAATTTGGGTTGTTTCTAATTTAAAAAAACAAGAAAAATTCAATACCATAAAGAAACCTCCTAAACCTTATGTGCCTGATGCCTTAACAAAAAGCAACTTAGCAGCAGGAGATTTTGGTTTGGAGCAATTTGTCCAGGATTATCAAATAAAAGATCTGCCCCAGCGTGAGGGAGATTTTTTAAAAGATGTTCAATCTGATCAAAGTTATGAAGAACGCCTGGCTGTACGCCGGAAAAAGTTCAATGATTTAAAGCAAAAAAGCTTAAAAAAAATTTCACTAACAAAAGCAAAAACAGAACAAATTCAAACAAAAAAAACAGATTTTGTACTTCCGGAACCATCTAAGTTAAAGGAAGAAAAACCAATTGTAAAAAAAACTGACTCCCTCAGCTTGAAAAGTAATATAAAAGAAGGTATAATATGGTCTATTATTTTAGGTCCGCCCAGAGCTAAAATAAAGCAGTACAAACAAATACCATTAATTTTTTAATTTTTAAAAATAATACTTAAGCCGAAGTGGCGGAATGGCATACGCGGTGGTCTCAAAAACCATTGAGTTTACGCTCGTGTGGGTTCGAATCCCACCTTCGGTACCATTCGTCTGCGCCTTGAAGCTGTAAACAGAAAAGAAAAGTAAATGTTGAAAATAAAGTAAAAGAAAAATTTCTTATGTTTAAACCAGCGGCCAAAAAATCTATTCATAAAAAAAATTATGGGATTAAATACCTTCTTTAAATTCTTTGCCGCACTTTTAATAATTGCTATCTTAATATTCGGATTTATTTATAGTGGGCATGAATACGAATGCACCCTGCCTAACGGCGGACATTTTAAAATTGTCTGGAATAAGGATAAACAAAAAATTGAGCTTTTACACTGGCAGCCAAAAGGAAAAGCTAAACCTTTACCTAAAAATATTATTTACCTTGAATCAGATAAAGAAATAAATGAAAAAGATTAAGCTCAAGAAAATTATCTTATAACTTGAGCAATTACTCCCCCGCCTAAGACTAAATCGTTTTTATAAAATACAGCCCCTTGTCCCGGAGTTATTGCCCGTTGTAAATTCTTAAATTTTACCTGTACAATTTTTGAACCAATTCTTTTAACCCTGGCTGTTTGAGGAATATGATGATACCGAATTTTAACACGCACGATAAAATCATCCCGCAGATATTTTCGGTGCATAAAAGATACTTCCCGGACTAAAAATGTACTGGCGCCTAAATTCTTATTTGTGGTAACAACTACTTGATTTTTTTTAACATCAAAACCACAAACAAATAAAGGTTCATTATGGGCAATGCCCAGTCCTTTTCTTTGTCCTATTGTATAATGAATTATCCCTTTATGCCGACCTAAAACTTCCCCCTCTGGAGTAACAATATTACCCGCATGCGGCACATAATTTGGAATATGTTTTTTAATAAATCCCGCATAATCCCGATCCGGAATAAAACAAATATCCTGGCTTTCCTTTCCTGGTCTTAAAGGAAGCTTTAATTTTTTAATCTCGCGGTAAACTTGCTCTTTGGTAAAATCCCCTAGGGGCAATAATAATCTGGATAAATGGTCTTGTTTTAAAGCGTATAAAACATAGGACTGATCTTTTTTTGCATCGATGCCTTTTCTCAATTCATAAATATTTTTTTCCCTATCCCGTAATACACGCGCATAGTGCCCTGTAGCAAAAAAAGATTTCGCCTTTTTAGCAATCTGCATAAGAATGCCAAATTTTATAAATTTATTACACCTTAAGCAAGGATTAGGTGTTCTCGCCTGCGTATACTCATAAGCAAAATAATCCATGATTGCCTTTTTAAAAACATCTCTAATGTCTACAATCTGATGTTTAATCCCCAAAACTTCAGCCATTTTTTTTGCCCGGGTGATTGTTTCTGAATCATTACTCAGCCGCATTGTCAATCCACTGACTTGATAACCAGCTTTTTGCAAAAAATGAACACAAAAAGATGAATCTATTCCCCCACTCATTGCGACAATTGCCTTTTTCAACTTCATCTTATTATCCTAAAAATTTAATGCTCTTTTATACAAACCTAAAAATTCCTGATCTTGCTTTAAATCAATATGTTTAATTAATTTTTGGATTTTATTCATTTGGTTTAAATATTTTTTATTCAGCAATACCATTTTTGCCCCTAAAAATGCGGCATTACCGCCAAAATTGATTTTATTTTTTAATTCAACCGGTACCATTCCCAGGAGAACAATATGCTCAGTATTCAAATAACTGCCCAATTCCCCGCAAATAAATACTTTCTTTATCTGATCAAACCCCACATTTAAATTTTTCATTAATATTTTTATTCCCGCAAAAATTATCGCCTTACTCACTTGAATCTTTCGAATATCATCAGCGGTTAATTCCACGCAGGAACTTTTATCCTGATAAACAACGAAAGAATCAGATTTCATCTGTCCTTGAGAATTAATAATTTTATTTTTCAACAGTTCACTGATCGTATCAATAACCCCGCTTCCGCTAATGCCGACCGGCCGGATATGCCCCACGGTTAATATTTTAATTTCTCCTTTATTTATTCTTACCCATTCAATCGCCCCAGGTTTAGCAATCATGCCGCATTTTAGCAAGTGGCCTTCAAAAGAAGAACTACTCTTTGAACAAGCTACAGTAATTTTCTTATTATTACCCAAAATAATTTTACTGTTTATCCCCACATCAATGCAAAGAATCTGGTCTTTAGTTTTAAACATTCCTAGTTTTAAAATAGCGGAAACCGTATCCGAACCAATCACTGAATCTATGCCTGGCAAAAATCTAATATTTGCCTGAGGATTAATATTTAGCCCGAGCATGGCAGCCTTAAATAAATAGCTTTCCTGATATTGATTTTTTTGTTTTTTAAGCAGGTTCGTCTTTATTGCAGTCTGTAACAATAAATTGATCATTACCGGATTGCCGGCCACTATCGCTGTAAAAATTCTATTTTCTTCTACGCCTGATTTTCGCAGGCAATCTTTAATTGCTTTATTTACAGAGTAAATAAGTTCCCGAGATAATGATTGCTGATTATGCTGCAGCTTATCCGCCGTTTGCGAAAAATCCTGGATATCTTGTGCGTAAATATATTGTTTATTTCTCACGATAACTTGGGCTAGCTCCTGTTTGTTTTCTAAATTACACAAGCTAACACAAATTGATGTCGTGCCTAAATCAACCGCAATTCCGAAAATATGATCTGCTTGAGTTTTTTCGATTTTAATCAACTCATCATTATCTAACAGGAAAGATAATCCAGATTTGAAATTAACCCTTTTTATAATTGCCGCAACTTTTTTTGGGAAATGAGATGTTTTTCTGGCATTCATAAAATTGCAATTGTTTTTGTGGGGCACTCCTTTACACACTTCGTACAATTTATGCATTTTTTATAATCAATAACCGCGAGATTATCCACCAGCTTTATCGCTTTTGTCGGACACGTTTTTACACATTTTCCGCATCCAATACACCCGACTTTACAATTTTTTGTAACCACAAATCCTTTATCATGGGAATTGCAGTTTATATAAATTTTCTTTTCCCGATCAATCATAAAAATTAGCTGACGCGGGCAAATCGCCACACATTTCTGGCAACCTCGACACGCCGCTTGATCAATTATCGGCAATCCGGTATCAGCCATTTTAATTGCATTAAAGGGACAAACATCCACGCAGCTGCCCTGGCCAACACAAGCAAATCTACATTGCTTATTCCCTTGCATAGTTAATACGGCAACACGGCAGTCTTTTAAACCTCTGTATTCAAACTTATCTTTGCAATTAACGCCACCGCCACAACTGACCACAGCTAATCTAGCCGCAAGTTTAGCCCCTTCTGAATCCAGCCCCAGTACATGTGCAATTTGCTTTTTGTTATCAGAACTACAAACAACACAAGCATTCAATTCTACTTTTTCCTCAACCAATGCTTCCGCAAAGTTTGTACAACCCGCCAACCCACAAGCACCACAATTTGCTTGCGGCAATAAATCATTAATCTCAATAATACGCGGATCAACTTTTAGCTGAAATTTTTTTGATGCCCAAGCTAATAACAATCCAAAACAAAAACCTAATCCAGATAGTGATAATAGCGCCAGAATTACTGCGTTCACTTTTTCTCTCCCAATCTTCGCGGCCGGATAAATTTATCCATCAAAGGAGTTAGAATATTCATTAATAAAATTGAATAAGATACTCCTTCCGGATATCCTCCCCACAGCCGGATTACACAGGTAATAATTCCACAACCAATACCAAAAAGTACTTTTCCATAAACAGTTATGGGCCCGGTAACATAATCCGTGGCCATATAGAAAGCTCCGAGAACAAGTCCGCCGGAGAGAATATGCAGTAAAAAATTACCGGTAAATAAACTTTCTCCCGCAAAAATCCAGGTAAAAACAGCAACCGTGCCGATAAAACTACCTGGGATATGCCAGGAAATATATCCTTTAAGCATTAAAAAAGCTGCGCCAATCACTAAAGCTAAAATACATGCTTCTCCTATGCATCCGCCCCTAAACCCGAGGATTAAATCTCGTATTGAGTAATGAATAATTTCTGCTTTATCTAGAATGGGGGCTTGACTAAAACTATCTTTAAGTATAGCTAATGGCGTAGGAGCAGTTACAGCGTCTAACTGAAAAGGTGCTGGCCAGCGTGTCATTAATACCGGAAAGCTCGCCATTAAAAATACGCGGCCGATTAAAGCAGGATTAAAAATATTGAAACCTAAACCGCCAAAAACAACTTTTCCCAAAATTATGGCAACACATGATCCTAAAAAAGCCATCCACAAAGGAGAGCCCGGCGGCAGATTATAAGCTAATAATAATCCCGTTAAAACCGCACTTCCGTTACTAAGTGTAGCGGGTTTTTTTTGTATTTGTGAACATATCCATTCACTGAGCATTGCCCCCAGTACTGCGCTGAGCATAATCCACAAGGTTGAAATACCAAAAACATAGATACTGACAAGCCCTGAAGGAATCAAACAAAAGAATACAGTCCACATAATTTTAGATGTTGTTTCCGGACTCCGTAAGTGAGGGGAACTGCTCAAAATAATATTATTTTTAAAATTTAATGTCATTTCATAACCGCCTTTACCAACCGGATACTTTCTAAAATTTTTCTTTTTGCCGGGCAAACATAAGTGCAAATTCCGCACTCCATGCAATCTTGCGCATTATAAATTTGCGTTTGATCTATTTTTTTTGCTTCGACACATAAGCTTAACGCATAAGGTAACATCCCTACAGGACATAAAGTAGCGCAGCGGCCACAACGAATACATGGCCCTGGTTCACTCATTGTACTGTCTTTTGAGCTTAGCAAAAGAATCCCCGAAGTCCCTTTAATTACTGGAACATCGTCTGTAAATTGGGCCAAGCCCATCATCGGCCCTCCCATAATTATTTTTCCTATGGCCTGAGTCTTTAAACCGCAATAAGAAATTATCTCAGAAAATCTAGTCCCGATTCTTACTCTTAGATTGGAGGGATTCTTAATCGGATTTCCGGTTACAGTAATAACTCTTTCATAAAGTGGCTTACTTAAATATACGGCTTCGTATACTGCATAGGCTGTTCCCACATTACACACAACCACGCCGACATCAAAAGGAAGCTTGCCTGAGGGAACTTCCCGGTCTAAAGTAGCCTTAATCAATTGTTTTTCTGCTCCCTGCGGATACTTTGCCTGAAGCGGGATAACTTTTAATGCCGCTAAACCCCTTTCAACAATTTTATTCCGCATCATACTCATTGCTTCTGATTTATCTTCTTCAATACCAATCAGCACTAAAGAAACAGAAAGTATTTTTTTTAGCAGTAAAATTCCTTTTAAAATATCATTAGTATGTTCAATCATTAAACGATAATCACAGGTTAAATACGGCTCGCATTCAGCCCCATTAATCACTAATGTATCTACTGGATTAGGCGGATTCAATTTCACATGCGTGGGAAAAGCTGCTCCGCCTAAACCTACAATACCTGCTTGTTTAATAATTTCTAGTAATTTATCTTTATCTAAAGAATCCACTACTTTTCTCGGAATTATTGTATTTTCCCGCTCATCTTTTCCATCAGAATCAATAATTACAGAGGGAGATTGCCCTAAAACAGGATGATTATAATCAACAATATTACTTACTGTCCCGGAAACACTCGAATGCACAATTGCGGAAATAAACTTATCTGTTGTACCAATAACAGTGCCTACTTTTAGCCTATCCCCTTTTTTTACAACAGGTTGAGTTATTGATCCTGTATGTTGAGATAAAGGAATGATTACTTGATCAGGTATTGGCATCACTGTAATCCGGGCATCTTTACTCAAATATTTATAATTTTCTAAATGTTTTCCACCTGTAAAAGTTTCGCCCATGTTTAGCCTCTTTTACCCTTTTTTTATCCTTAAAACTGATTAAATCGGAAAAAATTCGCCTCGGTACTCTTTTGCAAACAAACTGAATACATATAATATCATAAATACTCAAAAATGAAAACAAAATTTATTGACACTGGTTGATGTTTATGTTATAGTTTAAAAATAAAGGAGTTAACGATTTTTTTAAAATCAAACGGATTTACAAAATATGAACAAATTTAATAAAAATCAGCGCGATATTTTAAGAGAAGTAGGAAATATCTGTGCCGGTAATGCTGCCGTTGCGTTAGCTCAAATTTTATTTAAAAAAATCGAACTCCAAGTCCCTACCCTTAAATCCGTACCACTGGTAAAACTAGCTTCCACGATTGATAAAGACGGTATCCCCATAATTGGCATTCAAATGGAAACTTTAGGGATGATTAACAGTCAAATATTACTGCTTTTTTCGCAGGAAAGCGCATATCAACTAATGGAGCTTCTCGTAGGCAGTCCTAAAATGCAAAAAACCAAGCTAATTACACAAATCGGAATTTCCTCACTCAAGGAAATCGGAAACATTGTTATTTCTGCTTACGTCTCAACATTAAGCGCAATGTCTAAATTGCCAGTATACTTATCCTGCCCCCAATTTACAGACGGAGTTCCCGAAATGGTAATAAAAAGCGTTTTTGGAACAAGCAAAAAACAAAATCCTAATGTTATCCTGATTGAAACATATTTTAATGAATTCACAAATTCTGTTAAGGGAAAATTTTTTATTGCTTTTGATCCCAATTCAATGCGGTTAATCTTAAAAGCTTGTAAAGCTTTTGCTAAAAGCATGAAAAAGTCATGAATAGACCTAAATCTACGGAAAAAACATTAAAACTTGCCAGCCTGCAGGAAATTAGCAATGTACTGGGTGCTTCCTATGATTTTAATAAATTGCTTAATATTATCCTGGAAACAATGCTCAGACAAACTCATGCAAATTCTGGCTCTCTCATGCTTTTTGATAAAAAACAAAAAGAATTAAGGATCAAAGCCTTCCGTGGCATAAAAAAATCCATTGTTAAAAGAGCACACATAAAAATCGGCAAAGGGATTGCTGGGATTGTTGCTCGCAGCAAAAAGCCTTTAATTATTGATAATACAAATTTTTATACTATTTTCAAGAAAAAACCCCGCAAAAATCTAAAATCCTCAATTTCTATTCCCCTGCTTTTAGCGGATAAATTAATCGGCGTAATCAATTTAAACCGGATTCCCGGCGCAAAAGAATTCACAGAGGAGGAATTAAATATTTTTGCAAAATTTGCTTCGGAAAGTTCTATTGCTATTGAAAACGCTAAACTTTATATTGATGCCGAAGAAAAAATCCAGCATTTATTCAGATTCAATGTGATCAGCTGTGCCCTTAACTCCGCGACAAATCAAGAGAGTTTATTTGAAGTTTTGAATGTTTGTATATTTGAGCTTTTTCCTTTTGATATTTATTCTCTCTTGATTATTGAAAAAAATAAATATACTTTATTGATTTGTTCCCAAAACTCTTTAAGCCATAAGACAATCAACTTTTTAAAAAGAAACCTCAGTTTAGTCATCTACGGGTTAAAAAAGAAAAAAATTAATGCACGCAGTATTGAAGTAATTCTTAAAAAAGTGCCCGGCCCCACAAAACGTTTTAAGAAAAAAGTTTTACCTAAAGATATAAAATCTATACTTAATACTCCGATAACATCAAAAGGAAATACCCGGGGAATGTTAAGTATTTATTCATTAAAAAATGATGGTTTTAATCAAAAAAATCAGCAGTCTTTAATTACACTTTCTAATCATGTAGCCGTAGCTATTGAAAATACAATTCTTTACAGAAATTTAAGAACAACTTATTTAAGTACAATCAAAGCCTTAGCGCAAGCAATTGAGGAAAAAGACCCCTGTACCCGTGGCCATTCTGATTTAGTTTCTTATTATGCAGTATCCATTGCTCAAGCCCTTAATTTGCCCAAAATAATGATCGAAGGCATCCAAATTGCCGGGATACTACATGATATTGGAAAAATCGGAATCCCGGAAAAAATCCTGGCAAAACCGAGTACCTTAACTTATGCAGAATATGAAATTATTAAGAATCACCCGGCAATCGGCAAGCGAATTTTAGAACCGGTAAATTTTTATTTAGGAGAATTGAACGAACCGGCAAAAGATACTCCCCAAGATTTAATGAATAACGTGATAATTAATAAAAAATTATTAGAAAAAGTTATTCATCCGCTTTCTGCAACTCTTAGCATTATTAATAATACAGATTTATCTAATGAAATTAAAACTATGATTTATCACCACCATGAACGCCATAACGGAGGTGGATATCCCAACGGCATTAAAGGTGATCAGATCCCTATTGGTTCGCGTATTTTAGCTGTTGCGGATACTTTTGAAGCCATGACTGCGGACCGGCCTTACCGTAAGGCTTTTTCCGTGCAAAAAGCAATTAAATTATTAAAAAAATGCACTCCGGATCAATTGGATCCAAAAATTGTGGATATTTTTGTGGAATTAATAAAAAAGAAATTTATTAAATTAAAGGAAAAGTCTAACTAACAGCATATAATTAATAAGAAAATAAATTTAAACTCGAGGTTTTAAAATTTCATGAAAAAAGTAAAAATTGATGCTGATTTTATTGATATGCTTAAGGAAGTCGGTAATATTTGCATCGGAAATGCCGCTGTTGCTTTATCGCAAGTTTTAAATCAGAAAATTGGATTGAGCATTCCTGGATTAAAAATCATTGATCGGGATAAACTAATCTCTGAACTAAAAGATATACCAGATATTTTAGTAGGAATAAGAATGCAGCTTCTCAGTAATCTTACTGGTAATATTTTATTAATATTTCCCGAAAAAAGCGCCTATAGTTTAATTGACACTGTATGTTCAGAACAGAATAAGGATAATCTAGGAACTAAGACTGAATACGGTGTTTCACTTTTAAAAGAAATTGGCAATATTGTCATTTCTGCTTATTTGGGAACACTCTCCAGCCTGAGCAAAAAAGTAATTCTGCATTCAACTCCTAGCTTAATTTGCGGCACATTAGAAACTGTCTGCAATATTGCCTTTAATGAAGTTTTACAGGATGAGGTTCAGATTATTCTCTTGGAAACATTTTTTGAAATTGAGCGAAAAAATATTAAAGGCAGTTTTTTTATTATGTTTTCTCCCAATAATGTTAAAGAATTTTTAGAAGGTTCTTTAAAATAAAGACAATTTGAAAATTACTTAACATTTTTCATTTTTAAAGCTTTAAAATTAACGCCGGAACCTTCCCGTGGCAGGGGGTGTACTGGTTCGGTTAAACTAAAATCTCCTTTAAGAATATTTTCCTTTAAAATTTGGCATATTTGCTTAGCTTTGTAGTAGCTGGAAAGCCCTGCTGTAGGCACAGTTTTGCCTTTAATATTGATCAATCCGGACTTAAGCTGTTCATAATTAACCTGTCCTAAGGAATTTGATTTACCATCAGGATAATCATGGCTATAATCAATAATCTGCGTAAAAATTTCCTCATCCCGTACGCATACACTGTTGACCATTTCCTCATCAATAATCGGTATCGGCACCCCAATCCCTACTGCCAGACTTACTCCGTAACCCTGCATTGAAGCTGCCCTTAACCATTCTTGGCTCATGCCTTTTAAATCGCCGTTGACGGCCAAAGTTCCGGAAGGCGTAACAGGCACTCCGCCTTTTGTACGCTTAACATCAGTGGTATGCTGAGTCCCGTGCCAGAAAATATACCCGATTCCTCCCCCGAGAAAAATTCTTGTACCAATACCTATGGCTCTAAAACCTGGGTCATTTAATAACGGAGAAAGCTGGCCGGCACTGCAATAATTTGCATTTGATAAATCCGGCCTTAAAACACCCATATAAGTGTAAATTGTTTTATCCGAAAGATTCACGGCAACATTATAGTTTTGATAGGCGTTACGCGGATTAGTCAGCCAGGCTTCATTTAAATCATCTAAATTTATAAAAGTTTCTAATTCTTTACGGGGATAACAATCTGTTCCATAACCAATTGCCTTTAGTTTAAGATCCTTATGCGCCACCAAATCTTCAATTACATGCGCTCCCCCGTATTTAAACTCTCCGGGCCCAAAAGTATTAGCCGGATCTTTAGTTGATAATTCAGTAGCTCCGATAATCATGTCCACCGCTGCCAAGCCGCAATAGCATTCAACATCGTTCAGCCAAGCCTTTTGTATTTTAATTTTTGGTTTTGAATGGCCAATATTAAAAATTGCCATTGAGGAACACATCGGGCCAAAAGTTCCTGTTGTAACAACATCTACATATTCTGCGCTGTTTTTTGTCCCCTTTTTTTTCACAATTTCCAGCATTTCCTCTTTAGTAACAACAACAGCTTCGCCTTTTTTAATTTTATTATTAATTTCAGCTATAGTTTTGGCCATTTTTCTAACCTCCGGTAATTAATTTAACTTTCTTTTCTTTTTATTATTTAATCTGGCTAAAATTAGCATTGCCGCTTTTTTTCCCGAAAGCAGCATACCGCCAAAAACAGCTCCCATCCGTGGTACCCCGGCAACAGCATTAACCGCCATACCCGCCAGAAAAAGCCCGGGAAAAACTTCCTTTGTATTAGACAGAATTAAATTTTCTCCCTGCTGAGCCCACATTGATTTTTCACCTATAACTTTACCTGTTTTTGTTTTTAGTTTTACATTAGGATTCTTTCTTAATAACGTATTTGTAATATCGGCATCATGCCCGGTCGCATCCACAACGTATTCAGACATAATTACTAATGGATCAACATGTAATCCGGCAATTTGTACTGCAGACCAATTTATTACTGCACCTTGCACTTTATTATTCGCTCGAATCACCAAATCTTCAACTGTAACTGCAGGATATATTCTTAATCCAGCATCGATTGCTGCAACACCCATTTTAGAAATTGCTTCCACTGAATCTGCAGTGTAATAATTTTTATCATAAGGTTTTAATCTCACATTTATTTCAGAAAGGATTGATTTTGCTTGTTTCTCAATCACTATCCGGGGAAATAACATCCCTCCGCCCGGCATTCCCCCCCCATAATTTAATTTACGCTCAAAAAGTACAACTTTTTTCCCCGCTTGACCTAAGTAACGCGCACACGTAAGTCCGGCGGGACCGCCGCCAGCAATGATCACATCCACTTCAATATTATCAAGTAATTCATCCGTAGCTGTTTTGATTATTGCCCGGGTAATATCTGCTTCTCTTACGATCATGTTATCTCCTTTTTCCTCTTAATACTTAACAAATTCGCGGTGTTTGTTCCCGGATCGGTAAATCAAGAATCCGCCTGCCGCCAATTACAGTATTTAAATATACCTCTTTTTTGTGCCCGGCTTTTATTCGGCCAATAACTCTTGCTCCCCTGCCTTTTTTATTTTTTTGCATTAAGTTTAAAATTTGCGGCATTTTATCCGGGCTAACCACAGCGACTAATCTTCCTTCACACGGCAGGTACAAAGGATCCAATCCCAAAATTGCACTCGCGCCCTTTACTGCATTACTCACGGGAATCTTTACTTCATCAACTTCTATGCCAACATTGGAAAGTTGCGCAATTTCATTTAATACACTCGCAAGCCCCCCGCGTGTCGGATCTCTGAAAACATGAATTTTATTTTTATATTTCATTAAATTTAGGACAAGATCATTTAAAGGCGCACAATCACTTTTCAATTTTGTTTTAAACCCGAGCCCCTTTCGTTGACTAATAATTGCAATTCCATGTTCACCAATTGGCCCGCTCACGATAATTAGGTCATCAGGTTTAGCCTTAGATGCACTAATATTTGTGCGATTATCAATACTGCCGATTCCAGATGTATTAATGAATATTTTATCACAATTACCTTTATTTACAACCTTAGTATCACCGCAAACTATTTTAACCCCAGCTATTTTAATTGTTTTCTTAATGGAGCTAACAATTCTTTCTAGATCTTTAAAAGCAAATCCCTCCTCAATAATCATACTCAGACTTAAATATAATGGTTTTGCACCCATCATGCAAAGGTCATTTATTGTACCGCAAACCGCCAGCTTACCGATATCGCCACCCGGAAAAAATATCGGACTCACCACAAAAGAATCTGTAGTAAATACAAGATGTTCCCTAAAGCCAACCCCGTTTAAAACAGCAGCATCATCCAGTTTATTTAATATCGGATTGCCAAAATTAGCCTTGATCAAATTATTGATCAGCTGCTGCATTAATTGTCCGCCATTACCGTAAGCTAATGTAACGTTTTTATTTTTTAATTGGTCATTCAATTTTTTCCTCTGATAATAAGTTAAGAAACTCTGGCGTAACGATAATATGCTGCGCAAGTTCCTTCTGTTGAAACCATACACGGTCCAATCGGATTCTCTGGCGTACATTTATTCTGAAACAGTTTGCATTCCGGCGGCAAAATTACCCCCTGCAAAACATCACCGCAGCGGCAAGGCGTTTTTTTTGGCTTAGGAATTTTTACCTTAAAATTTTCTCGCGCCTCAAATCCTGCATAATTTTTATTTAAAAAAAATCCACTTTTCTTCATTACCCCCAAGCCGCGCCATTGTGCATCCCGAACCTCAAAAACTTCTCTTAATATTTTCTGAGCTAAAATGTTTCCCTCCCTTTGCACACAACGTGTATATTGTATCTCAATCCTCGATTTTTGTTCGACTATTTGTTTACACAACATTGCGATTGCCTGCAAAATATCTACAGGCTCAAATCCGGCAATCACACAGGGTTTATTATACTTATCCGCAAGAAATTGGTATGGTTTTGCTCCAATAATGGCACTAACATGTCCGGGTAAAATAAACGCATTAATCCTGCTTTTTGCGCAAGCAACCAAACACTCCAAAGCCGGCGGTACAATTTTATTCGCACTCAATACATAAAAATTATTTACCTTTTCTTGTTTAGCTCTTTTTAAAACTGCTGCAATTGTCGGAGCTGTAGTTTCAAATCCAACCGCAATATGAATAACATTTTCATTATTAGTTTTAGCAATTTCTAAAGCATCCAACGCAGAATATACAACCCGTACATCTCGGCCCTGTGCTTTCATCTGTTCTAAACTAACTTCAGTCCCCGGAACCTGCATCATATCACCAAAAGTGGTAACAATAGTATTCTCTAATTGACAAAGACCGATGGCGCGGTCAACATCAGCTTGATCGGTTACGCAAACCGGACATCCGGGCCCGGAGATGATTCTCATATTAGAAGGCAGCATTTCTCTAATCCCGGAACGAAACAAAGCCACTGTATGCGTACCGCAGACTTCCATGATTGATATATTTTTTTCTATTTTTTTACAAAAACGGGTAATCGTTTGCCGGAGCTGACTGGCTAATTTATTATTTCTAGTTTTATCCATAAGCTTCAATTGCCTTTGCCTTAACCATATTATTTTTGATCATCTATTTCCATTGAAAACATTTCTTCTAATAATTTCAAGGTCTCTTGAGCAACTTTTTCATTTATAATTTCTATCGCAAACCCAGCATGTAAAAGCACATAATCACCTACTTTTACATCCGGAGTCAGTTCAATACCAATCTGTTTTTCTACAGATCCGGTACTGACTGTAGCCGTATTCCCTTTAATTTTTTTTACCTTTACCGGAATTCCTAAACACATACCCTATCACCGCCTGCCCTAATGATAAACCCGCATCAGATAAAATTAAGTTCTCTGGTTTATGTACTTTAAATCCATACTTTTCTAAGCCCCTGATTACTTTATCGGAAATTATCCTATTAAAAAAAACTCCTCCGGATAAAACAATATCCTTAATCTTACTATTTTCTTTTTGTTGCGTAATTTTTCCCGCCATTTTTATTATCATATCGCTAAATGTATTATGAAAACGCGCGGCTATAATTTCTTTAGGTTGATTAGCCCTTAAGTCTGCCACAATATCCTCAATTAACTCATTTGTGTTCAGAATAAACTTTAAACCTGCTTTTTGTATCTTATAAGCATACTTGCCTTTTTCATAATTTATAACTTTTTGTGCCTGCTGCTCTAAAAGTACAGCTGCCTGAGCTTCAAATTTTATTTTTTTAAAAAAACCCAAAATTGCCGCAACTCCATCAAATAATCTACCTGCACTGGAAGCCATCGGCGTATTAAAACCCTGTTTGATCATTTTAACTAATATATTTGTTTTATCCTGGTGATGTTTAAGCAAAGCTAAATCCAGAGTAAATATTTTATCACCAAAAGTTTGATAAAGCAAGGAAAGCCCGACGCGCCAAGGCTCAATAACCGCATAATCCGCACCAGGCAAAGGAATATAATTTAAGTGTCCGCAGCGTGTAAAATTGCCTGCCGATTTTTTGATAAACTCACAGCCCCAAGTCTGATCATCATCGCCCAATCCCGTACCATCACAAACAATACCTAAAACTTGTGTCTGCATTAGATTTAAAACCGCACAGCTGGCCGCAATATGCGCATAATGATGCAATACAGGATTTAATTTGCTTTTACCTAAAGTTGAAGCTTGTAACTTACGGGCAAATTGGGAGCTTAAAAATATCGGATTAAAATCACAGGCTATAACTTGCGGTTTTTTTGATAAATTTTTGATTGTTTTTAAAATATGTTTTTTGTATCTCGTAAAATTATCCGGGTTTTTTAAATCTCCAAACCCGGTGTAAACAATAGCCTGAGAATTTATAATAACAGCATAATTTGACTTAAGTTCCGGACCTAAAGCCAAAACCGTTTTATTTTTTATCCAAGATTTTTGGTAAATATTATTTAATGGTATTTGAATTTGCTCAATTTTACTCTGCATCAATGTGTATTATTTTTATTTCCATTCCCGGGATTTGTTTTATTTCAAGGATAGCATTATTTGCCCGGGAGTTTTCTGCAATCAGCCTAAACGCATTTTGAAGAGACTCTGGCTCAATTAAATTATATTCACCAACTTCCAGGACAATTTTATTAATTTTTTTATATTCATAGTCCTTCAGTTCCAGTAAAACAGATTTAAAAACTTCCTGCGCTATCCCCATTTCGTGCATATTTATCCTTTTTTAAAATAAATTATAGGTATCTAAGAACTTAAACAAATTAATCTGTTTAAGTTCTTAATTTTACCAGTTTTAATCAAAAAAGCAACTGGGCAAAATATATAATTTTGCCTAATGGACCCCCTCACGGGCTAAAGCCCGTGTTCCTGGCCTGGAATACTCAAGCGGCCTCCTTTTATCCGCGCCATAAATGGGAGCGGTTTTAGGCCGCGGATGTATAAATTGCTAAAAATTCATAAATAATTACTATTATGTTATAACTTATTTAATAGTAACTAATTAGAAATGTTATCTTTTTTCCTTAATTGATCATCATGGTATTGATCACATACATAGTTTTTAAGGTTTATGTTTCGGCTTTTATGAATTCCCCGTGCTAAAGCATGTACAGAAACAGGACTGATCAGGATTAAAAACCCCAGGACCAAAAGTGTTTTGAACCCAGCGCTACTCATCCCCCGGCTTAAAAACACACCAAAGAGAATCAAGCAAGTCCCTAAGGTTACACTTTTTGCCGCGCTTTGTAATTGGCTATAAATATCCGGCATGCGCATTAAACTAATTGTTCCGATCAAATCAAATATCAACCCTAAAATTAAAAATATTTTTCCTAATTCAATCATAACTTCCTTCCTGCTTTACAATAATCATTTAATCATCAAATCTTTTTCCTTCGAGAAATTTTGCAAAAGTAAGTGTGGCAATAAAAGACTGAAAAACCCAAACTAAAGCAATATCAATATACCAGTTCTTTTGGGTAAAGAACGCGAGAATGCCGCAAAATCCGATAATCAGCATGCTAATGATTGTTACCGCAACTATTCTTTGGCATGCTCCCGGCCCGATAAGCATTCGCATCAGAACAAATAAACAACAAATCAAAAGAAAAAATAAAGCCCGTTCTAAAAAATAGGGAAATAATAAAAACGTAGCAATCAGCATTAAGCTTAAAAATATTATTCCCATTAACCAATAAATTCTTTGCCCTATTTTATCTTCAACCATTTTATTAATCAAACACCTCTCTTAATATTTTTTCGAATTTCTCAACAATCAGTTCAGTTGCCGGTTTTATACTTTGACTTTTAACATCCATCCAATGTACATATATATATCCATTAGCGTTATCGATATCAACAACGCAAGTTCCTGTGGAAAAAGTTATCGAATTAGCCAAAACAGTCAGACCCATTTCACTTCTTATTCTTGTTTTAACTTTTACAATCCCCGGATGCAGTGATAAAGCCGGCTGGCAAAGACAATAAATAATATAAATATTAGCTTTTATTATTTGAGTTGAAAGAAAAGCTAAATAGTAAATCAGCCAAAAATATCTTTTAAAATGAATTAAAATATGGGGGCGCCGGATAAAAATATCACCTGAGCCTAAAGCAATAATCGTGCTCACTCCCAAGCCGATAATTAACCATTTCCGATTGATTGGCCAATTTAATCCGCACCAAATTAGAACACAAATTATAAACAAAACTGTTTTTCTTTTCATTAAAATATATCCATGATACGGCTTGCATAATCCTTACTGTTTTTGATCGTTTTCGCAATGGGAGTTAAAAACATTTCTTCCTCTGGGATTAACCACAAAACATTAATTAATAAAGATACAAAAGCTAAGATAACCATTGCAGTTTTCATAAGCAAAGGTATTCCTTGCCGGGAAGGCAGCTTTTCATTATTTTTATTAAAATTAAAAAATATGCGGGATTGGACTTTAAAAAAAATAATAAAACTCCCTAAACTTACAATTACCATAAACGGCAGGGCCCACTGAAAACCCGCTTGCTCTGCTCCGGCCACAATTGCAGCCTTTGTCCAAAAGCCAGAAAACGGAGGAATACCCACAAATGAAAAACTCCCAATCAGCGAAGTGATTGCGATTACCGGCATTTTAACTTTAAAACCTTTTATCAGAATAAAATCTGTAGTTCCCTGTGTATATTCAAAAATACCCGCATAAGAATTTAAAACAGCCCGGTTAATCATATAATGAAAAAGATGCATTAACCCAGCCGTAATTGTCAGCAGGTTGCCAATACCGATAGCTAATAAGCAAATACCAATTTCTGTAATATAAACGCAAGCTAAAACTTCCTTAAAATTATTTTTAAACATCGCCCGAATTATGCCTGTGAATATTAACATAACTGCCCAAAAAATAATAAAATTAGAAAATTCTGTTCCTAACATAAGTACATTGAAAAATATCCGCAGAAAAAGGTATATTCCAATCACCGGCAGGAAAAGGACGGAAAGTATATTTGTTGCCGGAGTTTTCGTTTGCACCTGGATATTAGAAATCGAACTTAAAAAAGGAATCAACCCTGTTTTTAAGCCAATACCTAAAGCAAATAAAATTCCCATGAAACAAACTACGGGATTCTCAGATAAAAGATTACTATTTACAGCGCGTATTGATATTTGACGCGAGATTTCCGCCATGTTTAAGGTAGCCACATAACTATAACAAACCGCAATTGCCATTAAAATTAAAGCCGAAGCAAATATTCCCGTAACCATATATTTAAAAAAACTCAAAAATGCTCTTGTTTTATTTCTAAAAATTACCAAAGCATAAGAAGCAATAACCGCGACTTCCAGAAAAACATACATTGTAAATATATCTGCCGCTATTAATACTCCGTTAATGCCGGTTAACAATAATAAAACTATTACGTGATATCCCCATCTTTGTTCCGCTGCCTTTAGGAATCTAAAATTATATATGAACATACTCATAAATAAAAAATAAACCATGCTTAATAAAACTATGCTTAACCCATCTGCGACTAATAAAACTCCTTCCGACCACCCCCATCTGCTTTGCGCAAAAACAAGCAACGCCTGATTTTTAAAAACAATAAGCAAATATACTGATAATCCCCATAAGGATATTCCGGCTAAAAAACAAATAAAATCAGCAATTTTATTATTCTGACGCGCAATAATTGCCGTGATTAAACTGGCCAATACAGGGATGATTATAAATAAAGGTAATAATTGCATTTGTTTTAATTTTTCATTTCTTTAATATTAAATGTTTTAAATTTCTGGTAAAGCTTCATCGCTACGGCAATTAATAATGCTATTGCCGACATATTCACAATTAGCAAAACCAGAACAATTGCTTGCGGCAAAGGATCCACAATAAGCGTTAATTTGCCCCCGGTTTCGAGTACCGGCGCTGCCCCCTGCCATCTAAACCCGATCAGGATCAGAAAAATATGAATTGAATAATTAATAATAATTAAACTTATGATTAATTTGATAATATTTTTCTTTATCAACAACCCGTATATTCCTACGCAAAACAGAACAAAACATAAAAAGTATATCATTTCCTGCCCTCGATAATTTTTAAAGTAATTAAGCTAAAAAAAATTGCAAAAATTCCTACTCCGACTTCCACACAAATACTAATATTAAATAATGTAACCCTGCTTCCCGCCATAAATTCTGTAATCAATGTGTTGTCCTGTTTAAAATATTTGATAAAGCTGTCTTCGTAGAAACCAATAATGCTCAAAACTAAAAACATAAATAAACCTAATCCCGCAATAATTCCCGCCCCGGTGTGGTTCAGTTTTTCTAATGCCGCATCCTTGCCAAAAGCTAAAATTAAATTAATAAAAGCCAAGGCAATAATCCCGCCTCCGGCAAATCCTGCCCCCGGATTAATATTCCCATGTAAAACCATATTCACTCCATAAAGAAAAAGTATTCCCACAGTTATTCGGGTAATTGTCTTAATAATAATGCTCATGCCTTTCTCTGTGTTCATATCTGCTGTTTTTTGCTTTGTGTTTAGATTTTCTTTTTTCAAAAATCATCCTCCTCTGGATTTTTTCGGCTCAATAAAATAACGCTGATTACACAGCTGAATAACGTAACCATTGCCCCAAATGTGTCTAAAATCATGTACTTTAGATTGATTAAACATACCAAATTAGTAACTTTTTTATTTTTTAATTCCTGCATTAAATAAGTTTCACTTGCACGCATTAAAGGTTTGCCAAAAATAGGCAGGTCATTAATCACAACGTACGCAGCCGACAAGAATAAACTAATTAACAGAATAACTAAGAATAGTTTATAAAAATCTCTTTTATTTTTAAAACAATGTTGATCCTGTGTCAATGTAGCTCTGAGCAGGATTGTTACCAGCACAATTTCTACAATCAATTGTGTAATTGCTAAATCCGGAGCTTTTAAAAGCAAAAATCCGACACTTAAACATAACCCTACCGCACCAATTACAACCACAGAAGAAAGCAAATCGTTAACTTCCAGCGCCGCAATTGAAGCGATAATCATAATCAAAAGGAGAATGTATAATTCAATCATTTTTTTTCATAATCTTTCTTGAATTAAAAAAATTATCCGGATAGATAATGGTCGCGGCAATATTATGCAGTAAATAGTATTTATTAAAATTTTGAATCTAATTACAGTTTTTTAACTCAACATTATCAAAACTTTTTTTAGCTTTTATTTTAAGCATCATTACTATTGCGCATATTTTTTATTAACCAATATTTTGCGTAACTAAGCAACTGATAGGTTGCCCATTGCCAAGCCATCATAAAACCTACCATCCCATCTTTGTAGCCATTTTTCTGCAAATACATCTTAAAAAACCGGGAAAAAGTTCTGATTAATGCAATACTGAAACTCATTTTACGTTTATCCCGAATCCATTTTTCTGCTTCCAGCGTGCTCTGCACATTCATTTTAGATACAACTTGCGTAAAATCATCATAGCAATAATGAATAATCTCCCCGGTTAATCTCCCTTCTTTACCGTCAAGATATGCGCGGGGATGGATTTCTGCATCTTCATAATAAAACTTACTTTTTTTAAATATTTTTATGCGGCTTGCCGGATACCAACCGCCGTTTTTTATCCAAAATTTACGGCCAAAAATATTCCTCATCGAAACAGAAAAAGCATTAAACTCTGTGCCCTGAGATATAAAATCTTTAATTTGCTCTTTTAACTGATCACTCACACGTTCATCCGGATCTAAAGTCAGAACCCATTCATTTTTCGCTTTTTTGTAAGCCCGATTACGAATTGAACCTTCCCTATCCCAAGTATCATGGTAAATGCTTTTTGTGTATGCTTGGGCAATATCTAATGTTTTATCTGTAGAATGATTATCCACAATTACTATTTCATCCGCCCATTTTACAGATTCTAAGCATTCCTTTATATTCGCCGCAACATTGCAGGTGATAATCACAATACTGATTGGCAGCTTTTCTGACATTTCTAATCCTCTTTCTGGCTTTTCAGTTTATTTATACATGCAGTAAAAACCTGCTCCGGAGTAATCCGTCTTAAACATTCTCTTTCTATTTTTCTTGAGCATTTAAAACGGCAAGGTGAACATTGCATGTTTTCATAAAAAACTATGTTACGTGGTCCAATCGGAGCAAATTTACGCGGCGTTGTCGGACCAAAAACAGTTGCACACAAACTTCCTAAACAACTTGCTAAATGCATTCCTCCAGAATCATTACCCACGGCAATTTCACATTGTTTTAAAATTGCCGCATCATTCATTAATTCCTGTGCAAACTCTAAATCAATTAAACCGGGGATAATACTCCTCTGTTTCATGTTTGCGGCAATTTGCTTATAAAGATTCAGCTCCTGCGGACTGCCTAATATTATAACCATATATCCATAATTTGCAAATAAATCCCCTAATTTTGCAAAATTTTCCGGCATCCAGTTTTTAAACTGCATCCCGCAACTCGGCATTAAAGCCATAAATTTACCTTTATATCCTTTTAATATTTTTGCCGCATTTTCTTTGTATTCAGAGTCAATATTTAAACTGCAATCTGCATCCCCCCATTGAGAAAAATTATTTATGCCTAATCGAGCCGGTAAACTCAACATCTGTTCTAGGATATGCATTTTCTTGTAATTTAACCTCGGCATTTTCCAATCAGAGAGAAACACACTGGCACTAAGCATATATCTAGGGTTTAGCTTTTTTAGCCAAAAACTGGTCTCCCAACGGCGTTGTGTATCTATGAGTAAATCGATTTTGCCTAAATTATTTTTTCTAAACTCAAGATATTCTTTTTTTGATTTACCTCTGTCTGGCCGCTTAAAATCAATGTACCCATCAATTGCTTTAATTGCTTTGAATATTTTCTTAAAACGCGGGTAAACTGTACCCAGATACATTATTTTAGCATCGGGAAACGCTTTTTTAAAACTGGCAAATAATGGGTTGGCAACCACTAAATCTCCCAAACCCCCGCCGCCTTTATATATGGCCAGAGTTTTAATCTGCTCTTTTATTTTGGCAAAAATCTTTTCCTGTTTATACTTGAGAAATTCTTTACTTTCGAAAAATTCAAACATTTTATTTCCTTTTTTGACAAGATTTGCAGGATTAGAACAAAAACTCGATTAATCTCTAATGAGCCCCTTTGACAAAATCTCAGGGCAAACAGAAAAAAACACCAAAGTTTAATAGTACACGGATGAACACTGATTCTCTCTTTATTCATAGGACACAGATTTACACTGGTTCACACAGATTAAAACATAAAAATTTATTTTTGTTTTTTATTGGTTTTTTAAAATTAGCATTCTCTGTTGCAAACAGAGCACTAGATTATCAGAAAATTTCTTTCAATCTGCTCTAATCCTGCTAATCTGCGTCCATCTACGTCCAATTTTTTGCTTTTTTCGCTTTTACTATCAGCTGTTAGCCAATTTAGCATTTAGCTCTTAGTTTTTAGCTTTTAATTTATCACACATCACTTATAATTTATAACTTTTTTTATTTTTTTCGTCCTTCGTCCTTCGCTTTTTTCTTCTCCATTGATGGCATACTGCTCAGTAAGCGCTTTGTGTAGGGATGTTGGGGATTACGCCAGATACCTTCTGTTTTTCCTGTCTCCACAATTTCCCCTTGATACATAACTGCGATTCTGTCACTGATAAAACGCACCACATGTAAATTATGCGCAATAAAAAGATAAGTTAAATTATATTTTTTTTGTAAATCAACCAGTAAATTTAAAATTTGCGCCTGAATTGACAAGTCTAAACTCGATACTGCCTCATCCAGCACAATTAGTTTAGGATTTATTGCTATAGCCCGTGCAATGCCCACACGCTGGCGTTCTCCGCCGCTTAACTGATGCGGTAAACGATTTAAATGTTCTGGGGTTAGGCCAACTTGATGAATTAATTCATTTACTCTGTTTACTATTTGAGATTTTTCAAATTTAAATGCTATCAATCCTTCGCTGATAATATCTTTTATTTTAAGCCCGGGAGAAAGGCTGCTGTAGGGATCCTGGAAAACAATCTGCAGTTGTTTACGTAAAGGACGAAATGCTTCATTCTTGAGCCGTGTAATATTTATATTTTCCAGAAAAATATCACCTTCTGTGGCATCAATTAATTTCAGAATGATTTTGGCTAAAGTCGACTTGCCACAGCCTGATTCTCCCACTAATCCGAGAGTTTCTCCCTGTTCTATCTCAAAAGAAACATTATGCACAGCTTTAATAAATTTACTTTTAGAAAAAATAGTTTTCTGTAATTTATAATGTTTATGTATATTTTTCAACTTGAGTATAGCCAACAGCGGACCTCCTGATTAACACCAAATTTACGAAGCTCAGGTTTTTCTTTTTGACAACGTGCCATAGCCTGAGCGCAACGCGGAAAGAAGGAACATCCACACAGCAGAGTTCCCGGCTGCGGCACTTGGCCGTCAATTACCTTAAGTTTTTTTTGTTGATTAACCTGTGCTTTGGCCAAACAAGCCAGTAATCCTTGCGTGTAGGGGTGGTTAGGATTTTTTATTAATTCAAGGGTGGGGGCAAGTTCCACAATTTCACCGGTGTACATTACCGCAATATAATCAGACACCTGAGCAATAACATCCAGGTCATGGCTGATAAATATAATGGAAAGTTTAAGTTTAGCTTTAAGCTCGGTAATTAATTCTAAAATCTGAGCCTGAACTGTTACATCTAAGGCAGTTGTTGGTTCATCGGCAATCAAAAGTTGCGGCTGGCTGATTAAAGCCATGGCAATCATCACTCTTTGTTTTTGGCCCCCGGATAATTGATGGGCATAAGCATTCAATTTATCTCGCGCTGGTTTTATCCCCACATTTTCCAATTGATTTACCAAAAATTGGTCAATCGATTTTTGTTCTATATCCGGCCGGTGTAAAAGCACCACTTCCTTCATTTGTTCATTAATTGACAATACCGGATTAAGTGAGGTTGATGGCTCCTGAAATATATAACTTATTTGTTTACCCCTAATTTTGCGCAGCTCCTTGCTTTCAAACCCAAGAATATTTTCCCCTTTAAAGTTAACTGTGCCCGCAATAATTTTACAATCACGATCAGGTAAAAGTTTTGTCAGGGATAAAGCCGTGATTGTTTTTCCACAGCCAGATTCGCCGACAATACCTAATACAGTATTTTCATCCAGAGAAAAAGAAACATCATCAACCACAACAAATTTCTGATCATCCTGATAAAAACAAGTTTTTAAATTTTTAACCTCGAGTATTCTTTGCATAATAAAAATTTAATAATGGTTACTGAAATGTTTTAGTTTTTCCTGCTTTTTACTTGTAATTTATCATTCATCACTCATAACTGCTTTTTTTCTTTATCCTTTATCCCTTTACCTGTGGTCTGCCGACTGTTAACTGTGGACTATAAGTAATCCGCTGTTTTATGCTATTCGCTACTTCCGGGATATCAGCACATCCCTTAGCCCCTCACCTAATAAATTATACCCTAAAACAGTAATAAAAATTGCCAAACCCGGGAAAAAAGTCATCCACCAAGCCACCCCTAAGCATGACTTTGCATCCATCAGGATATTGCCCCAGCTCGGAGTTGGCGGCTGCACCCCAATACCTAAAAAACTTAAACTCGATTCAACTAAAATTGCAGCGGCCACACCTAAAGTTGCACTCACAATCACCGGCCCAATAGCATTAGGCACAAGGTGGCGCATGATAATTTTTGTGTGGGAGACACCACAAGCGCGGGCTGCGAGAATAAAATCTCGTTCTTTTAAACTTAAAATTTCTGCCCGGACTAAACGTGCCACTCCCATCCAGCTTGTAACGCCAATCACAAACATAATAATATAAATACTCGGATCAAGCATTACAATCATGGATAAAATAAGAAGAAATTTGGGAAAACAAAGCATGATATCCACAAAACGCATAATTAGTTGATCTAAAATTCCTCCGTAATAGCCGGCAATGGCGCCAAAAAAAATTCCCAGAATCACAGAAATCCCTACGGCAATAAAACCTACTGATAAAGATATTCGCGCCCCGTACGCCATCCGACTGAATAAATCCCGGCCTAATCTATCTGTACCCAAAATATGTTCAGATGTAGGAGCCATAAGGTTTTTGCCAACATTAATTTCCTGGGGACTATACCGGCTGATAAAGGGAGCAAAAATTGCCAACAAGCTCATGAGAATAATAATCATTGCTCCTGAAATTGCTAATTTATTCTTGAATATTTTTCTCATCCTGTCTTTTCACTTTTAATTTATCACTCATAACTTATCACTTTTCATTATTTGATTCATATCTAATTCTCGGATCAGCATAGCAATAGGCTAAATCCGCGAGAAAATTACCCAAAAGCGTTAGCAAAGAACTAATTATTAAAATGCCCATAATCACATAACGGTCCCGGGACATCACCGCATCATAAGCTAATTTACCCATCCCTGGAATACCAAATATTGATTCAAAAATTACACTGCCGCCGATTAACCCCGGCACAGATAATCCGAGGATTGTAATAATTGGTAAAATCGCATTTTTTAAAGCATGACGAAAATAAATTCTATTTTTAGGTAATCCTTTGGCATAGGCTGTACGAATATAATCCTGCTTAAGCACATTAATCATATTTGTACGCATATAACGTGAAATTCCCGCAAGGCTTGTAAAAGCTGAAAGACAAATTGGTAGGATTAAATGCCGGGCTAAATCTACAAATTTACCCCACATACTAAAATATTCAAATTCTAGGGATCTTATCCCGGACACAGGCAGCCAATGCAGATTAACCCCGAAAAACTGCATTAAAAGTAAGGCCAGCCAGAATGTAGGTAAGGAAAAGCCGATAAAAACAAAAACAGTCATTACCCGGTCAAAAAAAGACTGCTCCCATACGGCACTAAAAACTCCGATAGGAATTGCGATTAAAAAAATTATTAGCAGGGATAAGATATTTATTGTTAACGTAATCGGGATTCGCTCTCTTATTTTCTCTATCACCGGACGACGGTCAATAAAAGAAATCCCAAAATTAAATTTAATGATTCCCTTAAGCCACCGGAAATATTGCTGCCAGAGCGGCTGGTTAAAGCCTTCTGCTTCTTTAATGCGTTCCTTTAATTCTAAACTCACTTTTTGATTAAGCTGATACTGCACATCGACAGGATCACCGGAAAGACAAACTACCAGAAAAGAAATTATGCTTATACCCAGCAACATCGGAATAAGCATAAACAAACGTCTTACAATATAGATAAGCATTTAAATTTTTATATATTCTCGGTATTTTCTAAAATTATTTGAATTTAACAATGGTTATCTTTTTTATTCGGCTTAAACAAATCTAAAAAACGATCTTCATAATCCTTATAAATATGCCAGCGGTCTAATTCATCTTTCAATTCATTTGCCCGGGATAAATCAATTTGAGCCACTTTAAACAATTCTTCAATCTTTGCTTTTGCTGATTCCGGCAGCCGAGAGCTAAAAGACAAGGTTTGTTTTACTTTCTCAATTTCTTCCTCACTAATCGGGCCTAAGGTTGCCCCGGTTTTAAAATAATCAACTAATTTTTCTATTTCATCTTCCACCATTTTTGCTCTTTCATCCAACCCCGTAAAATCAATTTTTAAGCCAACTAATTGGGCAAAAATATTGAGCACAGCTTTCGCAGCTTTAGGATTTTCAATTTGAATAGCATACATCGGGATTTCCGCTAAAAAACAAATCCCGTGCATTTTTTGTTCTTTAGCAACACTCATTAATAATCCGTTAAGACCGCTGATTTGTCCGACCCGCATTAGTTCGACATCAATTTTTTCTAATTCTTTCAGCATTTTCTTATCGGTCGCAGAAGCCCAAACTTTAGCCGTTTGAGTATGATCAATTGGGGTCGGCATAGAAGCAAAAGTAAAAACTTTTTTTACTTTAAAATCTTTAGCTACTTCTAGAACTAATTGAGCATAATTATATCCTTTTTCCAAAGAAGGCTGTGCCTCACAAAGAAAAATTATAATATCACTGCCTCCCTGAGGGTTCCTCCAATAATAAAACTTTCCTGCAGGTAACCGGGGAAATTCAATCTGGCTATTAACGATCCAGGCATCATGCGGGTAGAAAAAACCCTCCGCAGTTAATTGGGCAAATTCCACTGGCTTTAGCGCTTCCCATAAATACTCCGCAGCTTTAATCGCCACATTCCCCATGCCGGGCCAAGCTGCCACCAGATAAGGATCTTTTAAACGCGGTTTTCTTATGTATTTTATCATTTGATTTTTCATATCATTTATAAAATACTACAAACTAACCTTGGAGTCAATTGGAATTTTGTTAAATAAATTAATTAAGTATTATTTTTGCTTTTATTTCCTAAAAAAATTAACTTGAAATTTAGAAAAACCTTGAGTATTTTTTAAATACAAGTTATAATTTTAAAGTAAATTTTAATCTTAAAGCTGGAGGCATTTATGTCTGAAACCCTTGGCAGCTTGGTTGATAAGCTAACCATAAAATCTATCCGGGAATTTTATTTAAAAAAAAGCATTCAAAGTAAAAAATCAAAATTTTCTCAAAAAGAACTTAAATCAAAAATGAAATTATTAAAAAAACAAAAGCTGTTGCTAACAAAAGAGATAGAGCAATTTATCGTGTTAGCTTTTGCAGAAAAAGTTACTTTACGAGAAGAAAAATTAAAACTTTATAACCCTTTAAAAGATATCAACAGAATCGGTAAAAATGAAAAACTTTCTCAGGCCATAGAAGGATTATCCCGAAAAAACATTGAATTATGGCATTTAGAAGATGAAGCACGCCGAACTGACAGGCCATTATCTTATATCGGAGAAATCAAAAAAAAGATTGACCCGATAAACCAACAGCGTAACGACTTTATTGATAAAATAGATGAGTTAATGGAAAAAATAGTAAAAAGTAAAAAGAAAAATTAGTAAAATTTACTATTTTAAATTTAAATTTAAATTTTCCTAAAAAAACCCTTTCCTCTTCTACTCTTGGAACTGGTACAATTAGCTAACGTTATGAACACAAAAGCAATTTTCAAAACACTACCGAAAAATTTACAAGAAATTTTGACAAATAACGGAATCACAGATCTTTATCCCCCACAAGCAAAAGCAATTGAACAAGGGCTGCTTACTGATAAAAACATGATTTTAGCTATGCCCACAGCTTCCGGAAAAACCTTACTGGCTGAATTAGTCATGTTAGAAACTATTTTAACAAAAAAAGGCAACTGTCTTTATATTGTACCCTTACGTGCTTTAGCTTCGGAAAAATATGATGAATTTAAAGAGCGTTACGAAAAAATCGGCATAAAAATTGGTATTGCTACCAGTGATTTTGACCATTCCAATCCATCCTTAGCAAAAAATGATATTTTAATCGCTACTGCGGAAAAAGTTGATTCCCTGCTGCGTCAAAATTCATCTTGGCTGGGATCAAAATTAGCTTGTGTTATCTCTGATGAAATACACTATATTGGTGATCCTCACCGCGGGCCTACTTTAGAAACAGTTTTAACCAGATTAATCAGTTTAAATGACAATTTAAAAATAGTCGGTTTAAGCGCGACAATTGCTAATGCTGACCAAATCGCCAATTGGTTAAATGCAAATTTAGTCATCAGCAGCTGGCGGCCGGTAGTTTTAAAAGAAGGGGTTTATTGTCAAGGCAAAATTAAATTTGCGGATGGTACATCAAAGGAACTTGATGCACAACACTTAAAAAGAGTTAATGATGATATCAGTGCTTTGGCTATTGATTGTGTTTATGAGAAAGGCCAGACCTTAGTTTTTGTTAATACCCGCAGGTCAGCCCAGGCTGAGGCTCGGCGTATTTCTAAAGACTTATCCGCTTTTTTAACACCTAAGGACCGTACCCAATTAGCTTCTTTAGCCCAGGAATTGACCAAAAGCTCTGCAGAAGTTACGAAGGTTTCTAAACAATTAAGTGAATATACAAAATGCGGTGTGGCTTTTCATCATGCTGGATTACATCATAATCATCGTAAATTAATTGAAGAAAATTTTAGAAAAAATATTATCAAGGTTATTTGCGCCACTCCCACACTCGCTGTCGGCGTTAATCTTCCCTCCCGCCGGACAATAATCCGCGGTTTGTACCGTTATGCCTCCGGCCTAGGCATGAAGCCTATAAGTGTTATGGAATATAAACAAATGAGCGGACGCGCCGGACGGCCTAAATATGATAAATTTGGAGAATCAATTCTTTATGCTCGTAATAAACAGGAGCAAAGTGAATTATTTAACGATTTCATATTTGCGGATTCTGAACCCATTCATTCTCATCTGGGCAATGAAAGCGCACTACGGGTACATCTTCTCGCTTCAATTGTTACAGGTTTTATTTCCAGCATAAATACTGCCTTTGACTTTATTCACAAAACTTTTTTTTATTACGAACAAAAATATTATGACTTGACGGAAATAGTATTAGAAATTATTGCGTTTTTAACGCGTCAGGAAATGATCCAACAAAAAAAAGATAAATTATTACCTACTGCATTTGGCAGCCGAATCAGCCGTTTATATATTGACCCGATCACAGCGGTTATAATCAGAGATTGTTTTAAGGGAACGGAAAGAATGTTCACCCCCTTAACTTTACTTTATCTGATCTGCTGTGTCCCGGACATGTTCACCTTAAGTGTAAATAAATCTGATCTAGAAAAAATTATCCCCTATATTGATTCGCATAAAGATGAATTCCAGCTGCCTTTGCCATTAAGTGAAGATTTTAATTCGCATTTAGCCCGTATCAAAACAGTCTGGATGATTTCCCAATGGATTAATGAAGAAAAAGAAGAATCAATCTGTGATTTTTTTGGCACAGGCCCTGGTGATATCTACCGTTTTATGGATACTGCCGAATGGTTATTATATTCAACTATTGAGTTGGCTAAACTGTTTAAAATTCCCGGCACTAAACCCCTGATTAACCTGAGGACTCAACTTAAGTACGGGGTAAAATCAGAACTGCTGGAATTAGTCAATTTAAAAGGAATTGGACGCATACGTGCGCGTAATTTATTCAATAATGGATACAAAACTATTTCTAATCTTAAAACAGTCTCGGTAGAGAAACTACAAGAGGTTCCAAACGTGGGGAAAGAAATTGCTTTAAACATTAAAAAACAAGTTGATGAATTTTAGTCTCTCTTATACAGTTAGCCAGTTATCCTGTTGGCCAGTTACCTGTTTTCTAGTTTTTATTTTATTTTTTGCTTTTGTCTTTGTATTTCCTAATCGCTAAACGCTATTCGCTGCTTTTTCGCTTTTCACTTATAACTCATCACTCATAATTTTTATTCGCTATCAGCCATGAGCTATGAGCCACTAATTTTAACTCTCCTCATCCTGTAAATCCTGGATCCGATTATCTGCACTCAGTCCGACTAAGGCGCTATCTACCATTTTAGTCAATTGAATAATAGAATTTATATTTTCAGATGTAAATTTATTATTTTCCGCTTGCGTACTTAAGCTTAATACACCTAAGACCTTTTTTGCACTCCGGATTGGCACCATTAAAGAAGCTTTTAATTGCGGCTGGCGCAAACGGCTTATTAATCGAGGATTTTTAAAATTATGATCAATAAATAAAATTTGGTTTTCTGCGGCTACCCACCCGGCTAATCCTTCTCCTTTTCTAATCTTTACGTTACGAGAAATTTTATCCGGAATCCCTTTTGCCACTTTTATAGAAAGAGTTTCTGAATCTGCATCAAAAAGCATGACCGATGCCCGTTCGGCATTTACCCCTTCTGTCGCAGTTTCAAACAAGGCTTGAATCATTTTCCCCCTGTAAAAGTTAGTTTTATTTTGATCCTCCGTTAAAAATACCGCATTTTTTGTTCGATTCTTAATTCGTTCATATCCAGAACGCACCATACAATTGACCACTTCCTGAAATAATTTCACTATAGATTCAATACTGTTAAAAGAAAAGACGCGGATAGTTTCAATGTAATCAATAACCTCATTAATATCCAGCTCTAAGTTTTTACTCAAATTAAAATAATCGGTATAAGCTTTTCTTTTACCTAGAACCACAGGCCCAATTATAATATATCCACAGATATTACCTTCCAGCAGTTTTATAGGAATATAAATTCGGTTAACAAAAAAAGAACACTGATCATAATAAATATTTCCCTCTTGATCAAGAAAATTCTGTTTTTTAAAAAATAGGTCATCTTTTATTTGGGGTACAGGAGACAGTAAGGAACATTGGTTGCATTCACTCAGTGCCTGCGGTGAGCTGGATATTAATTCATAGCAATACCTACACGGTTTACTTAACGAAGTGAGCGGCTCTCCGTTACAATCAACTACACGCACTCCGGCATTAATTACCTGGGAAAAGTAATCTTGAATTACCTGCCATCTATTACTATTTATTAGGTCGAGAAAACCTAGTTCCATCATTTATCTTATCATCCAAAAACTTAGGCCATCACTAAAATCTTACACTGTTTGTTCTTTTTATTTTGTAAAGCTTCATTTTGTTATATAAAGTTGTTCGATTAATACCTAAAAATGCTGCGGCTCTTGTGCAATTCCAATTATTGTGCTTAAGAGCATCAATCACAATGTCCCGTTCGGGATTTTTTAAAGCATTTTTCAATGAAAAATCCTCTTTTGTGGGAAAACTATTATTATTTTTTGCTTTATAATGAGTTATCGAATCCGGTAAGTCTCGCGGTTCCAGCACTGCTCCTTTTACTAAAATACATGCTCTTTCTACAGTATTTTCTAATTCCCGGATATTCCCCGGCCAAGGGTAATCCAACATGAACTTCATTGCCGAATCCGAAATTCTTTCGATCACTATTCCTTTTCCGGATTTCTGGCGCATCCGATTATATTTTTCTAAAAAATGTTCGATCAAGAGCGGAATATCACCGAGACGGTCTCTTAAAGCCGGTAAATTAATATTAATCACATTTAAGCGCCAAAATAAATCACCTCTAAATGTGCGTCTTTGCACCAGTTCTTCTAAACTTTGATTCGTCGCCGCAATCACCCGGACATCAGATTTAAGTGTTTTTATATCTCCGACACGTTCGTATTCCCCTTCTTCTAAAATTCTTAATAACTTGACCTGTAAACTAGGCGAACAGGTATCGATTTCATCCAGTAATATTGTCCCGCCATTAGCTAATTCAAACCTTCCGGCCCGATCTTTAATCGCACCCGTGAATGATCCTTTGACATGACCAAAAAGTTCACTCTCCAGCAAGGTTTCCGGAAGTGCCCCACAGCTGATTTCAATAAACGGCTGATTCACCCGAGCATGATCTGCCTGATGGATTGCTTGTGCAATCATTCTTTTGCCCGTACCGCTTTCACCGCAAATCAAAACCGTTGACGGAGTATCAGCAATTGCTTCAATCATTGTATAAATTCTCTGCATTTTTTCATCTTTACCCATAACTGTATAAAACTTATACCGTATCTCTTTGGGAGCTTGGATTTCTGAGTCAGGACTAACCTCTGCAGTTCTTAAGTTACTGCGTGTATCAATTTTTTTCATTAATAATCTTAGCTGATCATCCTCGATGGGCTTAGTTACATAATCAAAAGCCCCTAAACGCATTGCTTCCACTGCATTTTCAATATTTCCGTAAGCACTCATCAGCACAACCTGAGTTTGGGGATAATTTTCCCGCACCTTTTTCAGTAAATCCATACCGCCGATTTTAGGCATTTTCATGTCAGCCATAATCACATCTACGGGTAAACGCTGCATAATTTCCCAAGCTTTTGCCCCGTCTTCAGCCGTGGTAACATTGTATCCTTCATATCTGAGAATCTCTTTTAGAGACTTCCTGGTTAGCGGCTCATCATCCGTAATCAATATATGCCTTTTCATAATTTTTACCTCCGTATTGGAATCATTAAAGTAAATTTTGTTCCTTTAGGAATTAAACTTTCCACTTTCACTTCTCCCTCATAACAGCTAACAACTTCTTTCACAATTGCTAATCCTAATCCTTTACCTTTAGTTTTTGTTGTAAAAAACGGCTCAAAAATTTTATCCTTTAGGTCTTTATTTAAACCCACACCTGTATCAATAAAATCCACAAAAATATTATCATTTTCCTGATAACTTTTTATAGATAATTGCCCCTGTTCAAGAATAGCTTCAATTGCATTTTTAATAAAATTATTAAATACTTGAATTAAGCCGCAATCTTTAATTTTTGGCAATGCCGGAGCTAATTCTGCTTTAATTTCAATATTTTTAAAAAAAGCCTCTTGTTTATAAAAAGTTATTGATTTTTGAATAATCTCATTCACATCAACTTTATCCCGTGCAATAGGACTATGGTTTCGATCGCCGGCAAAAGAAAATTCCAGCATAGATTTAATTATTTCCGACATGCGTTTTACCCCTGAGAGGATTTCCAATAAATATTCTTTTAGCACATTTTGTTCCGGCACTTGCATTATTGCCAGGCGTAAATAACGCAATACTCCATCCAGCGGATTATTTAATTCATGGGCAATCGCGGATGTAAATTTACTAACCGCTGTAGAATTTTTAAATGATTCCAACTGCCTTTCTAAATGCTCGTTATAAAACATCCGGTCAATTGTCCCTGCGGCGCAACTGGCGATGGCGCTGACATATGATAATTCTTTAATTGAAAAAGGTTCGCCTTTTGTTTTTTCCGTGATATTTAAGACTCCTAACAAGCGGCCGGAAAAAACAAGCGGCACCGAAAGAAACGAATGCGTGCGATAATTTTGTTCCCGGCACATATTTTTAATGGCTTCATCTTTACGTAAGTCTTCAATTAAAAGCGGTTTTTTTTGTTGTGCAACCATGCCGGAAATACCTTCTCCCAGACGGTTTTTTTTGCCTAAGATCGAAGTTTTATGTTTGCCCCGGGCAACGCGCACAACAATATCCTGATTATTTTTATCCAATAATAAAATCGAACCGCTATCTGATTCTAAAATATTTAAACATTGATTCAGTATTATTTCTAAAAATTCCTGCATATATCCTCTGTTACTAGTGTTAACCGCAGTCCGAAGGATGACCATTCGCTCCGCTCTTTAGGACGAAGGACAAACGCTCTCTTCATTCGCTTTAAAAACTATTTCTTGTAAAATTTATCAACTTTTTCTTCCCTCGTCCTTCATCTCTCGGTTTCTATCTGCTTTTCACTCATAACTCGTCACTTGTAATTTGTAACTTTATATATTTTCTGTTTTTTCGTCTCTCGTCCTAGCGCAGCGGTCGTCCCTCGTCCTTCAGTTTACTCGTAACTCATCATTGATTTTTCCCTGCAGCTTGCAGCATTCAATTTTTATCCTTTATCCTTTTTACTTCAACCCATTGACCATCGACTATTGACTATTTACCGGCTCACTGTCAACCGGCTCATTGGCCACCGGCTCACTGGTAATAAGTTTTTTCATATCCTTTTTCACCGCTTCAATAATTTTATGTTTAGGATAATTTTCTAAAATTCGCTGATAAATTTGCTTAGCGCGGACTGGATCCTTTACCTTATTATCATAAATTCTCGCAAGCACCAGAAGAGTATCTGGCCCCAATTTATATTTTCCATCTAATTGCTCTATATATTCAGCAGCTTTTCCCCAGGTTCCCATTTCCAAATAAGTCCGCACAATCAAATTTTCGCATAATACCGCGCCTTTAGTATTTGGGTATTTATCTGCAATTGACTGAAAATACATAACCGCTCCTAAATACGCTTGCTGCGCTTGGCTATCCTGCCCGTTTTCACTATAATACCTCGCGATATATAAAGGAACCGCCAAGCTTTTTTGTGTTTTTTCATATTCTAATAATATCTGATTAAAAAATTCTAATGCCTTATCCCACAGGCCTTGTTTTTCACAGGCTTGGCCTTTTAAAAAAATAACTCTGGCGCAAATTTCTTTTTGTTCTTTATATTCCGTAACTACATCATCATAAATTTTAAAGGCTTTTTCATACGAATTTTGTGAAATAAAAAGTGAAGCTTTCCTCAGTTTAGATTTTAATGCATAACTTGATCCTGGTACTTTTTCAATAACTTTATCAAATAATGCGATAACCCTGTTAAATTCATAACTTGGGACAGAACCTTGATTTATAAATATCGGTTCCGCCGCTTTATTTGCCTGCCAGAGCATTCGTTCAACAGTATATTGCTGGATGCATCCAGAATTTAAAACTCCCAGGCTTAAAGCTAAAACTACGGATAAAGCACATCTGCGTATTAAATTTTTCATATCGCTCCGAGTTTTGTCATTTATCATTCTTTATTACTAAATATGCTTTAGTTATAGAAATTGTAATCACTAAATTTATAAAAAACGAAATAAAAACCCCCGCAATAAGTATGATAAAAACTATTTCCGGAATAAGCCTATTCATCAGAACAATCATATTACTTTTTAGCAACACAACCGGAATAAATACAGTTAAAGGGATAATTGTTAATATTAAAGCGGAAAATAAGTTTCTCATTACAAAACTTAAATTCCTAAAAATAGCCAAAAAAAAGTTCTTATTTTCAATCATGATTGCGGGCTGTATAAATATAAATATTGTTTGGATAATACCCGAAACAACCACAGAAAATACAAGGAAAAGCGTTTTCCAATCTTCTACTCCCACTCCTAAAAAAGACCTTCCCCTATTTAATATTTTAAGCAGTACTCTATTTTCTAATACTTGGCTCTGATGTAAAAGGAAGAATATTAATAATGAGATTATTAATAAACTCACATATTTAGTAATCGTGGCTAATACCGCTTTTTTAAAGGAAAACTGGTTATTGAGGAAGTAATCCGCAGACATATTTATCGTCATCCCCGTAGCAAAAGTGCCAAATATGACTAAAACTGCTAATTGAAGATAGGAAAAAAGACGGGATAATAAAACCAGATTTAAAGGATAATGTAAAAATTTCTCTCCCCAGAAACGTAACACAATCGGATTAATATATTTAACTAAAGGCGGCTGGATGAATAGGAATAAAGTTAAAATGCTTATTAATTCTAAAATACTTATAAATAAAAAAGGATAGACAATTACGGGTTTCCCAAATATCAGATTAAAACATCCTAGCCATGATCTCTGAATAATCCTTAAACCAGATATTTTCCTTGTATACATACAAACTAACCCCCATTAAATCTTTTAAGAATTTGTGTCTTAAAAATACTACTTATAAAAAACAAAATTAATATTTATCAATAACTTTTTAAAAGATTCAACGTTTTCAACAGTGTTGATTTTTATCAACATTAAGACCAAAAAAAATAGGCTGCAGAAGTATACCTTATGTAAACCTATTTGTCAAGCCCCCTAACCTTTGTATTTTCAATCAGTTCTATATGCTAAAACATAAAAAAACACGCTCAGGGATTTTTCCCAGAATATCTCATCCCTGAGCGTGAAATATATATTACTACTTACTTATAATAATGTCAATAATTAACTTTTTTTCCTTTTTAACCCTAATAACCCTAATAAAGCCGGCCCTAAAAGCAATATTGTTGCTGGCTCAGGCACTGCACTTGGCCGTACACCAGATACTTCAACAACTAAATCATTATAATCACGGTCTCCTAAATTAAGTAAATCTTCCCAGGCAACCACAAAATTACCCTTTTTCTCACCACCAATAATATACCAGGTAAGCATATGATCTGCTTGATCTGGATTGTCGGTTTCTACAGAACTAAATAATCCCGGACCATATTGACCAGAAGGATCATTACCAAAGCGGAAAGGATCCCCAGAATCACCTACGGAAAACATAGCTGTATTAGATACGCCATAACCCAAATTACCAGAACCAACCGTAAAAAGCTCTGTAAAGCTATTGCCTTCTTCTCCGTATATATAGCCAAATGTTTGAGAATAAGATGCAAACTTTGCTTCTGCTGTAACCACGCTAGAATTTTCTGTTTTATGTGACCATAGTTGATCTAGATCATCATCAAAACGCCTTAAATTTTCTAAGCCGTATAATGTATCTAAAATTCCACCTGCACCTGTTAATGACTGCGCCCCTGAATTATTTAAAATCGGCTCAGTAAATGCCGCATAACTAAATACTGGAGACATAATCACTACACAACTTACTACACAAATACTTAACTTCCCAAAAACTTTTCCCATAACTCTACACCTTTCTTTTTTAACTAATAACTTTTCCCTTAAAAATTACAACAAATGTTCTCAAAAGAATGCTTATTTCTCCAAACAAGCACATTTTACGAATATACATTAGATCAAGTTTTACTTTTTTCTTAACATCACTTAATGTTTTATCATAACGGTTTCTTATCTGCGCTAAACCCGTAATCCCTGGACGCACATACAGTCTTTTTTCATATTCCCTAATTTTATGCTTTAGATCTGCTACGATTTCTGGTCTCTCTGGCCTGGGGCCGACAACACTCATATCCCCGATTAATACATTAAAAAACTGCGGAATTTCATCTATATGCGATTGTCTTAAAAAATTTCCAATCACCGGAATCACTCGGGGATCATTATCTTCATTAGCCCATACTGCTCCGGTAGTTTTTTCTGCATCTGGTTTCATTGAACGCAATTTATAAATTTCAAACACTTTTCCATCTTTTCCCACTCTTTTTTGTGTATAAAAAATTTGGCCTTCTGGTGAAAACCACTTAATTAATAGGGAAGAAACTAATAGTAAAGGTGAAGTTACTATTAGGGCCGCTAGAGCAATAATAATATCAAAAACCCGTTTAATTTTTTTAAATTTGGTTTGTGCAAAACGCAGCATACTGCTTCCTATACCGAATAAAAAAGCAAAAAAGCCGTATGGCTTAAGATCAATTACCTCTTCCAAAGACATTGCCATTACTTTGGGAATTACTAATAGCGAAAACATTATTACCGCTATAGTTAAAATCCTAATATTTATTTTTGCAAAATCATTAAATCTTTTCATTTTTTTTATTTTCCCTTTTTGAGGCACTGCTCAAAAACATCATTTTTGCTTTCTGAATTCTAAGTTAAGAAATTTCTTGTATGACTGTTATACTTAAGCATATTCTGTGCCAAACATTAATAATTTATATAATTTAAAGCATTTTTTAGTGAAACTATAACTTACTTCAACCAAATTAATTAAAATCTTTATAAAAGATACAGTTGATTTTTACTTATAACTCTGAATTCTATTAATGAAATTTACCTGATTCACTGTTGAATTTAATCAACACACTCATAGTTTAAATCAACACTATTATTTTGCCATAATTAACCTAACTTACTATTTTTTTAGCAAGTTAAATAAAAACGTTAAGCAAGTATACCACATAAAAATTATATTGCAAGTGTAATTGTATTTTTTTAAGATTTTTTAAATTTTAGGAAAGAAGTCCAACCAATAATGGTAAGCATTCTGAAATAAACGCATTAATCCTTTGCAAGGCTTCTGTCTCATTTGCTTCAATTATATCAGTAGAAATCCGGATTTGTCCGCCACTAAGAGGCTTGCGCATTAGATAAGAAGCAATTAATTTAACCCGTTGGGTAATATAACTATCCACAAATTGATTTCCTGCTAAAAACCAGTACAAATAAACCTGTTTTTTATCCTGACTACCGGTAATTAATTTATTTACACTTAACTTTACATTATTGCTAAGCTTAAGAAAAGTTTTTGATTTTTGTAAAATCAAGATTCCGTCCCCGGTAAGACAATTTTCCGGAGGATCTGATGTTTTATGAGTTTGCTGGGAGAAAATCAAATAAAACAAGATCGGCGGTTCTGCATTTTTTTTATAGTAACGCATGATAACATTTTTAGTTTCTAAAATATCATAGACTTCCTTTCCGAGCACTACATCGGTTGAAGTATATTCTCCGATAGTCTGAGGAAATTGTATTATTCGCTTATCGTTACTATTGTCTAACTTAATTGGTTTAAAAACAAAACTTAAAACCATACCGGTTAGTAATAAGCAGATTAAAACTACTTTTTCTAAATTATTTTTGTTCATCAATTTTTTGTGTTATTAAAATGCTATTTACAGCAATCATCGCGCAAGCAGCAAAAAAGAATAAAAGAAAACCAGAAAAATCATGCACCCATCCCTGTGCTGCCTGCATACCATATACCTCACTCACCCAGCCTAGCAAGACTATCCGTCCGGCATTAGCAATTAGGGCAATGGGTAGCGCTGTTGCAAAAAGCACTACTTTTTTCCAAAATTTATGTTTTGTCAGATAGGCAAAGGCAGCGCCAAAAGCCAATAAGGAAATCAATGACCTTAACCCGCTGCAAGGCGCTTCAATTTCTAAAAATGAATGCCCCATACGAATCATACTGCCTTCTCTTACTGCCTTTAATCCCATTACACTCAAACAATTTGTCGCAATGCCCGCAGCAAATAATTTCATTCTTATTGTTAAATTTGAAATTAACATTAGCGGTGCAGGAATCATGAATAATAAAAACAATATTTCAAATTTAACTGCTTTTAGTATTTTTATTCCGAATAAAAAAAGCACAATTCCGATTAACATAATTATAAACGAAAAAGCACTGGCAAAGGGAAAATTTATCATGTTCCCGGTAATATGCACTAAAATTGCTAAACAAACGAAGATAATACCTGAACCTTCCGGTTTAATTTGAATTTGTTTAAGTCTTTCTTTTCTTGAATAAAGCAAAAATAAAGAAACAATAGGAATCAATATCCCATGGCTATAATTGGTATCAGGAGCATGCCATCTTTCCCACATCCAAATAAATGCAGGATAATACATAATTGCTAAAAACAATACAATCAGCAAAACTGTTAAATAATCTACTAATTTTTTATCCATAATTTTTAATTTTTTGATTTTTCTAATCGCTAAACGCTGTTCACTTTTTTCAGTTATTGTTTTTTCGTTCTTTTGTAGCCTGAGTCCTGCAACTTGCAGCATTTTTTCTCTTCGCTATTTTCTAACTATAACACTGATTTTTAAAAAAAACAAGAGCCTGGAATTTAAAAAACCAAGCCCTCGTTTTTAAGCCTCCCACTTATTTGTCAGCTTATTTTTTAAACTAGTTAACCCGTTTCCAGCAATCCCGTTACCTGTTTTTACCGATGTCTGAAAGACGACCATTCGTTCCACTCTTTAGCATGAAGGACGAACGCTCTCTTCGTTCGCTTAAAAAACTATTTTTTAAAAAATTTATCCGCTTTTTCGTCTCTCTTATTTGCTTTTTAGTTTTTTCTTTTTTTGTTTTTTTCTATTCGCTTTTAATTCGTAATTCGTCACTTGTAATTTGTAACTTTATATATTTTCTATTTTCTCGTCTCTCTTCCTTCGTCCCTCGTCTCTCGGTTTCTATCTACTTTCCTATCATTGTTCATCTAAGCTTTTAGATCTGTGTTTATCTAAAACTCCTTTCTTTTTTCTCTGCTTTTCTATTCGCTTTTAATTCATAATTCGTCATTCGTAATTCGCAACTCGTCACTTATAATTCGTCACTCGTAACTCGTAACTCATCATTCATAACTATTAATCACATATCATTCTGCTCAGGCTAATCAACGGTTTTAAGCAGAATCTAATCATACTTCTTAAACCTTCTTTCTGTCTGATATAATCTGCAATCGGCGGACTGTTCTTATAATAAAACTTTACAAACTGTGTTCCCCAATAATTAGTTAATAAATACCGGTCTCTAAATTCACAGAGAATTTTGACTTCTTTAGCCATCTTCGTACCAAAAGCTGCCGTAGCAATAAAACATCCTCCTCCGCCGCCACCGCCTGATGAAGCTGAGACTGCTGGGGTAATAATACTGCCTGTATCTACTGTACTTGTCGGGTCGCCGCAAATTGCATACATAGAAAAGTGATCTGTAGAAACAGATATTTTTTCCGCGGCTAAATCAATACTTGATCCCGGCATTTCTTCCCAATCCTGAGCCGCTAAATTATAGTAATAAATTTTTAAACTAGCATTATTGGTAATTCCCGCACTATCTAATTGAACCTCTGTGTAAGGGATTGTTATTGTAGCCGGAGTACCAAATTGAGTCCCTCCCGGGCCAAAATCAACAACATTGCTAACCACAACTAAATTCCCAGCTGTTAAAGGAGCGGCAACAACTTCTGCAATTGTGACCTGTAAAGGAGTTTCTACAGAATCTTGGATTACCGTAACATTTGTACCGCTTAAATCGCCGCTAGTAACATTAATACTGCCGCCGACATCATTTTCAATTTTTTGAGAACTAACAGAATCAGTTTCAATAAAAGTATTCCTGCATAAATTAATTTCTTTTACCCCGTCACTATCATTTGACCATGCGGTATAATAATGATAACCGTTATTATCTAAAGCTAACACCGGATGGGTTTGAGTTCCGCTTGTATCAAAATCAACATATTCTTCGAAATTATAGTCTGATTCACTCGCACCGGCAATCTTTACAATATAGTTACCAGATTGTATTTCCTGCCAAACAACAAAAACATCTGATTGCTCATCAACTTTTAAGTCGTATCCACTCACACTATCCAGAGTAATCGCGGTGGCATTTACTTGATGATTACTGTCTAAATTAAATATCCCTTGTCCCTGGCTGTACAAATAATCAGAAAAATTCAGATTGCATTGAGTTTGATTTTCAGATAACCATAAAACATAGGCATTATTTCCATCACTAGATACTTCTAATCGCGGAGCTATTTGTGCTGCTGTTGCTGCACTAACTTCAATATCTGTACCAAAATTTTCTCCGCTGTCAATTATTGATTTTTGCGCCCGGTCAAGATAAATACTGTTGGTGCCGTCAACATTAATTCCTAACCAAGCAATAATAATATTTCCCGCATCGTCGACTTCTAAAGCTAATCCACCCGCCTGTTGCGGCCAGCGATCATCATCAACACGTACTGGGTTATTTACAAATTCATACCAATAATCCTGATAATTAGCAGTTGTCCGGATAAATTTTATGCTATTTATTCCGGCATTTGCATCCACCCAGCCGATATACAGGGTCGCAGGTTCCTGCGTATTACTATCTCCATCATCAGTCAAAGCATCTTTTACACAAATTACGGGATTAGTTTGGTCAGTTAACCCAGAATCATTATAAACAAGATAACTATCGCTGAATTCCATATCGCCATTATTTAAGCTTGCTACATAAATGTCCCAGTCTGCACTGTGGTTTCTTTGCTGCCAGACAACATAAACATTATCCAATGCATCAATTGTGATTTGAGGATTACAATGGTCAACTCCTATTTGAGTTGGATGAACTTGTTGGGCACTGCTATAGGTCTGACCAAAATCCAGCGATTGCATATAATAAATATTCCATTGCCCATCTTGAGAATATTCCTGCCAAACAATATAAACTTTTTTTCCATCAGAGGAAGTGGCAATAGCAGAATAATCCTGTTCCCCTTCAGCCGCATCACTTAAAATATTTCTCCTGGATAGACTTCTTATCACGCCATAAACAAATTTCTGGGTTTTAAAAGAATAATTTATTGCCGCTGCTGTATTATTCTCTAAATCGGAAGCGGAAACTGCTATATTTACCACTTGTTTGTAATCAAAATACTCTGCAGGATCATACATAATTACGTATTCACAAGAATTTTTCTCAATTATTTCAACATCATAATCAACTGTTATGCCTATTGAATTAACAAAGGACTGAACGACTCCATCATTAATAATCAACTGCCCTTCAACTGTCAAATCAATTGAACCACTATCAACGCCGGAAACGTCATCTTTAATAGTAAACTGAATATTTGTGTGCTGAGGAACATCAGTTGCGTTAGCCGTAGGCAAACAATGATCTAGATAAGGAGCAGCATTATCCTCAATTACGCTGAATGAATAACTATCCTGACTCATTTGATTAGCAGCCAAGGCTAATGAAGCAGAAAACAAAATCCAACATAAAGCAATTGTTAGCGTTGCTAAGTTTTTATTTAATTTTTTATATTTTAATTTTTTCATTTTTTTGCCTAATAAAAAAACCTGTTCTCGAAAGAGTTAAGAACAGGTTTTTATCAGACTCAAAATGAGCTCTGCTTCATTCGGCAACCCAACCACCATACAAGTTTCAAGTTCCAAGTTTCAAGTTACAAGTTAATTGCTTTTACTTGCAGCCTGCTACTTGAGACCTGCGACCTGTTTAGGTTTGTGGCTTTGCTCCCGCAGTCTTTATCATTAGCTTTTAGTCTTTGCTTTTACATGTAACTTGTGACTTGCAACTTGCGACTAATAAGCTCACATCTATGAAAATTTCTACGAGAAGGCTTATTCTTACCTGTCCCATCCTTTCGAATGGTTTGCCATTATCGTGATACTTATTTTTTTCAAAGGACTATTTTTACTTCCTACGTATATTAAGCAATCAGTGTGCCAATTATAATTTTTTTTATCCATTTGCTTAAATATATAACTTATTTATTAACAGGTAGTTAAATAATGAATGAAGATGTTAAAAATTAATATTTTGGGTAGATTTTAAGTTTTTGAGAAAATTTTTTCTAATCCTGAAACGATTTTCTTTTACTAGGACAAGCTACTCCATCAGTAAAATTTACTAAAATTAGCCATTTTTTACTATTTTTTTGCTTTTTTCCCTGCTTTTCTGCTTTTTTGCTTCTCTAATCGCTTTGTGCCATCATTGTTCACCCAAGCTTTTAGATCTGTGTTTATCTAAAACTCTTTTCTGCTTTTTCGTCTCTCGTCCTAGCCTCGCCGCTTTCTGGCGGGCGATCGTCCTTCATCATTCGATTCTCCTACTGGCAAACTGGCAACTGGCTCACTCAATTTTATTTATCCTTTATCAATTATCTTTTTCCTCTATCCGCCTGTGCCCGTAAGAGTACTTATATGCTGTCTTTAATAAAAAAAAGGGCACGCCCCTTTCGGAGCATGCCTGCAGATCGTAAGTAATCCCTATTCATACTTGACTTTAACTAAACTCTAAGCTATCAGCCCCCTCGGAATTTTACTTTTAAGTAAATATCCGAGCTGGCCCCTCAAAGATTTACTTTTGTAAATGTTTGAGCTGTTGTCTCCGAAGAAGGTAATTCATCATTCGTCACTCATAACTACTTTTTAGTCTTAGCACAGCGGTCAACCCTCATCCTTCGGTTTATATGATTTTAGCCGTTACCGTTATCTTTTTGAACCGATACGGGCATCGCAACCGCTCACCTTTTCCTACAAGTTAAGCATGCTTTTCCAGCTTTTCCTTACTTTTTACTTTTACGCTTTTTTCAACTCGAAAATACGCTAACCCGTAACTCGTAACTATTTCGTTTTTCATTCGTAATTCGTAACTATCTTTATCCCTCTTCCCTCTGTTTACTCAATACGTAATACGTTTTATCAATCATTAATCCCTAACTTAATTCAATTAACTTTTTCTCAACGTACAGCCGCACACTCGCATTGGAGATACTTTTCACCCACTTCCGTGCTCTGGCAAAACTAAACTCTTTCGGAAAAGATAATTCCGGGAAAAACCCGAATTGTTTATTTCTATGTGCTGAAAGATACAGGCTGTCAACTAAGGCCTTTTCTGGCTGAGCGATTAGAAAACTCCCCTCCCCGCGATACCAATCGAATCCCTTAAAAAATTGCGGCGCTATCTGATGAATTGTAAACGTCCCTATCTTTGTGTGAACAATACTAGTATGAGACGTTGAGGCCAGAGTAATCACTTGTGGAATCTGTTCGATTATCCCATGTAAATGCAAAGCACTAACAAATGAAACATAAGCCCTGTTCCGTGGCGTCAAAAAAGGAATAATACTGTACGGACTAACACCTTTGTCGGACTCAGCCCATATTCCTCGATGAACTTTGATAATCAATCCTTGCTTTTGCAGATAATTCAGAGATTGAGTAATAGCAGAGGGTGATTTCCCGGATAAAGCAACGATTTCACTCGTCGTAAAGACTGGGCGGTTTAACTGTTTTATATAAACCAATATATTCTGTCTAGACATGTCTGCTGCCCTTTATTTCTTCTAAAAATCGTGCTGTTTTTAATTTCATCTCATCCCACATAGAAGGATTACCATATACCCCTTGATCTTCATCTGAGAGATATGAAACAACAGTGTCACGAAATTGTTCAAATGAAATCGTAAATATTTTTTCATGCGCCTTGACTATTTGAGCTATATTCTTAACTTGGTCACCTTCTGGAGCATTATATTGAGAACTTAAGATAAATAAGTCAAAGATATCGCGTGCCTGAGTTACTGTGCGAGCGGCAAGAGCGTCAATCTTTTGTAACACCGCGGAATGAATATCATAATGCGGAACCACCAGCGGCGCAAGCTTATACAACCGCAGAATTGTATCCGATATAGGCTGGACAGAAACCGTGCCGTTCATCCCTCGCCGCGAAAACTCAACCTTCATAAAAAGATCTTCATCTGAATATGTGATAAGATGAAGCTTAAAACGTTGGGTTGTTTGCGTCTGCTTAGCCTTCGCGATATTAGGCGGAATGATTTTGACGATATTAAATGTCCTCAGATTATCCATAAATGATCTAGCGTTTAAAATTTCCATAACTATGTCTTTCAGCTTTTCAACAGGGATTATACGTACATCCAAATCCATATCCTCCGAATAACGGAAGCTATTAAAGAAAAATCTTAGATTCGTCCCGCCTTTGAGAGCATAAAATTCAGCCTTTATCTTACGGCTTAGCCAACGTAAGAATTCAAGATGAAACAATTCTCTTATTTGAAGTATATTATAATTTTTTTTATCCATATATGAAGTATATCTTAGTTATAACTAAATTGCAATACATATTACAATATCATGGCATCAAGTTATTAAGGCCTTACATTCTAAACCATATAAAAAAGAGCACTTTTAGGCTTCAAAATGCTCTTTTTCGGACTTTAACTACTTAGCATCAGTCAATATTTGATCCCATTCCACCTACGCGGTGGGATAGCGGTCATCCCTCAGTTTTTTGTTCGCAGTATTGCCTCGTACGTATTAATTGAGTCAAAGTTACCAGGGCAAAAATTACAGCTTTAAAGGTTAAGGTTACGATGTCCTCCGAAGAAGCAGCGAGACCTCGATATGCATTGTAGCGGGCCTGTTTCGTCTTACGTTTATCGTCAACGACTTTTAAATTACAATTGTTAAAAATTTTTTCCTTTACCTTTTTAACCGATACGGGCTGCGCCACCGTTTTCCTTTTCCTACAACCTAAGCATGCTTTCTTTTGTTTTTTTCTTTATGCTACGAGCTACGAGCTATGAGCTATTTATCCCTTACGGTGCTAAATCCATAGCATTTATCGTAACAAATACTGTTTGGCCAGTAATAAAATCTGCGCTGGGATTATAAGTCAAAATATAATCCGCAGGCGTTCCTGTAATTACTGGACTGACCGTTACTCCATTAACAACCATTTCAATAGAACTTACATCAACCCCAGCCCCATCATCCTTAACATGAACGATTATATTCGAATCTGTTGATATCCCGCTGGCATTTTTAGCCGGAACATGTCCGTCAGTGTAAGGCGGTGTGGTATCTGGTAGTGCATCAGTAGTCTCATTAATAATATTAGAAATAGCCGCTACATTCGCAGCTTCATCCGAAGCTTTCATAGCAAAATAATATGTTGTCTGGCTGCTTAAACCGTTTATGGTCATACTTTGGCTCGTACCTGCAATACTTGGAGTCGGCTCGCCGCTAGCTTGTGTTGCC
>JBDRJV010000006.1:0-56966 GCA_043814605.1 Candidatus Omnitrophota bacterium | reverse complement strand
CATTGGTAAATGTAGGCTCGATTTAGTCATCGCCGACAAGATTGTAACAGAACTAAAAGCTCTTAGCGGTAATATTCCTGCTGTATTTGAATCACAGGTTTTATCTTATCTAAAAGCATCAGGATACAAAGTGGGGTTATTAATAAACTTTGGTAATAAGAGTTATCAAGTTAGAAGATTAATGGTTTAATCTTCGTAATCTATTGTTAATCGTGGTAATCAGGGATAATCCAATCCAGGAGTGAGGATTATACCAGGGAGAAATTATGGCTAAGGAATTAATTAGAGTTTGGCAGGAATTAGATCCGGAAGCATTAAAGAAGCAGTTGCTTTTAGCCGGTGAATTAACAGCTAACTGTGAAAATTGCCAGCATTTAGGTATAGATTTTTATCGAGTTTTAAATTGTCCCAGCTGTAATACTCATTTTAAGTATATCGGGTTTAGAAAAAGAACAAATAAAGCAGAAGAAATTTCGGCAATTAGGCGCCTTAAACAAAAAAGGCTAGATTTAACAGTTATTGATTATGAGGATATTAAGCGGGCCTGTGGAAAATCTCAGGCTAAGAATTTATTAGGCGATTAATTCTAATCTATTGCTGTTTGGCATTTTTTTTGCCAGAATAAAAACGGAAATTCATTAAGTTTTTACAGGACAGATCTGTTAGAATAATCTAAAATATTTTTTATCTTTTTACTTAATAATTCCCCAATAAGTTTATGTCCTTTTACCGTCATGTGAGCACTCCCCGGGGCCAAAAAACATTCTTCAATTTTAGTTTTAAGCTCTTGTCTTAAAACAAAATCAAAGTCCCAATATTCGATGCCCGCATTATCTAAAGAGGTTATCAATGATTTTTTTTCTTTATCAATAAACGGGCCTGGTAAAATAAAAAATTTTACTAAAAAAGCATACTCTTTACTTAATTCTTTAATTTCTTTTACTGTAGTATCTAAATTATTTGAGGAAAGAATATCTACAAAATCTCCAGGATTTTTTAAATTATTTTTTTGCTTAAAACTTAGTAAAGAGAAAATTCTATATATGCTGCTATGTAATAAAAACCATCTGTCTATATTATAAGGCAAAAAAAATTGCTGTGGCAATTTTAAGGCTAGGTATTCTTGAGAAGTTAAATCGTAATATTGATCGGATTGTTTTCTATTTTGCAGTTTTTTTTGTATTATATCACCTGGTTTATACAATATCTGTATATCTCCCATATCATTGCAACTGTAAGCAAAAATTACCAAGTTGGGATGTAAAGAAAGGAATTTATTTTTAAAAGCAATAAGTTCTTGTTTAGTATTATAACTTGGAACTGCTGCATTCATAACATCTACTTGATACTCTTGAGCAACTAAAATTTTTTGCGTTACTTCAGTATATAAATCATCCTGGTTAATTTCTTCTCCAAAAGTCACCGAATCTCCCAGAACAATAACGCGATATTTATCAAGCGAAGGCTCATCATCTCTCATGCCTAAGGAATTTATATTATGTTTTCCATTTGAAAAATTTGGTGTTAACTCAAAGTGCAGCAATTCAATGGGAGAGACGCGATACATTGAACTCTTAGTAAGTTGAGTGGAAACTTTAGTTCTATACACTGGGATTGTTTCAAAAAATTTTGTATAAATATTATCTGCAATTGTAACAAAGCATAACCAAAAAAACACACAAATTAAATATTTATATTTTTTAATATGTTTAGATATCTCTTTTGGGATTTTGATAACTACCATATTGTAGTTGTTTGTTTTTTTGCTGTTTTTTTATATTTTCCATTAAAAACTTAATAAGCTATTTTTTAATTATTTACAATTCTATAATAGCAGTATCAAAAATTGATAAATTTTTATATTAATTTTTCAGGACGGAGTTAACGCTAAGACTTAAAACCCTAAGCTGTTTTTACAGCCTTTCCTGCCTTAGTAACTTTACCGGAACGAATACAAGCAGTACAAACTTTAGCGGTTTTATTTGTACCGTTAATGTTGATTTTTATGTTTTGCAGGTTAGGACGAAACATACGTTTGCTAATTCCCGTGGTTTTTCTGCCGACCCCGCCTTTATTTTTTGCCATACCGCGCTGGGTAATTGAGCGGCCCGCAACCGGACCTTTGCCGCATATTTTACAAACTTTAGACACTTTTTACCTCCATTTATTATAATAAACTCATTTTATAAATATAAGCAGGAACAGAATATATCATGAATAAAAGGCTTTGTCAATGCGTTTTATCCTAGTCGCAGGCGAGCAGTTATATTTTATCTACGTAACAATATTATTATCAATAAGTTATGATGTTTGCAATAATTAAAAACATGTGCTATACTTTACTATCTTTTTTAGAGCATAAAAACACTGACCAATATCTTTTAGGGGGTGAATATGAGCTTTTTTTTAAATATAAAGATTCAAAAAGCATTTAAAAAAATAGGATCATTGCTATTGGTTAATTGTTTTTTATTTACTGCAACTAATATTTCCAGTCTTTTAGCTGATCAAGAAAATATCGCAAAAACTACTCTTTCCCCGCGGATAATTACCAGTCAAGTTAACTGGCAAATATATTTTGATCAGGTTATTGCTCAAATCAGTGATGATAAAAATGCTATTTTTTCTTTTTATGGACAACTGAAGGATAAAGGATTATGGGATAAACTTAATTTTCTGAATGTTAAATATCTTGCTTCATTAGATAACGAAGAAATTTTTCAAGAAATAGTTAATGATATTACCAATGATCCGGAATTAATGCTGCAAATATCCACTTTGATTAGGAATCAAGATAGGATGAATCCTTCAAAAGAACTTTTTATTAATCGGTTCTGGGCAGAGAAATTTAAAAATGAAGTTTTAAAAAGAGCTGTGCTTGATTTAGCGGAGAGACATTTTTTCTTTTTGCAGATGGAATATGAATTTTCCGTGGAATTTTTAAATAATTATCAAAAACATTTGCAGACATATGGGATAACTCCAGCAGAAGCAGAATATGCAACCGGGCAATTTGCTAAATTGCAGATGTCCGGAGGATTAGGCAGTTTTAAACCGGATTTAGTTAAAGGTTTTTATGATGTTTTAAAAGAATTTTTAGGGCCGATTAGAGCAAGAGACCATATTCATGTCCTGGGAGTGATGTATGCTAAAGCTATTAAAGGCGAAGGCCCGCTAGTAAAAGATCCGAAACTTGATAATATTGGTAAAAAAATAAAAGAAGAACGAGAACGTAGAGAAAAATTTGAAATAAGAAAAAGGTTTGAAAATTTAGTTTCTGAATACAGTAAAGATGAAGAGGCACTAGAAAAAAATAAAATGCTCAATCTTTATAGTAATAATATAAAAAAACTCGTTGGGAGTATAGATGTTTTAAGTAATCATGCCCTGACCGTGAATATCAGGCAAATGATAAAACGCTATGAAGATGCTAAAGTTGTAAACAATGATGTTAGTGAAATTATCGAAGAGCTAAGAGAAATTCTGAATAAATTTGAGCAAAATGACCCTGAGGTACATGAATTAGTGGGAGTTGCCCGGAATAGTTTGGATCTGGTAACTACTTATAAGAATATTGAAGTAAATATGCATGGAGTGGGGAAAGTAGATGCAGAGGTTTATCGTAATCCTTATTCTGCAATTAATTCTGACCTGCCTGAATATTGGATTTATTGCCCGCAGGTTTTTCATGAGGCGTATTCCGGAGGTACAGATGATGCTTATCGGGCAGTGCAAACATTTGTTTATCGGGAAGTATGGCTCAGATTCGTAAAAGATCTTTACGACCGTAAATTAATCGGTAAAAGAGTAGTATTTTCAACCAGTGAAACCAGTACGACAATCCAAAATCCAAGATTAATGGATACGGATTTATCACGTTATAAAGGGCAGGAAGATAAATATAAAAAATGGTTTAAATTTCTAAACGAGTTAGATATTTTGTATCATCAATATAATCATACTATAGTACGCGCGGGATTAAATTCGCCTCCCACACAATTATTTGAAGGTCTAAAAATATCAAATCAATTTTACGGTTTAGTTATGAATAAAGATAATATTGATCTGAGGTTATTAACCGGGGTTATCCATGATATGCTAACTGGTTGCAGCGGCGGGCATACGCGAATATGTAAAGAGAAAGAATATCTGTATAAATTTGTCGCATATAAATTTATAGAAAACATGTTATTTGGTAATAGTGAAGGCTCAGATATTAAGCGTTGGCAGGCGGATGAGTTTAAAGAGATGATTAAAAAATATATGGAAACCTTAGGATATGCAGAAGAAGAAATAAAAGCACAAAAAATGAGTTTATATCCCAAATTTTTTCTTGATCTTAATAAAAAAGAAAACCTTAAGCTAAAAAATAGTTTTAAAGCAGATATGGCTAAAGCCAAGAGACCAGTAAAACAAAAATATATCGATAAATTATTTGAAGGATCTTTTGGTCCAATAGATTTAACCAAAGATGAATTAGCAGAAATTGAAAAAGAATATGGGTTAAAACCATTGATTGACCGGCCGATTTTTACTTTTGTGCGCAGAATGGTGAAGTATAAATGTAGTAACATTATTGTGGATATGTTTGAGGATGAAAACTATCGAAAACGAATTTATAAAACCGGCGCAGCAATTTTTATTGGCGGCCGTAAATTTGATGATTTTTCACAACAGCAACAGGATCGAATTAAAAAATTAATTGAAGATCATCCCAGATTAAAAGCGCATATTTTCTTTATTTCCAATCATAATATTAATACTTCATATTTTATTCAGCAGGGAACAAATAACGGAAGTATGCTTGCTAAAAAAGGAATGGAAGCCGGCCCAACCAGCCCGGGTAATGCTGGATTAAATTGGGCGACTGTATTCAGTAGCCTGGATGGGGTAATGATTGAGCGTACGATTGAAGCGCAAAGAGATGCCCAGGGAAAAATTATTCAAGGCACAGGATATATAGTTAAATATAATACTGAAGGACTGCCTGATAAAGATTCAATCATGAAAGAGATGGAACAATCTGCCGAAGACTATTATAATGTAGAGCCGCATAATGACCTTGCTTTTAATAATTTAATGCTTCAGATGACGCAAGGTGATATTCGTACCCAATCGGCAGGATTGCTAATGTCAATGTCTGAAAAAATAAATGAGAAAGAACAAAATCAAATTAGAATTGAACAAGCAGTGGAAAATTTTGTTAATTTGATTAGTGAAGAGTCAATAGAAGATATTTTAAATAATGGGCGGGGAGATGTTGGCCGTGCTTTTAAATTTGATTCCGGAGAAATCAAAAAAGCAAAAAATAAAGGATTAACCGGATTTTTAGATGCGTTAACACGTAATACGCTAAAAGGATATATTTATAATACCAATGATTTTTTAATATATATGCAGGGTTTATTAAAAGATTTGCCTGGCAGAAAAGCTATTTTGGGTATTTTAACTGAAATTAATGAGTCGTCTATGATTGATTTTGAAAAACAAAGAGAGTTTATTAAAATTCTGGAGATGATGTCTAATATTATAAAACAAGGTAAAACACAAAAAATATTCAGAATAAATAATTTTAGTGTAAGAGAAAAACAAGCAATTATGTCTTTTGTTTGGTCAACAAAGATAGATGAAATTGAAAATATCCTTTATCATGGGCAAAATGGAGTAAAGTCGTTTGTTTTTTCCGGTGCTGATGCTATGGAAGAATCAGAAAACGCCGGGCTGGAGTCCTTTGTTAGTGCTTTGATTGCAAATCATCAGCAAGGTTACACTTATTTAAAGTTATCTGATTTTAAAGATTACGTTATCGGATTGATTGGGCAGGAGCCAGAGGCTAAAGCAATAACGGATATTTTGCAAGAAATTATTAATAATGGTTCTTCAGAGACAGAAAAACAAGAAAAAATAATGTACTTTTTGCAGATATTAGTCAGCGAATTAAAAGAAGTAGAGCAAGCTTTTTCTTTAAAAATTCATCATAATGCTTTAATCCCAGATAATTTTAAGGCTATTGGGCAATCTATCTAAGATTAATTTTCAGAATATGTGATGATATTAACAAAGAGCTTTTTAAACAAAAAGCTCTTTTATTTTTACTTTTGAAGAGAAAATCATTTAAAGCCAACACTTTTGAATTTAAAATTTAAAAATTTAAAGATATTACTTAACAAATCACAGTTTTTTTGATATTGTGTAAATGTTTATTAAAAGCTAAATTATAAGGATTTAAAGGGGGAAACTATGCCTATATACACTTATATCTGTAAAGATTGTGATGAAAAATTTGATCTGTTAGTTGGCGTGAATAGGGAAAAAATAGATTATAGATGTAACAACTGTAATAGCAATAATATAGAGAAAACCTTAGCTGTATTTGGTGTAAGTTCATCATATAATAAATGTGAGTTTAAGCCAACCTGCCCCTCGCAAAATTCCTGTTCTGAGTGTAACCACGGAAATTAAATCAAACCTTTATTCTAAAGGGAAATAAAAAAAATAAATTTTTTATTGACATAATGATACCAATATGGTATCATTATATTTGTTCAAAATTGTTAGAACATTTTAATAAAAAGAAAGGAGCAGAATTATGTGGGTAATTCGATATATGCTGCGTCCGGTTACACATTGTAAAGAAGGGTGTAATCAAGTGTCCTGGGCAAGACCTTAAACTGCCTTTTTAAATTATATTTATATTTTTATTGAAATCATTTGTGCAATGGTTATAAAATATCTTATATGTTTAAAACCCAAAATAAGGATTTTCGATAATGCCGGAATTTAAAGCAAACTTTATTGAAAAAATACAAAGGACTTCTTCAATTGTGAGTTTTCGTTTTAAACCCCAAGGAGCAATCGATTTTTTAAGCGGTCAATTCCTAAAGGTTATGTTTGATGCGGGGAATAAAAAAAATAATATTTTAAATAAATACTTATCATTTTCCTGCGCACCGGGTCAAGATTATTTTGAGATTACGAAAAGATTAAGCCAAAGTGATTTTTCAAAAAAACTTACCAGTCTGCAAAAAAAAGACGAAATTTTATTTGCTGGCCCCCTGGGGAAATGTGTTTTATGTAAATCAGATAAAAAAATTTGTTTTTTGGTCGGCGGGATCGGAATTACGCCGATTATATCAATAATTGAAGATGTTCTGGCTAAAAAATTGGATACAAATATTATCCTTTTTTATTCAAACCGAAATCTAGAGGAAATTGCTTTTAAAAAAGAACTTGATGACTGGTCAAACCAAAATAACAATATTAAAATTATATATACAATTACTGATTGCGAATCTAAGGATGAAAAATGTTTTCACGGGCAGATATCTCAAGATTTAGTATCTAAAAATGCCGGCGATATAACATCAAGAAAAATTTTTATTTTTGGGCCGCCGAAAATGGTGGAAGCAATGAAAACCTTAGCTGATGAATTAGGTTGCCAGCCAGAACAGGTAATCACAGAAAGTTTTGTGGGATATTAAGGTTAATTAAATAAATTGACTGCCAATAAGGAGGAAAAAATGAAAAAATATAAATGTATAGTTTGCGGTTATATTTATGACCCAGCGGAAAATAATAATGTGGCTTTTGAAAATCTTCCGGAGGATTGGGTTTGTCCTGAATGCGGAGTGGGAAAGGACCAGTTTGAAGTAGAAGAATAAAACCAGCGGAGATTTTAAAATGGAAAATCTGAACAGTTTGTTTAGCCCGGAAGAAATTATAAAAATTGCGGTTAAAGTTGAAGAAAATGGGGTTGATTTTTATGGACAGCTAGAGAAAAAAACCACGGATCAAGCTCAAAAAGCAATCTGGTGTTATTTAAAGGAACAGGAAAAACAGCATCAAGATATTTTTAGCCAAATGTTAAGTAATATTAAGGATTTTGTTGTGTATGAGCAATATGGCCAAAATGAGTATGATGCATATTTTAAAGCTGTAGCCAGCGGTTTTATTTTTACGCAACGCATGATGACCGATAAGGCAAAAGAACTCTTAGCCTTAAATTCAACGGATAAAATAATAGACTTTGCCATAACTGTAGAAAAAGAATCAATCGCAACATTTTCCGTTTTATTAGAATATATACACTTTGCAAAAAAACATTTAATTGAGGAGATTATTAAACAGGAAAAAGATCATTTAACCCAACTAACGCAGTTAAAAGCAAAATTAAATTAAAAAAATCTTTTTTAAGAATAATATATAAAAATTTTCTACAAAATATCTAAAACCTTAAAAACTGTCCTAATCCTTAAAATGTAAATAGGGAGAAAATAATATGTTTAAAAAACTTATTCAATTTTCTTTTGAAAAACCAAAACTAATTTTGCTGATTACTGCTGTTTTAGTTATATTAGCTTTAATTCAATTCCCGCGTATTAAGGTAGATACAGACCCGGAAAATATGCTCTCTGAGGATGAATTTGTCCGGGTCTTTGATCACCAGGTAAAAAAAGAATTTACAGTACATAATTTTATTGTTTTAGGCATAGTTAATGAGGCTGATCCGAACGGAGTATTCAATGTTCAAACTTTAAACACGATATACGAACTGACCGATAGGATAAAAAATATTGAAGGCGTGATTACCCGCGAATTGATTGCTCCCTCAACCAAAGATAATATCCGACAGGGCGGCGTAGGAACAGTAATTTTTGATTGGTTAATGAAAGGTCCGATCAGGGAAGAGTCGGAAGCTTTATTTATCCGTGATGAGGCTCAGGATAATCCCATGTTTAATGGTACCCTGGTTTCTGAAAATGGCAAAGCCTTATGCATCTACGTACCGATTAAGCAGAAAAATATGAGTTATAAAATCTCGCAGGAAATTTTTTCCCGGGTAAAAGAATTTAAAGGAACAGAAAAATATTATATTACCGGGTTGCCGGTTGCGGAAGATACTTTTGGCGTAGAAATGTTTAAGCAAATGGCAATATCCGCGCCTCTGGCCGGATTAATCATATTTATTTTAATGTGGGTTTTTTTTAAAAGTATTGTCTTAATTATTTCACCCATGCTTTTAGCAATTGCTACCGTTTTAATTACCATGGGATTATTAATCGGGTTTGGATTCCCGGTGCATATCATGAGTTCCATGATCCCGATATTTTTAATGCCGATTGCAGTGCTTGATTCGGTGCATATCTTGAGTGAGTTTTTTGATAAATATCGTATTATTAAAAATAAACGGGAGACTGTGTTGGCGGTAATGGATGAGTTGTTTACGCCCATGCTTTATACTTCTTTAACATCAGCTGTGGGATTTTTCTCCTTGTCTTTTTCCCCGATACCCCCGGTGCAAACATTCGGGGTGTTTGTGGCAACCGGGGTGATGATTGCCTGGGTCCTGACCATAACATTTATCCCGGCTTATATTAGTCAAATAAAGGAAAAATCATTAGAAAAATTTGATGTAAAAGAAGAACGTGCACATGATCACGGTTTTATTGATCATGTTTTAGCAAAAATTCGTGATGTTTCTTTAAAATATGCAAAAGGTATTGTTGGAATAAGTATTATAATTACTTTATTATCTTTTTATGGAATCAGTAAAATTAGCGTTAATGATAACCCGATTCGTTGGTTTACAAAGCATCATCAGATTCGTGTTGCCGATGAAATCTTGAATAAACATTTTGCCGGAACTTATACTGCGTATTTAGTGTTAAATGCAAAAGATACACAAAAACAAATTTTTATTCAACCGGCGATGTTAAGATATATTGAAAATTTACAGGAATATCTGTTACAACAAGGGGATGTTGGCAAATCAACTTCTTTAGCGGATGTTGTGAAAAAAGTTTACTATGAGCTTTTAGGCGGGGATAAAATTAATAATGTTATCCCAGATACTAAAAAAGCAGTTGCCCAATGCTTAATATCTTATGAAAATTCGCATAAACCGGATGATTTATGGCACATGACCACACCGGATTATGATAAAGTTAATATTTGGGTTCAATTAAAAAGCGGAGATAACAAAGATATGGCCCGGGTTGTTAAACAGGTGGAAACTTATGTAAATAACAACAAAGCTCCGTTTGCATTTGAGTATAATTGGGCCGGGCTTACTTATATTAATGTGGTTTGGCAGAACAAGATGGTTACTGGAATGTTAATGAATTTCTTAGGCAGTTTTATTATTGTATTTTTTATGATGAGTTTCTTGTTCCGTTCACCTTTGCGGGGGCTAATTTCGATGATTCCATTATCAATAACAATTATTTTTATTTATAGTTTACTGGGATTTATGGGTAAAGATTATGATATGCCGGTGGCTGTACTTTCTGCATTAACTCTGGGATTATCTATTGATTTTGCCATACATTTTATTCAAAGGGCTAGAGAGATTTATACACAGAAGCAAGATTGGCAGAGCACAGCCCAGGTGATGTTTAAGGGCCCGGCGCGGGCGATAACCAGAAATGCGCTTGTTATTGCAATTGGGTTTTTACCATTACTGGTTGCGCCTTTAGTTCCGTACCGGACAGTAGGATTTTTTATGTTCAGTATTATGCTTGTTTCCAGTTTAGCAACCTTAGTGCTTTTACCGGCAATTATGACGCTTATGCCCAAAACTGTTTTTACAGATCAAAAAGAAAACATGGTATGCAACTGTAAATCCTGCTTGATTATTTCCGTAGGTGTATCTATAGCAATAATCTATATTTTAAGAGGGTATACTTCTATTGGCTGGACCCCGGCTTTGATTATCAGTGTAGCAGTTATGGGGATTATGTCTTTGCTTTGTTATCATGTTTCTAAACAAAAGTTTTGTATTAAATAAAAAGGAGGCAAGTATGAGAAATTTTTTACAAATAATGGTGATAATAGCAATTATTTTAACAGCCAGTTGTGTGTTTGCCCAAATGTCTGTAACAGAGATTGTAACTAATGCTAACAAGGTTGCTTATTATGAAGGCAATGACGGCAAATCCAGTGTAACAATGACCATAACTGATGCTCAGGGCAGGCTAAGAAAACGTGTATTTAAAATCCTGCGTTTTGATGTTCAGGATGCAGCGGAGCAAAAATATTATGTTTATTTCAGCGAACCGGCGGATGTACAGGATATGGTATACATGGTTTGGAAACATTTAGACCGCGATGATGACCGTTGGATGTATTTACCTGCTTTAGACCTTGTTCGCCGGATTGCTGCAACGGATAAGCGTTCCAGTTTTGTGGGTAGTAATTTTGTTTACGAAGATATTTCCGGGAGAAGTTTGGACTTGGATAAACACGAGTTAATTGATGACGAAAATTTCTATAAAATTAAAAATACACCTCTTAATGCTGCAGATGTAGAATTTGCTTATTTTATTGTGGATATAAGAAAAGATAATTTTCTTCCTGTGAAAGCGGAGTATTATGATCCGCAGGGAAAATTGTTTAAAACTGTTGAGGCTTTGGAAACAAAAGATATTCAAGGCCATCCCACAGTTACAAAATCAAAAGCTACAGATTTAAATGCTGGTTCAAATACAGTAATCGAATTTTCTCAAGTTGAATATGATTTAGGTTTAGAAGACAATATATTTTCAGAACGTTTCTTAAGGAGACCGCCGCGGCAATGGTTAGACTAAAAATATTGTTGTTTCTTGCCATTATTACTTTTGGGATTCCTTGCGAATCTTGGGCTGCTTTTCGGTTAGGAAAACAGGGGCCGAAAATCAGTGGTTTTGTTGAAAATGCAGCCAGTGTAAAATTTGGCAATGATCTTACCAAACATGATAATTTTAATATGATGGAACAGCGTTTACAGCTTAAAACAACATTTTATCCAAAATGCAACCAAACGCTTGAGGATTGGATGACGGAGATTGATGCAAAAGCTGATTTTACTATAGATGAGTATTATAATGGGAAAACAGGGTTAGATATAAGAACTTTAAGTGTGATGATGTCTCCTTTAAATTGGCTGGATTTAAAATTCGGCCGCCAGGTATTTACCTGGGGAACGGGCGATTATGTCTTTGTGAATGATCTTTTCCCGAAAGATTATGTATCATTTTACATTGGCCGGGATGATGAATATTTAAAAAAGCCTAGTGACGGAGCAAAAGTTTCTTTGTATTCTGAAGCAGTTAATGTTGATTTCGTAGTTATGGCTAATTTTGAACCGAATATAATCATGACCGGAGACAGGTTGTCATTTTTTGATTCATTTGCCGGCGGCATTGCCGGAAGAAATTCGTCTCGACATTTAAAAGAACCGGCAAACCAACCGGAAAACACAGAATTTGCCACACGTTTCTATAAAAACATAAACAGCTATGAGCTGGCTTTGTACGGATTTCACGGGTTTTATAAAATGCCTCGTGGGTATTTGAATGAACAAACAAAAGAATTATTTTATCCGCGCTTGGATGTTTATGGAACAAGCGTTCGCGGCCCGTTTTTAACTGGCATTGCTAATTTTGAAACAGCTTTTTATCATTCAAGACAAGACAGTGACGGAAATAACCGATTAATCGAAAATTCAATGCTGAAATATTTAATCGGATACGATAAAGATTTAGGCAATGATTTAAGTGCAGGGTTGCAGTATTTATATGAGCGGATGCTTGAGTATACTGAGTACAGAAATGCGTTAACGGCTAATGATTATTACTGGGATGAATATCGCCGGGTTGTTACGCTGAGAATCAGCAAGTTATATAAAAACCAAACAGTAAGAGTCAGCTTATTTACTTTTGTTTGCCCGACAGATGCGGATGCTTACTTGCGCCCAAAAATAGATTATGATATTAGTGACACATTAAAGTTAACTCTGGGGGCAAACCTGGTTTGGGGGCAGGATGATCATACTGAATTTGGGCAAATGGAAAATAATAAAAATGTTTATTTTCGCTTGAGAAAAAGTTTCTAAATAATCCCGTCAAAAATCTGCGGGAGTTAATTTGTGTGTTAAAATAGGAATTACCCTGATACCAGAAATCGCTTTGCGATTACGGTACAGGGTTTAATTCGCGCAGATAACTTAAGTCACTTTGTTCCTTAAGTTATCTGCTTATTAAAGGAGGAGGCTATGGTTGAAAGATTATTAAGAGGGATGTCGGGATTTTTTATTTTAGTAAGTTTGGCTTTAGCCCATTATCTAAATCCCGCTTGGTTATGGTTTACAGTTTTTGTGGGTGCAAATTTACTGCAATCTGCATTTACTAATTGGTGTCCGGCAATGCTGATTTTAAAGGCATTAGGGATCAAGTCAAAGGATAAGAACGGGTGTTGTTAAAAAAGAGCCAATTTAACAAAAGAGAGGATGATAAGCAATGGCAATAATTCATTTAAATAATGATAATTTTAAAAAGGAAGTAATTGATGCCAGCGGATCAGTATTAGTTGATTTTTATGCTGACTGGTGCGGGCCTTGTAAAATGGTCGGACCGATTCTTCAAGAGCTCGCGAATGAGTATGAGGGAAAAGTAAAGATTTGCAAGGTTAATGTTGATGGGGCGCAGGAAGTAGCCAGTGAATACGGGGTCATGAGTATCCCGACAATGATTTATTTTAAAGACGGGAAAAAAGTAAATCAGACTGTAGGGGCATTACCTAAAGACCAAATCAAAGAAAATATAAAGAAGTTTTTGTAAATTTTGTAAATAAAAATTATCATAAAAAAAGAGGGCAATAATTTCCCCTCTTTTTTTATTTATTTCAGATAACATAACATTTGAGCCCAGGCAGAAATTAGCGTTTAGAAAGGGGCGATGCCTGCCCCTTGAACCCCAGCCATACTTTCTTTTGTGCGGAACAAAAGAAAGTACGCAAAGAAAAACCGCCCCTACAAATTTTATCTTATTTTCCAATAATTTACTTGTTCGGGTTTCACCGCCGAAAAACCGTCCTGGTTTACGGCGTTCCGACATCCTGCCAGCCTCGCTGTGACAGGAGAGCTGTCCTGAAGACGGCTAGGCGGGTCTCTACCCTCTCTAGTAAATTAAAGAAAAATTACGCTAAAATTTTAAAAGGGGGTTAAAAACTTTATGTCAAGATTCAAGACCTGACCCCGTTTTTCCGCGATTGCCCTGGAGCGAATGGTTATAGGTTTATCTTATAAGTTTTTTTAATTTTTTAAAAGTATTTTTTGATACCTTGATCAGTTCTTTTGATATTCCTTGTCTCAAGAAAGCACACTCATGAATCAAAAAATTTCTGTACTTGTTTGCAAATTTTAATTTTATCCAATTGTTTCTTCCTAGTAATTTACTGGGTGTTTTACCAATCCTAGGACATATATAATCCTCTATCAATTCAATAGGATTTGTGTCTCGAACTTTACGATATTCTCTTTTTAAGGCTGTTTTTGTTTCAGCTCTTTGATAGATTGCTATTGTCCTGGCGAGACTTTCAACAGCAGCCATCATATGTATTAATTGATTTGGTCCACAAGAAGGATATTTTATCCTATCCTCAGCTACAGATATGCGTTTTTTTGGGGTAGCATTAACATATAGGTCTCTTAATTTTCTGAGGTGTTCGTCATAATTTTTCATTGACCAATCTATTCTTCTCTTTTTGCATCATGTTCGGAAAGAGCTTCAGTTATTGCATCTTTTATTACCATTTTTAATAAAAGATAAATTAAAGGCCCGCCTAAAAAACTATATACAATACCAGGAATTTTGATATGAAAAAAATCTTCTACAGCAAAACTGATTAAAAGCACTGCACTTAAAATCCAGATTGCCATTTAATTTCTCCCTTTTTATTTTTTACCTATAACATTAAAACTCAGCTGCCGGAAAGCGCAGCTTTACGGTCAGCTGGAGTGCCTTGTTAGCTCTTTTTTTCAAATCCAGATAATTTATTATATATGGGTAGTTTTCCATTGTTATTCTCTTTATATTTCTCTAACCAAAATGTTTCCCAATTTACTTGTTCGTCGGGATTGTTTACTATTGAATATTCTATCCTATCAAAATCCCAACCATCTCTTTCACCAGAGTTTAGTCTATTTTTGATATGGCCTCTACCTATGTAAACTACTTCGCCATTTTCACGAACATACCGATAGATACCAACCGCATCTGAAGGAATGTCCGCAGATTCACGAGCTTTCTTTTCTTCAAATGCTGGACATAATTGAATCACCCATAGACTGTTTTCTTTTTTGGGGTAAAAACGACGATCTTTCGCGTCGGGCAAACTAGCAACCGCTTTTAGCCAAGAATATTTTTTTATAATTCCTTTGCTGGCACAATTTAGTCCAACTCTTTTTTTGCCTTTCTCGGCAGCGCTGGCTCTAGACAAAGAATAAGAATTTTTCTCATTGTTTTTAACAAATTCGAACCCAATTTTTAAATTTTTATGATCCGCATAAATTTTAACTCTTTTATTTGTTCCCAATTCTGCTAATCTTGAAAACATGGCATTAAATGAAAAATGATCTGTGGATATAGATATGAAAGGCTGATCGCTACCCTCAAAGCTATCTTCTCGCTCCAATAATTTCCAATTCATTTTTTCCTCCGTTTTATTATTTTTAGAGCTAACGTTAAATATATACCTGGTAGTTTTTATTAGATTTACTTATTAATTTTATAATTTTTTTGTGTCTAAGTCAATAAAAAACCCTTGATTATGGTAGTGTTTAATATATAATATCAGCTAAAACGACCAGATATATTTTAAGGAGATTGTGTTGATGATAGAAAAAACAACGGAATTCACATTAATTTTACCGGAATTTCAAAACTTTATAGTTGCTAAAGGTTTTGTTCCGCAAAATAAGGCACATTTTTTTGCCCGGTGGGTAAAGCGGTTTGAGGTTTTTTGTGCAAATAATTTGGGGGATCAGAATGCACAGCGAAATGATTTTCTGGGGTATTTAGCTAAAGAAGAAAATATTAAGGATTGGCAGATAGAGCAGGCCAGACAAGCAGTAGATATATTTATTGAGCATTACCTTAATTCCGGAGTAATTGTTTTTAAAAATGCAATTGAGCCAGAGGCAGAAAATAAGGATAAGCTTATGCAAAGAGCGAAAGAGTTGATTCGGGTTAAGCATTATTCGTATAGTACAGAGAGAACGTATCTTAACTGGATAGAAAAATTTTTTAATTACATAACAGTTATTCGCAAAAAGAATAAGCAGATTGAAACCCGGGATATTAATGATTTTCTTACATACTTAGCAATTAAAAAAAATGTATCATCTTCTACTCAAAATCAGGCTTTTAACGCGCTGCTTTTTTTATTTCGGGATGTGCTTAAAATAGAAGTAGGGAGTATAGGCAAAGCTGTAAGGGCTAAACGCGGGGTAAAACTGCCGGTTGTGCTTTCTGTTGATGAGGTGAAAAAAATATTTAAGGCAGTAACCAACCGCAATCGTCTGCTTTTGCAATTGTTATATGGTACAGGGATGCGGCTGATGGAACTGGTGCGTTTGCGGGTTCAGGATATTGATTTTGAAGCGAAAAAAATTTTTATCAGAGCAGCCAAAGGGGATAAAGACAGGATTACTGTATTACCGGATTTTATTAAGCAGGAATTAGCTCTACATCTAGAGCAGGTTAAAATGATTTATGAAAAAGACATAAGTTTAGGGTATGGTGAAGTTTATTTGCCAAATGCTTTAGATCGTAAATATCCTAATGCGGCTCGGGAATGGCGATGGCAGTATGTATTTCCGGCAAATCAGCTTTCAGTTGATCCGCGTTCAGGAAAGGTAAGAAGACATCATATTGGAGGAAAAGTAGTGCAATCGGCAATGCGTAATGCTGTATGCAATGCGGGGGTTCTTAAGCATGCGACTGTGCATACGCTAAGGCATAGTTTTGCTACACATCTTTTAATGGACGGAATTAATATAAGAGAAATTCAGGAATTATTAGGACATAAGAATGTAGAAACAACAATGATTTATACGCATGTGTTAAGAAATATGTCGAATATTCCTAAAAGCCCTTTGGATAGTTTGTACGGGAAATAATTGTTGCTTTACTAATAATAAAAATTACTTGCTTAAGTGCTTTGTTTTCTTGTAGTATAAAACATAAGTAATTATAGAGCATATAGATTGAAGGAATAGATAATGAAAGTCTATGATTTAATAATTATCGGTGCGGGGCCGGCTGGGATAACCGCAGCTGTATATGCAGCACGGAAAAAAATGGATTTTTTAGTTTTAACTATAGATATTGGCGGGCAAGCGGGTTGGAGCTCAGATGTTGAAAATTATACAGGCTATCAATTTATTTCCGGGCCGGAACTTGTGGCTAAATTTCAGGAACATATGAATTCTTTCGGCATTAAGGTCCAGAGTTTTGAGCCGGTGAAATCTGTTTTTAAACAGGATCATCTGATAAAAACTGTTACAGAAAAAGCTGAATATCTTAGCAAGACTGTAATTATTGCAACAGGGAAAAAATCTAAATTACTGAATGTTCCGGGGGAGGATAAATTTCGTAATAAAGGCGTAACTTATTGTGCAACATGTGATGGCCCTTTATATAAAGGTAAGGAAGTGGCGGTGATTGGCGGCGGAAATTCGGCATTAGATGCAGTTTTACAACTGATGAAAATTTGTCCTAAAGTATATGTGATTAATTCCCAGGATTTTTTTGATGCGGATCAGGTTATGATTGAAAAAATACAAAACACCCCAGAAGTTGAAATTTGGCATAATGCCAAGGTTAAAGAAATTTATGGCGGCAAGGATGATAACACAATGGATTTTGTCCAGGGAATAAGCATAAGTCAAAAAGAGAAAATCAGCCAATTAAAAGTAAAAGGGGTTTTTATTGAAATCGGGTTAATCCCTAATTCTAGCTTTACACAAGGGATTAATAAGAATACTTTAGATGAAATTATTGTGGATTGCTTTAACCAAACCAATCTCAGCGGGATTTTTGCTGCTGGCGATGTAACCAATGTCCCGGAAAAACAAATCATTATTGCCTCAGGGGAAGGGTCCAAGGCCTGCTTACGTGCTTTTAAGTATTTGTCAACTAATAAGTTATAGATTTAAACCGCCTGATGCTGATCATGAAAAAAGTGCAAAAAATAAAAGTTGACATAATGATACTATTATAGTATCATATAAAAACAAGGAAAATTATATTAGTAGAAAAATGTAAGGAATGTTGTAAAATAATAAATCACCTTTTGAAATTTAAAATATTAAAAAAAGGAGGGCTAAAAAATGTTAACGAAAAAAATGGAAAAAAGCATTAATCAGCAAATAAACCGGGAAATATTTTCCGCTTACCTCTATTTAGGCATGGCCAGCTTTGCGCAATCAGAAGGGTTAAAAGGTATTGCAAATTGGTTTAATGTGCAGGTGCAGGAAGAACTTTCCCATGCGCAGCTGATGTATAATTATGTTAATCAGCAGGGCGGACGGGTAATCTTAGGAGCGATTGAAACGCCGGAACAAAATTTTAAATTACCGCTTGATTTATTTAAGAAAACACTTGCCCACGAAAAAATTGTTACGGGATTGATAAATGATTTAGTGGATATTGCTAAAAATGAAAAAGACCATGCCACAGAAATTTTCTTGCAATGGTTTGTCACCGAACAGGTAGAAGAGGAATCAAATGCCACAGATATTATCCAGAAATTTAAATTAATGGGCAGTGAAGGTAATTCCTTATTTATGATTGATACTGAATTAGGAACCCGGGTTTTTACACCTCCGGTTATAAAATAAAAGTATAATTTTAAGGGGAAAATATGAAATCAGTAGAATTGAAAAAAGATATTTACTGGGTGGGCGCAATAGACTGGGATATACGCAATTTCCACGGATACTTAACGCAACGCGGTACAACTTATAATGCTTACTTAATCCTGGATGAAAAAATTGTGCTTGTTGATACAGTAAAACATTACATGTTTGATGAGATGTTATCCCGGATAAAATCCATAGTTGATCCCGCTAAGATTGATTATATTATCAGCAATCATGTGGAAATGGATCATTCCGGATGTCTGCCTAAAATTTTAGAGCTTTGTCCCAAGGCAGCAGTGGTTACATCACCTCAAGGAGAAAAGGGATTAAAAAAACATTTTGGTAATTTTATCAACCAGAATAATTTAAAGATAGTAGAGAGCGGGGATTCGATTAATATAGGCAAAAGAAACATAAATTTTGTTTTAACCCCTATGGTTCATTGGCCGGATTCTATGGCTAGTTATATCCCTGAGGAAAAATTACTCTTGCCCAATGATGCTTTTGGACAGCATCTTGCAACCAGCGTGCGTTTTGATGATCAATTATCCTGGGAAATTATTAAAAAAGAAGCAGCTAAATATTATGCAAATATTGTGTTACCCTTTGGCAAACAAGTAAATAAGGCTTTGGATGCTGTTTCGGGGTTAACGATTGATATGATTGCTCCTAGTCACGGAATTATCTGGCGTAAAAATATTGATAAAATAATTAATATGTACAAAAAATGGGCTAACAATGAAACGCAAAACAAGGCAGTAATTGTTTATGATTCGATGTGGGGTTCAACAGAAAAAATAGCCCGCGAACTGTATTTTGTCTTAGAGGAAAAAGGGAATTTTACTTATTTAATGAATTTAAAGAATAATCATATCTCGGATATTATGACGGAAATTTTAGATGCAAAATATATTTGTGTCGGCTCACCTACATTAAACAATGGTATGCTGCCGAGCGTAGCTGCATTTTTAACTTATCTAAAAGGATTAGCTCCGAAAAATAGAATTGCTTTAGCATTTGGTTCGTATGGCTGGGGAGGACAGAGCATTACTCAAGTAGATGATCTGTTAAAATCCTGCGGCTTTAATATGCTCGAACAAATTAAAGTCCAATATGTTCCGGATACTAAAACATTAAAAGAAATTAAAGAAAAATTAATAAAGGAGATAAAATCATGACGCAACTTAAAGAAATTTTTCAGTGCTCAGTTTGCGGGAATGTGGTTGAAGTTGTAAACGCATCCGCCGGGGTATTAACCTGCTGTGATCAGCCCATGCTAAAATTAGAGGCGAAAACTCAAGATGCGGGAAATGAAAAACATGTTCCGGTAATAGAAAAAAATAAAGAAAAAAATTGCATTATAAAAGTAAAAGTTGGCAGTATTGAGCATCCTATGGAAGATAAGCATTATATTAAATTTATCGAAGTAATTACTAAAAATGAGGTATTAAGAACAGAATTAGCCCCGGGGCAAAAACCAAAAGCTGAGTTTTGTGTGGCCGAAGCAGATATTGTGCAAGTACGGGAATTCTGTACTGTACACGGATTATGGAAAAATGTTAACTAAAAAAAAGGAGGGCATGATCATGAAGTGTGTTAAAGGAACAAAGACAGAAAAAAATTTATTAGCATCATTTGCCGGCGAATCACAAGCCAGAAACCGGTATACTTATTTTGCCAGTGTAGCAAAAAAATCCGGGTTTGAACAAATCGCCGCAATTTTTCTGGAAACCGCAGATAATGAAAAAGAACACGCAAAAAAATTCTTCAAGTTTTTAGAAGGCGGGGAAGTAGAGATAACGGCGAGCTATCCGGCAGGAGTTATTGGCAGTACCGAAGATAATTTATTTGCCGCAGCCGAAGGAGAAAACCTTGAATGGACTAAGCTGTATAAAGAAGCCCAAGCCACAGCACGCAAAGAGGGTTTTGCAGAAATTGCCGATTTATTTAAAGAAATCGCAGAAGTAGAAGAAGAGCACGAAAAAAGATACCGCAAATTATTAGCGAATATTAAAACCGGCACTGTATTTAAAAAAGATAAAGTTGTTAAGTGGAAATGCCGTAATTGTGGTTATGTGCACGCGAGTAAAGAAGCCCCGGAAAAATGCCCGGCTTGTGCGCATCCGCAGGCGCATTATGAATTACTTTGTGAAAACTATTAATTTGAATAATAAAATAATTTTGATCTGAGGCATAGTTTATGAAAATGATTACGCGGGATACTGATTATGCAATCCGGGCTCTGGGTTGCATTGCCCAGACTAAAGAAAGAATAGTTACAGTCTCGCATCTTCAAAAAGAGTTAGCTATGCCGCGGTCTTTTTTGCGTAAAATTTTGCAATTATTAACCAAAAAAGGATTATTAAGATCCGCCAAAGGCAAGGGTGGGGGGTTTTCTCTGGACAAGAACGCAGATAAAATTACGATTTTTGACGTAATAGAAATTTTTCAAGGACCGCTGAAATTAAATAAACATGTTTTTAAAGGAAAAATCTGCCCGGCTATAGAAGCATGTATTTTTAAAAAGAAATTAGATATTATTGAAGGTAATTTAATTAATGAATTTAAGGCAATCACGATAAAATCTTTATTAAAAAATTAAAGGTAAAAAGAACCATGGAGTTAAGCGGATGAACAGGCAAAATAAATTATCTCAAGCTCACCAAGCATTCTTTAAAAAACAAAATGATGTTATTGTTTGCAGTTTAACGAGTAATTCAGAGATTCATTGCTCTGTAAAAAATATTATTCACATAGACGCGCAAGGAGCAATTTATTTAGTGGATCTTTACCAAATACGTACTTTTGCAAATCTTAAGGAAAATCCTACAGTTAGTATTACCGCAATTGATGAGCATTTATTTATCGGATATACAATTCAGGGCCAGGCGGAAATAATTGAAAAAAATAATATTCCGGATGAAATACTGGATAAATGGGAAGAAAAAGTAACCCAGAAAATTTCTAAACGTTTTGTCCATAATCTGCAGAATGCAAAACAGGCAATGCATCATCCGGAAAGTGCTTTTCCTCAACCAAAATGTATTATTAAAATTAATGTTGATAATATTATTGACTTAACTCCTGAGCATCTTAAAAATTCAAAATAATGATAATTTTTTTAGAAAAATTTATAAAAGAATGTATTTATCTTTGGCTGGAAATGGCGCCATACTTACTTTTTGGCATGAGCATGGCCGGGCTATTACATATTTTCTTGGGTAAAGAAGTGATTTCCCGCCAGCTAGGAAAACCCGGCCTAAAATCGATAGTCAAAGCTACACTTTTAGGCATTCCCTTGCCGATATGCAGCTGCGGGGTAATTCCGGTAGTGAGTGCTTTAAAAAAAGAAGGGGCGCATAAGTCCAGCTTACTTTCGTTTTTAGTTTCAACTCCTACAACCGGGGTGGATTCAATTTTTGCGACATATTCATTGCTCGGGCCGTTATTTGCGATATTTAGGCCATTGGCCGCAATGGTTTCCGGAATTACCTTAGGCGTGCTGGATTATTTAATTGAGGGTAAAAATGAACCAGAAAATACAATGCGTAATCATTCCCATGAAAAAATTAAAATTTCATTTAAATGGAGAGAGTTTTTCCGATACTCATTTTATGAAATTCCTCAGGATATTGGAAAAGCTTTGGTTCTAGGGATGATTTTAGGCGGAGCAATTTCTGTGTTTATTCCGCAAACTTTGTTTAAAAATTATTTTGTTTTTCCTTTTGATTTTCTGATTGCTTTACTTCTAGGGATTCCTTTATATGTTTGTTCAACCGGGTCTATTCCCATTGCAGTTTCTTTAATTTTAAAAGGGTTTAGTCCCGGAGCAGGGCTGGTGTTTCTGATTACGGGTCCAGCGACAAATGCTGTAACATTATCTTTTGTCAGAACCAAAATGGGTAAAATATCTTTTTATCTTTATTTAACAAATATTATTACTGTTTCTGTAATTCTGGGATTAATTTTTAATCATTTATGGTTTTCAGTCGTAAAGAACCCCAGGTTATTAACCGGTGCCAGCCAGATGCTGAGTATGGATATAAAAATTATTTGCGGTGTAATTCTTTTAATCCTTGTAGGAATTTCTTCTTTTCAGAAAAAAACCTGCCGGATTGAAAAAAAATCAGATTTGAAAATATTTGTCCCGGATGCAGATTGTAATCATTGTAAACTGTCAATAGAAAGTGCATTAACTGATCTGCCGGGGATAGATAAAATTGAAGTAGACATAAATAAAAAAATTATCTATATTATCGGGGCTCCGGATAGACAAACAGTTATCCATAAAATCAGGGAATTAGGCTACTCACCGCAGGAATAAACATATTTAGCTATCCGCTTGTAAAAGATGGAGATACGTTTATTTAAAAGCAGAAAAACTAAAATTTTTTTAAAAAAACACTTGACAATTTAAGAAACTAGGACTAAAATAGTATTAGATATGAAGTTAATCACAAAAAACTCAGATTATGCGATTCGGGCCTTAAGATATTTAGCTTGCGGCAAAGATTGTTTTGTCTCTTCACGGGAAATTAGTGAAAAAGAAAAGATACCATTGCTTTTCTTGCGCCGGATTTTACAGGTTTTAATAAAGAAAAAAATTATTATTTCTAAAGAAGGTACAGCCGGAGGGATTAAGTTGAATAAGGATGCAGGTAAAATCAGCATTGCTAGTGTGATAAAAATTTTTCAAGGGGATATCCAGTTATCTGAATGTATGTTTCGAAAAGAACTTTGTCAGAACCGAAATAAGTGTTTAATGCGTAAAAAAATTTTAGATATTGAGAAAATTGTGGAAAATGAATTTAAGAAGATTACGGTAAAAGATCTGTTAATTTAGAATGAAAATGGAGAAAAAGTGAAGCGTAAGATTATTGAAATTAATGCAGATAAATGTAATGGCTGTAAGCTTTGCCTTCCCAATTGTCCGGAGGGAGCAATACAAATGATTGATGGCAAGGCGCATCTGGTGAGTGATTTATTTTGTGATGGACTAGGTGCGTGTATTGGACATTGTCCGCAAGGGGCAATAACAATTACAGAACGCGAAGCCGAAGAATATAATGAGCCAAAAACCATGGGAAATATTATTAAAGCTGGCCCTAATGTCATTAAAGCACATCTTAAGCATCTTAAAGATCATCAACAAACAGAATATTTAGCCCAGGCCATAGAAGCTTTAAAGGAAAACAACATTGAAATCCCTCAGTCAGAATCAGGTTGTGCTTCAGAGGTAAATGGAGGCGGAGGGTGCCCGGGGATGAAAATTATAGATTTTAGTGATAAAAAGCAAGCAAATAAAAACTTAGAAAACATTAATTTAGGTTCAGAGTTAACGCAATGGCCGATTCAACTGCATTTACTTAATGCACAAGCGCCTTATTTTAAAAATGCAGACTTAGTAATTGCTGCAGATTGTGTTGCATTCTCATATGCTAATTTTCACCAAAAGTTTTTAAAAGGCAAGAAACTGATTATTTTTTGCCCAAAATTAGACGATTCACATGAGCAGTATTTAGAAAAATTAACAGAAATTTTTAAAAACAATAATATTAAGTCTATAACTGTTGTGCATATGGAAGTGCCTTGCTGTTTTGGCACAGTGAGTTTAGTCGAAGAAGCACTAAAAAACTCAGGTAAAAACATCATTCTTAAAGAATATAACATTTCATTACAGGGAGAAATTATTTAACAACAGCGTATAGCGTGTAGCGCTTAGCGGATAGAAAAAACAATCATTAGATTTTAACTTTCTCGCTACTCTCTACTTACTACTCGCTACTTACAGGAAGAGGGATGAAAATGGAATTAAAGGATTTTATTAGCAATGTGGAAAAACAGGGCTGGGATTGGGCCCAAGGCGAATATCAAGGTAAATCAGGGTATTTTGTCCGGGCGAATAACCGTAAAATACACACTAAGGAAAAAGGTTTGCAGCCATCTTGTATTCATATAACACCCGATGCAATTGCCAGTAATGAATGGGATAAAATCCAAAAGCAATTGCCGGATCTTTCTTATGTGACCCGGATCGTGGGGTATTATTCACAGATAAATAATTGGAATTTATCTAAACAAGAAGAACTTAAGCAGCGCCATGAGGGCAGTTATTCTGTTTAGGATTATAAACTAAAAGGAGGCTTATTGTGTCTATGTTTTGTCGTCAATGTGAGCAGACAGCAAAGGGAGTTGGCTGTACAATAAAAGGAATTTGCGGTAAAGAAGAACCAGTGGCAATTCTACAGGATGCTTTGACTTACAATTTAGTCGGAATTGGTGTTTGGGGAAAACTGGCGCGTGATTTAGGAATCAAGGATAAACAAACTGATCTTTTTATTATTGAAGGGCTATTTACAACAGTAACAAATGTTAACTTTGATCCTATTCGTATTAAGGCTTTAATTGATCAGTCAATTAAAGTTAAAGAAAATATTAAAAAGTTTTTTCTTAAAGAGTATAAAAAGAAAAAAGGCAAAGATTTTAAAGATGTTTTACCTTTTATGGCAGAATGGATTCCCGCAGCTGGTTTAGATGCATTAGTCCAAGAAGCTCAGGATAAGGGGATACAGTGTTATTCTGAAAACGAAGATTTAAGAAGTTTAAAAGAGCTTTTACTTTATGGGTTAAGGGGTATGGCAGCTTATGCTGATCATGCGCGTGTTTTAGGCCAGGAAGATGAGGAAATCAATGCTTTTTTTTACAAGGCATTATCAGCTTTAGCAGATAATAGTTTAAGTGCAGATGAATTAACCAAATTAAATTTAACTTTGGGCACAACTAATCTTAAATGCATGAAAATTTTGGATCATGCGCATACTGATCTTTTAGGTCATCCCGCGCCGCAAAAAGTCAAATTAGGCGTAAAAAAAGGGCCGGCAATTATTGTTTCTGGCCACGATTTACTGGATCTAAAACAGTTGCTTGAGCAGACTAAAAGCGCGGGGGTTAATATTTATACTCACGGAGAAATGCTTCCGGCGCATGGTTATCCGGAATTAAATAAATATAAACATTTAGCGGGAAATTTCGGTACAGCTTGGCAAAATCAGCAGAGTGAGTTTGATAATGTGCCGGCAGCTATATTAATGACGACAAATTGCATTCAAAAACCTAAAGATTCTTATAAAGACAGGATCTTTACTACTGGGCTTGTGGGTTGGCCGGATATTAAGCATATCCCGGGTACAGGAGCAAAAAAAGATTTTAATAAGGTAATTGCTAAAGCTTTAGAATTAGGAGGATTTAAAGAAGAAAAGATTAATAAAGAAATTTTAGTAGGGTTTGCTCATAATGCGATTCTTTCTGTTGCGGATAAAGTGATTGCCGCAGTAAAAGCAAAGCAAATCCGGAGATTTTTCTTAATTGGCGGTTGTGACGGAGCAAAACCGGGCAGAAATTATTATACAGATTTTGCCCAGAAAGTACCGCAGGATTGTGTGATTTTAACATTAGCTTGCGGTAAATACAGATTCAATAGTTTTGATTTTGGGAATATCAGTGGTATTCCGCGGCTTTTAGATTGCGGGCAATGTAATGATGCTTATTCTGCGGTTAAGGTTGCCGGAGCTTTGGCCAGTGCTTTTGGCTGCGGAGTAAACGAGTTGCCTTTATCTCTGATCCTGTCCTGGTATGAGCAGAAGGCTGTTTGTATTCTGGTAAGTTTATTATCATTAGGGATTAAGAACATTAAATTGGGACCGACGTTACCGGCTTTTATCTCGCAAAATGTTTTAAAAGTGTTGGTTGATAAATTTAATATTAGTCCTGTAACAACCCCGGATAATGATTTAAATGCAATATTAAACGCATCAAATGTAGGTTCAGCTTAGGATTATAAGAATTCTATTATATTTGTTGACATAATTTTTTTAGGTTATAAAATATAACCATTGTGTAATTTTATAGCTGAGTAGTTAGTTATAAGTAGGATGGAGGTGATATTCAATAAATTTAATTTTTAAAATTGGATTTATGGATTTAAATTACCAGCTTAGCTTACTCAAGGATGGAAAAAGAAGCAAAGCTTAATTATCCCGCAGAGGAGGGATTATAAAGGAGTAAAAAATGAAGAAATTGTTTGTTGTAATGCTTATTGCAGTTATGGGAGTTAGTTTTTTAACTTATTCTTTTGCTGATTGTGGAGTTTGTGGTTCAGGTGAAGGAGCAATCTCTGAAGAAACTTCAGACGCAGCAGTTGCTAAATGCGAAGCTTGCGAAGCAATGGCGGCTGAGGGCATGGAAGGTAAATGTGCAGCTTGCACAGCTAAAGCAGAAGCAGCAGCTGTTGATGTAGATGTAGACGCAGTTAATCAGTAATATATGAGTATTGAATTTTGTTTTAAAAAGTATAGATAAAATGATTAATACATCTGGGGAATAAGAATTTTTTAATTTCTCAGGTGTATTTTTGATTTTTTAGCTGGGAGAAAATATTGTGGGTAGAATATTTAAGAATATTACAGAAACTATAGGAAATACACCGCTAGTGAGAATTAATAAGATTAATGCTGGCTTAGGCGTAACAATTTTAGCTAAACTTGAATGTTTCAACCCACTGTCTAGTATAAAGGATAGAATAGGTTTGGCGATGATTGAGGCGGCAGAAATTAGTGGGAAAATCAATAAAGACACGGTTATCATTGAACCGACCAGCGGAAATACGGGTTTAGGGTTAGCTTGTGTCTGCGCATCGCGCGGGTATAAATTAATTCTAACTATGCCTAATACTATGAGTGTGGAAAGAAGAATGTTATTGCAGGCATTGGGTGCGGAACTTGTTTTAACTGAAGGGGATCAGGGAATGACCGGTGCAGTAGAAGCAGCATATGAACTTGGCCGTAATATAAAAAATAGTTATATTCCGCAGCAGTTTGATAATCCGGCTAATCCGGAGATTCACAGAGAATCTACAGCTGAGGAAATTTGGCGAGATACGGATGGGGATATTGATATTTTTATTGCCGGAGTAGGAACCGGAGGAACAATTACCGGCGTTGGAGAAAAATTAAAACAAAAAAATCCAAATATAAAAGTTATTGCAATTGAACCTGCGGATTCTGCGGTTTTATCCGGGGAAGCACCAGGAATGCATAAAATCCAGGGCATTGGCGCCGGGTTTATCCCGCGTGTTTTAAATATAAAAATACTGGATGAAATCATAAAAGTTTCTAATATTAATGCTGTTACATATGCACGTCGCTTGGCAAAAGAAGAAGGAATATTTGTCGGGATATCCAGTGGCGCGGCAATTTGTGCAGCGATTGAGGTTGCGAAACGTCCCGAGATTAAAGGGGAAACAATAATTACTGTTTTTCCAGATACAGGAGAAAGATATCTTTCTACCGAGCTATTTGAAGCAATATTTTAACTTCTTTAGTTATATCATGTTAATAGCTGAATTAAATCGAAAAAAAATATTGACAAAAACTTTTTTTTCAATATAATTACTAGTAAAACTATAGAATTACTAGTAATTAAACTTTTAAAATAAAAGTTGAAGGGGAGAAAGCATGAAATTATCAACCAGAACACGTTATGGTACAAGATTAATGTTGGAGTTGGGAATCCATTATGATCAGGGCCCAATATTTTTAAAAGATATTGCGAAATTAGAAGATATTTCTGAAAAGTATTTAAGCCAAATTATAATTCCCTTAAAAAATTCTGGACTTGTAAATTCATTTCGCGGGGCACATGGAGGGTATGTTTTGGCTAAGCCTCCCAATAAAATAAGTATGCGCTCTATAATCGAAGTTTTAGAAGGTAATCTTAGTCTTGTTGATTGTGTAAAAAAACCATCTTTATGTTCACGCGTCTCAATGTGTACAACACGTTCTCTTTGGGGATTACTCAGTGATAAAGTTGGAGAGGTTCTTCAGGAAATGACATTATTAGATTTGGTAAATCAATGCAAAAATAAAAAGTCGCATGTGATCAATTATTGTATTTAAATTTTAAAAAAGGAAGGATTGATAAAAAATGGATGAAGTAACTATTTCCCGGGCAATAACCGAGAGTTTTATGAACACTTTTATGGATGCGATGGATGTGGATGTAGCCATTGCTGGAGCTGGGCCTTCAGGACTGGTTTGTGCCTATTATTTGGCTAAACAAGGGAAAAAGGTTGCAGTTTTTGAAAGACAGCTTAAGTTGGGCGGAGGTATGCCGGGTGGAGGCATGATGTTTAACCGAATTGTTATCCAGGGCCAAGCCCGGCCGATTTTAGAAGATGAATTTGGCATTCGTATGCATAAGTACAAAGATAATCTATATGTTGCAGATTCGCTGGAAACAATTGCTTCAATCGCGTCTAAAACAATTAAGACAGGAGTTAGTGTTTTTAATCTGATCAGCGTGGAAGATGTAATGATGCGAGAAAATAAAGTTAATGGCGTTGTTTTAAATTGGAGCGCGGTTAGCTGGGCGAAATTACATGTTGACCCTTTATGTGTGCGGGCTGAATATGTTGTGGATGCGACCGGGCATGATACAGAAATTTGCAAAATTGTGCAGCGAAAAATCGAACCAAAATTAAATACCCAAACCGGGGCTGTTTTAGGAGAAAAATCAATGTGGGCCGAAGTAGGGGAAGCTGAAATTGTCAGGAATACGAGTGAGGTTTACCCGGGCTTATTCATCTGCGGTATGGCGGCTAATGCTGTTTTTGGTTCACCGCGTATGGGCGCAATATTCGGCGGTATGATTATTTCCGGGCAAAGATGTGCGGAAATTATAAATCAAAAACTCTCCAAAGAAGAGTGTATTTGTTAGAGTTAAGGAACGTTATGGTTAAAATGAATATAACAGAAAAAATCAGCAAACTTAAAAAAGAAAAAAATGCTATAATTTTAGCGCATAATTATCAATTACCAGAGGTCCAGGATATTGCGGATTATCAAGGTGATTCTTTGGGTTTAAGCGTTGAGGCATCTCGCACAAAAGCCGATATAATTATTTTTTGCGGTGTATATTTTATGGCAGAAACTGCTAAAATAATTTCACCGAAAAAAAGAGTACTTATTCCTGATAAAAATGCCGGCTGTCCCATGGCAAATATGATTACTGTAGAAGAGCTAAAAAATGTTAAAGCAAAACACCCAGGCATGAAAACTCTTTGTTATGTAAATTCCTCCGCGGAAGTAAAAGCAGAAAGTGATATTTGCTGCACTTCGGCTAATGCGGTGATGATTGCCGAGCGTGCTTTTAATGCAGAAGATATGATCATGTTTATTCCGGATCGGCATTTAGGCCGCTATGCGGCAACTAAAGTAAAACGAAATTTTTCTTTTTGGCCAGGATATTGTCCTACGCATTTGAGAATTCTGCCGGAATATATATTAGAGCAGAAGAAAAAGCATCCTCAGGCTTGTGTTTTAGTACATCCTGAGTGTCCACAAGATGTTATTGATATTGCTGATCAAGTTTTTTCAACCGGTGGAATGAGTAAGTTTGTGGCTAAATCTTCACATAAAGAATTTATTATTGGAACCGAAACAGGCATGCTTTATAGATTAAAGCAGGATAACCCAGATAAGGAATTCTACGCTGCAGCAGATATTGCGGTTTGTCCGAATATGAAGAAAATCACGCTAGATAAAATTCTTATGGCGTTGACAGAGATGTGTTATGAGGTTACTCTTTCCGAAGATATTATTGAAAAAGCCAAAAAGAGCATTATGAAAATGATTGAATATGTGGATTAGTATGGGGGGGATCGTTAAAGAGCAGTTTGATAATTAATTAATATTTTGTTTCTACCTTCTTTTTTTGCCTGATAAAGAGCTTTATCTGCGCTGTCAATGAGATCATTCATAGTTTTATTATGTGAAGAAAAGGAAGCTAATCCTGCACTAAAAGTTAAAGTAATTGATTTATTATTGATCAAGAAATCAGAAGTTATTTCCATAGTGGATAGTGATTTTTTAATTCTGGTTAATATTTTCATGCCTTGCTCAGCGTTAGATTCAGGAAATATTAAAATAAATTCATCCCCGCCGTATCTGCCGGCAATATCTGTTTCGCGCAGGTTATTTTTTATAATAAGGGAAAATGTTTTTATAGAATCGTTTCCGACCAGATGTCCGTAACTATCATTTATATTTTTAAAATAATCGATATCGATTATGGCAATGGTCAGATTTGTACTATGCCTTTTACTGCGCTGGAATTCCTTTTTTAAAAGTTCCAGGCTGAACCTAAAATTTAAAAACCCGGTAAGTTCATCATGTACAGCCAAAAATTCTAATTTATTTCTTAATTTTTTCTCTGATTGAGACTGGTATCCGATTGTAATCCCGCTTAAAAAATAAATCATGAATCTTAAGAACATACTTTTCAAAACAATATCCCGGGAAAACCATGCATTAAAAATATTTATTTCAATTAGGAATATGATTGTTGCCATAAGTGCGGCGATAATTCCGCCTCTTGTTTCAAACCAAAATCCGGATAAAGCAATAAGAGTTATATATAAATAACCCAGGGAAACGCCAAAAGCATGAAATAGTTGTCTTAAAATAATCAGGATAATAAATCCGCTGATAATAACAGATAAGCGAAAAGAGGAATGTTTACTTAAAGTTGTTGTTTGTATTTTAATGATTTTTAAAATTGTAATTACTCTGTCCCGAAAAGTTATATTTGTGTTTAAACGGATATGGTAATTTGCTTCTTCTATAGATTTGTAAGTATGGATTTCGACATTTTTGGAATAATGAAAAATAGACATTATGTTAAACCCGAAATCCTTGGTTTTATCCGGTATTACGCGAAAAATTTTTGACACACCATATGTATTGCATAATGTCATTATTTTTTGTACGTATTGGTAAGATAAGGGGTCAAAGGTATCGAGGCTAGATAAATCTGTTAAAACCATAAACCCATTTTTTACTCGAGGCATTTCTTTTTCAAGCCTTTTAAATAAAAGTTCCCCCTGCTGCATATCAAAATTATTGCGTAATGTGATAGTTAACAGATTGTGTTGTTTATCAAATTTTAGAGAAAACATTATTTACCTTTTTAAATTAAACATTATAACTTAAATAGATTGAACGAATTGCTTTTTTGCAAAAATGAAGATAATTAATTGTTAGGCATATTTTACTTTAAAAATTAGTTGGCTTACAAGAAAATTCTTTCTTTAAATTAATTAAGTTTTAACGATCTCATTTGTTCAAATAGGAATATATTTTTTCAGCAATAAGTGTGCTTGCCTTTTTATTAAAATGGATTTCATCACCCTCAAATAAAACAAACGATTTTGGGCCATTAGCTTCGAATGCGGGAACCATGTCAATATAGTTAATATCATAATCGGCAATTATTTTTTTTATAGCAGAATAACTTTGTTTAAAATAAAGTTCGTAAGAATCAAAATTTTTAGGAAACCCGAATATAACTATAAGAAGTTCGATATTTTTTTTATCGAGGATTTTTTTTGTTTCATAAAATTTTTTAGCGCTGATTTTAATAATATCCTTAGATTCGGAATGTTTTAATGATAAAATTTTTATCACTAAAATGCGGTATAAGGCTGAATGTTGTAAAAGAAAAGGATTAACTTTCGTAATGATCTCACGGTTAGGGAAATACCCGATTAAAGCACCTTTTTCGCGGACAAGAATAGGGGTTGTGCCAAAATCATTTAAACAGAACCCGATAATAACCAGATCTGGATCAAAGTTTATCCATTGTTTTGTTGTTGCGTTACAATATTGAATACTGTTGTATCCTGGAACAGCACAATTCCATACTTCAAAATATTTTTCCTGTTTTTGTTTATTCAAAAGTTGTTCTAATAAAGTAGGGTATACTAAATCATGGTGGAAAGGCCGGGCTGTTGTTGAGTCTCCCACGCAGATTATTCGGTAGCATTCTTTTGGCTTATGTTTCATGCGTGGGGTATCTAACATGCCTAAAGAATTAGTTCCCAGCGGTGAGTTTGGGGTTAATTTATATCCTGTAATTTTTGATTTGATAAAGTTTGATGTGCTAAAAAAAGATTCTATGGAAGTATCAGGGGTGACCCATTGTTTTGTGGAATGAGTAAATAATGATTGAAAAGTAGTGGGAAATAGAATTTTTACTGCCAGCTCTAATAAAATTAAAATAGTAACAGGTAATATTATTAAATATATAATTATGGATTTTTTTAATAATTGCGGATTACGTGGTTTTTTCATCTTCTTAATTGATGCAACATTTTATAATTTTTCCCAGAATTCTATTCCCCCGGTACTTTTTTGGAAAACAGGATGGGTCTGGATATTTTTGTTACTTTTTAATAAATCATATTTAATCCTATCTCTTTGTTTTAGTTTGCTAAGTAAATGTTTGAACTCATATTTTATCTGCCCCGTTGTTACAGGAATCGAATTTTTACAGATTTTGGCGCCTATCTTACTTGAATCAAAATGAAAGTTTCTTTTTCTAGATTCATTATAGATTTCTTTAAGGTAAAAATTTATAGCACCCAGCGGTGATTTTTGATTTCTAAAACGTAATAACTGAGGATGTTTCTGATATCCTTTAGTTTTATTTTCTAATATACATTTTGCCAGTAGTGCTTCTCGCCAAAGAGCAAGCAATCCTTTTGTGTCTAAATATTGGGGGTGGATTGACCATAGTCTCATTTAATTTTCCCTATCGAGAATAAGCTGTTTATGGTTACTAAAGTTTATTTCATGCGGTGAATTTGAGATATTTCATCTGTATTTGTAATGCAAACATTTAAATCTTTTAATATTCCATTATTAATACTATATATCCAGCCGTGGATGGATAAATCCTGGCCTGATTTCCAAGCATTTTGAATTATTGTTGTGTGGCAGATATTATATACTTGCTCAATTACATTCAGTTCGCATAATAAGTTAATTTTCCCATCAGTATTTTTAATTGCCTCAATTTTATCCTGGTAAAATCGATAAACATCTTTTATGTTTCTGAGCCAATTATCAATTAATCCATGCTCCTGGTTATCCATAGCGGCTTTAATGCCGTTGCATCCGTAATGGCCGCAGACAATAATATGTTTAATTTTTAATACGTCTACTGCGTATTGAATAACTGATAAGCAGTTTAAATCAGTATGGATAACAAGATTAGCAATATTTCTGTGCACAAAGATTTCCCCGGGCAGCATTCCGGTAATTTCTGTTGCCGGTACACGGCTGTCTGAGCAGCCAATCCATAAATATTCCGGATTCTGCTGCTGGGAAAGCTTTGTAAAGAATTCAGGATCAGTTTGTTTTATTTTTTCTGCCCATTTTTTATTTTTCTCAAAAATATCTTTTAAAATTTTCATAAATATTCTTTTGGTATTTTTTAATTTTCAGAATCTAACATAAAAATCAGGTATTTCATGAAGCGCCGGTTTCGGCGCGGAATAAAATTACCGGGATTGCCTTGTTGGATATTAATTATGAGCCACTCTATGAAGTAATTCAGAAATAAATGTTTGGTATTTAATCCCTAGTTGCTGAGCCTTCTTTTTTAAAAGCTTCAAATCTTCTTGATTCATCCGAACATTTAAAACAGCGTCTTTTTTGCGTGAAGTAATTGCTTGAGCAATAATTTTAAACTCATTCTTGTCGATATTAATATATTCGCCTTGCAGTAAAGCATTTTCGATTTCTTTTTCATTTTGTGTTAATTTAGCTTTTCTCATGTTTTTTCTCCTTATATAGTTTAGTGTATTTTCTAGACGGGTATAGTGTTTTTAGAAATATATCACCATTTTGTTCTTTTACATATGGAACAAGCCAAATATATCGGCGATATTCAAAAAGCATTATATCTTGGTAATTCTTTTTAGGATGCTTTTTTATCGCAACAAGGTTTCCTTGTAATATATCTTCAAAGGAAACTCCGCGAGTTTTTTTCAGGCGCTGACTTTTTAATAAATTCCATCTAATCTCAAGCATAAGTAATTATAGCATAATACATTTGTATATACAAATTTTATTTTTATCTAGCATTTGAGCCCAGGCAGAAATTAGCGTTTAGAAAGGGGCGATGCCTGCCCCTTGAACCCCAGCCATACTTTCTTTTGTGCGGAACAAAAGAAAGTATGCAAAGAAAAACCGCCCTGGTTTACGGCGTTCCGACATCCTGCCAGCCTCGCCGACACAGTTAGGTTGCAGATTGCTAGGCGGGTCTCCACCCTCTCTAGTAAATTAAAGAAAATGTACGCTAAAATTTTAAAAGGAGGTTAAAAACTTTATGTCAAGATTCAAGACCTGACCCCCATTACCATTAATTATTTAGGAATCTGCAGTATCATAAGAAAAACCAAGTTTGAAAGTAAGCTCAGGAAAAATAGTGAAAAAAGATACACTCCAATTTTTTCTCTTATGCGGATATTTTTTTTGAAAGCTACAAAAATACAAAACCAGACAAGATGCAGCAAACCTAATCCTCCAACATGGAAATTAATGTATGATTCAAAAAAGAACCCTCGTCCTATCCCATCCAAAATTACCATAGCCAAAAATACTCCCCAAGCAAGACCAGAAATTTTTTGAGAAATAAATGCTTTCGTATGATCAGGTGTGCTTTTATTAATAGCGTTTTCATTTATAGACACAGAACCTAGTTTTGTTAAAATATTATTCTTTAATTCATCAGGGTTATTAATTCCTTTAATTTTAAATTTTAAATTCTTGTGTCCTTGGGGATCGGTTATTAACAAATTGGCAATTTTAAATAAGCGCCATAACAATCCTTGTTGGATATCAATATTTACTGTTGGAGACAATGGCATCACGATTTCTGCTTTTTGAAATGTTCCGTATTTTTTAATTATTTTATTTCCATCTATATGGTATTTAATAGAGTTAAAATATAATATAGAATTAGCTGAGAATATTATTGAAGATAATAAGCTTACAGCGATATATTCTCCCCAGAAGGTTTCTTGCATATAAAATGAATGTCTTAATAGAGAAACAAGTTCACCGACTACAATACCACAGAAAGTAAAGCTAAATATAATTCCTGAGGTTATCCATAATGTGCGTAATGATTTGCTTGGACGTATTTCCATTTTTTTATTCTCCTGATAACACTTGAAATCAGCTACCGGGATGAGCTTAATGGGGCACGCTATCCGGTTAGTTGGAATGAGTTGTTATAGATTAATTAAATTCTCAATATCATTTTCCCAGTTTTGGGGATTAATTTCAATATATTTTCTAATTGCGTTTAGAGATTTTTTGTTTCTAATAATATGATCATGAAAAGATCTTTGCCAAATCTGACCAGATAAATTTAGATTATTTTGTTTAATATAGTTGAGGTATTCGATGGAACATTTAGATTTAAAAGAGCCAATAATTGTAGATATTGTAGGGGAGGGGCTTGCCCCCTCCCGTAATTTATCAATAATTAAAATACAATGAATATGATTAGGCATTATTATATATTCATCAATTCCAACATTATCGTAATGTTGTGGAATACCAATCAAATTATTTTTAATAATATTACCAATTGTAGATAATTTTATATTGTTCTTATGCCGGACAGGGGCAAGCCCTGTCCCTACAAAATTGTTGATATATTGGCCAAAAATATTTTCTCTATTTTTTGAACAAATGGTGCATAAATACCAACCATTGGCAGAATAGTCGTGTTTGTTTAATCTATTATTTTTTCTGGTTAATAGATTTTTCATATTTTTCATCTAACACTTGAGCTAAGGCTATTTGGCTGATAGTCAATAGCCGATGGCTGATGGTTTACAGCTTTTATTTTTGACTATTAGCTATGAGCCATAAGCTATGAGCTGTTTTTCCGATTACCTGAAGTGAATTGTTATAAGTTCTTATTTAACGCACTTTTTATTATATCAGACACTGTGTCGTAAGTAATACCTTTGTTTTGGCAATATTTTGAATTTATCCAATTTTATAATTTTTTTGCAGCTAAGTCAATAAAAAGTCCTCCTTGATTGTGGTAATATTTACCATATAATATCAGCTATTCCTAAAAGCCCTTTGGATAAGCTTTATGCTAAATAAATATAAATTTATAAAACTCTTTTCCTTGATTAGAATTGAGTATATAATATGATATAACAAATTTAATTTTTAATATCTAGGAGTATAAAAATGTCAAAAAAACGTATATATTTAGACCATAACGCTACAACACCTCTGCATCCGGAAGTAAAAAAAGCCATGCAGCAGGCGATGGAAATTTTTGGTAATCCTTCGAGTTTACATGTATTCGGACGGGATGCCCGAAAAATGATTGAAGATGCTCGTGTCTCTATTGCGGAATTTATTAATGCTAATGCGGATGAGGTAATTTTTGTTGGAAGCGGTTCAGAAGCCAATAATACAGTATTCAATCTAACTGCTTGCTGTGCATCGCTTGAGTGCTCCTCTTCCTGTAAACACAGAAAAGGTATTATTACTACAAAAATTGAACACCCCTGTATTTTAGAATCATCAAAATGTCTGGCTGAGCGGGGAATGAGTATTGAATTTTTAGATGTGGATAAATACGGCAAGATTAATATTGAACAATTAAAAGAAAAATTAGCTCAAAAACCGACTTTAGTTTCCATAATGACTGCGAATAATGAAATTGGTACGATTCAGGATATTAAGAATATAATCAAACTTGTACATGAGCAAGGATCACTGTTCCACTCAGATGCTGTACAGGCTGTAGGGAAAATACCGGTTGATGTTCAAGCATTAGATATTGATTTTCTTTCTTTTTCTGCGCACAAAATCTACGGGCCTAAAGGAGTAGGAGCTCTGTATGTAAAAAAAGGAGTGCCGTTTTGTCCGTTTATCCGCGGCGGACATCAGGAACAGGGCAGGCGCGCAGGCACAGAAAATACCTTAGGTATTGTGGGTTTGGCAAAAGCAATCGAAATGCGTAAACTGGAAATGATAGATGAAACAAAGCGATTAAAAACTTTAAGGGAATATTTTAAAAACGGATTAACGAAAAACATTAAGGATATTCAGATTAACGGCCATCCTGAGGATTGTTTAGTCAGCACTTTAAATATTTCTTTTTCCGGGGTAGAAGGGGAAGCAATATTATTATATCTTGATTTAGAAGGCATTGCAGTTAGTACAGGATCTGCCTGTTCTTCCGGTTCATTAGACCCATCACATGTGTTACTCGCTACAGGCACAACCCCGGAACTGGCGCATGGCTCAATTCGGTTTAGTTTAGGGAGATCGACAACCAAAGCAGAAATTGATTATGTGATTGAGAAAACAACTGCAGTTATTAAAAAACTAAGAGCTATGTCTACGGCATACATTAAATAGTTATAAATTATGAGTTATAAATTACAAGTTGCGGATTACAAATTACAAATTACAAATAATCTTCCTCTAACGGTGTACTGCCAACCTTGCTGTATCTGCGTTTGTAAACCAAAGAAAATTGTGTGTTTCGCTATGCCTTGTGGCAGATATCGCTTGGTTTAAAAAAAGGGGTAAGAATAAAGTTGCGGAAAAGTGAGTTATCAGATATTTTTTTATATTTCTGAATCAAAATCAAGCCCACAAAAGGGGCAATATTTTATTTTCTCTGAAATTTTAAACCACTTTCCTGGCGGCCAACAAATAACATATCCGAGTACTCCACGACATTTAGGACATCTTATCCCAAAAATAAGAGCCATACAGCAAAAACCAAATATACAAAATGGTATTAATATATATATAGAAAAATTTTTATTGATTGTTGATAATATTATAGTCGCTGGAAAAGCTAGCCAAGCTAAGAATCCCATTAAATATAATCTATTTTTAATCTTATTTAATTTTTCTCTTATTTTCATTTTATTCACCATAACATTCAAACTTATCTGACTTTGACCAAGCCCAATAGGGAGCGGTAAAAGGGTAAGGGAATAAATCGGTTATATTTTTTATTGGTAAAATCCACAAATTACCAAAATATAGTATAAAAGCCCTACAAATGAAACGATTAACATTATTATAGCAGCAAACATTACAATTAAGTTGCTTTTTTTACTTTTGATCAGGATAATATATCGTATTAAAGTTACAATGAATCCAATAAGTATTGCCGGGTGGAGTATAAGTAAGTCTATTCTTATGGGAATAGTTTCTAAAACTTCAGGCCGTAAAAAATAAGATTCATACCCTATATATAGAATTAGTGTTAAAAAAGGGATGAAAAGCTGGATTTTAGCTTTGCTTCGAAATATTCGTGAGGGAAGAAGTATGACTAGTTGCAATCCCAAAATAACGAAAAAAATTATGCCATTAACTGTTTCCATTTTTATTTTTCCTTTAAGATAAAATTTAAAATTAACAACTGAAAGCTGTACTCCAAAGCGTAGCAGTTACAGTCCAAAGGGTTTATTTTATATTATCCGGGCTTTCTTGTAAATCGTTTGTGTATTCATAAAAATATATATTTTTATATTTTGTCGGTTTATCATTATGTTCTATAAGAGAATCTGAACTCCAAATTCTAACGCCAATGTTCCAGTCAGGATTTCTGGATAGCACTAAACTGATATGATCATCAAATACCATAGCAAATTGTAATTTTTCTATTCTAAGACTTTTCGGTAATTTTGCTGGTTGAATCCAATCTGTGTATTTTTCTGGATCATTTATTTTTTCTTCAATCATTTTTCTAGCGTCGATAACAGCTTGGGTAGGATTTTCAATAACTATATTATCGGGGCCTATGGCTGCGCTGCATCCTGCGAGGAATAATGAAAGTATAATAATAAATTTTATTAATTCCATATTTTTGATCTCCGATACGAGAGGTAGCGTATATTACCCTTACGGGCACAGGTCTCAAGCGAACAGCGAATAGAAAAACAGGAATTTACTAACGCTAAGCCCTAACTGCCTGTGCCCGTAAGGGTGCTATTTGCTAGTATCCGATTGCCTGCCTGTCCCGCCGCTTCTTTGGCGGGGAAGCGATTTGTTAGAGGTTTTCTATTATTTTTTTTATTATATCTACTGTTATTGTGTGTCCTGCTCTATCACAACTTGTGTATTTACAGCTTCCTTCGTAGGTATTCATAAATTTCGATAAATCAAAAGGGCCATATGTTTTCCAAAGATATTTAATTTTTTCCTTACTTATCTTGGTTTTGAACCCTTTAAAAACAGCCAATCCGTAATAATAGCAAGCTTCGTCATATTTTTTTTCATCTTCCAAAGAAATTGCGTGGTTATAGTGCTTCTTGCCAAGCTTACTCTCTGAATAAATAAGCATTATAAAAAGAATTACACTAATTAAAGCTATTCCAATTATTATATGCATTTTTTAATTTAACATTTAATATGCGTATTATGTATTTTATGGACTTTAGCATTATTTTAACATTAAAAACAGGCATAATCAAAAAAATATTTGCATATAAGTAGGCATTAGCCATATAATATCAGCAAATACTGATTATGTATAATATCGGAATTTTGGCAATGAGTAAGATTATTAAAGCATATAGATTGTTTTTTATGGGAGATTTTAGCGATGGATAGTCAAAGTAACTGGGTGTATTCAGATATTTTAAAAGAGCATTTTGTGAATCCGAAAAATGCTTTAGATGATAAAGAAAATTTTCAAATTGACGGCAAGGGCATTGTGGGAAATATTAAATGCGGGGATGAAATGCTTTTTGTGATCAAAGTAAATAAAGAAAAAGGTATTTTAGAAGACTGCTGCTGGAAAACTTACGGATGTGCGAGTGCAATTGCGAGTACCTCAATTCTTTCTGAAGCAGTTAAAGGTATGACCTTAGAGGAAGCATTTAATGTTTCGCCTAAGGATATTGCGGAAAAACTTGGTGGATTACCAGAGCATAAAATACATTGTTCAGTTTTAGGGGATAAGGCATTAAGAGCTGCGATTAATGATTATTATCTGCGCAATAATATGCCGGAAAAGATTAAAGAAGATAAAGCTAAAATAATTTGCCAGTGCATGAATGTTACAGACCATGAGATTGAAGATGCTGTGCTTGAGGGGGTGCGCACATATTTAGAGTTACAAGAGCATACTAAATTGGGTACAGTTTGCGGCCAGTGTAAAGATGAAGCCACGATATTAATGCAAACTTACATTGATAAGCATTATAAGAAAAAATAAAAAAACAGGGTCTAGTGTGATGAGGCAGGGGGACGAGGAATAATTTGTTGTCCTGAAAAAAGCTGACAGAAAAAAGATTGAGTTTAAAGATAGCCAACAAATAGAAAAGCACCCAGTGAAATTGTGTTTATTTTCTAATAATTTATATCTGAGCACTACGCCGCCGAAAAACCATCCTTGGTTTACGGCGTTCCGACATCCTGCCAGCCTCGCCGTCACAATGAGGCTTTCCTGAAGACGGCTAGGCGGGTCTTCATCCTCAGTTATAAATTAAAGAAAATTGCGCGAAATTTCCCAAATGTGCTTTTTTTATTTGTTAGCATAAATAAGCATGTATGTGCTAATTAAGTTTAAATTTTTTTTTAAAAGCCTCTTGACAGGATGCGGATTTACAGGTATACTACATATAGACAGAGGTAAATATGTCTATGTTGTTTTAGGAGCTGATTTCTATGGATGAAGATTGTTTAGAGTTTTTCAGGGCATTAGCAGACGCCACCCGGCAGGAAATATTGGAGTTATTAGGAGAGCAGGATTGCAATGTTAATGAGATCTGTAAGCAATTCGATAATATGACGCAGCCGACCATATCACATCATCTGCAAATTTTAAAGCGCTGTAAATTGGTAAGTGCTGAGCGAAAGGGGAAAATGATCTATTATTCGATTAATAAGAAAATTATGCGAAACGGCATGGAAGAATTTATCGAAAGATTTGATATCCAAATTCTTTAAATAAACAGATGATTTTTTTTAACTAAACATATAGAAGAACTTAAATATATCAGTATGTTAGGGGGAGGTGAGTAAAGTGTAGGGGAATTGGATAGTAATTAAAGGAAGTAAAGGAAGGGATTATTAAAACATATTAATATTAACAAATTGTCCCGCCAAAAGGCGGCCCCGCCTAAAAACAGCGGGACAGGCGGGATTAAATTCGCACTGATTACTTAAGTCACTTTGTTCCTTAAGTAATGTGCTCATTTAAGAAAGGAGAAAATCATGAAAAACTTTTTAGTGACGAGAAAAAAAGAAGATCCGTTATTTGTAGATGTAAAATGGCCGAGATTATTTGATGAGTGGCTGGGATTTCCCAGATACAATGAGTTTGCTTTTACCCGAGCTGGGTTTGCTGTTGATATTTACGAAAAAGAGGATAAAATAATCGCAAAAGCAGAAATACCCGGAGTAAAACAGGAAGATTTAAAACTCGATGTTGACGGAAATCTGCTGACTATAACCGCGGAGAAAAAACAGGAAAAAGAGACTAAAAATGAAGATTATTATCAGTCTGAAGTCAGCTATGGTAAATTTCAAAGAACAGTAGAGCTTCCCTATGAGGTAAAAGCAGAACAGGCAAAAGCAGTTTATAAAAACGGGATCTTAAATGTGGAATTGCCAAAAGATGAAAACTGTAAACAAAAACAGATTCAAATTGAAGTTAAATAATTAAGAAATTAAAACTGAAATGATCTTTGGAAATTAAATATCGACGCATCCTAAAAAATAATGTTTATTTTGTAATAATTTATGCATAGAAAACTGCGCCGCCGAAAAATCATCCATGGTTTACGGCGTTGCGACATCCATGTCTTAATTTTCATGCATAAATTAAACAAAAATCGCACATGATTTTAAAAGGCTGCTTTCTTTATTTAATTTCCAAAGAATTGAAAGTAGAGGGGAAAAAAGATGCAGTTTGAAAAGTTTACGCAAAAAGCCCAGAATGCAATAGAAGAATCATTAAACATTGCCCAACAATATAAGCATCAGGAAATCACAGCGGAACACCTTTTTCTGGCATTGCTTTTACAACAAGGCAGTATTGTGGGTTCAATTTTAAATAAATTTAATGTTTCTGCTGAGAATATTATTAAGGAACTAGAGGATAATTTAAATTCAAAGCAAAAAATAGAGGGAGATTCTATTGAGAATTATTTATCTGCAGATTTAAATAATGTATTACGTATTGCTCAGGCAGAAGCAGTAAAATTAAAAGATGAATTTACTGCTTGTGAACATTTATTTTTAGGAATATTAAAAACAAAAAATCAGTTTGTACAGGATATTTTGCGCAAGTATAATATAAATAAGGATTTAATTTTAGAAGTACTAGATGAAATCCGAGGAGGAAGTAAAGTGACAGACCGCAATGCAGAAGATAAATATCAGGCTTTAGAAAAATATACCCGGGATTTAACTAAGCTTGCCCAACAGGAAAAGCTGGACCCGGTAATCGGCAGGGATAATGAAATCCGCAGGATTATTCATGTGCTTTCCCGGCGTACGAAAAATAACCCGGTTTTAATCGGTGAAGCGGGAACCGGGAAAACCGCAATTGCCGAAGGTTTAGCACGCCGGATTGTATCCGGCGATGTGCCTAGCGCTTTAAAAGAAAAAAGAGTAGTGGTTTTAGATTTGGGAGCTTTGATTGCCGGCGCTAAATTCCGCGGTGAATTCGAAGACCGCTTAAAAGCAGTGTTAGCTGAAATTGAGAAAGCACAAGGGGAAATTATTCTTTTCATAGATGAATTACATACTTTAGTCGGCGCGGGTGCAGCTGAGGGTGCTATGGATGCATCCAACATGCTTAAACCTGCACTAGCCCGCGGCCAACTACGCTGTATCGGCGCGACAACACTGGATGAATACAGAAAATATATTGAAAAGGATAAAGCATTAGAACGCAGATTTCAGCCGGTTTTTATTGAAGAACCCACAGTTGAAGAGACAATATCTATCTTACGCGGGTTAAAAGACAGGTACGAAATCTATCACGGAGTGAGAATCCAAGATAGTGCAATTATTGCTGCAGCTACATTATCTGAGCGTTATATTACGGACAGGCACCTTCCGGATAAAGCAATTGACCTTATTGATGAGGCCGCCTCAAAATTAAAGATTGAAATTGATAGCTTACCCACAGAAATTGATGAGATTGAGAGAAAAATTATGCAGCTGGAAATAGAAAGACAGGCTTTGAAAAAAGAAAAGGATGAGGCATCAAAAAAACGTTTAGAAAATATTCAAGCCGATATCAGTGAATTAAAAGAAAAGTCTACTCAGATGAAACTGGAGTGGAAAAATGAAAAAGATATAATTGATAATATCCGCAAAACTAAAGAACAGATTGAAAAATTAAAAATTGAAGAAACCCATGCAGAACGTGCCGGAGATTTAGAAAAAGTTGCCAAAATCCGCTACGGAAATCTAATCGAACTGAACAAAAAACTCAACGGATATAACGATCAATTAGCTAAACAGCAAAAGGATAAGCAAATTCTTAAAGAAGAGGTTTCTCAGGAAAATATTGCGGAAATTGTTTCCCGCTGGACAAAAATTCCCGTGACCAAGCTGATGCAGGGAGAAATTGAAAAATTAATTAATATTGAAGAAGTTTTGAATAAAAAGATTATCGGGCAGGAACAGGCCGTAGCCTTAGTTGCCAATGCTATCCGCCGCTCCCGCAGCGGGCTCAGTGACCCGCAGCAGCCGATTGGTTCGTTTTTGTTTATCGGCCCCACAGGCGTGGGAAAAACTTATTTAACGAAAAACTTAGCTCAGTTTTTATTTAATGATGAAAAAGCCATAATTCGGATTGACATGTCTGAATATATGGAAAAACATTCAGTCAGCCGTTTAATCGGTGCACCGCCGGGATATGTGGGGTATGACCAGGGCGGACAGCTGACTGAAGCAGTAAGGCGCCGTCCATATTCAATAGTTTTATTTGATGAAATTGAAAAAGCGCATAATGATGTATTTAATATCTTATTACAGATTTTAGATGAAGGCCGGTTAACTGACGGACAAGGCCGGTTGGTTAATTTTAAAAATACAATTATCGTGATGACCTCAAATATCGGCAGTGATTTGATACAGCAGATACAGGATATGAATGAGATCCGTAAAAAAATCAATATAATGCTTAAAGAATATTTTAAACCTGAGTTTTTAAACAGAATTAATGAAATCGTTATGTTTAATAAACTTGAACAAAAGGATATTGAAAAAATTGTGGATATTCAGCTGGATGAGCTTTTAATCCGGTTAAAACAAAAAAATATAAACATTTTGATTACCAATAAAGCTAAACAACAGCTTTGTACAGAAGGTTTTGATCCCCTATATGGTGCCCGGCCTCTAAAACGCCTAATCCAGAAAAAAATCTATGATCCCTTGGCCCTGGCCATATTAAAAGCTGAATTTAATGAAAATGATTCAGTAAATATTGATTACCATAAGCAGGTTAAAGAGTTTATATTTGGCAAAAAATAACAAACTTTTTAAAAAAACACTGGTTTAATGCCTTAAACCAAACCAGCCTTAAATTATCCATCCTATAGTTAATATGCGTAACGTGTTATTTATCAACATATTATGTCTATTGACAAAGTTCTGCTAATCAGGTATACTTTGTAACTATTTTTATACTTTTTATTAGAAATTTAATAAGTAATTATATTTAACTTATTTCAACTAACCCGTAAAGTTAAAGAAAGGGTCGTATTATGAAGCTGAAAGAAAAAATATTTTTTAAACTTGTCTGCGTAATAATCATTTGGGCGTTTATCAGCTTAGATATTGCCTGGTGTGCTAACGGAAAACTGATCGCTAACAAGCCGGATCAAGCAATAAAAGAATGCCTTTCCCCGCAAATTACCATACACGCAGATTATTTCAAAAGTTTTTTGCAAACAACTATGGGTAAAAACAGTGAGATTAACTTAAATAGTGAGCAAGTAAATAGTAAAAATAAAATAAAAAATAAATCAGTAAAAAGGTTTAGCCGGGAAGTGCAAACTGCGGTTAATAAAATTGATTTTTTTATGGATTTAATAAATAGCCAGATTTTACCGCTAACCGAAGAACAGCGGATAAACATGCTGGAAATTATAGTGCAAACCGGAACATGTGCTAACGCAATTGATTATGCGCTTGAACTTAAAAAGGAAATACAGAAAAAAGCACTTAAAAAAATTAGTTTCAAACTGCGGGATATTAACATATTATTTTTTAATATTGCTCTTATTCCTTTGCTTATGTATATAATTATTGCAGTAGCTGTCTGCATCCAGATGTCACCCTGGTTTGATTTGCAAATCAATAATTTTGCCCATAAACTGGGTCTTTTTTCTCGTTTAGATTTTGTTGATTTTGTTCCGATACTTATTATTCCAGGATTGTTTATCGGATTTTTTTATATTTATAAATTATTTTTAAAATCACATTTAACAGTAATAGAATTAACTTTCAACCGTTTTACTAAAAAGCTTCAAAATGATATAAATTTTTCTCTCAATCAAGAATTAAAATCAGTATTAGAAAATAATATCGAAGAGAACAGAATAAAATTAAAAATCAAGTCCTTAGTACAAGCAAATGAAGCTATGGATCAGACAAAAGTAGTGGTGAATGATTTAGCCAAGGAGTTTTTAGCAAGAAAATTATTATTAGCAGAAGTCAAAGAAATATATGCAATGTTAGCCGAAGGGAAAAGTTTGGCAGAATTAAAAAATGAGATGATTGACAAAAGAATTCAAGAATTAAAGCCAAAATTCTGGGATTTTTTTAGAATAAGGGATTTGTTAGAGAAAAATGGTGTTTATATTTATTTATCAATAGGTTTTTCTGCTTTAATTACACTTTTTTATTCTTATTTTTCTGAGCCGGGTTATTTTAAAGCAATTACGATGATTATATTAGCACTTTTTCCCCTTTCATTAGTTCAGCTTTTTATTTTTAAAGTCTTTACAGCAAAATACTTACAGTATAAATCCAAAAAATATGCCAAATTAATCACACAATATTTTGAAAGAAGGATTAATAAGATTGACCAAATTTCCCCTTTAACTAAAGAAATTTATCAAAAACTTATGAAAAAAGAATCAGAAAATGTAAAAAATATAATTAGAGAAGAAATTTTAACAAAAACAACAAGATTAGATGTTGCGGTTGAAAATACAAAGAAAGCAATTGAAGCCGCAAGTTATGCTTTAAAAAGAGATTTAACAAAAAAAGACCATAATACTATAATCCTCATGCTGGCTCAAGGCAAAAGCATAACAGATGTTACAGATTATATTAAAGACTTAAAAATAAAAGAATTTAATAAAGCCATAAACAGATTCTTTCTTTCTTATCATGTATTTGCAACTGTTGAGCTGCCTGGTCCGAAACAACAGTGGTTATTAGTTGTTTTAATTGCTGAGTTGATTGGGTTAGGGTTTGGGATTGGTTATTTAACACGGGCTTTAAACTTAAATCCTTATTTTCAAACTTTTAGTATTATATTTTTTCCTACAATGATTAATTTATTTGGATTTATTTTTGGCCGATATTATAAAGCAAATAAATTAATAAAACACTATCTTAAATTAAAACAGGTGGATATTCAAGCAATTATGGATTTAAAAGATGAGGGAAGAGAATTATATCAGGAGCATTATCAGGCACAGGCAATAGGAATTTTAGCAATAATAATTAAAGACTTAATGAAGGGAGTAGCTTTTGATGGTGATGTACGTGAAGAAGTAGAAAAAATTCTGGTTCATATATTTTCTTTTATTAAGAATTTAAAAATAAATTATAGCGAACTACCAATGTTTGCGATTGCTAATCCAAATTATTTTTTAATCGGGAATGTGGTTAAATCTAAAAAAACAAATGAAATGCTCTTGATTTATAGAATAGATCTAACTAAGGTTTCTGCTGTAACTATTGATTTTAAGGACAAAGAGATAAAAACGACTCAGATCAAATTTATTAATTTAAGCGAATTGGTAACTGACTTTGAGCAGGTTGATTTCCTAGCAGTCGGTAAGCTGCCGCGTAATCACAGCGCTAGGACCACATTTTTATCAGAAGAACAGCCTGAGCATAATGGGGTTGAAGTTGAGCAAAGTTCTTTTAAGGAAAGGGACATAGAAATGAATAATTTTTCAGAAATAAATAAAACCGTTCTTGTGGCTAAGGAAGCGAACCGGCAAAATGTGTTTATTGTTGATAACCCTACTCAAAAAATAAAACGTGTTTTTCCTCAAGGCGTAGATAAAATTTTAGGTAATGAATTAATCGATGGGATTTTATATATTTCTGTAGAAACAGGGGGGCAAAAGACGTTATATTCTCTTAACTTTAAAGAAAATCTTGTTGATCCAGAATTAAAAAAAGTAGAATTTAAAGAGCTAAGCGATCATTTATGTAAAATTTTTAATATAGAAAAGCAAGCTCTAGAAAATAATTTTTCCGGAGATTTCCCCTATGATTTGCAACACGATTTGCTTAAAAATAGTACTTATCTAAAACAATTGTCGAATTTAGGTGATCCGGCGCTTATGCAGATGATTAATAGCGCGATATAAACAGAGCATTAACAATAGACATGATTAATTTTAAAACAAAAGGATGATCAGATGCTTAAACATAAAATATTTTTTAAACTTACCTGCGTTGCAATTATTTGGGCGTTTTTTAGCTTAGATTTTGCCTGGTGCGCTAACGGAAAACTAATTACAGAAAATCAGGATAAAACAGGGCAAGACTGCTTAGCACCGCAAATTACTATCCAAGTAGATTATTTTAAAAATTTTTTGCAAACAACTATGGGTAAAAACATTGATGTTAACTTAACTAATGAGCCAGCAGGGATTAAAGAAAGAGCAAAAAATGAATCAACCAGAGAATTTTCTCAGCAAGTTAAGGCAGCAATTAAAGATATTGAGAATTGTATTCATTCCATAAATAGCCGGATTTTAAATTATCAGCTGACCCCCGAACAAAAAATAGAGATGCTGGAAATTTTTGCAAAAACTCATAAAATATCCGCTGTAATTGATTATGCGTTTAAAATAAAAGAAAATAAGCTAAAAAAAATTTTTCAGGAACAAATAACTTTGAAAAGAGATATTGATTCAGTACTTTTAGTAACTCCTTTAATAATTCTCACCGTCATTATTGCCGTTTTTTCACAAACAATAACTCAAAATTTCTATTTTAAAATAAATAGCTTTTTAATGTATAATTTTGGTATTCATTTTCCTTTTGGAATTGCTGATTCTGCTTCTTTGTATATTATTCCAGGAATATTTGCAGGATTTTTTTATGTTTTAGAGTTATTTTTTAGAATTTATTTAGTTCCAGGAAAATTTTATTTTAAACGTTTTATTAAAACTTCTCATGATCATATGAGTTTTAAAGTCAGAGAAGAATTCAGCCTGGCTTTAGCAGAAAAAATAGAAGAGGAAAAAATAAAACTAAAAATTAAAGCAAGTTTTGAAGCGGATAAAGCCAAATATCAAACAAAGAAAGTGATTAATTCCTTAGCGCAAATAATTTTACAAAGAGAATTATCATTAGCTGAAACCAAAGAAATATATTCCAGATTAGTCCAAGGAGAAAGCTTACTTAAAGCAAAAGATTATCTGTTTAAGAAAAGAATTAAAGAATTAAATCCGGAATTTTGGAATCACGTAAGTATTAAGGATTATTTGTATGATAGAAATACAGTTAATGATTTTGTAATGGCGGGAACCGTAGCTTTTACTATCTTAGGGTTTTCTTTCCTGTCTTTTTCTCCTGATTTTTTAAAAATTATAGTTTTTATAATCATGTCTTTTTTCCCTCTTTCCGTAATAATCTCGTTTATGCTTAAAATTTTTAGAGCAAAATCATTAGAACGTGAATTTAAGGAAAAGGTTAAAGAATATACCCAAGAATTAGATAATCAAATTAACTCCATTGATACAATAGCTATTACAGCCAAAAAAATTTACCAGCAATTTATAAAAAAAGAGTTAGAAAATACAAAAAATATACTTAAAGAAAAAATATTATCAGAAGCAGAGCTGTCGGTAACGATTAATAATACAAATAATGTAATGGAAGCATTAGACCGGGCAAATCACCCGGGCGCGAGCAAGGAAAACAAAGAGGAAATGGTTTTAATGCTTGCGCGAGGAAGAACTATAAAAGATATTATTAATTATGTAAAAAGATTAAAAATAAAACAGCTTAACAAAAAAATAAAAAGATTAATTTTTTCCGGCTCTTTTTTTTCATCGTACGAACCCACTACAACAGAAGAGTGGGTGTATTTTGGGTTAGTATTGAGTACAGTCTTCCTTTGGCTTGGGCTCAGTTTTTTACCTTGTGTGTTGAATAGTATTTATTTGCATTTTGGAATGTATTTATTTTTATCTTTGTTAGCTAATTCTATCGGAGTTATTTTCTGGCGAAATTTTAAGGCAAATCAGTGGATAAAACAGATAACCGTGCCTTATGCAGTGCAGATTAAAAAGATTATGGATTTAAAAGATGAAGCCAAAGAATTATATCAGGAGCATTATCAGGAAAAGGCAATAATTATTTTAGCAAAGAGAATCGAAGACTTATTAAACAATAAACGTTCTCGTCCGGGCATCCAAAGAGTAATGAAAGAAAATTTAGAAACAATGTTCTCTTTTATTAATAAACTGAAAATTGATTATGAGCATCTTCCGTTTAAGCCAATTACTAATCACGATGGATCATTACGCGGCAAAGTAGTTAAACACATAAAAACAGGGAAAATGTTTTTAGTATATAGTATGGATAAAGGTAACGTAAAAATTAGAGAAATAAATTCTAAAGAAAACGAAAAAATTGAATTTGGTAATACGCTAAGGATACCATTTTTAGAGTTAGGAAAGAATTTTATAGAAGTTGATTTTTATTCAATTGGCAGAATCCTGCGCAATCGATTTAGCGGTATTAATCAGCGGGCTGAACAATCCCCGGGAATGGAAAAAGTGAATAAAGTTATTGAGGATCTTAATGACTGGGTAAACTCTTTGGACGGGGATTTTGTGCAAATGCATAATTCTTTGAAATTACAAAAAACATTTATCGTGTTTAAAGAAGCAGGAAGACAAAATGTATATGTTTTAGATACTAAAAATACTCAGATCCAGCGTGTTTTTCCTCGGGGAGTAGATAAGGTAATCAGAATAGAGGAAAATAACGAAGTTATTTATATCACTTTAAAAATAGGAGAAAAAGAAAGCACGCATTCTCTTGATTATTCCGCTTCCCAAACAAAACAGCCGGAGGATAATGGGGCTGATGTTCAGTTAAGTTCTTTTAAGGGAAATTATAGAACACTGTATAATTTTCCGGAATTAAATAGAAAATTTTTTGTAGTTGATGAAGGAGGCACACAAAAGGTATTTGCTGCAAATTATAGCAATAATAAGATGCAGCTTTTTTTTCCAAAAGGAGTAGAAAAAATATTAGAGATTAAAGACTTTGATAAAACTGTTTATATTATCATAGAAACAAAAGGCCAAAAGAGCATATATTATCTTGATTTTAAAGAAAACCCTGATAATCCGGAATTAAAAAAAATAGAAATTGAAAATTTAAGTGATCATATCCGCGAAGGTTTAAATATAGATGAACAAACCCCGGAAATTAAAAATTCTGTAAATTCTCAATTCCCGGATGATGTTTTAAAAAATCTGCTTAAAGGTACTCAGCTAATACAGGAGTTAAAAGCTCCTGTATCTGCGCAACTGATTAATATGGCGATATAAACAGGCCGCAGGCTTTAGGTCACAGGTTGCAAGCAACTTGTCACACTAAAAATAAAAAAAATGATTAAATATAAAATATCTTTCAAATTCATTTGTGTTTTAATTATCTGGGGGTTTATTGGCCTGGATATGGCACAGGCTTCAGGAGGAGAATTATTGGTTGTGCAAAATCAATTTCCTGGAAAAAACTGCCTTTCTCCCAGCTTACCGATAGATAATAATATTTTTAGTGATTATTTTCAAAAAGCAGTGGATGCGCTTAACCCCGATGATTCTTATACCCAAAACACCTTGCCAGAGTATAAAGAGCTTGTAGAAATGGGGGCAGCAATCGAAAACATAAGAATAATGTTAAATATTATTGATAGTTTTGAAAATAATATTTTAAAAAGAGATTTGAATGCATCGGAGCAGGTATTGATATCAAAATTGATTTTAAAAAAGGGAATCAATGTTCTGCCAAAAGTCTTACGGCAAATAGCAAAGAAAGATCACCAGCAAGAAAATTCCCGGCGGGGAATAATTGAGATGTTTTTCCGGCAAAAGAAAATAATTGAAAATTTTATAGTAAAAGAAAATAAGTTAAAGAAATTTAATAATGAAATTAAAGAATCAATCAAGCAGATTAGAAAAATGGATAAAGGTGCGGAAATAATTTATAAAAAGTTTTTTCAGAATTTAGCCCTAGATACTTTAAGTCATAGCTTGAGGAATTTATTAAAAAAAGAACTTCCTAAAATTAAAGAAGAATCTGGCAATCAAGAACCCGGGAAACTGGATAAAAAAACTTTAGTCAAAGCAGAGAGCACCGTCAAGAATATTTTTGAATTTTCCGATTTGTTTATTGAGGATGATACATGGGAGCAAACGGACCCTAAAAATACAGTCGCCCAAATTTTCAGGCGTAAAATTGATGATAAATACGTTCTGGTTACAGGGGCTGATTCGGCAGCGTGTATATATGAAATCAAGAAAAAAATGAGCGGCCGAATATCTTTAGTTAATCGACAAATTTTACCCCTTTTAACTTCAGGATTGTACAGTAAAATTGTTTTCGAAAAAAAGAAAACAGATATTTTTAAAGAACAGGTAAGAAGCAGCTTTTTTTCAGTAGAAAACATTTCTTCCCCCAGCGTATTGGTATTAGATTCAAACGGAATAAATATAAGTTTGATTCCGATGGGAGAACTCCCTTTTAAACAACAAATTGCTGTACAACAAATTTTGAGCGTAAATTCTCCTCAAGAAGCAGATAAATTTAATGAAATGCTTAGGCAGGCAAGCATAGATTATATTTTTGGCAAAAATGATCACATCAAAGAATTATCCGGCATGATTGATGAAGTAGACGAAATCCTCGGAAAATTAGACATTGTAAGAGCAGAAATAAAAAAAGAAAAATTATTTGCCGCAGAAATCATAACAGAAATTAAACAAAAAGTTAAGCTAACTGAAAAAGAGCTGAATGTATTATCTGAACTTGAAATAAATTTTTCTAATATAATAGGTTTTTTAGCTGAATTAGAACTGAATAAACTGGCAGAGATAAAGTTAAATCTTAAATGGTTGAAAAATATTTTTTATTCTACCGGAATAATAATTGCTTTTGCGGGAGCAGCGATAACTTTAACATTATTACATCCGAAAAATAGTTATGCTTTTGGGGAAATATATCTTATTAATCTTTTGTTTTTGATGGTTGTTTCGATTCTTATACTAATTAACAAAATTACTGATAAAATTTTTATAGGAAACAAAGGAAAAACAACAACCGATATTTTAAAAATCTTAGATAGTGCGCAAGAAAAATACGCAAAATTTAACAGTAAATTAAAGAAAAATATAAATAAAATCAATGATTTTTTCGGAACTACTCAGAAAAAATATGAAAATTTTGAAACAGAAAATATTGTCCCGGATGTAGATGGTTCTGCAGCCTTAAAACTACCAGAAGAATATTTAAACCCAGTAACAAAAACAAGAATCGGTAAAATTATCTACAATATATTCAGGGAAATAGAACAGGAAGAGGTTAATTTAAATGAAGCAGAACAAGACAGTTTAGAAAAAATTTTAACAAATATAAACAATAAGACATTTCAAGATTTAAATAATTTTACTGCGTATCTAAAGCAATTAAAAACAGATAGGGTGAACAGAAAAAATGCTTTGAATAAATATTTTTCCTGGTTTTTATCAAGAAAAGAGAAAAAAATATTATTCCATGATATTAAGGTATTAACAGAAAAAATCAATGACCTAAATTCCCGGATACAAGAAGAATTTGAATATTCAATTAACCCTCCGAAATTTCGGGATAATTATCCGCAGCCAAAACAACAACCGCGAAGTGCTAAGCAAAATATTACGGCTGAACTATTGAAAAAAGACCAGGTTCAAGACCACAAGGGAATTTCTGTATACCGGGAAATAAAAACAACTTTAACAAAATTTGTTGAAAGTACTTATTTTTCTGTAAAACAGTTAGAAAGACAAGGGGGAAGGTTTTATAATAATTTAAAACCGCAGCTTGAAAAAAAACTTAACAAATTTTTTGACCTGGCAGAAGAAAACTGGGCTAAAGAAAAAATAATAGATTTCAAAGATCTTAAGGTCGGGGATATTTATTTCTTTGATCAGAAACAAGTACTTACTACGGGTGATATTTATTCTTTTGATCGTAAAAAGTGCTTATTTTTAGGAGCATATGATAAAAAAATATTTTTTCTGGCCCTGTATGTGCAAGAGAAAGAAAATAATACATCAGAGGCAATAGAGAAAAAATTTGTGGTGTTTGAGGCAATGCAGCATGAAATTATAGAAGCAGTTAGATTAGGGCAGTATAGTGTGTCTCGTTTTATCTTACCTGAAAAGACGCAAACCAAAGAGAATTTACAGATTGTTAAAACTGCAGATATAAATCCAATCAAAAAACAAGCGCCTGTTAGTTTAGGTTTGAATGCTGTGGAGATAGCAATATAACTAGGTTTCGGGTCTCAGGTTACAGGTCACAGGCTGATTGCATTTAGTATTTAGAGATTAGGATTAAAATAAATTTTTTGTTAACATAATTTAGCAAAAATACCTCAAGAAAAGCAAGAGAGATGTGCTTTTTTGGGGTATTTTTTTAGGTAAAAATTTTATAGAAGAAAAATTTAATACTTAGTGTTATACTATTACCTAAGAATATTTACTATAATACAAAAGTAACTTTATATTTAACATAACAGATCAGCAGGAGGAAGAGCAATGGCAAGCGTAAGTAAGTTTTTCGGGGAGTTAACCTTTAATAAAAAAGTGATGAATCAGAAATTAAGCAAAGATGTATACAACAAATTATTAGCGACAATTGAAACAGGGAAACCCCTGGACCAGTCAATTGCTGCGGATGTAGCGCATGCCATGAAAGAATGGGCAATTGAAAACGGCGCTACACATTTTACGCATTGGTTTCAGCCGCAGCGCGGTGGCACAGCGGAAAAACATGATGCGTTTATCTCTTATGATAAAAATGGAGAAATTATAGAAAGGCTCTCAGACCGTCAGTTAATACAGTCAGAGCCGGATGCTTCTTCTTTTCCCTCAGGCGGGATGCGTTCCACATTTGAAGCACGCGGCTATACTGCCTGGGATCCCACATCCCCGGCTTTTTTACTCGAAGCCGGAGAAACGAAAACTCTGGTTATCCCTTCTGTATTCTTATCCTGGCGAGGGGATGTGTTAGATATTAAAACTCCGCTATTAAGGTCTTTAAAAGCAGTTAATAATGCCCTAATCCGGCTGCAAAAAATTCTCGGCAATAAAAAAGTAACCAGAATTAAAGTTTTTGGCGGCCCGGAACAAGAGTATTTCTTATTTTCCAAAAAATTGTATGCATCACGTCCGGATATGATGGTTTGCGGCCGGACCTTATTCGGTGCAACTCCGGCACGGGGACAGCAAATGGAAGATCACTATTTTGGGGCAATTAAATCTAATGTGATTGAATTTATGGAAGATTTGGACAATGAACTTTACCGGCGCGGAATTCCCGCTAAAACACGGCATAACGAAGTTTCGCCAAACCAGTTTGAAATCGCACCCTTGTACGAAGAAGTAAATTTATCCATCGACCACAACTTGCAGTTAATGGATATTCTTAAAAAAATTGCCGATGAGCACGGAATGGTTGGGGTTTTGCACGAAAAACCATTAGGCGGAGTTAATGGCTCGGGCAAACATTTTAACTGGTCTATCGGTGATAATACCGGAGCTAATTATTTTGACCCATCTGGTGCTCCCCAGAATAATATTATTTTTTTGTTATCACTGGGCGCAATCATGCTGGGAGTTAAGGAATTCGGAGGTTTGTTAAGAGGTGTGGTTGCAGATGCTGGCAATGACCACCGCTTAGGGGCGAATGAAGCGCCGCCGGCAATTATTTCTGTTTATTTGGGTGAATATCTGGATGCGTTAATGAATGAAATTGAGGGCTTGGGTAAAATAACCGATAAAAAAATTTCTGATATTTATTTAGGATTGCAGGATTTGCCGCGGGTGGCAAAAGATACTTCCGATAGAAATAGAACTTCACCCCTGGCTTTTACGGGTAATAAATTTGAATTTAGAGCCGTAGGCTCAAGCCAGAATTGCTCCGAAGCCGCAACAATGCTTAATATGATTATCACATATGGGTATAATAAAATTTCTGAAATGCTTGAGAAAAACAAGAAAAAAGGTGATATTAAACAAAAAGCAATCGAAGTTTTAGAAAAAGTACTTAAAGAAACTAAGATTGTACGTTTTGAAGGTAATAATTATGATGAAAAATGGCATAACGAAGCGGAAAAACGCGGATTACCGAATACAAAAAATACACCAGATGCTTTAGCGCTTTTTTTAGAAAAAAAAGCAGTTAAACTTTATGAAGATTTAGGTATTTTAAGTGCACGGGAATTACATTCTAAAGTTGAAATTAAACTTGAAGCTTATAACAAGACAAAAGACATTGAGTTTAAAGTTGCGGCGAATATTGCCAGGACTTTAATTTTACCGGCAATTTTAAAACAAATTGCAATGCTCGCTGATGCTCATATTGCGGTTAAGGGTGCAGGGATGAAGTCAACAGTGATTGCTTCTGATATTAAGGATTTAGATAAGGTTTATACGGATATTCAAGCGGGGATTGCTGAATTAGAAAAAGAAATGCTAGATTGTGAAAAGCAAAACGGCGAATTAAAAAAAGCAAGAGCCTATGCCAGCCGCGGTGTAGCAGCATTAGTTAAATTACGTGCGGCTGTAGATAAGGCAGAAGAATTAATTGCGGATGAATTATGGCCCATGGCTAAGTATCAGGAATTACTTTTAATTTTATGATTATAGCTTGAAAAGTTTTCAGCAAATTAAATTTATATTGATTACATGTATTTGCAAGTTTAACTTAATATTTACAATTTATCACTTATAACTTATAACTTATCACTAGTGTCCGGTTATAAGTTGAATAATTCTAGTTGGTTACAAGAATCAGTTAATTTGTTGTTGTATTCATAATCTGTAAGTAGTTGTAATATCGGCATTTTCTCAAAAATAGTAACACTAAAAATCTGTAAAATT
>JBDRJV010000005.1:0-94727 GCA_043814605.1 Candidatus Omnitrophota bacterium | reverse complement strand
CCCTTACGGCCGTTAAGCCAATGGATTTTAAGTCCATCGTGTATGCCATTCCACCACTCGCCCCTAAAAAAATTTATTAAAACTATTTTTTTCGAATCCTTGCCGCATACTTTTTGGAGGCGGCGAGCGGAATCTCACATCGCTCGCTACCTAGAAACTAGCATTAACGCTCGCTCTTTAAGGGACAACCCCTATGGTTTTCCCTTAACGCTTTGCTTGTCCTTTTCCTTACGCATAAAAGTTTAATCAAGCCGATTGCGATGGAATTCTTATTTTTAGAATTCCATCCTGCATCCTGTGGATAGGGGAAAACAATCTTTTCCCCTAAAACCCCTTTTTTGTTCGAATCCTTGCCGCATACTTTTTGGAGGCGGCGAGCGGATTCGAACCGCTGAATAAAGGTTTTGCAGACCTCTGCCTTACCACTTGGCTACGCCGCCAAAGAACTAACAAAGATTTTATAATTTAGTATTTATCAATTCAAAAATTAAGCACTTAAGATATATAATATTCTTAAGTGCTTAATTTATAAAGACTAGAATAATTCCATCTCTTTATCACTCTGCATGCCATTCAGTATGTCCATCAGTATATAAATAATTTCTACCCGCTGTGTGATAACTTACATCAGTATCACGAACAATCCAGGTTGTTGAAGGAGGATTATTCGTTGTCGGAGCAACATATTCATAATCTCCATCAACCGGAGCAGCCGGAACTGAACTCCCTGAACTAGGACAAACAAAAATCTTCAGATTATCAATATAACCGTCTTCGGGAGCAGCGGAATCATAAAGCAAGTTCAAATTAGCGGGATATGCTTCATTATAATCAAGCCGGTATAAAGCAATTGCTAATCCGATCTGCTTTAAGTTGTTCATACAACTTGTCCTGCGTCCTTGCTCTCGTGCCTTACCCAAAGCCGGCAATAAAAGTCCGGCTAAAATGACAATAACCGCCATAACTACCAATAATTCCACTAAAGTAAACCCTTTTTTCCTTTTGGGCACGGTTAACCTCCTTATTTTTTATCGGATAAACTATAACATAACTTCTCAACTCTGTCAAGAATAATTCGAGCTAGTTTATCCTTAGTAATTTGCTTAACCTGAATGCTTTGAGAAACATCCAGTATCAAAGCATCATATGTTGCCCGGCCAAAGGGGTTATTTTTTTGATTTAAGGTATTGGCAACAATAAAATCCAAATTTTTTTCTTTTAATTTAATTTTGGCATTTTTAATCGTGTTATCCGTTTCTAAAGCAAAACCTACAAGCACTTGCTGTGGCTTTTTCTTTTTTCCTAATTCGGCTAGGATATCCGGAGTTTTTACTAATTTTATATTATTAAGCTTAAAAGATTTTTTAAGCTTTTGGCGAGAATATATTTTTGGACGGAAATCTCCGACAGCAGCGGTACAAATAATACAATCAGCCTCAGCCCAATATTTATTTACTAACTTTTTTAACTCTAAAGCACTATTAAATTTAATTGTATTAACTCCCGCCGGAATTTTCAGATGAGTTGGCCCAGTTAATAATTTAACCTTATGCCCTTTTCGCCGGGCTAACGCTGCAATTAAATAGCCGATCAGTCCTGTTGCCGGATTAGAAATAAAACGTACAGGATCAATATACTCCCGAGAAGGACCGGCTGTAATTAGCAGCCTATAACAAGGTTTTGGTTTTTTCATTAACGCTGGTTGGATAGATTTTCAGTTTTTAACTAACTGCTTTTTTTATTTCACTGATTATTGTTTGCACTTCTGCTAAGTGGCCAATTCCCTTTTTTCCGCAAGCTAAATCCCCGATAATCGGGTTAATTATTTTATAATTTAGCGCTTTAATTTTTTTCAGATTCTCCTGGAAAACAGGATGTTTATACATATTCTCATTCATCGCAGGAGCAACCATTATTTTTGCTTTTGAAGCCATAATCACACAACTTATAATATCATCACACAAACCGTGTGCTAATTTTGCAATGATATTTGCCGTAGCCGGGACAACCACAATTAAATCGGCTAATTCCGCTAAAGAAATATGCGCTTTATCCCAAGCAATATCACGATCAAACATATCCGTAACCACCGGCCGGCTAGATAAAGTGCGAAATGTTAATGGCCCAATAAATTCCAGTGCCTCTTTACTCATTAATACCGTAACGCCAAATCCATCTTTTACCAGTTTACGCACAATTTCACAAGATTTGTAAGCACTAATCCCGCCGGTCACCGCAATGATTATTTCTTTTTTCTTAGACATAATTCTTTATTAGTTTATTGTAAATTGAATTTTTCCGTTAGAAATTTCATGTAAAGCAATGATTGCTTTTCTCTTTATTCCCGGGGTTTCTATTTTTTGCGCATACCCTTCAGTTAGTTCCGCGGTTCTTTTTGAAGCTAAATTAACTAATTTAAAAATACTGCCGGTTCTTGATAACATATCCTCAATCGGAATTTCGATCATTTCCATACCCTCCTTAATTATTCACACCTTCGCGCGCATGGCAATTACAATTGATTTTAATTGCTTGAATGCTGTTTTTATATCATCATTAACGATTTGAAAATCATAATATTTTAAATATTTCAATTCATTTTTCGCTACATCCAGCCGTGCTTGAATTTGTTTTTTTGTATCTGTTTTTCTTTTTAAAAGACGCTTTTTTAGATCTTTCAAAGTAGGCGGTAAAATAAATATGAATGTTGAATTATGCTTAAAGGTCTTTTTAATTTGCATTGCTCCTTGCACATCAATATTTAAAATTACATCCTTATTTTTTTGTATGTTTTTTTCCACAAATTTACGCGGACTTCCATAATAATTACCAAAAACTCTGGCATATTCAAGAAATTCTTTATTCTTTATTTTTTTCTTAAATGCCTCAACACTGGTAAAATAGTAATCTTTTCCCCTGATTTCACCTTTACGTATTTTTCGCGTTGTCAGAGAAACAGAACGCACAATGTCCGGTAATTCATTAAGTAATTTCTCGCATAATGTTGTCTTCCCAGCCCCGCTCGGTGCGGAAATCACAAATAATCTTCCTGGTTTAATCATCTTTATCTTCAATCCTTTGGGCAATAGTTTCCGGCTGGACACTAGAAAGTATAACATGATTACTATCGGTAATAATTACTGCCCGCGTTCGGCGTCCGGTTGTTGCATCAATAAGCTTATTACTGCGACGCGCTTCTTCTTTAAACCTTTTTACCGGAGCTGCATCCGGACTAACAATCGCCACAATACGGCTAAAAACAACCGTATTATTAAATCCTACATTGACCAAGTATTTATTTGCCGCCATGATTTTTACTCAATATTTTGAACCTGTTCTCTAATTTTTTCAATTTCTCCCTTTACAAAAATTACTTCGCGGGAAATGTTAAAATCTGCAGACTTTGCGCCTACTGTGTTTATTTCTCTTTGAATTTCTTGAGCAATAAAATCAAGAACTTTACCCGCCTCTTTATTTTTTTTAATTGTTGATTTAAAATTATCAATATGGGCCTTTAAACGGATTAATTCCTCAGTTATATCACAATTTTTCGCAAATAAGGCAACTTCCGCATTTAACCTTTCCTCCCGTGACCCATTTTTTTCTGAAAAATTTATCAACTTCTTTTTTAACCGCTGTTTATAATGCTGTATTTCCTGGGGCAAATAAAGTTTTATTTTCTGTAAAGATTTTCCCATAGATTTAGTCCGTAAAATCAAGTCTTTATAGAGTGCACTGCCTTCTTTTTGGCGCATTAATATTAAAGAATTTAAGGCTTTACTCAAAGCAGCTTCCGTTGCCCGCCAAACTTGTTTTCTGTTTAGCTTACGCGATTGCGTAATAATGATTTCCGGGAAAGATAAAATTTGTTCCAGATTAATCTGGCCTTGTAATTTTAAAATATTTTTAATTTTTTTAAGCAATGTATGATATTTATATAGCCTTTTTTTATCAATCTGCATATCTTCACTTTTATCATAGGTTTGCTCAAGTTGAATCCAAAGATAACATTTGCCCCTTTTTATTCTTTTTTTAATTGTTTTTTTTATCTGGTCTTCATATAATTGCAAGCTATCCGGAAGTTTACAGCTCAATTCAAAAAATTTATGATTAAACGTCTTCATCTCAATATAGATATTTCCATCAGCAAAGGAAGACTTGCTTTTACCAAAACCCGTCATACTTTTTATCAAAATATTCTCCTTATCGTATATAACTGCTAATTTTAGGTTGAGGAAGTATTATACTAGAATTATATATTTCCGTCAACAATTTTAGAATTTTAACTATTTCCCCTGAAGTTTACCGGAAAAACATAACATTATGTTTTAGAATTGATTGTGATTACGCAGCCGCTTGACTATCTTGATCTTTACGCATGGATAAAGGTAAAGATAAAGTAAACATACTCCCTTTACCCAGCTTACTTTCAACATTAATTTTCCCTCCGTGCATCTCTACAATCTCCTTAACTATGGCTAATCCTAATCCTGTACTTTCTGAAGTCCGGGTGTAAGCAGAGTGTTCTACTTTAACAAAACGTTCAAAAATTTTACCTAAATCCTCTGGGGCTATTCCAATACCATTATCTTTAATTTCAATATCCACAAATTGCCGCTGCATCGGCCCCTTAGTTTGCTCTTTATTGAAATTAGAATTTATCGTAATCACACCACGGGGATGAGAATATTTAATTGCATTACTAAATAAGTTAATAAAAATTTGATGGATGCGGTCAATATCTCCATAAATTACAGTAGTTTTTGGAATATTACGGATATTAATAGTTATGCCTTTACTTTCACACCAATGTCTTACCGCTTCTGCTGATTCTTCAACAGCTTTTTTTAAATTAACAGGCACAACCTGTAATTGAGTGGAATCAAGCTTGGTCACATCTAAAATATCCGCAATTAACCGGATTAACCTTTCTGAATTGCTTTTAATCATCAGCATACTTTGTTTTTGATCAGAACTTAGTTGCCCAATTTTACCCTCAAGCAACATGACCACACATTGCTTAATATTAATTAAGGGGGCTCTTAATTCATGGGTGACCATGGAAACAAATTCATTTTTCCGTTGATTTAATTTTTCCAGGACATCATTAGACCGTTCCAGCAGAATTGCCTTACTTTCTAATTCATCCACATTAAAAATAAGCTGCTCAGTAATTAAATTTAAGGATTCTGCCAAACCGCTAACTTCAGTGGATTGTTTTAAAGTCGGAGTAATTACAATAGAATTATTTACGGCAAGATCACCCTGTGCTAAACGTGTTGCATTTTTTGATAATACTGATAAAGAATTACTAATTTTTAAAAGCATAAACATTCCCATAAAAACAATAAAAGCAGTTATACTAATAATCAAAAAAGTCGCAGGATTAAACTCAAATTCATAAATTATTTTAGGTTTAATCAAATAAATTACTACAAGAATTGGGATAATTGTGGTAAGGCATAACGATAAAATTAACGCACTTTGTGTCTTCTTTTTATTTTGCATATAACCCCTATTCTAAAAATTTTTTCTCCTATTCAAGCTCTTTTAAAATTTTTTCTGCGGCATCTTGCGGTGAACCAGCCGCTGTAATCGGCCGGCCGACAACAATATAATCCGCTCCCCAATTTGCTGCCTGCTGGGGCATAACAATTCTTTTTTGATCATTAACCGGTGATGTTGAAGGCCTAATCCCGGGAACAACTAAGATAAATTCATTGCCCATTACTCTCCGGAGAAGTTTTATTTCTTTTCCTGAGCACACCACTCCGTCCAGACCGGATCTTTGACAAATACGGGCCAGATGAATAACTTCATTTTTTACGCTGCGCATTACACCTACACTGTTTAATTGAGAGCGATCCATACTCGTTAATACGGTTACCCCTAGAATCAGCGGCTTTTCTAAATCCGCTGATTCTATCTCTTTATTTATTGTGGCAATCAGTTCCTCTAACATCGCCGCTCCGCCCATTGCATGGACATTAAACATGAACACTCCGAGCCTTAAAGCATTCCGTGCTGCCTGCGCTACGGTATGGGGGATATCATGGAATTTTAAATCTAAAAAAACTCGCGCTTTATGTTTGTGAATCATGTCTACAACTTTCGGCCCGCAAGCTGTAAATAATTGAGATCCCACTTTAAAATATTTAACCATGCCTTTTAAATCCTTAACAATATCCTCTGCTGTCTCACCTGAATTCGTATCCAAGGCCACAATTAATTGGGTATTCTTTTTCTCTTTCATATTTTGACTTTTCCAATTATTTCCGCCAGGCTTTTAATCTTTTTATTTTGACAATACTTTTTTAATCCAGAAATAACTTCCATCGATACTTTGGGATTAATAAAATTTGCCGTTCCCAGGCCTACCGCAGTAGCTCCGGCAAACATAAATTCAAGTGCATCTTCAGTATTCATAATCCCGCCCATACCGAGTATTGGAATCTTAATATTCCGAAATACATCATAAACCATTTTTAGCGCAATTGGTTTTATTGCCGGGCCGCTTAAACCACCGTAAATATTTGCCAGTTTTGGTTTTTGAGTCTGGATATCAATCGCCATGCCCGGAAATGTATTTACTAAACTAACCGCATCAATCCCCGCCCGCTGCGCAGCTTTTGCCATTGCAACAATATCGGTAACATTGGGGCTTAACTTAGCAATTAATGTCATTTTTCTTTTGTTTACAACACAGGTTATCGCCCTTATTAAATTGTAAACAGCTTTTTCATCCTGCGCAAACATTTTTGTTTTTAATTTATTTATTTTGGTTGCATATTTCACATTCGGACAAGAGAGATTTAATTCAATTGCGGAAACTCCGGCCTTTCCAGCTTTTCCACACAATAAATAAAATCATCAGCAGATGTTCCGCTGACACTGACAATAATTTCTGTGCCGATTCTTTTTAAAAGCGGGAATTTATCTTCTATAAAATTGGCTAACCCTTCATTTTGCAAACCAATGGCATTAAGCATTCCCGCAGCTGTTTCTGCTAAACGCGGTGCAGGATTCCCCCGACGCGGCTCCCTCGTAATTGTCTTAGTAATAATTGCCCCTAAATCTTTTAAAGAAACCAACTCTTCGAATTCAAATGCATAGCCAAAAGTCCCGGAAGCAGCAGTTACCGGATTTTTTAATTTTAAATTCCCTAATTTTACGCTTAAATCCATTTTACCCTCATTTATCTTAGTTGTTTCTTTTATTTTAGATTATTTTAAAAAAATCATTTTTAAAGCAATAGACAAGAGAAAAAAACCGAACATTTTTTTTAATAATAAATCCGGAATTTTTCCGACAAATAAAGCCCCTAAATATCCGCCTAAAAAAAATCCGACCGCAATAAATATTGCAGCTTGAATTTTTACATTTCCTTTTGAGTAATAATGCCAAGCCGCTAAAAGCCCAATCGGCGGAATCATCGCTGCCAGCGTTGTCCCCTGCGCTAAATGCTGGTTAAACCCGAACATAAAGACTAAACAAGGAATAATAATTGTCGCCCCGCCAATTCCGAAAAATCCGCCAAAAATTCCGGCTAATATTCCTACTAAAATAAAATTTAAAGACATTATCTAATCCTCCCAAACAATTTCATTAAGATCAAAAACAGGCCCATCCTTACAAATACGCTTATATCTTATTCTATTTTTAAAATCTTTTGTTTTTACCACACACCCCAGGCAAGCTCCGATACCGCATCCCATCATTTCATCTAACGATACCTGGCCCTGGAGGTTATATTTTTGAGCCATTTTAGTTAAAGCCTTCACCATCGCCAGGGGACCGCAAGCATAAATATAAGGTTTAGAATTTGATTTCTTATCGTTCTTTAAGAATCTATCGACTAAATGAGAAACATATCCTTTATAACCACAGGTGCCATCATCAGTGGAAATTTTAGTTGCTATTTTTAACCGCTTAAATTCATCCAGACAAACTAATTCTTTTTTTGTATCCATTCCCATAAAAATATTAATTCTATTTTTACATTTTTGAGTTTTTTTAAGGCTTTGCGCCAAATATAATAACGGGGCAATACCAATTCCGCCGGAAACTAAAAGAATCGGCTGGGTTTTATTTAAGCCGCAACGTAAATTAAATCCATTTCCTAATGGCCCCAGGATATCTACGCTTAATCCGGGTTTCATAGCCGAAAGAATCCGGGTGCCTTTTCCCACAACTTTGTAAATAATACCGATATTAACTTGATTATTTCTCTTCCTTAAAATCCGATTCACACTCAAAGGCCGCCGCAGTAAAGGATCAAAGCCGGAACCAATTCGAAGATGCAGAAAATGTCCTGGCTTTAAAGCTCTTACAATAGCGGGTGCATTTAATTCCAAAAAGAAACTTGAACGCGAAATTTTTTTATTGGTAATTATGTTTGCTTGTGTTTGTTTTATCATTATCACCCCAACAATCAACTAGACCTGGCAACCCGGGCAAAAATATGTTCCCCGGCCGCTTAAGACAATTCTTTTTATTTTTGCTTTACACCTACTTCGCAGGCACTTTTCTCCTTTACGATCATAAACTTTTAATTTTTGCACAAAAGTTCCTTTTTGCCCATAACCATCACGGTAATCATCCACAGAACTTCCCCGGCATTGAATTGCCGCTTTAAGTATTTTTATAATGCTCTTAAATAACAATTCAATCTCTTTATTTTTTAAACTACAGGCGATCCGGCTAGGATTTATTTTTGCCTGAAAAAGTGCCTCAACCGCATAAATATTACCTAGTCCAGCAATAAATTTTTGATCTAATAAAAGTGATTTTATCTTTGCTTTCCTCTTTAAAATATTTTCTTTAAAACTTTTTAAATTAAAATCTTTTGTGAAAGGTTCCGGCCCTAATCTCCGGACAAAACTTAAATCCTGCCATTGAGTTCTGACCCTTAATTCACCGAGTAAACGCGGATCATTATAATTTAAAACCTGGGAATTACTCAGAATTAAACTTACCCGGCTTTTTTCATTCAAAACTCCATAAACTAATTGTCCCGTCATTCTCAAATGCACAACTAAAAAAAGTTTTTTCCCGGCTTGTGTTTTCACCGCAAAAATTAACAATTTACCTCTTCTTATTATACTGTCAAATCTTGCATTTTTTAATAGCGCACTAAACTTAGCCGGCTGTGGTTCTTTTATAACTTTCGCATTATTAATAATTATTTTTTTAATACTCCTATTAATAATATTTTGCGCCAAGTCATTTTTTATTGTTTCTACTTCTGGTAATTCCGGCACTCGAACTCCTTATCTTATAGTAGCAAGTAGAAAGAAAAAAGCTTTTGATTGTCTCTCTACTCTCTACTTGCTACTCTCTACTCTCTACTTGCTACTCTCTACTCGCTACTTTTCAAAAGTTTAACCCAAATATTTCTTACCCGGGGACCGTCAAATTCAGTAAAATATATTCCCTGCCAGGTGCCTAATTGCAATTGCTTGTTTTCAATAATAATTATCTCAGAGAATCCCATCAAAGATGCCTTAATATGTGCTGCGGAATTTCCCTCGCTATGCGCATAATGATCATTAAACGGAATAACTTTGTTTAATTCTTTGACAATATCCGCGCAGACATCCGGATCAGCATTTTCATTAATCGTTACTCCAGCCGTTGTATGCGGAACAAATACCACACAAATTCCCTGATTAAAATTACTTTTATTTACAATTTCCTGCACGCGTTGCGTAATATCAATCAATTCTACTTTTTTTAAGGTTTGGATGCTGATTTTTTTCATTTATCTTAAAAGTTTTTTCAATTTTTTTTCTAATGATTTAATATCTTTAACTTTTATTACTCCGGGGATCCTCCATGTATTTAAGCCTAATACCGTTTTCTTTTCACTTAAAGCAAATCCAATTTCAGAAAGTGTTCCTGCTTTTCCGGATAAAGCAATAATAATATCTGCGCAACTGGCGACTAAAGTATTGCGTATAAATCCGAGCCCAGTAGGGATGGGAATATCAATATAGGGGTTAGCTTGATTTTTATCCTTACCCGGCAGAATGCCTACAGTTAAACCGCCTTGGCTTTTGGCTCCCCGGGCAGCCTGTTGCATCACTCCTGTTAAACCACCGCAGACAAGAATTGCCCCTAATTTTCCGATTATACACCCGACTGCAAAACTATTTTTTGCTGTCTGCTTATCCGCTTTATGTCCGCCAATCACCGAAATTAAAATTTTTTTATTTTTCATTTTTCAAAACCTTATTAATTAAATCTTTAACTTCATCCGCAGCATTAACCTTAAATTGTTGAATCAGAAAAGATTTTATTTCCTTAACCTCTTTATCTTTTAATTCCTGCGTCATTGTTTCAATGCATTTATCTTTTCCTGCGCCTGAGCCATAAGTACCAAAAAGCACAATTTTTTTTCCGTTTAAACCTTTAACTTTTTTTAAATATGTCCGAACCGCCGGAGCCGGGCCAAATGCCCATACCGGTGTGCCTATGGCAATCACTGCATAATCTTTTAAATCAAACCGGATATCTTCTTTAATCACGGCTGTTTTTTTAATTAAAGCACGCCAGCATTGTTTAAAAAAAGATTTCGGTTCATCCAGAGAATCCAATCTAATTACATCAGTTTGGTATAATTCCTCCAAGCAATTCCTTAATACATGCGCAATTTTTTCTGTATTGCCAGAATAAGAATAAAATACAACTATGGCCTTATTCATAATTTGACCTCCCAAATATTTTATTTTAAAAAAGTAAAAAATTTAGAACAAGCTTAATTGAGACTCTTTTACTTTTCTCTCCGGTTTTTGAAATATCTTTATTGTCCCATATTCTCCATCAAATCCAGGATTAATAACAACCTGCCCTTGACGTACTTTTAATATACCTTCCGCAATTTTTAAAGGCAAGGACTTATATAAATCACTCTCCGGTGCATGTAATAAAATCTCAAATTCGTTACTAAATTTATTAATCGCTTGTTCGTACTCCTGCATAACTTTTTTTGATGTTTTCCCCACTCCGAGCATTTCGGCAATTATTTCATCTAAAGGAATTAAATGTTTAAACGGGATTGCGCTTTGCGGCACAATTCCTTCTTCCCGGTCTGCCAGCGACTCTATTCTGTTCATTACTCCTACCGTAACCGGCTTGTTACATTCAGGACAGAGATTTTTGTTTTGCCTTGTTTGTTGGGGTGAGAGCCTCACATTACAGTTTCTGTGGCCGTCAAAATGATATTTTCCTTCTTCCGGGAAAAATTCAATTGTTTGTAAAAACTTATTTTTGTCTTTATTTTTTAAAGCCTCACGAATATCATAAAAAGATAATTCACAATCAAAAACATTGGCTTCTCTGCCTATTTTCTGAGGTGAATGAGAATCAGAATTTGAAATTAAGGCATATTTATCCAGCATGCTCAGGCGCCAATTTGCCGCAGGATCACTGGATAACCCAGTTTCTAATGCATAAATTTTATCTGAATATTTTTCAAAACAATCTTCCAGCGAATCAAATCCGGATTTTGAGCCAAAAAGGCTAAACCAGGGGGTCCAAATATGTGCCGGGACAATCATGCAGTACTCATCAATGTCAAAAACTATTTTGGCAAGTTTGACTGTATCTAATCCTAATATCGGCCGGCCATCTGAATGCAGATTTCCAATCTGCATTAACGTTTTATTAATTTGTTTAATTGTTTTAAACGAAGGGGCAAAAATTAAATTATGGATTCGATAAACTCTGCCATTTTTAGAATAAATACTGCTGAGTTCCGCAGTAAGCATAAAATAAGTATGATTATAAATAAATAAACCTTTACCGTTTGACTCTAAATTTTTTTCAAGATAAGCACTCCAAATTGGATGCGTAAAATCCCCTGTACCCATTAAGGTAATCCCTTTAATTTTAGCCCATTTGGCTAAATGATCTAGATCCATATTTTTTGATGTTGCCCGGCTGTATTTTGAATGGATATGCAAATCCGCAATAAATTTCATAAACAATATTTCCTTTTTTCCGGTTAGTTATTTATTTGATATATTTTGATCAATAAAAACATATTCAGGAATTTGTTTTGGTAAAGATATTTTGCTGGTAAAAATTTACGGATAAATAACAAAAAATTTTTACTTGAATCCGGATCCGTTTCTAAAAAAATTTAATATTTTTATAATTCAAAAACTTTTTTACCGCCGACAATTGTGGCTTTAATCCTCCCGGCTAATTCTTTGCCGATAAACGGAGAATTTTTAGATTTAGAAAAAAAGTTAGCGCTGTTTACAATCCATTTTGTCTCCGGATCAACAATCGTAATATCCGCATCAAATCCAGCTTCTATTTTTCCTTTATGTTCTAATTTTAAAATACAGGCTGGATTATATGACATCTTTTCAATCAATTCCGCTAAACTTAAATGCCCGGGGATTACTAAGTTAGTCATCCCTAAGCCAAAAGCCGTCTCTAACCCAATTATCCCAAACGGTGCATGATCATAATCAAGATCTTTTTCTGAATCTGCATGCGGTGCGTGATCTGTAGCAATACAATCTATTGTGCCATCCTTTAACCCCTGAATTATTGCTTTAATATCCGCTAGTGTTCTCAACGGAGGGTTTACTTTTGTATTGGTATCGTAATCATCCACAGCATCCTCGGTTAAGGAAAAATGATGCGGCGTGCATTCTGCCGTTACCTTCACTCCGGATTTTTTTGCGCATCTTACTAATTCCACTGATTCCGCACAACTAATATGAGCAATATGCAATTTTACTTGTGTATAACGGGCGATTTCAATATCCCGGGCAACCATGTTGATTTCCGCAATACGGGGAATACCTTTTAAACCTAATTTTGTGGACATCTGGCCTTCATTCATCACTCCATTTCCGGCCAGCAGAATATCTTCACAATGTGAAATAATTAGTAAGTCCAGCATCTGTGCATACTCCATCGACCGGCGCATTACTTCTGAATTCATAACTGATTTACCATCATCACTGAATGCAATAACACCCGCATCTTTCATGTCCGACATATCGGAGAGATGTTCTCCTTGGGAGTTTTTGGTAATTGCTCCTACTGGGAAAAGATTGATTAAGTTTGCTTTTTTATTTTGTTTTAACAAAAATTCAACACAAGCTTCGTTATCTATCACCGGATTGGTATTGGGCATTGGACAAACACTGGTAAATCCACCGGCAACTGCGGCTTGCGAACCAGAAAAAATTGTTTCTTTATACTCAAATCCCGGCTCCCGTAAATGCACATGCATATCAATAAGTCCCGGGATAACCATCAAATCTTTTGCATCAAAAATTTCTAAATTACCCGCAGGAGAAATATTAATTGATGAATCAATTTTTTTAATCTTGTTGTTTTCAATTAAAATATCTACAGATCTGCCAGTTTTAGCATTTCTAGATTTAGGATTAATAATTTTACCGTTTTTAATAAGCAGCTGCATTTTTTACTCCTGCTGTTCCTCTGATTTACCTTGTGTAACCAGAAATAATACGGCCATACGGATTGCGATACCGTTGGTTACCTGATCTAAGATTACCGAAAATTCTCCGTCGGCAACATCGGGCATAATTTCTATCCCCCGGTTCATTGGTCCAGGATGCATGATCAAAACATCCTTTTTTGCAAACCGCATAAGTTTTTCTTTAGAAACGCCAAAACGCATAGCATATTCACGTAAAGAAGGAAATAAACCAGCCTCTTGCCGTTCTTTCTGAATCCTTAAGACATTCACTACATCTGCATCTTTCAAAGCAGTTTCTAAATTTGTCGTTATTTTTACTCCCATTTCTTCTATGCCGCGCGGGATTAAAGTTCTCGGGCCGCAAACCGTAACCAAAGCACCTAATTTTTTTAATCCCCAGATGTTACTGCGGGCTACGCGGGAATGAGTAATATCACCGATAATAGAAACATTTAATCCTGCGATTTTCTGTTTTTTTTCCTTAATTGTAAATATATCCAAAAGTGCCTGGGTAGGATGTTCATGACAGCCGTCACCGGCATTAATAATAGAAGGCTTGATACATTTTGCTAAAGTCTGTGCTACCCCGCTTGCGCTATGACGCAATATAATTGCATCAACCTGCATCGCTTCAATATTTTTTAAAGTATCTTTAAGTGTTTCTCCCTTTTGCATTGCACTTGTCGAAGTGGCAATACTTAATGTATCTGCGCTTAAGCGCTTTGCGGCCAGCTCAAAACTAGAACGTGTTCTTGTCGATGGCTCAAAGAAAAATAAAACAATAGTTTTTCCCCGTAAGGTAGGAACTTTTTTTACAGTACGTGTGGAAATTTCTTTAAAAGAAGCCGCAGTTTCTAAAATTAAATTTATCTCCGCTTTATCTAATTCCTCAAGCCCCAGTAAATCTTTTCTTTTCCAAATCATTTTATTTATCCTTTACCAATAATACAATTTCATCCACAGCATCAACTTCTTTTACTTTAACCTCAACACTTTCATTTAAAGTTGTCGGGACATTTTTCCCAACATAATCCGCCCGGATCGGCAACTCGCGATGCCCGCGATCAATCAAAACAGCTAATTGTATATTTTTTGGCCGGCCCAAGTCAATTAATTCATCCAAGGCACAACGGATTGTTCTGCCGGTAAAAAGGACATCGTCAACTAGAACTATTTTTTTATCGCTAATATCAAAATCTATTTCCGTGCTATGGACAACTGGACACGCCGCAATCATGGTTAAATCATCACGGTATAAAGTAATATCCAAAATCCCCACAGGAACTTGATTGCCGTCAATTAGTTTAATCATTTCCGCGATCCGGCTGGCTAAATGTGCTCCCCGGGAACGGATTCCCATAATCACTAAATCTTCTGTGCCTTTATTTCTTTCTAATATTTCATGACTAATGCGCATCAATGTGCGTTTAATCATCTGTGCATCCATTAATTTAGATTTTACCCTTAAATTCATATTTATGGCTCCTTAAAAACAAAAAAACCTGCACCTCTTGCTGTTCTTAAGCAGAGAATTTACAGGTTTACTCTTCATCTCTTCTCCTTACTAGCCTCTCGGGACTAATTTAAAGGTTATTTATTTGATAAAATATATCATAAAAAGTTGTTGTTGTCAAGTTAATTAGTTATTAGCCTGAAAGTCAGGATTTTCTTTATTTAACACATCCAAAGCCCTAGCCTTATGCATTTGGGCTTGGGATTTATTTTTTTGTTTTTCATAAAGTAATGATAAATTATAATGCGCAGGGATATAATCAGGATTCAAAATCAAAGCTTTCTGATAAAAAGTCAGGGCTTTATCTTCCTGCCCTTGTTTTTCATACAATATCCCAAAACAATTAAGCAAAGGCGGAAAATTAGGATTAATCAGTTTAGCCTTGCTTAATATTTCTAATGCTTCCGGAGTTTTCCCCTGTTCAATATAAGCGCTTGCCAAATTAACCCAGGCACCCATATCTTGAGAATCAATTTCTAATGCTCGTTTAAAACAAATAATTGCCTGAATAAATTCGCTTTTTTTCATAAACACTAACCCCAGATTATTATGGGCGGCTGAATCTTCCACTCTTAGGAATATAACCTGCCTGAATTTTTCTGTAGCTTCATCATAATTACCCTCTTCTAATGACATCACTGCTAAATTATATATTGCATCTGCATTTTTTGGATTTATAATCTGAGCATATTTATAAGATTTTAATGCTTTCGCTTTATCCCCTTGATTAGTATATGCAGCGCCAATTTTTAAAAACCAGACAGATTGATCATCCTCTCGCACATTAAAAAAATTCGAATTACTGATCATAAATAAAGCTATAAATATCACAATATAAACACCTAATTTCTTAAAATGTTTATTTTTAAAAGTAAAAATAAACCAATAAATCCCGGAAGCGGCAAATAAAGCCAAAAATGGCACCAGAACAACGCGAAACCTACTACAAACAAAGAAAATAATCATAAACAAAAAATGGGATAATATGATTGAGATTAATAACATAACCCCTTTTTCCTTTTTTGGTATTACCAGGATTCCAATCAGCGCCAAAGGGCACAAAAGACCAAAAGGAAATACTAATAATTTACGAGAAAAAACACTTAATTTTAAAAGTGATGACCATGAACGAAAAGTATAAATACTGTGATTATTCGGAATTTCAAAACCATTAAGAAAATAATATGCTTTTTTACCAATTAAACTTAAAAATCTGAGAGGATTATCTTGGATAGAAAAAATTGCTTGATTAAGCCAAAAATCTGATGTTTGCACAGCAGTTAAATGTTTACCTGTTAATCGTTGTGCTTGTTTGATTGAGGCAATAATAACATTATCCTGTATGTACTCTTTATCAGAATAAGCAAAATCATGACTCGGAGCAATTACTCTTTTTCCATCAGCCTGGGCATTATTGGCCATATAGAAATTAATACCTACAGACGAGGGCACAATAACCAATTCTCCCCCTTGCGATAAATTTCTTAAAGTTAATGGTAAAAGGCTTAAGATTATACCGAAGCCGATACAAAGGAGAACCAGCAGCTTTTTGACATTCTTATTTATTGCTTTTGCCTGAACCTGGAAATTATTTTGATAAAAAAACACCCAGATTAGCAGAAAAGGCAAAAAAGATAAAATATTTGCGCTGATTTGAAAACAAACACCAAATAAGCCCCCTACTCCCATCCATTTGAAAACTGATGAGCATTCAACTGCTTTCAAAAGTAAAATTAATAATAACAAATAAAAAAATATTGCCAGGTTAACATTTAAAAATTCAGCATCAAAATAAATTAAAACCCCATAAAAAGAACAAATCAAACCCGCAACTAAAGCAATCCCTCGATTAAAAATTTTCTTCCCCAGCCAATATATTAATACACAACTGAACGCCCCAATTATCGCCTGAATAATTTTAGCTAGAAAAATCCTCACCCCGAATAGTTTAAAAACCAAGGCTAAAAAATAAAAATATCCCGGCGCTCGGGGAATAATAAATCCTTTTAATAACCAATCCCCTTCTGTTGCGATATGACGCGCACAAATAAAATGACTGAGGGCATCAATAACTGGGTTTAAAAAAAACGGGGAAGATTGATATTGATAAATATAAATTAACCGAAGGAATAATGCTGATAAGAAAATAACTGCGGGATTAAGAAAATCATTATTAATGATAAAGGTATTTTTTCTTTTGTCTATCGGCATACTTTTAATTAAGCAATATAAAAGGAAAAACTATTTGATTTTATAAATTACTTTAAAAATTTTTGTTAATCTTGTATAATTTTAGCATACTTCTTATATTTTTTCAAATAAGAGATTAAAGTTATTTTTTAACTCTTTAAATTAATTATAAATATGAATATTGCCTTAATACGTCCACCTAAAATATCCGGTGCTTTTGAAAAAATCCTGATTCAGGAGCCGATAAATCTTGCCTATATTGCGGCATATTTAAAAAACCACAAGTTTAATGTTAACTTGTGGGATTTTGAGGTTGAAAAACTTTCAAAAGCTATTTTAGAAGAAAAACTTATAAAAAATAAAATCGACATTGTCGGGATTACTGCCATGACCCCCTCAATTAATAATGCCCACAATATTGCATCAATTATAAAAAATGTTAATTCGCGTATCCCGATTCTTATCGGCGGCCCCCATATCAGTGCAATTCCTGAGCAAACTCTAAAAGAATTCTTAAATTTTGATCTTGCCGTTACCGGTGAAGGAGAAATTCCCCTGCTTGAATTTTCCCGAAAGTTTAGTCAAAACTTCAAGTTTCCCAAACATATCCCCGGAATAATATCCCGTAATCCAGACGATAATAGCCCGCAAAAGAACACTTTTATTGAAAATCTTGACCAGTTACCATTTCCGGAAAGAGCTTTTTTCAAAGAAAAACTTTATAAAAATTTATATATTCCCGGTATTAACATGTATAAGAAAAAACCCGGAGTTGTTTTTTCTTCGCGGGGTTGTAATGATAATTGTACTTTTTGTGCAATAAAAAATACGCAAGGTTCCAAAATAAGATTTCGCTCAGCCCGTAATGTGCTGGCGGAAATAACCGAATGTAAAGAAAAATTCGGCTACAATCATATCACTTTTGAAGACACTAATTTCACTCTGGATAAAACCCGGCTGGCGAATATTTGCCAGGGGCTGGAAAAATTAAAAATTACCTGGTCCTGTCAAACAAAAGTGAATCTTGTTAATCGCGATATTATTTACATGATGAAAAAATCCGGCTGTATTAAAATTGCTTACGGAGTTGAATCTGGATCAGAACGGATTCTGAAACTTATGAAAAAAAATATTACAGTCAAACAGATTAAAGATGCTTTCTCCCTAACCCATAAAGCAAAAATTACATCTTGTGCTTTCTTTATCTTAGGATCGCATCCTGATGAAACAAAAGAAGATATTCAAAAAACAGAGCAATTACTCCATGCTATTAAACCGGACATTTTTCAAATGGGGATAATTTGCCCCTACCCCGGAACGGAAATTTATAACGTTATGAAGCAAGAAAACTTAATATCTAATATTGACTGGTCAAAATTTAACTTTATGCATACCATCCCTGCCTGGAGCACCCGGCATATTAACGCACATTTATTAATAAAGCTGCAAAAAAAAATATACCTGAAATATATTTTTAGCTTTAATTTTTTATTTTCCTTTTTGAAAAAGTTGCTTAACCCTCTAGAATTTCTGCATTGTTTTAAATTATCTCTGGCGATGATCAACTATCTACTTTTTGAAAACCGTAAATAATTAGATAAATTATTCCCCCGAGCATTTATTATTCTGTCTTGCTTTGATATTCAAGTTAATATATAATTATGCTCGGAGGTAATGAATGGCAATAAAGCAACGTTTATTACAAAAACAACTGCAAAAAATGATCATGACTGCTAAAATGCAGCAGTCTATGCATATTCTGCAATTACCAATTGTTGAACTTGATCAACTGATTGAAGAAGAAATGGCTAATAATCCCGTATTGGAACAGCAGGACATGCTTGAAAATCAAGCAAATCCTGATAATCAGGATTCTCCGGCTCAAAATTTAAACTCACAGAGCCCCGCTGATCAGGAACCCAAAATACGATCTGCTGAAAATATTAACTTGGAATTCGAGTGGTTAGACTCTGACCATGTCTGGTTTTCTGATTTTTTTGATAAAAATAAAGTCAGCCAATCCATTGAAAAACATAATTTTCAGGAAACTTTAATTACGAAAAACACTACTTTGCAACAAGAACTTCTGCAGCAATTTCGCATAATTAATGACCAGCCACAAATGCATTTAATCGCCGAAGAAATTATTGGCAATATTGCGGATAATGGATATTTGGTAACACCGCTGGAAGAAATAGCTAAAAGTTTAAACATCACGATTGATATGGCCAATCAAGTTTTAACACAAATCCAAACCCTGGAACCTGCCGGGATTGGAGCCCGGGATCTTAAAGAATGCCTGTTGCTGCAACTAAAACGCCAGAATAAGGAAAATTCACCGGAAGCAGCTATTGTTAAAAATTTCCTGCCCGAACTTGCTAAAAGAAAATATTCTCAAATCAGTAAAGCATTAAAAATGACCCTAGGGCAAGTAAAAAAATGCACAGAGAAAATCAGCAGCCTTGACCCTAAACCCTGCCGTAATTATGCAACCGAAGCGCTGCGTATTGTCCCAGATGTAATTCTAGAAAAAACCCCTGAGGGTTTTGAAATAATCATCAATTCAAAAAACCTGCCGCGATTGTCCATTTCTGGAATGTACAAAAAACTCTTAAAGGAAAAAAATTGCCCCAAAGAAACCCTTGAATATATACGGGAAAAATTAAAAACTGCGGAAAATTTAATCAGCGGATTAAATCAAAGAGAACAAACCTTAAAAAAAGTCACTCAGTCTATTATTGAATTTCAAAGTGAATTTATTGAAAAAGGCATTTTAAATCTTAAACCGCTTACTTTAAAAGATATTGCGCTTAAATTAGATATCCACTCTTCCACAGTCAGCCGGACAATTGCGAATAAATATATTCAAACTCCTTACGGGACTTTTGAGTTAAAAAATTTTTTTTCACAAGCTATTAATTCTCAGGCGGGAGAGCTTTCCAATCAAAAAATAAAAGCAACAATTGATGAATTAATTAAAACCGAGCCTGCCCATTCTCCCTTGACCGATCAGGAACTAGTGAATATTCTGAAAGAAAAAGGTATGCATATTTCGCGGCGGACCGTAACTAAATACAGAAATGCGCTTAAAATCCCCGCGGCTCATTTAAGGCGAAAATAATTTTTTAAAACCCAAGTTTTTTGACCAGCTAATTCCCGGATAACGCCAGTCCAGAACCGCAATTTTATCTTTACTCATCCCGTTAGCACTCATGATCCATAATTGGGCGCTATAATCATCTTTATGTAAAGGCAACACAAAACTTAATATTTCCCCGCCATTCACCCAAACTGGTTTTTTCCCTGCCGTGGTAATCTGTAATTCATTACTGCCATCCGCATTCATAATTGTAATCCCTTCGCTTTCAAAAACAATTTTATTATCATTTGACCAATCTAACATCCCTATATTTGGACTATCAAATGTCATTTTTCTTAACTCATAAGAATAAATATCTCCAATCCAAATATTATCCTCACCGCTAAAAACAATTTTTGTGCCCCCCGGGCTCCAGGCAAAATTCGTTTTACAAGTTAATTCATCCGTTGTTAACTTACTTAAACCTGTTCCATCCTGATTCATAATCCAGACTTGGCCAGCTCTTAAAAAAGCTAGATACAATCCATCCGGAGACCAACGCAAATTATTTATTAAATTTGGTTCAAAAAATGAAGTTAGCTGTTTGACAATTTTTGTCTTTGTTTCAATGGTGTAAATATTGTCACATTCAGCAGCATTAGTTCCGATAAAAGCGATTAAATCTGCGACAGGGTTGCATTCCGGCTGGGAAGCCTGAAAAGTAAAACCATCCTCAAGTAACGGAACACTATTTTCCCCGTTCGTATTAACTTGCCAGATTTTCCCCTGATACTCATAAATAACTCTTTTGTTATCCGGCGTCCAAACCGGATTCATACCTTTAACCGGTATTTCTTCGGACTTTCCATTAATACTAACAATATTAATGTTACCATTTAAACCTAAGCATAGTCCCTGGGCCGGAGTAGAAAAATAAGTTAAAACCAAAGGAATATTTTTTGTTGTTTTTAATTGCGGAGTAAACGTGACAAAGTATGACGTTGACGGCAAGAGAGGTTCTTGAGGTTTAAAAATAAGCGTATTTTCCTGCCAACTGAATTCACCCTTGATTTCCGGATAGATAAAAAAATTTTTTTCAATAGATTCTTTATCCATTTGTGTATTAAAAATTATGGATATTTCGGTAAGAGTATCTACATTTATCTTTCCGTACTCAGGATAAATTTTAGCAATCCGAGGAATATCTACCGCATAACATAACTTAAAATTTAAGAGAAAAAACAGGATAAAAACAAAAAAAACTCTCCCAATTTTAGAAAAAATAATCTTTATTTTTTTTAAGCTTTTCATCATATTTAAATTACTAATCGGGAAGTTAATCAGGTAACTTTTTTAACTTCCATAATATTTGAATTAAAAAGAAGATTATCGTTTGTTAACATAACCACAATATTATCATGCTTCTTTACAATCCCTTTTTGTTTTACCAGTTGCATGCATTTTGCCAGGGCAGGCCCTATCCCGTAAAATTTTTTTACAAGAATCGGATAAACACCCCAAAATAAAATTAACTTTTTATATACATCTGGCTTTGCGGTAACTCCCACAATCATATTATCCGGACGCTTACGACTTAGCCAGGAAATAGCATTTGCATTAGCCGTCGGAACAATTATCGCCTTTGCCTTTATATTTCTGGCTACATTTACAGAAGCTTCAGAAAATGACTCGACTAAATTGGCATCTTTATTTTCCGTGCAAGGAGATATTTTTCTTTTAAATTCAAATAAATCCTGCTCGCTCCTTGTTGCAATTTTGAGCATTGTTTTTAGAGTTTGCAGCGGATATTTACCCACCGCTGTTTCCTCAGAAAGCATTAACGCATCTGTCCCGTCTAAAATTGCATTGGCAATATCTGTAACCTCTGCCCGCGTCGGTTGCGGATTATAAACCATTGATTCTAGCATTTGGGTTGCGGTAATAACCGGTTTTCCTAGAGCATTAGATTTTTTTATGATTTCCTTTTGCAAAAAAGGAACTTCCTCTAAATCTGCTTCAATCCCCAAATCACCCCGGGCCACCATTACGGCATCGCTTATTTTTATAATATTATCAATATCCTCAAAGGCTATTTTTCTCTCAATTTTCGCAATTACAAAAATCTGTTTATTTTTTTGTGTTAAATAGTTTTTTATTTTGAGGATGTCTTTTGCTGACTGGACAAAAGATACTGCAATAAAATCAACCCCAGCTTCTATCCCATATTTTAAACACTCAAGATCATACGGCGTCACTGCGCTAAGATTTAAAAACTGATTCGGACAGCTCACCCCTTTTTTGGAATAAATCCTACCGCCGGATAAAACAGAGCATATCACCCGATCCGGAGATTTTGAAATAACAACCAGTTTTACCATACCGTCATTTAAATAAACTACGCTATTTTTTTTAAGCTGTTTTATAAAAGCCGGATGATTCACCGAAACCCCTTCTTTTGTCCCGATAATTGTTTTACTGCTCAGGTAAAACAGCTCCCCTTCTTTTAAAAATATAGATTCATTTTTTAATGCTCCGATTCTTATTTTCGGACCCGGCAAATCCTGTAAAACGCCGACTGGCATTTTTAAATCCGCCTCCAGAGATTTAACGATTTTTATCTGACGCACATGTTCTTCCGGTTTGCCGTGTGAAAAGTTGAAACGCGCTATATCCATACCGGATAAAATCATCTTTTTTAAAATACCCCGGTGATTGCAGGCCGGACCAATCGTACAAATTACTTTAGTATTATTCCAATATTGTCTCATACTTTCCCCCGGGCATTACGCCAATGCTCATAAGCAAAATCCAAGATTCTTTGTCTATCTTCAATATCGATTTCAATTATTTTTATTCCGGCATCAAATTGATAGGTCCATTCCCAATCTGCATTTTTTATCCAGACTACTTCTCCTTGAGCAAAAATAGGAATAATACTTCCCGGAACCCACATTTCTATTTTGATTATCTGATTAATCCCAATTTTACGGTTTAAAGATCCTTTTACCCCTTCCCGGGTAAAATTAGTAATCATAATCAAGCCGGTTTTTTCGTCTTGAGTTTTAAAAGTACCTTCTAAAAAAGCCGCGAGGCGATAATGCCTTCTTTTATCTGTACTTTGGTCCACAAAAATTCCTTTAAATTTGATGCCCTGAATTTAGTCTCACAGCTTGTCTGTAATTATTTTAAAATAATTAATTGGTATTTTAGCATAAACTTTAAAAAAATCAAAAATAAAGCTTAAATTTAATTGAATCTATTAAAAATCGACTAAATCTTTTTTACTCATAACGCGTTTGAATTTTATGCCCACTTCAAATTTTTTTGCCTCTTGTGCCAAAATCTGGTTAACCCAAATAACTTCACCCCGCGCATAAAAAGGTTTTAAAGAACCCTCCACGCTTATTTCGATATTAACTTCCGTTCCTATTTCCATCTGCCGGGACGTAATCAACTTTAATCCGCCTGTTGAAATATTTTCTGATTTCACATTTTGAATTTTTTGATCAATCTGATTTTTGTTTCCGGTTTTATAGCGCGCCGGCATATTTCTCTCTAACCTTTGTGATTTTCTGCGTTCTTCCAAAAACCACACCTCCTTTTAAAAATTATTAAAGTTTTAAATTTATTAGCTGTTTATTATAATATATACGGCAAAAAATTTCTAATTTTTATTTTGCCAAACAATTTTAGTTTTTGGTAAATAAGTAATCGTAATATCTTCTAAAACAGGGATTTGATTGTAACTGGCTAAATTAACCATTAAATAAGCGCGAAATTGTATTCTGGATAAACCGTTGCTGGGTAAAGCTCCCCCAGATGCCGGAATTACACTTAAGCCCAGGTCAGTAACCGGATGATCATCAACATTAGCCGGATCAGTAAGATCTGTGGTCAAATATACTGATACATCTTCTTTAGCATCTAGCGGCCGGATTTGTGCCCCATCTGAAATTGTCACACCCGCACTAATTGTTCCCCAATCTGCATTGCCCACATCATCACTTAAACCAGAGGTGAAATAGCTTTGTTCCGGAATTACACGCACATTATCCATACTCGGACAATTATCCATGCCAAATAGAGCAACTTGTCCCGGTTGCGCATTCAGGCCAAAATCCCAGGATATTTCCGGAGCTGACGAACCTCCGGCCCAATATGCTATTGCCCTGGAAGTTGTACCGGTTGAAGTAACATGAATAGTTTTATCCGGATAATATTGAGCCAAAGCCTTAGAATTTAAATTAAGAAGTTGAGAAATTATCAGGTTTTTACTTAAAGTATTCGGAACAAAATAGAGCCATTTATTTTGCATGGCTACCCAAGTCCAGCCTGATTCAATTTGTTCATTGGCAATATATGCTGCTAGCTCTCGTGTTCCTCTGATCTTAAAAAGCAGCCAGCCACAGTTCATATATTTTTCATAAGAAAATGTGCTATCCACTGGATTCCCATCATTAGGATAAGGTCCGGGAGGAGCACCATATCCGAATGGCACTGCCGGCCAAGGTAAGTTACCCCTTGTATAATCAGCATCAATTAAATTTCCCACTGAATCATAATAATCCATTTCATCTTCAATATGCACAATTATAAGACCGTTCCCCCAAATCCAATTTAAATCAGGACTAATTCCTAAACGAATTTTAGGAAATAAATTTGTGGGATACACATTTAAATATCCGGTATGAAGCATTGTGCTTTCTAAAATACCGCTTACTTTTTGTATCCGTGCCGCGATATTATATGTTGCGCGTGAGGTGGCATTAATCTGTGCTTGTAATGGATCCCAAACTGAAATACTATAAGGAATATCTTCAAAATCATCCCAAAACCCGGGTTTTATGGAATTGCTAATCGTTTGGGCATGATTCGGATCAGCAGTAGAAGTTTCTGGTATATAATTAAACCCCGCATAGCATTGAGCAATATTAACGGGTACATTAACACGGGATGTACAGCGCATAAATGTACCCTGATTAAACTCAGTTTCTAAAGTATAATAAAGCTTATTAAAAACATACACTACTTTTTTTATACTTTTTTGCGCATTACGATAAATCCCGATAGCTTCAATTTCATAATATCCATTACTATCAAACCCCAAATGTGTAGTATCTGTCATATTATTGTTCGGATCAGTGTTTTTCACAATATTATCTAGATTTGCCTGGGAAATTATTCCCATACCTTGCTGGTATTCTAAAAAACGTTTAAATTCTTCACGCGCTGAACAAAAGTCACGGATATTTGCATCTTGTCCAATTCCATCGAAAGGATTTGCCTCTTGACGGATAATTATCGTATTAATTAAATTATTACATTGCACTTGACTATCCATTAAAGGCCGAAGCACTGCATAAAGCACAATACTTGATGCTGTATTCACATTAATAAAAACCCGGTTAGTATGACCTAGGGCATCATCCGCATCTCCATAAAGGGTTATAAAATATTTTAGGGAATCATACGTACCCTGGCCAATACCCGCAACCAGTTTTATTTCCTCGGGAGATGTAAATTTACCTTCTGGTAAAGTTTGACGATAAACAATCAGGTTTTGCGCTTGAGCCTGGGTTAAGCCTAATGCCACAAGAATATTTTCAAAATCATTTTCATCATCTGTATTATCTAACGGAGTATTGATATTAATTAAACTTCCGCAATCAACTATTTTTAACTTAAAATTTCCCCCGCCAAAGCGATCGGATATCCCATCACCTGTGGTTATATTTAAATTATCCAAGGAAACATGCGTCGCATTAACTAAATCAACGCTGACTCCGTTACCGCTGGCATTACCTTGATAATACCAAGCTTCATTTTTCTGATCATAGGGATCATTTCTTGGGCCTTCATTGGAATTCTTTAAATAGTTAATGGCTTGCGCAATTGCCGCTTCCGCAATAAACTCTGATTTTAATTGATTTAGATAATTCTCTGTGGATTTTAATTCTAAACGGGAAAAAGTAGAAAAACCTATGGCAACCATAGCCAGGATTGCCAGGATGCCAACGCTTAAGATTAACGCTATACCTGAATTTTTATTAATCATAATGGGTTTTTATTATAACATACACATAAAGGGCAAACAATAAACAAAAAAAGGGCAGGATTTATTCCTGCCCTTTTAATTTAATGCCTTAACTTATTTGTTTTTACTTACACTCTTTTTTTCTTTCTGGTTGCTGAAAGCATCCCAATGATTCCCGTGCCCAGGAGAATTAAACTACTTGGCTCAGGAATAACACCGGTTGTAGAAAGAGCATCAAAATACACTGTACTGCCTAAAGCATCCGCAGCATCTGATTTCTGACCAATAACATAACAGAAAGCCTTACCATAAACATTCGTCATACTTCCAGGTGCAGTTGCATTAACGCTTAATGCGTTCCACTGTCCATTACCCGCAAGTCCAATACCATCAGTAATTGCTGAACCTAACTGAATATCATCAGTTGTATTAGTAGGCGTTCCCATGTTGTTAAACCATACCACACCAATTCCTCCTTCAACTGACTGTGCCTCTGCATTAATGTCTGGTCTGGTAAATCCAGTAAGTGTGATTACTTCGCTAGCACTTACACCAGTAAGAACTTGTTCAAATTGTGTCCAGTATTCAGTCACTGGCCATCCGGAGTAGTCCATTGAAATTTCGTTATATACAGAATAAGAACCTGAGTAAGTTTCCGCACCGCCAATTTGTCTATACCAAGGCAGGCCATATAGTGCTTTCCAATCATCTAAGGGCCAATAAGCGCCTTCAAAGCTGCCATCTTGCAACGCATTTACTGCGCGAGCTGTTCCTGTGTTAATCAATGTTAGTCCAGCTACCATTAATACCATAATAATTATTGCATTTAACTTTTTCATAATTACTATTTCACCTCCTTTCTTAATTTTTTTTAAAGCGGTTAATACTAAATTCATAATCTTCATCTTTCTCACCCCTTTTATTTGGTTATTCATATTGGATATTATCTAAATAAAACACACATCCTTCTGGTGCAGCAATTGCATTCGTAACCCAGGCAAATCCGCCGCTGATGTATGACAAATCCAGTGCAGCTAAATTAATACTATATTGTTTCCAATCCGCAGTTAATTCAACCGGTCCAATACTGGCAGAATCAGAATCAGAATAAGTTCCGGTTAATCCGCCCATTTTAAATTCCATAATCTGTTCGCCACCTTTTTCGCCTCTGGCCCAGAAAGTAAGTTTCGATGCACCCGTCAGATCAAATCCGCCTTTCTTTTCACCCCAATTATTCGGCGGCCATTGCCAGTAAATTCCCGCCCAATTAGCACCCTGTTTTCCATCTCCAGTATAATCAATTTTTATACAGGTTTTTCCGGAATAAGGATTATCTTTCCAGGACTCAGTAATTTTAACATCCCCGTAATCTCCCATCCAGCCTGAACCTACATAATGATTACCCCGATTTCCTTGATCATAATAAACACCAAAAGGCTCAAATCCTGCTTCTTGGGCAAAACTAATACAAGGTATAATTACGGCACTGATCAAGTAAAAGTATATCAAAATTAAAAGCACCTTTTTATTCACGTTTTGTAACCCCCTTTCATTTTAATTGTTTTTTTAAAATTACTAAAACTAATATTAAACATCAATCCTAATAATCCTGAACTAAATAAAATTATTGAACTGGGTTCTGGTACTGTATATTCAGTAAAGTAAGAATTAGTCATGGCTAATTGAAAAGCGGCTAATGTTTCACCGGTTCCGGAATTAACCCGCCAATCCCGTTCCTTTAAAGCATTAAACCAATAAAAAGCCTCAATTTCTGAATAATCATTTTGAATTTTATTAAAAGCATTGGCTATCCATTCTGCTTTAGTCTTTCCTTCGATTGCACTAACTTCGGCACTAGCAAATTCAGCAATCATTAATTTTTTATCACCAAAAATCTGATCATTAGTTGTCAGGGTATCATACAAAGAACCAAACACCTCTTCAAATTCAAGCCAATACCCCCAAGGTTCTTGAGCCGTATATGTCCCCCAATTATACCCATCCATACCCAGCCAGTCAACTTTATCTGCACCGGGGTAATAAGCCATTAATTCATTTACATTTGTGCTATGGTGGTTTGGCGCCCAAACAAATTCAACATTTATGGCTCCTTGTGTTTCAAAAATATTATATACCCGATTCCAAGCTTGCACATATTCTGCAGGTTTATCCTGCCAAGGATACCATCCCGGAGTAATCGGGTTATTATCTTGAATCATTTCATGCCCGAATCTTAATCTTATCGGAGATTGCCAATCCCGGCAATCCTGGGCAAATTGTGTTATATAAGAATCAAAAATTCCATTATTAATATCACTTAAAGTATAATTCGGATCATAAGCACCTTGTCTAGCCCAAGGTTCCCAAGTAAAATGCAGGATGTTTTGTTTATTGTAACCATTCGCGTACAATTCTTGTGCAGGAAAAACTCCGTCATCCCAAGACCAGTAAACTAAAGTAGAAGCTAAATTTCTTCCTGTAAGACTTTCATAATTTTGAATTTCAGAATTTGTCGGCATAACATGATCATTATTTCCCACAAAAGCTCCGATTTCACACTGTGCATAACTATTCCCGCTCATCAATAAAGTTATAATTGCTGTATTAATGATTATTATGCCTAATGTGCAAATTCGCAAACTACTAACGCCTAATTTCATAATAAATACCTATAAGTTAAAACTCTATAATTTCTCTAAAATTTTTTCAATTATCACGTGATGTAAAAAGGATAAGAAAGTATACCATAGGGTAAGGAATTTGTCAATTGATATCCAAAGATTTTTAAAAGTTTTTATTAATGCTGGAATTATCACTTATAACTATTGATTTGATAACTAGTTGCAATACTTTAATGTCATCACTTAATTTGTCATTTATGGTTGATTTTGAAACCCGAATTAAACTGCCATTAACAGAATGGCCTTTTAAACGCTGAATGAGAAAAAGAAATTGCTGCCAATAATAGTTATTCGTAAATATACAATTAGTTTCATAAGTATACATTACCAGATCAATCCCTGCTTGAGTTTTTACAAGTAAATAATTAACAGGAATTTTTTCCTTTTTATTTAAATCAATATTTAAACTTCCCTTTTTTATTAATTCTTCTGTGGCGCCAAGATAACAATATTCTGGCTGATGAATACTGCTGCGCTTAAGCGAAGCTTTTAAAATGTAAACTTGCAATTTTTCACCCTGCGCATTTTTATATTCACCCAGCACAGCGCCTTTAGTCCCTAAAACTTCTAAAATATTTTCACTGATCGGAATTTCCCGTAAATAACTCCACTCTCCATATTTTTCTAAAAGTTTTGGCTTGGCAACCTCTGTACTAAAAACACTTTTCATATTTTTAAAATGCGCCATCAGCACACAAAAAAATAATAGGACCCCTAAACTAATAATTAAAGTATTTTTACTTTTTCTTGTATTTTCCATAACAAAAATATATTGCGTAAAATTAACAACCCCAGAAAAGCAAAAACAAAAACTAACATCCCGGAAAAATCATGAAACCATCCCATGGCTACATCAACCCCGTATACATAGCAAACAATAATCAAAAGCATAATTCTTAAGATATTTGATATTAACGCCAAAGGTAAAGCCAAAATAAAAAAAATAGCCTTTTTAAATTTGCTAAAAGCAGTTAGATGCGAAAATAACATGGCTAAAGCAGCCAGTGAAATCAAAGAGCTTAATCCGCTACAAGGCGTGCCCACAGTCAAAACACCATTTGGTAAATAAATAAAACTCCCTACATTTTTAAGCGGAACAATAACTCCGACGCAAAAACTGGCAGTTTGCGCAGCAAACATCTTTAGATAAAAACTCAATCCCAAAGTCATCACTTTTGGTAAAGGAATCATAAAAATTAAAAAAAACAAAGCAAATACATTTATTTTTAAAGCCTCCACACCTAAATTAAATAGGATTAATCCCACAATAACACCGAGTAAAGAAAAACCGCTTAAGAGATTAATTTCAAAATAATAAGAAAAAACATGGATAATTAAAGAAAATATTAAAATCCCCAATCCCCAATAAGAAGGCTGGCTTTTTAATTTAACCCACGCTGCTTTTTTCTGCCAAATAAGGTATGCAGAAATAAAAGGGATAAGATAACCGTGTGCATAAAAAGATTCTGGTTCCGCAAACCGGTACAAAAGCCAGTCAAATGTTGGCCAGAAAATTATTACGGTTAAACCTACAATTAGACTAATCAGAACTAAAACCATGTATTTTGCCTGTTTTTCCTATCCTCTATGATATTCTTTTATAAATCTTTTATCTGTTCTTGAGCTTTTTCCGCTAAGTTTATTTGCGGGTATTTATCCACAATTTCCTGGTAAAAAGCCTTTGCTTTAATCTGATCATTTAAATTAATCTGGTAAATCCGGGCTAAATTCCATAAAACCCGAACTTCGATTAAAGAATTAGGATAATTACTTTTCAGCGTATTTAAAAATTCTATTGCATCCTGCGGAGTTTTTGTGTTTAAAATACAAATAACCGCAAAATCAATTGACCCCAGAGTCCCGAGTGCTGTTTCCTTTTCTGCGATAATTTTTTTATAAAAACCCAGAGCCTGCACAAATGTGGCTTGGGCTTGATCAGTTAATCCCTGATTTTGATATTGCTGGGCTAAATAAAGCGGCACTAAAAGACCAATACTTGAGTTCAAATATTCATCCATAATTTTTTTATAAAGGATTTCCGCTTCCGGCCAGTTGCCTTGAATCTCATATATTTCCGCCATACTCTTTAGCGCCTTGGCACAAATCTCCGGCTGCAGGGCAAAATTTTTACAAAGAGTATCGTATTCTTTCAATGCCCTTTGTTGATCACCTTTGAGTAAATACAATTTCGCTAATTTAAAATGTGCTTGATACGTTTGCAGCCAATAAGGATAACGTAAAGTAATTTCTTTATAAGCATAGATTAATTCATCCCTTTGCGCCTCTGATATTTTTTCCTCTTTGCCAGCAGGAACTTCTTTAAAATTTTTTTTCCACTGATAATCAGCTCGCCAAAGCAATTTTTCCGCATTAAAACTTCCCTCACTTACACATCCCGTGCATAAAATTAATGTCGCTAATCCCCAAACTATCCTTTGGCTCAGCCTGTATTTCATCTTGATCAGCCCCCCTCACTCTCAATTACCGCTAAGGTAATGCCGGAAACAATTAGAATATTTGCTACAAAATAAACAATGATTTCCAAAATTAAAATTACTAAAACAAGTTCCGGGAATAACACAAACATGTTTTTCAGTAAATAGGGAATGTGCCATTTTATTAAAGTTAATCCTAAAATCAGTAAGCGTACTGAACAAATAAATAGTACTAAACTTAACAGCCTGCTCCGCACAAATGAAAAAGCGTTTTTAATGCTTGCCCCTAAATTATTATTTTTTAAAACATAATTTACGCAACTGGCTGTAAATAATCCTTCCCCCAAAGCTAAAAAAATAAATAAAATTAAAAATAATACATAAGAACTAATCTCAAGCTGTAAATTATCAAAGACAAATTTTGCGATGACCACACGCGGTATTTTATACAGCAAAAAAGCGACAGTACAAAACAACATCCCCACGCCTGATAAAACCGGCAAGTTACGTAGAGCCCGGTTTAAGTTTGGCCAAAAACGCGGAGATCGCTTTTCTTTTTGTACCTGATAAAGAGAACAAATTGTCATAATCAGAGCCGAAATCCCACAGCCTAAATAAACAAAAACACGGCTGATAAACATTACCCGCGGTAACATGAGAAAAAGATAGGGATAATGCAAAAATTTTTCTCCCATAAAAACCCTAATCGGCGGAGCTAAAATTAATGATATTAATGGCCGCGGCGAATAATACCACAAACTTAAAAAAAGCGCTTCGATTAAAGTTAGAATAAAAAAAGGTAAGACCACAGACGGATAAGAAAATATTAAAGAAACTATTTTATTAAATTTCATATCTTCTCCCTATAATTAGGACAAAGTTAGTATTAAAAAATGCATTATATAAATATACCACATTTAAAATTTTTTACCTAATACATCTGAAATATTCTAAAATTTATCGTGATTAAATTATTTAAAATCTAAAAAACCCCATTCCTTTAACCATTTATATGTGGCTAAAGCAACGATAACCAGCGCGATAATTGCATAAATTCCGGTAAAGCTGGAAAAACTTAACGCAATTAACCCATAACAAAATGTAAAAAAATATAAGGATAAAACCGCTTGTGTCTGGGACTTCTCTGTTTTGAAAAGCTGGTGATGAATATGTTCACGGTCTGCTTTAAAAATTGGTTTTCCTTTAAGAATTCTGCGAAAGATCGATAAAAATGTGTCAATAATCGGCACAGCTACAGCCATTAAAGGCACAAACAATGTGAAAACAGTTGTTCTTTTCTGGAAACCAGCTAAAGCAATAACCGCCAGTACCAAACCAATAAACATACTTCCGGTATTGCCCATAAAAATTTTAGCCGGATAAAAATTATAAGGTAAAAATCCCAAAATTGCACCTAAAAGACAAAGTGCCATTATGGCCACTGGTTCATTCTGCATACCCACAGCTGCTAAAAATAGAAAAAAAAGCGCAATACCACTCACTCCTGCAGCCAGGCCATCCAATCCATCTAAAAGATTAATCGCATTAATCAAGCCCACTATCCAGATAATCGTAATCACCCCGCTCAAGATTCCCAGCGGTAAGCCATCACCGGTAGGCTTGGAAATAATACTGATCTCAAAACCAAAATTAATTAAGATTAAGGCAATCCCGATTTGAATCATTAATTTTAAATAAGCATTTAAGTCAAAAATGTCGTCCATAATACCCCATAAAAACAATTATTGCTGTACAAAGACTGATTCCTAAAAAAGAGTGTAAAAAATTTACTTTCAGCTCCGGGATCATAAAAAATACTGCTCCTATTCCCACGTTAAAACCCAGCCAAATCCCCATACCTCCTAATGTCGGAACAGGCTGGCGATGGATTTTCCTTTTTGCCGGCTTATCCACAATTTTCCGCATTAAAGTGATCTTCAGAATAAACGGAGTTATTCCTAAAACGATAAAAAGTGAAATCAAAAAAGGAATTATGTAATATTTATGCAACATCATATAAAGACTCAAGTTTATCAACATTGTTCTGCCAATTATAATTTTTAACTACAAAATCTCTGGCCTGTTGGCTTAAAACCTTTCTTTTCCCCGAATCATCCATTAATTCTAAAATGCGTTGAGCAAAGTGATGCGGTTCATCCCCAATCATTACTTTTTTTTGCCCCTCGGCGCTTAACCAAAAAGCTCCGATTGATGTCGTAATCACAGGTAATCCTAAGGCCATAGCCTCAAGTATTTTATTTTGAATACCCGCCCCCACTCTCAGGGGACAAACTAAAGCCAAGGCATCTTTTAAAAATTCTCGCACATCTGGAACTGAACCGGTAACAAAAATATTTTTTTGATCAGCCATATCCTGAATAAATTTTGGCGGATTAACTCCCACTATATATAATTTAATTCCCGGAATCTTTTCTTTGATCATCGGCATAATCTGATGGTACAAATAATTCACACCATCGCGGTTTGGAAAACTGTGGAAATTTCCTAAAAAAACAATCTTCTGCTTATGATAATCGATTTCCTGAGGAGAGAAATAATCCAGATCAACACCGTTAGCGATAATTCTAACTTTTTCTGAAGCAGCTAACGCCGGATGTGATTGTTTATCCATCATTGAAATTAAAACACTAGCATCAAATTTATCAATGATTCTTGCCTCATAACGCTTAACCTTCCACCACTCAAACAAATAAAATAAAAAGAAAACATGACTGCGATAAGATAACGACCTTTTTAAACTTAAAGAAATTGCATCCGTTAAATCCAAAATTTTACGACGGGGACGCTGAGATTCGGGAACTCCCATCTTTTTAAAATCCTCTACATAATGCGCCATTCGTAATAGATGCACATAAATTCCGTCAATATTTTCTTGCGTTAAAATCTGCTTTATTAATTTCCGCATTCTCCGGTCATTATAATAATACATTTGCAGCGGTGTTACCGATAAACAGTTAAATAAGCAATTTAAATAAGATTGCCATTTTTTAAGATGAATAACCTCTACCCTCTGACAAATTTCCTTTAACGCCGCCACGTGCTTAAGCTCACTTTTATCTTCGATAAAAGAGATTAATGTAACCTGATGTTTAACCGCAAGCTGTTTTAAAAAATTATATACTCTCACCTTATCTCCTCCGTACGGCGGATACGGTAAACGTGATGTTAAAAATAAAATTTTCATATTTATTCCCTAAAAAACCCCTCGCCATGACCAATAGGCTGTTTTTTTAAACCATTCTTTACTTTTGTCAAACCCCCACCAACTCGCGCAAATAATCCCCAAACAATCTGATCGATTATTAATTAACTGAACCCATTTTTTTATATTCTCCTCATTATCATAACAAAAAGCGAAAAAATTAAAACCCTGTTTCTTAAAATAATCCAAACTATTTTCCATTTTATGCAGCCAATCCTTGGCTTCAGTCCACCAAATCATCATTAATACATCTTTAGATATAAGTTTTACCGCATCTTGAGTTGCACCCTGGGGGCCGTGAAAACCAAGCTGATAATTTTCATTACTGCCATTATGCCAGGGGTTGATCATGTCGTCCCACATTAAAAGACGCAGATTTGGATCTAAATTCTTCGCATAATTATTTAACTGATTGATTTCATCCGCTAAAAGTTCGGCATTGGACATATTTCTTCTTAAACAGCGTGAATCCTTATTCATCCCCCTAATTTCATCGTGCCCAATACTGATAAATCGCGGTTTTATAATTTTGTAAATATTTTCTAGAGCCGAAAACATTATTTCATATGTTCTGGGCTCAGACGGACAATAGGGAATCTTCCATTCCGCAAATGAATCTAGCCAGAGTATTTGATCATAACTAATCCGCACTTCCTGCCCGGGATTAATTTTCCCCCCGGCTAACCGGATAATCTGCGTCTGGTTATTTTCCTTAAACTTTGGTTTAATTTTTCCGAGAATAACTTTATAATCAATCCCTTCCTGATATACAATACCCTCAATGCTTTTTATAATTACGGGAGCAGATTCTGTTTTAACAACATTAGTCAATGCTTTTTTTCCCCGCACTAAGGGGAGAGCTTCATTATTAAAAAAATAAAACCGCTGTTCCCGAACGTATTCGGCCTCAACACAATAAGGATCTTTAGTCAAAACTCCGCCCGGGGCACCAAAACTTTGTATTTCCGGGATAATTTCTATAAAATATTTATCGGCTATTTTTTTAGCTTTTTTTATTTTGTTCTGATTTTCTCTGTTCTCTAAGTTAAAAAAAACCCAACTGTCCAGAATTACTGTATTAATTTTTAAAGTTGATAAGAAATCTAGCTGTCTTTCAATATCATTAAAATCTCCCGCGCAAAAATGCACGGCTCGAATTAGATTTTTGGGATAATCTACAATTCTAACTCCCGGCAATTGAGCCTGTCCATTATTTAACATTTGCAAAAAGCTTTGTATCCCATAAAAAATACCTCTGATATTTTCTCCGATGATAAAAATATTATTTTTAGTTATTTCTAAAATATACCCTTGATCATTGGGCAATTGCTCGGATGTAAATCCTACAGCTTTTAAAGCCTCAGTATTATTTCGTCCAATAATCAATTGTTTTTTAAGCAAATTATTTGTGGTAATAACCGGCAGCTTATAATTTACTTTTTCAAACAGCTGCTCATTAAAATAGTCTATAATTTGAGAGAGCTCCGCATTTGATTCTAAAATTACAATTTCCCAAAAATGAGTCAGCGGAACTTCATAATCGTAGAACTGCACATTAATCGGGTCAGGAAAAATGTTAATACTGTTTTTGGCATAACCCTGAGCGCTAACACCAATTAACACCATAGCTAAAATTAATATGTTCTTCTTCAAAAAATTAAATCCCATCCATAATTGAAATTATTCGGTTTTTTTATCTAAAATTAAAATCACTCAGCCCAAAACTTTTTCTGAAGCAGTGAATTCCCGCTCATAATTTCCCTGAAAAAATCTTCATTTTTCTCAGCGATTTTACTCCAGGAATAATTGTTTTGAGCAAAATTTCTTGCTTGAACACTAATCTGCGGCCACTCCTTTATCCGTTCTAAAAAGTTCATAATCCCCTCACTGATCGCATCAATACTGGCATCTTTAAAAAGCAAATTTTCATCAAATTTTCTAATAATTTCAATCGTACCTCCTACCGGTGTTCCTAAAACTGGCAGCCCGCAAGACAATGATTCTAAGCTTACTAAACCAAAACCTTCTAATTCTTGCGTTGGTAAAACAAAAAAATCCGCTGCCTGATAATACATGAATAAATCTGGATTAGTCACTCGGCCTAAAAGTCTCACATTTTTTTCTAATTTTAGCTGAGAAATCAAAAGTTCTAATTCCGGCTTTAAGAATCCATCACCGGCAATAATTAAATACACTTCTTTACGGTTTTCTAAAACATTTTTTATGGCTTTAATTAAATTGTCTATTCCCATCCGCGCCACCAGCCGGCGAACAGTTAAAATATAAACCGCATCTTTTTCCCAGCCCAGTTTTTGTCTAAGAGTTGTTTTATTTTCTGCTGGTTGAAAAATATCTATGTCCACGCCTCCCGGGATGACTTTAATCTTAGCACGTGGTATTTTATAGAGTTTTTGTAATTGCCCAGCGTTAAATTCACTTAAGACGCTGATATTATCGGAACGGGAAAGAGTATATTTTTCAATAAATCTTATTGCCCAAAACATCAAGGGATTTAATCCATAAGCATATTTCTTCTTCCGGCTTTGAACAACTACCTCTTGGTAAGTCGAAGCATGAAAAGTAAAAATCTTTTTCTTATTTTTCAGATACTTACTGAACAAAAGACCAAATGCCGGCAAAAGAGAATGGAAATGAATTATGTCAAAATTTATTCCTTTTAAATGTTCCGTGTATAATTTACCAATATGATAAAAGCTGCTCAGCGGCCGAAATAAAAAAACCAGCCTGCCCGTTACCTGGGCACGATATCTGAATACTTCAATTCCCTCAATAATTTCTCGCTCCGGGAGATCCTTTTCTATCTTAATCGTTAAAATATATATTTGGTGTCCCAGTTTTTTAAAAGCTTTTGCCAGATTGTAGACATAAGTATGTTTTCCGCCAATCCCATCGGGATAAAAAGAATCTGTAACCATTAGAATTTTTAAACTTTTATAATTTTTCTGGTTATTATTCATAAATTTCTTTATATTTTTCAATCATGTTTTCAATCTTATATTCTCGGTTCACTAATTTTTTTCCTTGATTTGCCATTTCCTGAGCCAAATTTGGATTAGTTAAAATCTTATTGATTGCCGCCTGAATCTGATTCGTTTGTGCGGGTTTAACACAAACACCCGTCTCTGTGTCTTTAACCAAAAATTTCACATCTCCCACATCTGTTGCCACAACCGGTTTGGCCATACTCATTGCCTCCAGAATTACCAGGGGAAACCCCTCGGACAAAGAAGGCAGAACAATTACATCGGAAATTGAAATTATATCTGCTACATCATCTCTAAAACCGGCAAAAATAACTTTATCCTCTATATTATAAATCCTGGCCATTCTTTTCAGCTCTGATTCTAAAGGTCCGTCTCCGACTATGAGAAAAACTAAATCTTGATTCTCCCAAACAAGCTTTTTTGCCGCCGCGAGAAAATATTTATGCCCTTTTTCTAAACTCAGCCGGCCAATAACTGTAATCACTTTTTTATCCTCTGCAATTCTCAAAAAATTCTTAGTTTCCCTATCTGGTCTTTTTTTAATGATTTCATTCAAATCAATCCCGTTATGGATAATTTTAATTTTATTTTTATTTATGCCAAATTTAATCAAATCTAATTTAAACTTCTCGCAAACCACGACAATATTATCAAATCCTCTTAATACCACTTTATCCATAAAATCATAAATTTTTACTAAAAAAGTATCCCCAATCCAGCCGTGCACCGTACTAAGAAGTTTAATTTCTAAAAACAACCCGGCAAAAAAACCAATCAAATCCGCTTTATAGCCATGCGTATGTAAAATTTCAATATTCAGATTTTTTAAAATCTTTCTTAATTTAAAGATCGCGCTTAAATCAAACTTGCTCTTCATTTCGATAAAAATATTAGGAAGATTTAATTTGTCCGCTTCTTTTTTTAACTTTGACTCAAGTGTCTGATCATCACGCAATATGCAAATCGTTACTTTTTTATCCTCATCCAAAGCAAAAGCTTTCCCCAGCTGAATAATCACCCGATCTCCGCCGGATAATCCCGGCGAAACTCTGGGCATTGCAATGAGTTCTAAAATATTTTTTTTATGCACCATTCCTCATCAAAGGTTTGCCATGAATTCAGCATTATTGTGGTCTGAAACATTCTTCATTACCACCGCCAATCCCAGCACAATCCATAATATCATTAAATGCATTATCGAAAGAAAGAAAGCTCCAATTAAAAAAACATAAAAACTATTTTCTAAAGCACAAGTTAAGTGATATAAATAATAGTCTCGTTGAATTATAAAATTTTCCCGTGCTTTTTTTAAATAATTAAAAGTGTAAATGATCAGCGCAAAAAAAACTAAAAGTGCCAACAGGCCTGATTCTGCTCCTAGTTCAACATAAGAATTATGCGCAACTAGATAAGCTTTCGTATCCACATACGGAGATGATGCTGCTCTTTCCCCATACTCAAATTTAAAAGCTCCGTAACCAATACCGATTATCGGATTCTCAGTGATAATTTCTGCTCCGATACGCCACGTATCTAATCTGGCTCTGATTGCCGGATCTTCAAAATCAGTAATCGTTTTTACTCTTTCCCAATATTTCTGAGGAATAAAAGGCAAAAACATGATTATCGCCAGAATTGCACAAATAAGCGGAATCCAGTTTTTTTGTTTACTAAAAACAGGCTTTACCACAAAAATTGCTAAAGAAAAAAGTAACGCAAGCATTCCCGTCCGGGAATATGTAAAAACAACTGCGAGCAACAAAAGTCCCAGCCCGAATAGCAATAATGCCCGGATTAGTAAATTACGTTTAGCTAAAAACAAATATAATAATATCGGTACCAGCATCACTAATTGAATCGCAAAAAAATTAGGATCCACCTCTGTCCCGCTTACCCGGGTAATTCCTTCAATCCGATAATAAAGCCCTAACCCCATTTTATGCTGGATAATTGCGGCAATCGATACAATAATCGCCAAAGCAAATAATACCCAAAAAAGAAAAACCGCCTGTGTTCTGGTTTTTACTAGTAAAATTATTAAAAAATACACAATTAAAATCTTAGGAATGAATTCTAAAAAAAATGATAACGAATAATCCGGATAGCGCAAACTGGATAAAAAGTATAGACCACCTAATATAATAATTAAAACATTTTGCGGCGCTTTGACAAATTTTAAATCCCGATAAACCAGGGTGTGAAAACCTAAAGTCAGAGAAACCATAATGGCTAAAGTTATCGCCAGATGGAAATCTCGTAAGGCTGTTATATATTGAGTGGGATGTAAAAAAGCTCCGGCAATAAAAATTACTACACCCAAATATGGATTAATAAAAATACCCGCAATAATACCCACCATAAGCACTAAAGCCAAAGGAATATACCAAGGCATTACCAATAAGGATAATCCCAATAAAAAAGAAAAAATTATTATAAAAAACAGGATTAAACCCGGTAATTCTATTAATGGTTTTTCATCATTTAAATAAATTTTTTTTCTGCTCTCTTCCATTAATTTATCCCTGATCTAACACACCAGTTTATCAGATTATTTGTACCCCTAATCTTACTTCTGTGAAAATTTACATCTTTTCCCCTAGCAAATATCAGCTTACTGCGTGCCTTTAAATTTACCAGTAAAGCATAAAATAATAAAAAATATTTATAAATAACTGCCACAAAAATCCCGTGGTATTGCTTATAAAAAAAATACATTGATTCATAATAACGGACATAAGTTAATCCTGTAACCAAACCCGAACTCTTTCCCCCGTGATGAATTATTTTAGCTGCGGAAAGGTACCAAAGTTTTCCCCCTTTATTTTTGATTGCCCGGCAAAGGTCAAGATCTTCTGCATACATAAAGTATTTTTCATTAAAATTATTAATTTCTGCTAACACCTTGTGAGAAAACATCATACAAGCGCCGGATAAAACATTAACTTGCCGAGAATCACGATGATCCCAATAATTCATAAGGTAATTGCCAAAAGGCCGCCGGGATCTTAGGTTTTTTAGAAAAGACATATACGAACATAATTCTGTAAAAGGATTAGGAAAATTACGGGCACAAGTAAATTGTATGGTGCCATCCGCATTTAAAATACATGGCCCCACACCGCAAAAATCTTTATTTTTATCTAAGAAATCAACCATTCTGCCTACGGCATTGTCTAAAATCTCTGTATCCGGATTTAAAAATAATACATATTCAGAATTAGACTTTAAAATTGCTTGATTATTCGCCGCGGCAAATCCTGGGTTATTTTTATTTTCGATAAGAACTACTGATTTGAATTTTGATTTTATTAAATCCACACTTTCATCACAAGATGCATTATCCACAACAATAATTTCAAATAATAAATTATGGCACTGTGCAAAAATTGACTTAAGGCATCTTTCTATATATTCCGCACTGTTCCAATTTACAATTACAATTGTTAATCTCATTCTCTAATCTCCGATAAAAAATATCCTTTCACATTTAAAATTTAAATTTAATTTGACCAAACAATTCTTTATCTTTTTTATCAATAATATGTAATTTAAATATAAAAAATAAATAAAGCGCGGTTGCACCTAAAATAATAAATAATAAATAGCTGGTTTTAAAAAACTCAATAAATACTCCCATGAGTACTGAAGCAAAAATTATCTTGGCCAATATTACGAATTCTTTTAGTTTTAAACCCAGGATTTTTGATACTAAAACAAAATAAATACTGACATTAATAATTTCAACAATAAGTGTTGCCCAAGAAGCCCCAAGGTAAGAAAATTTAGGGATTAAAATAAAATTAAAAACCACATTGAGGAGCAGGCTGATTAAAGCCACTACCGTTGCCGGCTTTTGCTGATTACAAGCAAATAACAATCTCATATTAATTGCATTTACAAAAACCCACGGAATTGTAAAAATCAAAATTTTCAGACAAGCGGCGGAAGGAATGTATGCCTCCGAATAAAAAAGAGTGATAATTCTTTGATTTAGAATAAAAACACTGACAACAATCGGCACACTTACCATAATCAGATATTTTACCGAACGGCTCCAACTAAAAGATAACTTTTCTTTATCTGATATTGCATAGCGGGAAAGTACAGGAAAAATAGAAGCACAATATGATTCCGGGATAAATAATAAAGCGGCAAAAAGCCCATAAGCAGCATTATACCAGCCAACCGCTTGATCTGACTTCAAAATTGATAACATAATAATATCAATTTTGAAATAGATTAACGAAATGATACTAATTAAGGCAAATGAGCTCGTTGTTTTTACTAAACATTTTATTGTTTTTAGGTTGAAATTTAGCGCTACAACAGAAAAATTTTTATAACAACCATATAAACCAATAATTGTTCTTAAAATCTCTGCGGACAAAAAAGCCCCAAAAACTACAAATAGGCCAAAATTCAATTTTATCGTAATAATAATTAAAACTAATAAAAATAGTTTTGCAACTATATTAAATAAAGCTTTTAAATCCAACCTTTCCTCTGCTGTAAAAACCGAATTAAAAGTATTCGCTAAGGAATGAAAGAATACAGCTAAACCGGCAAGTAAAGCACTCCGGATAAGAATATCTTGTTTGCGGAAAAAAAATACAAACATAAAAAGAGCGCAAAAACTGATAAAGCCTGTAATAATTTTAAGTGTTAATACCGAACTTAACAGATTTTTAGTTTTTTGTTTATCTTGAGAAATTTCCCGAATCATTAAATTATCCAGGCCAAAATCAGCCATAACTTCAAAAAGCATGACCAAAGCAAAAAGATAAGAAAATTGGCCAAAAGCTAATACCCCCAAGTATCTGGCCAGAATTATGGTTAAGGAAAAAGTTATAAGTTTAGTCAAAACTTCAGAACTTAACATTGCCATTGAATTTTTCGCGATGCTTGATACCGTATTCATACTCAATCCATATTTTTTAAATTTTAAACAAAAAAACCAAAACCCTAGTTTTTGGATTTTGGCCATAAAATTCCTACATTTATATACTCCTTTAAAAGAATTTTACAAATGGCGATGTATATATTCAGGGATATAATATTCAACATTAGTCAGAACAACACCGAGAATTTTTGCCCTTACACTTTTGAGTTCTTCTTCTATTCTCCAAACCACCTCTCGCCGCGTTTTTCCTGCCTGAACCACTAATAACACCCCATCTACGCATGGCCCTAAAATTTTACCTTCGGCAAAAGGAATAATTGCCGGAGTATCAAAAATTATATAATTATAATTTTTTTCTAAATCAACAACTAATTCTTTCAATTTTTGGGAAGCAAAAATCTCCGCCGGATTTTCTGGGATATTCCCCGCCGGCAAGATTTTTAAATTTTCAATTTCAGTCGGGACCAAGACTTCGTTTAACGCAGCTTGATTATTTAAATAATCGCTTAATCCTTTTTCGGCTTTAATATTTAACAGTGATTCTAAACTTCCGAATCGGAAATCTGAATTAACAATAACAATTTTTTTCTCTTTATCTTCTGCCATTGCTACAGCCAGATTGACACAAGTTATGCTTTTGCCTTCTCCGGAATTAGCACTGCTAATGCAAAGCGAACGGCATAAAATCCCGCCGTTAAGAGAACTGATATACGTTCTGATATTACGGTATTGTTCCGCCAGAACTGATCCGGGGCTATAATAAGAAACCACTCTGGCATCAATGCCGCTTTTGTCTTTTATTTTTGCAATAAATCTTGCAAACATAAAACTCCCTTAAGTTAACCGTTTATTTCTGCATCTGTTCCCTAATAATTTTCTCCGTCAGCTGTTTTTCCTGCAAGTAAGAACTGACCACGGCAATAATAATAAAAACCAGGAAAATTATCATAACAATTGCAATTGCTTTATTTCTTTTTTTTCGCAGCTGATAAAGCTGCCCGAGGGTTAATATTTTCATGGTTGAACCAATCACGGGAATTGATAATGCCCGGCACGCATCTTCAGTATTACGAAAGGAATGATCCCCCAGTTCAACTAAAAATACACATCCCAGCCCCATAAGAATCCCTAAAATAAACGCCACGACGGAAATAATCAGTTTTCTGGGCTTTGAAGGCTTTAAAGGAATTCTTCCTTCTTCAATAATCTCATAGCGAATCCCTATTTGCTGCAATTCAATCGCATCAAGTCTATTTTCCTCAACTTTCATACTTAGCATTTCATAGATATTATTATTAACCCGGTTATCCCTTAAAAGCTGCGAATAAATCTTATCCTGTTCAGGCAGACTATCAATCCTGGCTTCATATAAATCAACATTTTTTTGTAATTCTTTTTCCTGCCGCTTTAAACTTTTTATTTGTTCTATCATTTCTTTACTTTTTTGTTCAAGCTGACGATAAAACAGAGGTTCAGTTTCTGGTGTATAGGAATCAATAACCTTTTGGGTTTGCTCACTCAAGCGCCGGCTCAAATCATCAATCTGCAGTTTCAGAGTTAAAATAAAAGAAGATGCCGGATCAATTTGCATAGTATCATCCAGCTGCCTTTGTAATGCCTTTAACTGAGTGTTTAATGTTTCGATATTTGGATCAGATGCAATCTGATCTGCACTCAATTCTACCGGCACCCTGCCGGATAACTGGTTCTGAATCCGGACTAATTGATCTTGCCCTTCCTTTAAAGCCAATTGAGTATTGGTTAAAAGTGTTTGATTATTAATCAATAACGAAACATTAATATCTGTATCTTTACCGGGTTTCTGTAAAGGATATTTTTTCCTGAATTCATATAAGGCTAATTCCGATTCTTCTATTTTTTCCTTATAAATTTCCGCTTGTGATTGCGCAAATTTAACACCCGTCAAAGCAATTGCTTCTTTCGTTTTTATATTAAAATTTATAAATGCGTTAACTAAAGTATTTACTAATTGTTGAGCAAGTTTCGGATCCTTATCTTCATAAATAACCTCAAAAACATCAGATGACTTAAGCCGGATATCTGTGTGTTTTCTAATTGATAAAATTAATTGCTCAAGTTCCAGTGTATTCTTAATTTTTTTATCCAGCTCTAATCCCTCAATTACCATCAGCAATTGTGGATAATTAAGAATTTTAGCTGTAAGAGTTTTTAATTGCTCCATGAGCGTAGTATTCGGGTTAGCCATAATTCTTTGGGAAGATAAAGGATTAATAACTTTTTCTTCCTGCATTAAAACAAGTACAGAAGATGAATAATATTTGGGCAGGAAAAAACTGCCGATGGTTGCAGTAAAAAAAATAATAAAAGCTGGGATTAAAAAAAAATTTTTTCGGTGGAAAAGAATGAATAGATAATCTCTTAACGATGCTTGTTGTTGAGGTGAGTTTTCTTTCACGGAAAATTATAAATCTCCTCATTGATATATTATTTTTTAACTTATTTCCTAGCTTTCAGGGAAATTACCAACTGCATTTTATTAAAATATGATCTGGTTATACGTTGCTTAAAAAAATAAAAACAGTACGACATAACTGCGCTTATCTATTTTTAATAAAGGCCTGCTACCTTTTTAAATTTCTATTTATTCAAAAGACTGCTCATCAATTTCTTGTCTTAGCTGTATACTTCTTTTTGTTAATTCTTCTACTCTTTTAGCCTCATCAAGCATTACCTCAAAATTATTATCCAAATTAGATATATGCGGCGTAATAAAAACAATTATTTCCTGTTTAACTTTTGTCACTGAATTACTTTTAAAGAACAACCCTAAAACCGGGATATCCCCGAGAATCGGCAGTTTGTTAACTGTAGTCACATCGGAATCCTTAATCAGTCCTCCCAGAATAACTGTATCCCCATCCTGAACCATCATTGTTGTATCTGCTTCTGTTGTATCAATAGCTAAAGCATTATCCACCTCAGCCACACGCCGTGCCGAACTAACTTCCGGATGTATCTTCATGATCACAAAATTATCTTCGGTTATTTGGGGTGTAACATTTAATTTAATACCTACATCCAGAAATTTCGTCTCTGTGGTAATTAATCCAGTATCTACATCTTTTTGCTGAACCGTATATGGCTCACTGCTTCCCACCAGGATACTGGCTTCTTTACCATCCATAACCACAATCCGGGGTGAGGAAAGAACATCGGTATCTGTTGTTGATTGAAGAAATTCTAATATTGCTTTATAATTTCGGCGGTTTAAAGCCCCTACTTGAAATACTCCGCCGGTGGTAACACTCTGCGAAAAATTAGTATGTAAATCATATTTACCTTTTACATATTCCCAATCAATACCCGTTTTTTCCGTGTCATCCAAAGTTACCTGAAAAATTTTAGCTTCAATCAGCACTTGCTTACTCTTTACATCCCAGCCGTTAATTAATTCATCAACATCTTTGAGAATAATCGGCGTTGCCTTAACCACAATACTATTGGTACGGCTATCCACAAAAACCTTACCTTTTTTTTCAGAAATAAACTGTCTTAATTTATCTCTGATATCCTGGGCATTAGCAAAAACTAATTTGAATTTCTTGACAACTTCTTCCTGATCTAATCTTTGCAAAGCAATTTCAAATTCATCGATCTTTTCCTGGGTATCACTAATGATTATTTGATTTGCTTTTTCATTGAGTTCGATCCGGCCGCGCGGAGATTTCATGGAAAGCAAAGCTCTCTGTAAATCTAAAACATCTGCATAGTTAAGAGTATAGACCTTAGTTTTAATTTGAGCAAAGCGTTCATTTTGTTTTAAGTCCACATTAGAATAAACATTTAGAATGCCTTGTTCTATAAAATACATATAATTATTTGGTTTTAATACTGCATCTAATGCATCGGTTACAGCCACATTTTCCAGCGCTAATGTTACCTGACCGATAACATTGTTCGTAATTACATGATTGATTCCGGCTTGTTTTGCAATAGCTTTAATAACTGCAGCAATTTCTGTATTTTCTGCTTCAATAGTAATGAGTTTTTCCGCTGAAAATACAAAAGGAATGCAGATAAAGAAAAGAATTACACTAATTGTAAGGAAAAAAAATCCTTTTTTTTTGACCACGATCCCTCTCCATTATTAATATAATTAATTATAGTATACATAATAATTTATGTTTAGTCAATAATTTTAACAAACTAGTAAAATTTTATTTTTATAGCTTTAGAAAAGTTATTTTACAAAAGCCCCGCAACTGATTCTTTTTTCCGGTGTTATTAATGTAAGAGTATTTTCATCTGATGCAGCCAACAGCATACCCTGGCTTTCTTGTCCTCTTATAATAACAGGTTCAAGATTATTTACGATAACAATTTGCTTATCAACTAACTCTTCTTTTGAGTAATGCAGTTTAATCCCGGCAACAATCTGCTTTAGCTCTTCTCCTACTTCAATTTTAAGTACTAGTAATTTATCTGCATCCGGATGATCCGAAACTTCTTTAATTTTCGCTACTCTTAATTCTATTTTCTTAAATTCTTCAAGACTAATCATGATATTCTCCCTTTCTTTAACTCCTCTAATTGTTTGAGCTTATCATATTCTTACTATTTTTTCAATTAAATGAAGTGACTCGAAAATCTAACTTTTATATCCAAATTATTACAGTTCAAAGATACTATAACTTAGAACTTTTATTTTTTATTTAAGCTCACTGCATACCTGCGTATGGTTCTGATATCTTGTTCTTTAAACCCGGCAAATAATAGTGGAAATACTGTATGACTTAAGAGTAAAGGATCTGTATCTCTTTTAATAAAATTATTTTTAACAGCATTATCCCATTCCTGAGTTTTAGGAACTAAAGCATAACTGGACAATTTAATCTGAGCCCCTAATGAATAAACAAAATCAATATCATTTTTTATCGCTGCTTGTGTCTGCTCGGGAAACCCAAACAAAGTATACACACCAACTTCCGGTTTTCTAAAACCAGCTTTAAAAAGCAGCTTTACTGCTGTTTTTAATTCTTGATTAGTAATTTTATAATCACTTTTTTGTTGCAAATTAGCTGCAGTTGACTCTAAAGAAAGACGGATTGTTTTAAAATTAGATGCATACATTAATTCTGCTAATTCTAAATCAATGAATCTTGCGTGCAATCCGTTCGGGGTATGAAAACGTATTCCCAGTTTCTTTTTTACAATTTTTCTTAACAGGGGTTTAATTACACGGTCCGGATTTACCAGTAATGCATCATCATAAAAAACAAAATCCTTTGTTTTGAAATTTCTCACACAAAACTCAATTTGATTAATTATATTTTTTGGCTCTTTTTGTTTAAATTCCGGAAAGATTTTTTTAGATGCGCAATATGTACATCTATAGGGACACCCGAAACCAGTAAATACTGGCAAGGCTTTTTTATTGCTTAATAAACTTAATTCCGGAAATAAACATTTATTTTTTTCAAAAGGGATATTAATCTTAAGCAAACTATTGATCAGCTGAATAATCTCTTGCTTATTGCCCCCGATAAAAACCTGATCCGCTTTTGTCTGGGTCCGGGCATGTTCGGGAATTAATGTTGCATAAATCCCCCCTAAAACTATCGGGCATTTTCCATAATATTTTTGGAGAAAATTTATTGTTTGCTTAACCCCCTCATACCAATAAGTCATTCCGGATGTTACTAAAATTAAATCTGGATTAAATAGCGTTAATTTTTTTTGCAGTATATTTTCCGGTAAACCGTAGCGAAAAAACTTACGATTAACCGTAGAAATAACTTTCGGTTTATTAATTTCCTGTTTAAGAAAATGCCCGGTACCAAAAATGGCCGTGGGGGATTTATCACGTTGGGTAATTTTACAACTTGGTTCAAAGCGGTCTAAAAAATCAATAAAATTAATTTCAATTTGAGGCTGTTTACATAAAGCGGCAATGTTTAAAAGCCCTAAAGGATACATCCATAAATCATAGGCGGCAAAATCATGAATCCAGGGGTTAATCAAAAGTATTTTTTTCACGTCTGTTCAAAATTATAAATCTTAATTCTCCCGGTCGTATTTTCAATATTTATTGTATAAAATTTATTCGCGCTATTTTTAATAAAAATTTTACCCCGAGCTCCGGATAAGCCGCCTTGGGCATTAAAAATAACTGTATCCATACTAAATGTGGTCCGGTCAATACTGATCCCATTATTGAGATTTTTTTCTATTTCCACGTTTACATCTAAATTATCCTTGATCACAAACTTATTATTAATAAGATCAAAAACAACTTTATAATTTTCCTGGTTTGTAATTGCCAATGATCTTGCCTGATTTAAAACACTAAGAATATTTAAAGCCTCAATTTTTAACGCACTCGCTGTCTTAAAATTAAAAAAATGTGCTGTAGTCAGGCCTAAAATCAAACAGATTATACCCAGGACAACAATTAATTCGATTATTGTAAACGCTTTATTCATTTTCATAGTATAAAAATTATAGCACAGTTTAGTCAGCTTGAACAATACTTTAAGCACATTAATATATCAATGTGAGAAGTAAAAAATATCCAGCTTACAAATAGCCAGACGCAAGTAAAACATACCTGATTTTTATTTTGGTTATTTATGCATTAACTTATTAATATGAGATAAGATAAGATGAGCTGAGATTAGATAATCTAAGGAGAAAAAAGAATATAAAGATTGGTTAAAAAGAAATCTGATATGAAAGCCGATAAAGGTACTCTTCTTCCGGCAACTCAGCCACCATTGCGCTTATCACCCACTACAGTCTAAGCTTAATTATTTCTCTTCCAGATGGGTTACTGGAAACTAGAAAAACGACTGCAGTCACTATAACCACTTTAGGCCTGAAGTTTTGCCCTGAAAAATCAAAAATAAATTATCATTTTCAAGGTCCACCACTGCGAACTCTACTTCTCAAATGGGAGGACGCCCCTGCTTTTCAGCTCTGATAGACACAATAAACCTTATTTGTCGTCAGAGTCCTAAATTTCATTAAATAGAGAATCTCATTCAGGACAGGTTTGCCTTTATCGGCTTCATTTAAAATTATACCACAGTCTTGATTATTTTTCAATGCTTTTAAAAACTATTTACCTGTTTTCCAAAAACAAATATCACCTAGCAGCTAAATTCATCTTCAAAAACTTTTTTAAAATCAAATTGGTTTTTAAAATCATCAATTTTGTCATTATCTGTTTTTCCCAACACTCCTGAATCCACCATATTAAAAACAATTATCCCAAAATCAATGGTGTTTTCTACACCCCAATGTTCCAGGACTGTTTTAGCCATTCGCCCGTATAGTTCTAACGCATATTCCCTTAACCCCTGAGAAAGCTCTGCTCCGCTTAAATGACCTTGGCGATTTAATTTTTCCATTGTATAGTTTAATCCCGCAAGAACAAAAGTATATGCATCAAGTTTATACCTTAAATCTTTTTGACAAATACCATTTAAAACACTGATCAAGTCTTCTTGTGATTTCATGCTCATCTATCCTATAAAATCAATTTTCTTAGTTCTTCCAAAAAACCATAATGGGTTAAATCAAATTGTAAGGGTGTAATTGAAATAAAATTATCTTCAATTGCTTTTATATCAGAATCTTTGGGTTTTTTCAACCATTTTACTTTTCCGGTTAGCCAATAATACAAACGGCCTCGCGGATCAATCCTTTTTACAAATTTTTCTACATATAATGAGCGCCCTTGTTTTGTTACCTTAACCCCGCGTATTTCACTTCTGGGAATACCCGGGATATTTACATTTAACAATACGCCGTCCGGCAAACCAATTTTAGCAATTTTTTTCACTAACACTCGTGAAAACTCAGCAGCAAAACTAAAATTATGATTTTCATATGCAGCCAAGGAAAATGCAATTGAAGGAATCCCTAAAATTGTCCCTTCCGTTGCCGCAGATACTGTACCGGAATACATTATATCCGATCCTAAATTGGGACCGTGATTTATTCCCGAAACTATTAATTGCGGTGTTTTTTTTAAAAGACTACGCAGTGCAATTTTTACACAATCAGCCGGTGTGCCATTAACTGCAAACCCGAAAAATTTTTTATTTCTTAAAATTTTTTTCACCCTTAGCGGCTTGCTTAAAGTTATTGCGTGCCCGACCGCACTGCGTTCGGCTTCCGGCGCACAGACAATTACATCATGATTCTTATGTAAACAATCATATAAAGCATAAAGACCCTCGGCATTAATTCCATCATCATTTGTTAATAAAATTCTCATATTATATAAATTCCTTGAGTTTCAGGCGCTGCAAAAAAACGTCCCGGCACCTTTTACACAAGTTTAAATGATAACAAATATACACATCTTCTTCAAGCTTATTAACATCAATATTTTTTGCTGCCTGGATGATTTCATTAATCTTCTGGCGCGTGTTCTGCTTCAAATCATTTTCGCTTAATTCTACCTGCGGATTAGCAAACAATTCTATCTTTGCACAATACTTTTGCTGTTTATTAAATTCTAAACCGCAGCTATCGCATTTAAATTTTTTTATCGGCATATGTCTTCTTTTTTTTCCGTCCTGCCAAAAGCAGGCACTGCGGACAAAGCGGATTCCGCTTGCGGCAGATATTCTTTCCCAGAGCCACGATTAAAGCATGAAACTGATTATAAATTTTTATACTGCGAGGCAAATTGAACATTATCTGCTTTTGAATTTCCTCATAACGATCCGTACGGTTAATTAATCCCTGGCAGTCAAAAATTCGCCGGGTATATGCATCCACAACAAAAACTCGTTTTCGGCCCGCATAAAGCAAAATACAATCTACTGTTTCTGGGCCCAAACCATTTACGGAAAGCAATTGTTCACGTAAATTTTTAGTTGGTTGTTTACACATTAATTTTAAAGAACCAGAATATTTTACCATTAAAAATTTAATAAAATTTTTAATGCGTATAGCTTTTAAATTATAATAGCCGGAAGGCCTAATTAAATTTGCTAGATCACCTAGTTTTATTTTTTTTAACGTCTTAATACTTAAACCCTGCACTTGTTTTAAATTTTTAATCGCTAATTCAACATTACTCCATGCTGTATTTTGGGTTAATACCGCCCCGACAATCATTTCAATCTTGGTTTTTGCCGGCCACCAATACTGAGCCCCGTAATTCGAGTATAATTTTTGATAAATCTGGCTAAATTTTTTATTTGATTTTTGAGTCTGAGATTTATTAAAAAAATGGACATTTTTATTTACCCGCTGTGGCATGATATTATCGCTGGCTGGGGTTTTTATCATATTTGCCATAGTAACTTATATTCGTTACTCACAAAATTAACTCACCTTTTTGATGCTGCTTAAAAAACTCTAAAAATCAATAAGGGAATATCCCAAAAATCAATGACTTGCAATGCGGACAGCGTCCTTCTTTAAGTTTACTTTCTATTTCATCATATTCTTTTCTTTTTATAACCGGTTTTTTACATTTTTGACAAAAAGTATACGCTGCTTCATGCCCTGGGATATTACTTATATAAACATAAAAGAGCCCTTCTCTTTTCGCCATTTCCCGGGTATTTTCTAATAATCCCAGCGGTGTCGGAGCAATTTCTTTTAATTCTCCGTAGGGAAAAAATCGGGTTAAGTGCCAGGGCGTATCTTTGCCTAATTCTGCAAAAATCCAATCGGCAATTTCTTTCAATTCTTTTTCATTAGAATTATAACCCGGAATAATATTAGTTACTACTTCAATGTGCATTGCATGCTTGCGTTTAGCATCACTGCCGTTACTAAATATCATATTGATATCCGTAGCATCTGCAATCCTATCATAACTTTCCATAAAAGCACCTTTAATATCCAAACAGAAACCATCTAAATAAGGAGCAATCATATCTAAAACATCAGCACACATATACCCATTTGTCACATAACAAGTTGATAATCCAGCTTCTTTAGCTAACTTACAAACATCAAGCGTAAATTCAAACCATACCGTAGGCTCATTATAGGTAAATGCGATTCCTTTACATCCATTATTTTTGGCTTTTTTTACCACCATTTCCGGAGTTAAGAATGGTGTTGTATTTATTTTCTTTTTAATATCGCAATGCGTTATATCCCAAGACAAACAACCTTGGCAACGAAAATTACAACCCAGACTACCAATTGAAAGCCAGCGTGTCCCAGGAAAAAAATGAAACATCGGTTTTTTTTCAATAGCCGAAACACTTAAAGAAGCAATTTTACCATAATTTAAGGAATATAATTTCCCATCCTGATTTAACCGCCCCTGGCACCAGCCAATTTTTCCGCTATCAATAATACATTTGCGCATACATAATTCACACTGCACACTATCCCCAATAAGCTTATCCCAAAATAACGCCTCTTTTAACATACTATTTTTTTCCCCCCTGGATTGCAAACATATTTATAATCTCATCAACACACGTTGCATCTTCTGCGTTTTTATCTGTACGGATAAATCCTACTGTGCGCGGAAATCGCAAAGCAAACCCCGTCAAATCACCTTTTCCCTTTCCGCAAGTGTGTACCGGGCTTTTTGTTATTTCATCTGCCTGAACTTCCATTACATATTTAGGTTCAACCCATACATCCGGTTCAATAACAGAATTAACTAGTTCCGGTTTATGGTCCATTTTAATTTTATCCAGTAAATTTTTCAATTTTTTCAACTCTAATTCACTTAATCCTGAACCAATTTTAGCAATTGTTTTAAAATGATTATCTGTTTTATCATAAACACAAGCTAAAAGTGAACCTACACCAAAAGCAGCCCTTAAGCCTCGTCCGGAAAAATAACCTACAATTACACAGTCAACAGTATCATTAAGTTTTTTAGAATAAGATTGTTTCAACTTAATCCAATTAAAATTTCTTCCCCCGGCCCGATACTCACCATCCAAACGTTTAGCCACAATACCTTCTCGTCCACAATCAAGCGCTGTTTCAAAAACATCGATTAATCTATCTGCAGTTTTTACAATTTCCATGGGGGAAATTTCTAAAACTTTACCTTTACGGATAATTCTATCCATGATTTTTCTTCTCTGCAAATATGTTTGCTGCGTAAGATCGGTCCCATCATAAAGTATATCAAAAACAAAAAGCCTTAAGGGGAACTGTTTCTGCATTTTAGCAATATCATATTTTCGTTTTCTTTGTACTGTAACTTGAAAAGGCAGACAGACTCCGCTTTTCGGATCATAAGCCAAAGCTTCTCCTTCAAAAATAACGTTCTTTTCTTTAATCTGAGATAACGTTCCTGCTTTTATTTCCGGAAACATATGTGTCATATTTTCTAAATTTCGGGAAAATATTTCTACTTTTTCCCCCTTTTTATGAACCTGACAGCGAAACCCATCATATTTAGCCTCTACGGCACATTCACCTATTTTCTCAATAATTTCCTCCGGACTAGACAAGCGTGCGGCTAAAGCTACCCTCACGGGATTGCCGACAATAACTTTAAAATCAAGAATAGCCTGTTTTCCCTGATTAAAAAGTGTTTTTGCGACTAATCCTAAATCCGAACACAAATTATAGGTGCGTTCTAAATCAGTACGAAAAAATTTATCGTCAAAATAAGCTAAGCAAAGGCTATCTAACAAAGTTGGATCTCCCACTCCTAATCTCAATTTACCTAAAATAATACGCACAACATACTTAGCTTCTGTTGCCGAAACCGCATTTAAAAGCCTGGCTAAAAAATCGACTTTTTTCCCCACTGCTCCATCTCCAGCAAAAACTGCTAATTCCTCTAAATTTTCATAAACTTCAAAAAAATCAGGACTGTTTGTCTGCTCCACACAAACTTCTTCTGCTACTTGCCCATAATCTCCGTATTTTTTGAATATCTCTTTAATTTTTTGATCACGGCAGCCTGTAGCTTCAATTATTGCCCGATGAATTATTTTTTCACTGATTCCGAATTCAACACTCTTAAAAGAAGGGAGTAATTGGCCTTGAATAAAATAAATTATTTTTTCAATATTTTTTTTATCTTGAGAATTTAAACTTTTAAAAAGTGCGGCAAGAATATCGATCATTTCTAAACGCTTTGTTGTTGACTCTAAGCGTTCAAAATAAATTACTAAATTTTTAAATTTCATATTCTATAACTATTTATTATTAATTATAATCTGCTTTGCTCTTTTTAGAACATTTTTTTCATTTTCAAAGCTTAATTTAGCTATGGCCTGATCCAAATTATACCACTTTACTTCTTCCACCCCATAATCATCAGCGTTAATTTCTCCGCTTTCATACTGCATCAAAAAAAAATAAACAGTTTTATCGAAAATGACCCCACTGTGCTTGCCCTGATACTGATAACAAATATCCGGCAAGGCACAAATAATTTTACCGGTAATTCCTGTTTCTTCTCTTACTTCGCGTAAAGCGGTTTGTTCTATTGTTTCATTTTTTTCAATTTTTCCTTTTGGTAAACACCATTGCCTACCATTATTCCGACAATAAATAATAACATAAATCAAGCCTTGATCATCTTTTTTAAGAACAACGCCGCCGGCAGAAATTTCTTTCTTGTTTTTTTTCATTTAAATAACTATTTAAACCACTCCACTGTTTTTAGTAATCCCTGGTGCACAGAATATTTAGGTTCCCATCCTAAACACTTTTTAGCCCGGGAAATATCCGGTCTTCTTTTTTTTGGATCATCAATGGGAAGATTTTTAAAAACAATCTTGCTTTTTGAGCCGGTAATTTTAATTATATCTTTGACTAATTCTAATAAAGTCATTTCTTTGGGATTACCAATATTAACCGGCACATTTAATTTAGATTTCATTAACTTCAAAATCCCGTTAATCAAATCGTCAATATAACAAAAAGATCTTGTTTGTTTACCTGTACCATAAATCGTTATCGGTTTATTATGCACTGCCTGATAAATAAAATTGGGAATGGCCCGTCCGTCATTTTTACGCATTCCCGGTCCAAATGTATTAAAAATTCTCACAATTTTTGTATCAATTTTATGTACCCGGTGATAAGCTAAGGTTATTGATTCCGCAAATCTTTTGGCCTCATCATATACTCCCCGCGGACCGATCGGATTAACATTGCCCCAATAACCTTCTTTTTGCGGATGAACTAAAGGATCTCCGTAAACTTCACTCGTAGACGCTAATAAAAATTTTGCTTTTTTTTCCTTAGCTAACCCCAAAGCATTATGTGTCCCCAGGCTGCCCACTTTAAGCGTTTGAATCGGAAAATCTAAATAATCTGAAGGGCTAGCCGGTGAAGCAAAATGCAAAACATAATCTACTTTGTTTTCAATAGTTATATGGTTACTAATGTCATGCATTTTAAGCTTGAAATTTTTATCTTTCAAAAAAGCACGAATATTTTCCATCGAACCAGTAATAAAATTATCTACACAGATTACCTTGTGCTTCTGGGAAAGTAATTTTTCACACAAATGTGATCCTAAAAATCCTGCTCCGCCGGTAATAACAATATTCATAGAGGACCTATTTACCAAATATTAAATAAAATTTATTTCAATTTAAATGTAATTCTAAAAATTCGGAAAATTTGAAAAATCAGAAAAATAATTTTGCAGGGCTTTTTGCCAACTGCAAATTTCATCATGGGTAATTCTTTGATAATGCCGGTTATTTAAAACACTTGATTTTGGTCTTTGCGCGGCGCGGGGAAAATCCAGAGTTGTCACGGGGATAACTTTTATGTTTATATTGTTTAGTTTAAGAATTTCCTGGGCAAATTCAAACCAACTGCAATTTCCGGTATTGCTAATATGAAATATTCCGTATCTTTCTCCCATTTTTGAAATTGAAAAAACTGCAGTAATTAATTTATTAATTGCCTGCGCCAGACTCTTTGTGTATGTCGGAGAACCCCTCTGGTCATTAACAACTTTTAACTGGGTTGCATGCTTGGCCTTATCAATTATTGTCGTCACAAAATTCTTCCCGTGATAACCAAAAAGCCAGCTTGTCCGAACAATTAAATATTCTGATAAAAGAGAACTAACAACTTTTTCCCCCCCTAGCTTTGAATGCCCATAAACATTGATTGGATTAGGTAAATCATATTCATCATACCCGCCTTCTTTTTCCCCATCAAAAACATAATCAGTACTAATATAAACTAATTTAGCCTTAAACTGATTACAAAACTCTGCAACATACTTTGTCCCTTGCACATTAACCAAATTTACCAGTTCTGGGTAATCTTCCGCTAAATCAACGTTTGTATAAGCTGCGCTGTGGATCACAAGCCAAGGATTTACTTTAGTAAAGATGTTCTCTAAATCTTCTTTTTTTGTGATATCACATAAAAAATAATTATTACTTGGTTCAGAAACATCTAAATCCAGACCAAAAACATGATAGTCTTTAGCTAATTCCTCTGCTAAATCCGGACCGAGCATGCCTTTTACTCCGGTGATCAATATGCGTTTTTTAGAGTATTCTTCCATATGTACATTATTCCCTCATTCTGTATATAGGGAAAAATTTTAACATATAAATAACTTGCTGTCAATTAAACAGATATGAATCAGAATAAAACACACGAAATAAGCCATAAATTATCAACCCTATCCTCAGGTTTTTACTTGCGTTAAGACATTATTTATATTATAATTAAGACCTAAATAAATAACCCAATATCATTCGGCCCTAAAAATATAATAATTCAAGGATAATCCATGAAAAAAGAGCTTTGGAAATTCAGAAATCGTAACGGTGATTTTGTATTCGAACACCCTGAAAAAATTAGCCGGCTTTATTTTCCTTTGGCTAACGAAGCAGAGTTCATGTCTTCCATCACTCCTTTACTCAAAGGTGATATCAAAATCGGCCAAAATAATTTTTTAATGCAGCCGATTACTAGCGAGGATTTATACAATACAATTTCCTCCCGAAATTTTTGGGTTCATCTGCAAGATGAGTTGCCCTGGTCAATTAATACAACTGCTTGCTTTTGTCATTACCCAGAAAAAGTAATCTTAAATGCCGGGATATTATGGCACACCATAACCAGAACAAATAATGAGCTGGGAATCACGGCAAATATCACAAACTTTATCCCGGTCCATGATGAGCATGTTGAATTAATGTCTATAAAAATCACCAACATATCTACACGGACAATTACTTTTACGCCCACATCAGCTATCCCTATTTTTGGCCGTTCAGCTGATAACTTGCGCGATCACCGGCATGTAACCAGTTTGTTGCACCGTATTAAACTCTTAAAAAACGGAATTGTAATAAAACCAGAAATGTCTTTTGATGAACGCGGGCATCAAATAAATACTTATGCTTATTATGTTCTGGGCTGCGAAGAACAAGGGGCTTTACCTATAGGCCAATTCCCCACAATTGAATCATTTATCGGTGAAGGCGGGTGTTTAGCCACCCCTAAAGCAATTATGGAAAATCTTTCGCCGATAAAAAAAGTTGAACTTGTCCATCAAGGTAAAGAAGCTATTGGCGCATTACGTTTTAAAACAAAAACATTAATTCCAGATGAATCGGTAACCTATATTTTAATGTTAGGTATCGCACCAAATGCTTCAGAAATCAGCAGAACATTCAAAAAATTTAATAGCAAAGAAAAACTCCGCTTGGCAATCGCGAAAAATATTGATTATTGGAAAAAACGAATTGATGCAATTAGTTTTTGTACTGGTGAACAAATTAAAGATAATTGGCTGCGCTGGGTAACCTTGCAGCCAATTTTACGTAAAATTTTTGGCTGCTCCTTTCTTCCTGAGTTTGACTACGGCCGCGGCGGCAAAGGATGGCGGGATCTTTGGCAAGATTGTTTAACTTTGATTTTAGCGCATCCGGAACAAACCCGGGAAATATTAACTGCAAATTTTTCCGGAGTTAGAATTGATGGCACTAACGCCACAATTATCACAAAAAAGCCCGGCTGCTTTATTGCGGATCGTAATAAAATTTCACGCGTCTGGATGGATCATGGAGTTTGGCCATTTTTTACTTTGCATCTATATATTCATCAAACGGGAGATTTCAATATTTTATTTGAAAAAAATACTTACTTTTATGACCAACAATTGTCCCGTGCAAAAGAGATTGATCATAATTGGAAACCCCAGCATAAACACAGTAACCAACTCCATGATAAAAATGCACACATTTATCAAGGGACAATACTCGAACACATCCTCATCCAACATTTAGTGCAATTTTTTAATGTGGGCAAACACAATAATATCCGGTTAGAAGATGCGGATTGGAATGACGGGTTAGATATGGCTCAGGAAAAAGGCGAAAGTGTGGCTTTTACTTGCTTTTACGCAAGAAATATTTATGAAATCACGATGCTATTAATTGAATTAAAAAAGAAAAAGAAAAAGAAAAAAAATCTGCATTTAGCGCGTGAAGTCATCATTCTGCTGGACCGATTAAATCGCAAACCAATAAATTATAACCAGGTTGATGAAAAGATTGCTCTTTTACGCCGCTATTTCAATGCGGTAAAATTTCGAATCAGTGGTAAAAAAGTTTCCGTAAAGATTGATGATTTAATCACAGACTTATCTCAGAAATGGCAATGGCTTTTCGAACATGTAAGAAAGAAAGAATGGATTACCGTAAGCAAGAATATAGGATTTTTTAATGGATATTATGATAACAAAGGCAAACGGGTTGAAGGAAAAGTTAACGGAAAGCTGAGAATGACTTTAACCGGCCAAGTCTTTCCGATATTAAGCGGAGCTGCTTCTAAAAAACAAACACGCCAAATCTATAAAGCCGTGAATAAATTCTTAAAAGATAAAAAATTACAAGGTTTTAGATTAAACACAAATTTCAAAAATTTGCAGATAGATTTGGGCCGGGCTTTTGCTTTTTCTTACGGAGAAAAAGAAAACGGTGCAATTTTTTCTCATATGTGTGTTATGTTTGCTTATGCTCTTTATCAACGGAATTTTGTCTCTGAAGCCCACTCTGTTCTGGAAAGTTTGTTTAAATTAGCCACAGATACAAAAACAAGTAAAATATATCCTTGTCTGCCGGAATATTTTAATCTCTCCGGGAAAGGTATGTATTCTTATTTGACCGGTTCAGCTAGCTGGTATATTATGACAGTACTCACCGAAGTTTTTGGGGTTAAAGGCCATTTTGGAGATCTAGTTATCGAACCTAAATTAACTAGCGAACAGTTTAAAAATTCCGATACAGTTTCACTTTCCTGTTATTTTGCCCAAAGACGAATTAGCGTAATTATTCAGAACCCTCAAAAATTAGATTATCCAGACTACCGTATAAACAAAGTTAATATTACCCCTCATGCTGTGTCTATTGAAAAAGTTACTCCTAAAAAAATTAAGATTTTAAAAGAAACTATTCGGGATTTTCCTAAAAACTGCCACATTACGATTGAATTACACCTGGGATAAATATAAACCTGCACTTTAAACTCAAAAATTTCCAAACATTAAATACCGATAATCATTTTCCCGATAGCCAGAAATAACGGAATTGTAATTACTCCTAAAATATGTGTTAAAAAAACAGCGGCTGCAATAAAATCACTTTTTGCTTTTTGATAAAAAGTAACTACTGATAAATTAATTGCGGAAGGCATGGCTGCCTCGAGCACTAATAATAACGACATAATTTTAGGAATTTTAATTAAATAAATAAAAATCAATATAATTGCCGGCATAATTATTAATTTTATTAAAATAACTTTACTCAGTATCTCGGCTATTGTTACCGATTTTACCAGCGGTTTATTGACAATTTTGGTGCTTTTAATATCTTTAAACAAAAGAATACATTCAGCTAAAATTGCTCCCAGGATAATCAAGGCCACAGGCAGAGTCAAAATTCCAAACCCTTGAGTAATATTTATCAGCCCGGACGGAAAAAATTTGTAGCTTTTCGTATAAATTAGAATCATACTAAAAATTAAAGCCATAAACGGTGCATTTAATACTTTTCTAAATTCAATTTTTAATAGCGATCCAGCTGGTTTTAATAATTGAACCCCAAATCCCCAAAAAATAAAGTTAAACCCTTGAATAAATAAAAAGATATTAGTAACTAATATCTTCGCAACATCAGCGGGAAATACAGATATCGCAAGAATTAAAGGTAAATATCCGCAATTTTGAAAACTCACTGTACTGATAAATTCTTGTTTATAATGCTGTTGTTTAGTTAACACCATAAAAATCTTTCCCACTGTAAATCCTAATCCACAAATAACCATCCCTAAAATCGGGCATATCCACCACCTTTGCGGTAAATCCCCAGTCAAATTATCTAAAAAATGACTAAAAATATAACAAGGTAATAGTAGGTTTATTGTTAAACTACTTAATAAATGTATGTGCTTCTTATTAATTAAGTGTACTTGAAATGCCAGAAACCCGCATAATATAATCAGCCACACCCGCAACATCGCTAAAAAAACCAGTTTAAAAAAAATCCAAAATTCTGGCATCTGCTAATCCTTTGTTTCATAATATCTATAATTAATATCAATTTTCTGTAACATTTTTTATATTAACATGTTAGAAAAAATATGTAAAGATTTTAATAATACTATTTTTATAATTTCATTGGAAAAAAATCAATTTTGGCTTATAATTGCTCTTAATTATGCAATACGACTTATTCCAAAAAAAAGCAATTAGCAGCGTAGAAGACGGAAATTCAGTGATTGTTTGTGCCCCAACAGGTTCCGGTAAAACCGCAATTGCTGAATATGTGATTAATAAATGCATTGAGCACAATCAAGGCGTGGTTTACACGGCTCCGATTAAAGCTCTTTCTAACCAAAAATTCCGAGATTTTAGCCGCATTTATAAAAAACACATCGGTATCCTTACCGGAGATGTGAGTTTAAATTCTCAAGCTCCGGTTTTGATTATGACCACAGAAATTTTTCGTAATACTCTTCTGGAAGATCCGCAAAGATTTAACAATATCTCTTGGGTAATTTTTGATGAAGTTCATTATATTGATGATCCGGAACGCGGTACAGTTTGGGAAGAATCAATAATCTTTTGTCCGGCTCATATGCGGATTTTAGCTTTAAGTGCTACCGTGCCTAATGCCAAGCAGATTGCGGCCTGGATTAGAAAAATTCATAACCATCCGATACAAACAATTATTGAAAAAAACCGCCCCGTACCCTTGCATCATATTTTTCAAGCACAAAATAAAATATTCCTCGATATTAATTCTTTAAGAAAAAATATTTTTATCCAAAATAAGCCCAAACATTATTCCTTTCGAAAAAAAAATAAGCGTGCCCCTTTTAACAGACTTAGTGACTTATTAAAGCATGTTCAAAACAATAACCAGAGTCCTGTAATTTATTTTTCGTTCAGCCGTAAACGCTGCGAGGAACTGGCGTTTGAAACAAAAAATTTTGATTTTTTAAACTTACTTACCGCATCAGAAAAAACTGAGTTAAGTATTTTATTTCAGAACTTATTAAAAAAATATGACTTAGAAAATGAGCCTTCTGCCAAGAGACTCTATCCAATCATAACTAACGGTATTGCTTTTCATCATGCCGGATTGCTTCCCAGCTTAAAAGAAGTTATTGAACAGTTATTTACATCCCGACTCATAAAACTAATTTTTACCACAGAAACTTTCGCTCTCGGTATCAATATGCCGGCCAAAACTGTAATCTTTGATGAGCTAAGAAAATTCTACGGATTTTATTTTGCCAATCTCCGCTGCCGTGATTATTACCAGATGGCCGGACGCGCCGGACGCCGGGGTATCGACACAGAAGGGTTTGTTTATTTCCGCGTAAATCCTTACCGGATGGATTTTAATGAACTAGAAAAAATTATTTTTGGGGTCCCGGAACCTATTCATAGTCAATTTAATCTTTCCTATGCTACCTTACTTCATCTTTATCAAAAATGGAAAGACCAGCTTTACAACGTATACCCTTTAACCCTTCACTATTACCAAGCAACTAAAAATTCAAGGAAAAATGCGATTGTCCGTTTACGCTCTAAAATTAGTCTTTTAAAAGAGCTTCAATACATTAAAAATAATGAATTAACGGTTAAAGGAAAATTTGCCTCTTCTGTTTACGGCTACGAACTAATTATAACCGAACTTTTTTCCTGTGGAATTTTGGAAAATCTCTCCAGTATAAATTTATTGACTATTATTGGTGCTTTGGTTTTTGAACCTAGGAAAAACCAAACTCATATAAAATTAAATACAGAAACAATGGATATGCAAAAAAAGATTGCCCCATTAATTAATTCTATAATTAAAAAAGAAAGAAAATTAAGAATCCATCCTTTAAGTAAAAAAGCCTACTTCAATCTTTACCAGGCCATAGAAAAATGGTCACACGGTGAATCTTTATCCAGCGTAAAATCATATACCCAATCTGATGAAGGAGAAATTGTCCGGTATTTCAGAATGATTATTCAAATTTTACGCCAATTATCCGTAATTCCTTTTGTGGATAAATCTTTTAAATTAAAAATTCAGGAAGCGCTGAGAATGATCAACCGGGATGAAATAGATGCGGAAAAACAATTACGCGAAGGGCTTTAAAATATTTTTAAACAATTTTAACTTTTTTTATTTATATTTTGCACTCTGACTATTGGTCCGCTTCTTTCCGAGGGGGGCTAACTACATAAACAGAAATTGGGCGGGCTTTTATTTCCTTATCTTGAAACCCGAAATAACTTACATTTATCTGATAAGTACCTAGCATTTCCGGAATAAAATTAGCTTTGAATTTTATTCTTTTATCCTGAGGTAAAATAATTTTTTTTAAATTTAAGCCGTAAATATCCAATAATTTTTCTTTTTTACCGTCTGGTTGTACAATTTCAAACATTAATGACTTTTTATCAATTGCTGGTTCCAACAATTCTAAGGCCTCTTCCGCATTATTCTTAAAAAAAACATAAATCATAATCTCCTTATCTTTATGATAAACCAATCTGCTTGTTTTAACTAAAATCTCCAGGGATTCTTTTTCTTCACTGTTAAAATTTATCGCCTCGGAAGTCTGGCAATAAGCTAAAATTATTATTAATACAATTAAAATTAACCATTTTATTTTCATGAGGCTACCTAAAATTATTTAAATTTTTTTGTATTTATCCACAAAAATTTTAATACATTTAACCGCTTCTTTAAGCTGTAAATAATTTGTGGCATAAGACATCCGCACAAAATCATCATACTGCTTGCCAAAAGCAACTCCTGGAACCACAGCTACTTTTTGTTGTTTTAAAAGTAAGTTTGCAAAGTCTAAAGAACTCAAGCCTACTTGTTTAATACTCGGGAAAATATAAAAAGCTCCCTCTGGTTTAGCACAAACTAAACCTATTTCATTAAGACTTTCAAACATAAAATTTCGTCGGCGTTTATATTCACGTTTCATCATTTCTAGACTATGCCGTCCTGTTTGCAATGCTTCACAAGCCGACATCTGACTCATAATCGGAGCACAAAGTATAGTATATTGATGTATTTTTGTCATCGCGGCGATAATTGGCTTTGGCCCGCAAGCATACCCAATTCGCCAGCCAGTCATTGCATAAGCCTTAGAAAAACCGTTTAAATAAATAGTATACTTCTGAGCTCCTTTTAATATGGGAAACGGGATATGTTCTCTATCATACGTTAAATCTCCATAAACCTCATCACTGATAACAATTAAATTGTGTTTTTTACATACCGCATTAATTTTTTGGAGTTCCGCCAGATTATATGTAGAACCGGTCGGATTAGAAGGATAATTCAAAATTATTGCCTTAGTTTTTCTATTACAAGCACGCTCAATTTGTTCCGGAGTAATTTTAAATTTTAATTTCTCTGTTGTCGCAAGTCTTACCGGCTTTCCGTGTGCCAATTCAACAACCGGAGCATAAGAAACATAACAAGGCTCAGGCACAAGTACCTGGTCCTGAGCATTAAGAATTGCCCTTACCGCCAGATCCAAAGCTTCACTAACCCCTACGGTAATTAAAATTTCCTCATCCGCACAATAGGAAAGATCATATTGCTGTTTAAGTAAACGCTGGATTAAAAATCTTAATTTATAGAGCCCTTTATTGGATGTATATGATGTATATCCTTGTTCTAAAGAAAAAATCCCGGTTTCTCGGATATTCCAGGGCGTAATAAAATCCGGTTCTCCCACCCCTAAGCTAATAACATCTTTCATCCCTAAAACTAAATCAAAAAAAGCTCTTATTCCAGAAGGAGCAAGTTGTTCTACTTTTTTCGCAACTAATTTTTTTATATTCATTTGTTATCTTAATCCTTAAAATTAATAGGATATCGCAATCCTTTTATTTTCGTCTTTATGTTTTAAAATCACCCCGTCCTCTTTATATTTTTTTAAGAGAAAGTGAGTTACTGTCCCTCTCACATTTTCCATAGGCGAGAGTTTCTCCGCAATAAAATTTGATATTGTTTGCATATCTTTACCCTCAACGACTAAAAGCAGATCATATGTTCCCGAAACAAGATAACAACTGGCCACTTCCGGAAACTGATAAACTCTTTTGGCAATATGATCGAATCCTAAATTTTTCTGAGGCAAAACATTAACTTCAATCAGCGCCCTGACTTCATTATCTTTATTTCTAACCAATTCTTTATTAATAATCGTCTTGTAGCCTAAAATTACACCGTCTTTTTCAAATTTTTTTATTTTTTTCTTAACAGTTTGTACATTCTGTTTTGAAAATTTTGCAATTTCTTCAGCACTCATTCTTGCATCTTTTTCGAGAATTTCTAAAATTTCATCCATTTTAATCTTCCTCCTCAATCCGAGCAATAATATTCCCGACTGTAACCGTCTCACCTTCTACTGCAATAAGTTCTGTAATTACCCCTGCACAGGGACTCGGCACATTAACTGTACTTTTATCAGTTGTAACCTCAACAATATTTGTTCCGGCCTCAACATGTTCTCCTTCCTCAACATGCCAAAAAGATATTGTTGCTTCCTCTATATCGGGCCCAAAATCAGGCAATAATATATCTCTCATTTTCCCTCCTTGAATTGAAAATATTTATTAATTAATCGTAACATTTTACTTTTTTTTGTCAAGCCATAATTATTTATTACACTAACAATTACACCATTAAGCTAATTAAAATTAAATGAAGAATAAATTAGAGTATATGAATCGGTTTTTTTGCTAAACTTTCTGCTGCTTCCAATATAGATTCAGATAATGTCGGGTGCGCATGCACTATTTGCACAAATTGCCCCATTTCCATAGAAGCATTTAAAGCAACTACTGCTTCATGAATTAATTCCGTAGCCTCTGGCCCGCAAATAGAAACCCCCAAAATTTTATTATTATCCGCATGGGCAATTATTTTTACCATTCCTTGTGTCTGCTTTTCAATAACTGCTTTTGATGAAGCAGTAAAAGGAAATTTTCCTATTTTTATAGGAATTTTTTGGGCTTGAGCTTCCGGCATGGTCATCCCGACACTGGCAACTTGCAACTGCGTATAAACACAACGCGGCACAGCTTGATAATTAACTGTTGAAGTTAAGTTAGCAATATTTTCAGCTGCCACAATTCCTTCTCGGGAAGCAAGATGCGCTAGAAAACTTTTGCCAACAACATCACCAACAGCATAAAAATTAGGAGTATTGGTTTGCATGCGCTCATTCACAATAATCTTACCTTTTTCTAATTTTATTCCGATATTTTCAATCCCCCAACCATCCGTATTTGATTTTCTTCCTACAGCAATGAGAATTTTCTCAAATTGCTGTTTGTCCCCTGAACTAAAAATAACTGTACTTAATCCGTTTTTAACTTTTTCGATACTATGAACCTGAGTTTGTGTATTTAGCTTAACACTCTTTTTCTTTAAATCATTAATTAAAAAACGTACAATTTCCGGATCTTCATTAATCAAAATATTTGGGGCAAGTTCAACCACTGTCACCTTTGAACCTAAAGTTGCAAAAAGATCAGCAAATTCACAGCCAATAACACCCCCCCCAATGATTAACAAATTCTTCGGAATAGCCTCCAGTTCTAAAATATCCTGAGAATCCAGAATCCCGTCATTTCTATTAAATCTGACATTAGGTAATTCAATCGGTTCTGACCCGGTAGCAATAATACAATGCGCAAAACTAATTTTTTTATCCTTGACCAAAAGAGAGTTTTGATCAATAATCTTTGCTTGACCAAATATAATATCAACATCACGTTTTTTTAAAATGAATTCAATGCCTTTACGTAATTGGCTGATTAACGTATTTTTTCTTGTTTGGAATACTGAATAATTAAACTCTATTTTTTCCGCATTAATCCCTAAATCCGCAGCTTTTTTCAGAATGTCAAATGTATGTGCACTTTTCAGCAATGTTTTTGTGGGAATACAGCCGCAATTTAAACATACCCCGCCTAAAGACGATTTTTCGATTAAACACACACTTAATCCCAATACAGCAGCGCGAATTGCGGCAACATAGCCACCCGGTCCTGAACCAATAATTGCCACATCATATTTATCTTTCATTTACATCTCCTCCGGGGCACTCACTCCTAACAAACTCAATCCATTAAATAAAACCTGGCGGACACAATCTACAAGCAAAAATCTTGCTTTCGAAAATTCTTTTTGAGTTTTATCTTCGGTATAAATTCTGTATTTATTATAAAAAGCATGGAATTCTCCGGCAAGTTGTCGTAAATAAGTTGTTAATCCTTGTACCTCACATTCCGATGCGGCATTAATCAATATCTCCGTGAAACAATTTAATTTACGCATTAAATCAAAACATTCTGCTTCTTTCAGCAATGATAAATCTGCTGTTTTTAATATGTTCTCTATATTTACCATTTCTTGAGATTCGGCATTAGCGGCAAATGTTTCCCGAATTCCGCAAATTCTCGCATGCGCATATTGAACATAATAGACCGGATTTTCTAAAGTTTGTTTTTTCGCTAATTCTAAATCAAATTCTAAATGAGAATCACACCGGCGCATCAGGAAGAAAAACCTGGCCGCATCAGCACCTACTTCTTCAATTAATTCCGTTAAAGTTATGTATTCTCCGGCCCGAGTAGACATCATTACAGGTTTTCCCTCACGAAATAATGTGGCTAATTGAATAACCAAGATTGATAAGTCATCCTTTGTGTACCCGAGTGCACAAACCGCTGCTTTGAGACGGTTAATATATCCATGATGATCTGGGCCTAAAATATCAATTAAGCGGTTAAATCCACGTTCAAATTTTAAATTATGATAAGCAATATCCGGCATCAGATAAGTCATTTGTCCATCACTTTTAATTAGCACTCTATCTTTATCATCCCCAAATTCTGTGGACTTAAACCAAGTTGCCCCATCCTGAATATAAATAAATCCTTTATCTGTTAATTGGGCTAAAACCTGGTCAATATTTTCTTTGGTAATATGGTCTTTTTGTGAATACCAATTATCAAATTTTACCCCAAATTTAAGCAGCTCATTTTTGATTTGTGTTAAAATTTCATTGGCTGCATATTCAGAAAAAAAAGGCAAAGATTCCTCTATCGATTGCTGTTTATATTTATCCTTGAAAACCGTAATTATTTTTTTAGCCAATTCATATAAATATTGCCCCTTGTATCCATCTTCAGGAAAATTCACACATTCCACTTTAAGCAATTCTAAATATCTTGCCCGTAAACTTAATCCTAAATTTTTTATTTGATTTCCTTCATCATTGATATAATATTCACGCGAAACACGAAATCCGCAAAAATTTAAAATATTAGCTAAGGCATCACCTACAGCTGCCTGCCGGGCATGCGCAATACTTAAAGGACCAGTCGGATTAGCGCTGACAAACTCTATTAAAACTTTTTTGTTTTGCCCGTAAGCAGATTTTCCAAAATCCTGTTTTTGCGCTTGCACTTCATTTAAAATATCAAAAAGGGCGCTTGCCGATAAACTAATATTTATAAACCCGGGGTTTTTGAATTCAATTCTTTCAAAGCGGTCAGTTAAATTTAATTTAGCCAATTCTTTTTTTATCAACTCAATAATCATCTGGGCAATTTCTTGAGGAGATTTTTTGAGTATTTTCACCAGCCGCATCGCAATATTTAAAGACCAATCTCCAAATTGCTTTTCTTTCGGTATTGTGAGTTCAATAGGTAATTTATCCCCTGGCGGAATTTTTCGCCTAACTATTTTCTCAACTATCTTAATTATTGTATTTTTTAAATCCTGACTCATTCGATAATTTCTCCTTTGCGTTTTATAATATCAGGTTTTTTTTCCAGAACTTTAAGAAACGCTTCTACAACTTTAGGATCAAACTGGGTACCGCTATTCATCCTTAATTCTTCAATTGCCTGCGTTTGAGTCATGGCATCACGGTAAGGCCGATCCTGAGTCATCGCATCAAAACTATCCGCTACAGACATAATCCTGGCTCCTAGATCAATATTTTTACCGCTGAGCCCGTCCGGATAGCCTGTGCCATCATAGCGTTCATGATGTTGACGTACTAATTTAACAACTTTTTTTAAAAAATGAAATGGCTTTAAAATAATCGCCCCGGCGAGAGAATGGGATTTAATTTCTTGATATTCTTTTTCAGTTAAACTATCCGGTTTTAATAAAATATTATCATGAATCCCAATTTTTCCTAAATCATGCACCTGACAAGCTTCTTGGATTTCTTTAATCTCCGTCATGGATAATCCCATTTCTTCGGCAATCGCACAAGCATAATGTTTGACATTATCCGAATGATTTTTTGTTAAATGATCTTTAAAATCAATTGCCGAAACCAGGGCATTAATTGTCCGCATAATATTGCGCCTTTCAACCCTTGTCCAAATTCGTTTCTGGCGCATTTTTTCTTCTTTTGCCCGAATCGCATAACCGATGAAAATTCCGACAAATAGTAATACGGCAAAAAAAACATATAGTAAAAAATCCATATTAACCTTTCTGATTTATTTCAACTATGGGCGCATCGGCCCAAAGGTGTTCCAAATCATAAAACTTTCTGGTTTCATCATTAAAAATATGCACAATAACACTGTTATAATCTAAAACTACCCAATGTGTATATTTATATCCTTCCTTATGTCTGCTGGTTAAACTTTGTTTTTTCAACCCCGTTTCTATATTATCCGCAATTGCCCGGATATGAGTCTGTGATGTCCCCGTTATAATAACAAAAAAATCACAAAAATTTGAAACTTTACGTAAATCTAAAATAACCGGTTCTATTGCTTTTACAGCTTGGGCTAATTCCACGATTTTTAACGCTCTTTTTTTCAAAATATAAACTAACCTCCCTCGGGTTTCAGGTGACAAGTTACAAGCTTCTGATTATAACTGCCGGTTACTCGCTCCCTGTTAATTGCTCTCATTAACTTACATCGCCTTCAATTTCACCGACAATTTCTTCAAGCAAATCCTCCAAGGTAACTAACCCCAGAGTATTATTTTTATCATCAACAATAATTGCCATATAAATATGTATTTTCTGAAAATCTCTTAATAGTTCACTCACTCTTTTCCGGGAGTTAACAAAATAAGGCGGATGCAACAAATCCTGAATAATTATTAAATCTTTATTGCGCCAAATATTCAACAATTCCCGGGCATAAATTACACCGATAATATTATCTAAATTGCCGTCGTAAACAGGGATCCGTGAATGTCCTTCTTCAATAATTAAATCTAATATCTCCTCTGCTGTTGCCTTAATATCTATTGCTACAATTTTATCTGCACCCATCATTACCTCATAAACCATTGTATCGCCAAATTCAAAAATTCGGTGTAACATGCTGCGTTCCCCATCAGTAAGAACACCATCTTCTTTGCCTAATTCAATCATTAATCTGATCTCTTCTTCTGTTACTAAGGGTGATCTGCGCGTTGGCGCCTGACCAATAATCTTTAAAAAACTATTACTGATATCCAAAAAAATTTTTACGATCGGAGATAAAATTTTAATAATTAAATCCATAAGCCAGGCAACAGATAAAGATACTTTTTCTGAATGTTTAACCGCAAAAAGCTTCGGAGTTATTTCTCCAAATATTAATACAATTAAGGTGATTATAAATGTTGAAATCACTACAGTTTTAAAATTATTGCCAAAGAAGTAAATAAAAATTGCTGTACCCAGTGCAGAAATTGCAATGTTTACAAAATTATTACCGACAAGAATTGTCGCAATCAATTTATCCATATTTGTAATGATACGATGTACAATATTTGCATTTTTTCTGTTTTGATTTAAAAGATAACGCAAACGCAATTTGTTTAAACTAACAAAAGCTACCTCAGCCATAGCAAAAAACGCCGAAAATAAAACTAACACGAACAAAATTATCGGCATTAAAATAAATACATTATCTTCCATATTTTTATTTTCGATATAATTTTCTTTTATGAATAAACTGATACACCTTCTCCGGAACTAAATATCTAACGGATATTCCCTTTTTTATTTTTTTTCGAATTTGTGTACTAGAAATTTTAAGAAATTTTCCTGGTAATTGTTTAATTTTTTCCATCAATCGAGATCGGCAGGAGATTTTAAAATCTGGCCGCGCTGCCATAACGAACTGGCACAAATTAAACAATTCATCAATATTTTTCCATAATTTTAATTCCGCACAAGCATCGGAACCAATGATTAAATAAAAATCCGCATCAGGATAACATCTTTTTAAGATCCGTAATGTTTCAATAGAATAAGAAACTCCATTTTTCCTGATTTCAACAGGCGATGCAATAAAATCCTGATTGCCAGCAATAGCTAATTTTACCATTTGATATCTTAAGTTTTTATTAAGGATTTTTCTTCTGTCTTTATGCGGAGGTTTATTTACCGGAATAAATAGGATTTTATCCAATTTTAGATTTTGTCTGACCGTATCAGCCAAAAATAGATGCCCAATATGGATGGGGTCAAAGGTCCCTCCGAGAATTCCGATCTTTTTTTTATTTTTTTTACATTTTTTAGCTTCTGATCTGTCCATTTCCCATAATTGTAAATTTATATGTTGTTAATTCTTCCAGCCCCATCGGACCACGGGCATGAAGTTTATCTGTACTTACTCCTATTTCCGCTCCGAAGCCAAATTGATTGCCATCTGTAAACCGGGTAGAAGCATTTAAATAAACGCAAGCGGCATCAACAAGCTTTAAAAACTTTATACCATTTTTATAATTATTTGTAATAATTGCCTCCGAATGTTTTGATCCGTATTTACTGATGTGATTCATCGCCTCCTGCATTGATTCAACTATTTTAATTGATAAAATTAGATCTAAATATTCAGTAGCATAGTCCGCTGCGGTTGCCAGCCTTAATCCTTTACAAATCGCCTGTGTTTTTTTACAAGCTCTGATTTGAACATTCGCTTTTTTAAACCGCTTAATCATGCTCGGTAAAAACTCACCGGCTACATTTTTATGTACTAATAAACATTCCATAGCATTACAAGTCGAAGGTTTTTGTACCTTTGCATTAAAACAAACTTCTTCCGCCATATTCAAATCTGCATACTTATCTACATAAGTATGACAAATACCTTTATCATGTTTAATTACCGGTATTCGGGAATTTTCCACTACATTCCGGATTAATGCTTCTCCCCCGCGGGGGATAACTAAATCAATATATTCAGTCAACTTAAGCATTATGGAAATTGCTTCCCGTTCTGTTGTTTCAATTAAACTCACACAACCACGCGGAAATCCGGCTTTTTCTAAAGCCTGGGCTAGTACTTTATAAATCGCAACATTTGAATGTATTGATTCTTTACCCCCGCGCAATAAAACTGCATTCCCAGATTTTAAACATAGTCCGGCACAATCACTAGTCACATTAGGCCGGGATTCATAAATAATTCCAATTACTCCTAAGGGAACACGTATCTTCGCAATATTTAAATCATTCGGACGCCGCCAAACTTTTATCACTTCTCCGATCGGATCGTTCAATTCAATTATTGATTTTAAATCATCGCTCATGGATCGGATACGTGGTACTGTTAGTGTTAATCGATCTAAAAATGCACTTGATTTTCCTTGAGCTTTGGCAAATTTAATATCTTTTTTGTTTGCGTCTAGAATTGCTTTCTCATTTTTTATGAGACCTTGAGCCATTTCCCTTAAAGCTTTATTTTTTTGTTCCGTAGAAGCCGCATTCAAAAATTTTGCCGCTTTCTGAGTTTGTTTTGCAATTTTTATGATTTTTGTTTTTAGAGAATTTTTTGACATTCTCGCCTCCTATTTTATCACAACTAAATTATCCCGGTGAACAACTTCATCATAGGATTTGTATTTTAAAATATTTTCAATTTCATCGGTCTTAATACCTTTAATTTTTTTTAGCTCATCACTGCTGTAATTAACTAAACCGCGGGCAATTTCTTGATGATTCTCATTGCAAATTACAATTAAATCTCCGAAACTAAAATCCCCTTCAACCGCTTTAATCCCGATTGCTAATAAACTTTTTCCTTTTTCCAATACAGCCTGGGCTGCACCCTGATCAATAATAATTTTACCGCAATCTTTACAGCTAAAAGCAATCCAGCGTTTTTTACCGGAGATTTTGTCATCTTTGGGAAGAAAAATCGTTCCTGCTTTATTATTTTTAATAATTTTATTTAAAATTTTAGGGTCATTGCCATTGGCGATTACTAAAGGAATACCCGCATTAGTAGCAATTTTAGCTGCTTCAAATTTTGTGATCATTCCCCCCACTGTCGTTTTACCTTTAGTATCTTTAACCACTGAAATCAGGCAATCATCAATTTCGTCTATAGTTTCAATAACTTTTCCTTGTTTATCGTATACACCATCGATGTCGGATAAAATAATTAAAAGCTGGGCATCAATTAATGTCGCTACTTGCGCGGATAACTTATCATTATCACCAAATTTTATCTCATCCGTAATAACCGCATCATTTTCATTAATTATCGGAACAATATTACCTTTATCCAAAAGATGTAAAACTGTATTGCGGGCATTAAGATATCTTTTGCGATCCTGTAATCCATCGGATGTAAGTAAAATTTGAGCTGTTAAAAAATTATTTTTTCTAAAATAATTCCCATAACTATCCATAAGAATTATTTGTCCGACAGCTGCAGTTCCGCTGGATGCAATTACTGTAACCGGACGATTTTCAAGTCCCAGTTTTTCCATGCCGCAAGCAATTGCTCCAGAGGAAACCAGAATTATATGATAGCCGTTATTTTTAAGGCTACACATTTGTTTGGTAATAGTTTCCAGTTTTTGCATATCCAATCGACCGGACTCATTTGTTAATAAGCTGGATCCAATTTTTACAACTATTTTTGCCCCTTTTTTTAAAGCTATCCTCATTTTTACCTCATAAATTTAAAAAGTTAAAATTAAATTTATTCAGGGAAAATTTTTTTAAATAAGCTTGCTTTTAATTTGCCGATCCCCTGATTAGTTTCACAAGATATACTATAAATTTTCTTTTTTACTTCTAATTTAAAACGTTTAAGATTTTCCTCAGCCGCTTTAAGATCATTTTTATTCGCTACCAGCAAGCATGGACGGGTTAGTAATGTTCGGTCGAAAGACTCGATTTCTTTTAACAGAGTATAATAATCTTCTACCGGATCTCTTCCTTCAACACCAGCCATATCAATTATAAAAAGTAAAAGTTTGGTTCTTTCTATGTGACGTAAAAATTGAATGCCCAGCCCTTTACCCCGGTGTGCATCCTTAATTAATCCGGGAATATCTGCTACTACAAAACGATTCTCATTTTCTGGAGATGTAACCACCCCTAAAATCGGATTGAGAGTTGTGAAGGGAAATTGAGCAACTTTAGATTTAGCTTTAGAAATTACATTCAAGAACGAAGATTTACCGGCATTAGGAAAGCCGATTAGCCCGACATCCGCAATTAATTTAAGCTCAAGTGTTATCGTTAGTTCCTGACCAAGCGATCCCAAAGTTGCTGATCTAAGTTTAGCATTACCTTTACCACCAACTCCGCCGTAACAAACAACTACTTGCTCTTGAGGCTGATTAAGATCACGAATCAAAAATCCTGTATCTATATCCCTAATGATTGTGCCTGCGGGAACCAAAATTACACAATCTTGAGCATCTCGGCCTCTTTTTAAATTACTGCTTCCATGCTTACCAGAGTCTGCTTTAAAATGTTGACGATATTTAAAATCTAATAGTGTATGCACATTATTATCACTTTTGATGATAATATCGCCGCCTTTGCCTCCATCTCCACCGTCTCTGTGACGATGCCGCATACCTTTTTTAAAACAGAAACTCTCGCAACCATTTCCGCCATTTCCGGCTTTTACATTAATTTTTGCTCGGTCAACAAACATGACCTTATTTTTCAACTTTCGCTATTTAACTTTATTTTTAATTAGGAATAACACTAACCATTTTAGGTTTGGGAAAACAAACTTTACCGTCTACGCGTGAATATAAAGTATAATCTCTGCCCATTCCCACGTTCTTTCCTGGCTTAAATTTCAAGCCGCATTGACGAATTATTATCGCTCCGGCGCGTACTGTTTCCCCGCCATAGTGTTTTACCCCTAATCGTTGGGAATTACTATCTCTGCCGTTACGGCTTGCACCTTGTCCTTTTTTATGTGCCATGAAATTACCTCCTTAAAAAAACTGCTTTTAAAACATTGTGTCTCGGAACAAATTGATTTATTTATTATTAATTTTCTTTATTAAAAGCTTTGTTAATTTTTGTCGGTGACCAGTTTTCTTATGTGAATCTTTTCGGCGTAAATATTTAAAAATAACTACTTTCGGAGCTTTTATTTGTGCGATTACTTCCGCCTCAACCGTTGCCCCCTCTATATAGGGCTGGCCAATTTGTACCTTTTTCCCGTCAGAAATTAAAAGAATTTTATCTAAAGTAATTGTTTCTTTTGCTTGTTTATCCAAATAATTTACCTCGATAATATCTTTTTGTGCGACTTTATATTGTCGACCACCCAGTTCTAATATTGCGTACACAGTATTCCTCCTTCATAACTTTCAAAATCTTCTCAATTCTACAAATTTTTATGAAAACTAATGAAAATTTCCCATTAAATAATTAAAAAGGTATTGTATCATAAAAATCTAACATCTTCAATACCTAAATGCTCATCGGTAATAATGGCTATTCTTGCCCACATCCGCTTTTCTAAATTAGTAATTGCCACCCGGTCTTCATTAAATAACCGCATGGCAATTTGCGGGTTAACTGCAACTTTAAGATAACGTTTTTTATTTTTTAATATAAACTTTTTAATTTCTCTTAATACTTTAACTGCAATAGTTTGAGTAGATTTAACTTTGCCCCTGCCTTGACAATGCGGGCATGTTTCAAAAATCATTGTTTCAATATTTTTTCTGATTCTTTGTCTAGCAATCTGGACCACGCCTAAAGGCGAAAAGGGGTAAATTGTCGAACGCGCTTTATCTTTTTCCATTGCTTTTGTCAAAACCTGGAGAATTTTTTTCTGGTGTTGGTTTTTTTGCATATCAATAAAATCTACCACGATTATCCCTGCCAAATCCTTGAGGATAATCTGACGGGCAATTTCCTTAGCTGCCTCAAAATTAGTTAAAAAAGCTGTTTCTTCAAGCCTGCTTCGATTTACAAATTTACCGCTATTAACATCAATGGAAATTAAAGCCTCTGTACGTTCAATAACTAGATACCCGCCTTTTTTTAAGGAAATTTGTTTTTGAAAAATTTCTTCAATTTGCGGCTCAACATCAAATTTTTCAAATAAATCTATTTTTTCTTTATGTAATTTTAGTTTTTTACTTAATTGTGGGGCCAAGGTCTTTATAAATCCTAATACTCTTTTAAAATCGTCTTTTTGATCTAACACAAACTGGTTAATTTGATCATTAAAAAGATCGCGGGCAGTTCTTAAAATTAAATCGAATTCTTCATGGATTAAGCAAGGGGCTTGCCGGCGCGCTGATTTAATTTTTATAATTTTCCAAAGCCTCAATAAATAATTTAGCTCACGCACAAATTCCCTTCTCCCCATCCCCTGGGCTTGGGTTCTAATAATACAACCCATATCTTTAGTTAAGCCGATTTCTTTTAATAAATTTTTTAAGCGCAGTCTTTCTTTATCATTGGTAATTTTCTTAGAAATTCCAATATTCTTACTATAAGGCATAATTACCAGAAATCTTCCGGGTAAGCTTATCTGGCTCGTCAAGCGGCAGCCTTTTGTCCCAAAAGGCTCCTTAACAACCTGAACTAAAACTTCTTGGCCTTTAGTCAGTAAAGAATCTATGGATACTTTATCTGGTCTTTCTTTTTTTATCCCATTTTTTTGGGCATCATCCGCCGGTTCTACAGAATACTCATCTAATTTTAAAGTTTCCGGCAATAACTCCTGGATATATAAAAACCCATTTTTCCCTAAACCAATATCCACAAAAGCTGCTTCCATACCCTTAACAACTTGGGCAACCTTGCCTTTATAAATATTACCTGCCAGATGATCACTATTAGTTCTCTCCAAAAAGAATTCTTCTAATTTTCTATTTTCTAAAATTGCAACTCTTTTTTCTTTCTCGTCAACACTTATTAATATTTCATTGTTTTCCATAATTAATTTCAACTATCCTTATTCCCTCATGTAACTGTTTATGCATTTTCGTTTTAAATTCATTTTTATCTATTTCTTTTTCTAAAAAAAAGGTAACATCAATTTCTGCCTCAACCCCTAATTTTAATGCTTGCCCAAATTTAATCTTCGGCCGCGGGTTAAATCCTAGTGTTAGGGCAAACGGCAAATCCGCACGTCTGATTGCCCGGTAAATAAGCCGGATAAAATCCAAATGCGAAATGTAACGCATTTTACCATGTTTATGTATTTTTGTAACTAACTTTATTAATTCCATAAAACCTTTAAATAAAAGACAAAAAACCTAAGGCCTAAAAATTTCACAATTCCGACCTTTGGTTTTTGTCCTTATTTAAATCAAATTCATCAATGAAATTTTTACCTATTTACGTTTAAAAAAGAATCCTTTATTTTCTTTAACCGTTTCTTCCTGTACTGGTAACGAAGGCGCCTCTTTTACTATATCCGGAGCCTGTACTTTTGGTTTATTTTCAGCCTTTTCCTCAATTTCCGGAGCCTCCGGTACTTCCGGAAAATCTAAATCTGTATCCTCGGTTATCTCCTCTATTATCTGTACAGCATCAAAATCATCATCCGTAACTAACTGATCCTCATCTGTATTTTCGGTTAGTTCCTCATCGTCATCACTGACAACTGCTTTTTCTGCATCGGCCATTGCTTGATCAATAGATTCAGTATCAATATCTGCAATCTCACTAATATTTGACGTTACCGACTCATCTAAAATACGTGATATTTTCTGGCGCTTTTCTAACTTTTGTTCGGTAATAATATGCGGCGTAATAAATATCAGCAAATCATTACGCACAATTTCTTCAGATTTATGGGTAAACAATAACCCTAAAAAAGGAATATCTCCTAAAAATGGAACTTTTGTTTTTGTTACTACATTTTTATCTTTGATTAAGCCGCCAATAACTAAAGTCTGTCCATCTCTAATCATTACCGTTGCATCTGCAGATTGAGTTGTTAAAACCGGAACCCGCGCCCCTTCAAATTCAATTTCTTCCTGTTTATCACTAATTTCCGGATGCAATTTTAATGTAACAAAACCATTTTGATTGATTGTTGGGGTGACTTTCAGAAGAATTCCATAACTTTTATATTCCCAGCCGCTGATCACAAAACGATTACTTTCTTCACTAAATGAATAACTCGCAACCGGCCAATCAGTTCCTACATGAATTTCTGCGGGTTCATTATCTAAAGTGGTAATCCGTGGATTAGATAATATTTTTGTTTTGCCTTTTGTTTGGATTGCTTCTAGTAATAAGCTAAAGCTAGACCCATCCAAAATCCCAAATGAAAAATCAGAAGCAGAGGCCAAAGGCATCGCCGGCTGACTAAGCGTAGGGAAATCAGCAGCAGTTTTTCCTTTAGGAAGAAAATTGTTATATTGAGTCCCAATATTATTTGCCGGCCAAGGAAAAGTTGTCGGACGCGATGCCATGTTCGCTGTATAGGAAGCGTTCCATTTAAAACCAATATCTTCCAGATTAGAAACTGTTGTTTCAATGACTTTAGCTTCTATGGTAACTTGCGGAGTCATTGCATCCAAACGCTTAATAACCTTTCCGATTTTATAAATATTTGTCGGGATATCCGTAACAATTATTAAATTTGCCCGAGAATCAGATTTGATTTTACCCCGCTCTGACTTCATTTCCTCAACCGAAGCAGCCACATCTGCCGCTTTTGCATAATTTAAAGTAAACACTTCTGTTACTAAATTTTCCTGTCCTAGCTTATCTAAAGTTGTTACCCGAATAATATTATTTTCACGTTCATAAGCATACCCATATGTACGGCAAATTACATCCAAAGCTTTTTCCCAAGGCACATCCGAAATCTGTACTGTAACTAATCCTTTTACCTCAGGATCTGCAACAATACTCACATTACCCTTTAACGCTAACACTCGAAATACATCTTGAATATCCGCATCTTTAAATTCAACATCAATATTCCCTTCTTTTGCATCCTTAACATTAATTTCATTCAAACTATTTGCCGCTAAAAATGTCGCTACCGCCAGAAATAATACTGCTATGGCCACTCCTATTTTTACCCGAAAAACTAAATTTTTCCCCAAATTCTTCATCTATTCCCCCTCCTTTTTTAAATTAATTATTTTAACTTTACCCTCTTTTTGCAAAATCACACTATCTTTTTTAATCTTCAAAATCTGAAAATTAAAAACTCGCTCCCCTTCCTTTACTAACTTTTTATTAAGAATCGCCAAAGACCTCCCTTGTGCATCCCACATAATACCTTCTAACTCAATATTCTCCTGCTGTTCCTCAGTTTTTGCTCCCGGTAGAATCCTGCCCTCACGGGTCACCAATGTCCCAAAAGGATCCCGTTTTTGATGGTCATCATAAATAAAACGCTCCTCTGGTGCATCCGTCTCCGCCAAGGATATAGTACTTAAAAAAATTGTGATTGTAAAAAAACTAAAAAATAAGTTTTTCATATATTTCATCTTTTAAGCAAAATGCATGTACATTCAAAAAAACTTGATGTTGTAAAATTTCGTCCGATTCTTCTGAGGAAATTTTTATATCCTCGACTTTAATAAGATTATTACTGTATTCGAGTTCATTTATAAATCTGGCTAACTCATGATAACTGCAGCTGGCATCAATATAAATAGGAATTTTAAGAAAAAATAAATTCGGCGATTCAATTACGGTTTGCGGTTCCATCGCAATAATCTTAACTCCATTTTTTTTTGCTAACCGCGAAAGTAATTCCAGAAAAATTGAAAATTCTCTTTGTGCGGGCAACCTAGCTATAAAATCTTTATATTCCTTTTCTAAAATTTCTAATTCTTTTTTTGAATTTTCAAGATTTTTAATATTCCTATCTAACTCATTAAGAATCCTTTTCTTATCATTAACTTCGGAAATCACCTTACCAACATTAAATAACTGAGGCAAAGTTATAACAATGCATAATACAGCTCCTACACCTAAGGCAATCTGTAAAATCGATATTTTAGTTTTTTTTAGTAAAGCTAAAATTTTATCTTTCATGATCCTTTAAAGCACAACCTCTGGTTTAAACTGGCAGATTATTGTAAAATCAACAACCTCTACATTAGAGATTTTTCTGCGTAAGACTCCTTCGAGTTTTATTTCTTTAAAATCATCAAAAAAAGTTTTATCTTTCTTTAAGTTACGGATAAATTCTCCGACAATTGACATTTCATCATGTGAAAGCGGCACAACTGTAGCATCAATTTTTAAATACTGGCTAATAATTACCGGTGCAGGAGTATTACTGCTGCTGCCAAATTGTTTATCCCAGGCTAATTCTCTCAACCAAATCCCCGGCACAACCAAATCACTCAATTTATTTAATTTCTTTGCCCATAAAAACCTATTTTTAGTAAACGGCTGAAAAAGAGAATTTGTATTTTTAAAATTAGTTGTTTTTTGCTGCAAAGTACTAATCTGCTGTTGTTGAGAAGCTAAGTCTTTTAACCGTTTATTTAAAGAATGCAATGTAACTTTACGGCTTAAATTTATGCCTGTAACAATAATTAAAATCGCGATTAAAACTGCATTTGCACACAATAAAATTAAAGTAACCGGGATTTTTTGTGTTTTTGCGGAATCAGGTTGTACTTTAAATTCATCTGGCAATAAATTAATTTCAATCATTTTCTAACCTCTTAAAGCTAATCCTACGGCTACTGTTAATAACGGGCCAACATCCATTAAGCGATCTTTAGGCAATGCTTCATTAATTTTTAAAATTCGCGTAGGATCCCATATTTCAACATCTACCCCTAAAATACTGTTTAAAACCTTGTCTATCCCCTTAAACTTTGCCGTTCCTCCGGTAAGAAAAATCTTTCTCACTGAACCGCCTAATTGACTTTCACAATAATTAAATGATAAATGCATTTCATTAGCCAATAAATCTAAAACCGGACGAATTGCTGCGATCAGATCTCCATATCGAGTTTGCGGATTGTGTTTTAAATCATCTGCTTCTTGGATACTCATATCATACTCTTGAATAATTGCTTTTGTTAAATGATTACCTCCGATCAGCACATCCCGGTTAAAATGCGGAATATTATCCACTAAAATCGTTGTACTGGTAACATCAGCCCCAATATCTAAAACCGCAATAATTCCTTTGTTTTCCTGGGATACCAATTGAAAAGAATTGACAATTGCAAATGAATCTACATCAATAACAATCGGAATTAAGCCTGCTTCTTTCAAAACATCAATTCTCTCCTGTACAACTTCTTTTTTAACTGCAACTAATAGAACCCGCATCATTTTATCTGCTTTATTCGCGGTATCGAGAATCTGAAAATCATAATTTACTTCATTTACATTAAAAGGAATATATTTACCTAAACCTAACTTTAAAGCATTTGCTAATTCTACTTTTGACATTCGCGGCATTTGAATATAACGCACAATAACCGATTGGCCAGAAACGGATGTCTGCACAATATTAGTTGTAATCTGGGCACAACCAAAAGAACTTTTAATAGCATCAGTAATCCCTTTTTTATCGCGAGATTTAAAAGGGCAAATATCGAATTTTATTAATTCTTTTTCTTGGGTGCTAGGGATTGTACGCAACTGGACAACTTTAATACTGGAATTCCCAATATCAAGGCCAACTGAAAGATTAGTTTTTACTTTAGAAGATTTTGAAAATAACTCTTTTAATTTCAACATAATATAGTTATTGCCTTGTTCAAAAATTAGCCCACAATTTATTATATTTTAACATACATAAAAATTAAAATCAAGGGATATTTGAATGTAATGCTAAAAAAATATAATAAAATAATTATAATATTAATATTGCCCATATATTTTTTAGTCTACGAGCTCACCTTTAGTCTGAGTTGAAGTAACTTGAGTTATTTTTACATTTTCCAGTACATTTTTAAGATTTTTTCCAGACTTTACTCTAATTTTTATGTATTCACGACAGTAGCCCACCCAATCCCCTTTTTCTTTTTTTTCAAAAAGCACCTCCACTGTCTGTTCCTGTATTTTTTTTCTAAAATTAAAACTCACTTTCTGCGCCATTTTTTTTATCATTTTTTTTCTTAAATTTTTTACCGGGGATTCAATTTGATTAGGACTAATCGCCGCTTTTGTGCCAGGACGCAGACTGAAAGGAAAAATATGAACTCTTAAAAATTCCGCTTTTTTTATTAACGCTTGTGTATGATCAAACGCTGTTTGTGTTTCCCCGGGAAATCCGACCAAAACATCAGTTGTCAGCCCTACTCCTTTAATTTGTTTTTTAATTTCTTGAATTTTTTTTATGAACTTATCCCCTGTATATTTCCGGTTCATATTTTTTAAAACTTCAGTATCTCCACTTTGTAAAGGAATATGTAAATGTGCACATAACTTAGTTTTTGCTTTAGTAAATTGATCAATTAAACGGTTACTAATACATTGCAATTCAATAGAACTTAACCGTAATCGAAAAAATACATCCATTACATTTATTTTTTCAATAAGATCGGCTAATTCTTTTGCGGGTTTAAAATCCTTCCCCCACATCCCGAGATTTATCCCTGTTAACACAATTTCTTTAAATCCTTTATGTGTTAAATCGTCTATTTCCTGCAGAATAATTTCCTCTTTTTTACTCTGAGATTTACCCCGAATATACGGAACGATGCAATAAGCACAAAAATTGTCGCAGCCATCTTGAATTTTCACAAAAGCACGCACGTGCTGACTAAAATCTGTTATTCGCTGATCAAATTCTTTTTCTAAATTAATACTTTTATTTTTCAATAATATTTCCGCTATCCTTATTTTTTTATCTGGAGGAATAACTCTGAGCCAGTCTGAATGCATCGGCTGCCCAAATCTTTCTTGTCCTAAATTGTAAGCATAACAGCCCGTAATTATAATTTGCGATTGAGGATTCTTTTGGTGCAATGATTTTATTAAAGAGTGGCATTTTTTTTGTGCTTTCGCTGTTACCACACATCCGTTAATAATAAAATAACTTGAATTTTTCTGTAATTCCTTAAATCCGTTCCGTTGCAATTGCTCTCGCATAAGCTGGGTTTCGTATTGATTAACCTTACAGCCAAAAGTAAAAAAGCTAAATGTTTTATTGTTCATCACCTTAAAATCCCGATAAATCAAAATCCGGAGAATTGTTAATTATTTTATTCTCCAGGGATTTTTTTTATTGTTATTAGCGATAATCCCAAACAATATCATTCTCATTCCCGGAATATTTTGCTGTACCATAAATTACTGCAGTATCATCCCCCCAATTTTTAATTACTTTGACTTCAATTGATTCTAATTCCGGGTATTCTTCGATTAAACCAAGGATCATATCAATCGCTAATTTTTTTACGATTATGATTGATTTAGTTCTAAATTTAATATTTAAAGTAAAATTCAAAAACTTCTCACCAAAAATAATGTCCTCAGCGACAAAGTCTTGCTGCACTTCCCGGAAGGCATTGATAAATTCAATTAAATATAAATTGCTATGCTGCAGAGAGGGGGAAGACCTTGGCGGGTTTTTTAAGGAATCCTTAAAAGTAACTGCCGCAAAAAAATAAAGAATAACTACAAGGCTGAGGATTAAAATCGCTTTATAATTTTGTCCGATTATTTTTTTTGCAATGTTAATAATTATATCTACAATTTTTACAATTGAGAAATTATTCTTTCCATTCATAATTTATAATTGATAAGATTTTACTCGCGGCAGTTTGACAGCGCAAAACATTTTCCCCCAAAGAAACACCTATGCAACCTTTCTTTTTCGCCTGGGTTATTTCCTGATCTGTAAAATCTCCTTCCGGACCAATAAAAATAATTATTGATTTACAGCTTTTTTTCTTCTTCCCATTTTGCGGTTGTAAAATTTTTTTAAGCGGTAAATTATTTTTTTGCAAACTAAGGATTAACGCAATATCAAAACTGTCCGCTTTATTTATCGCTGAGGAAAAATCAGTCGGCAAGGTAATTTGAGGGGTATATTCAACTTGTGCTTGTTTGGCACTGTTAATCGCAATCTTTTGCCAGCGGTCTTGTTTAAGCTTTTGCTTTTCGGCACTAATTTTAACAATTGTTCTTTGTGTAAACAGCGGAATTATTTCCTGAACCCCGATCTGCGTTGCCACATCAATTATATCTTCAAATTTTGAATGTTTCGGGATTGCACTAGCCAGAACAATTTCATATTTAGATTTAGGAGCTATTCTCCTTTTTTGAATTAAAATTACACCGCTTTTTCTATTCAAACTTTTAATCAAGCCAATATATGAATTACCTACCCCGTCAAAAACATTAATTTTATCGTTTTTTTTAAATCTTAAAACGGAAAAAGCATGTTTTGCTTCTTCGGCTGATAATTGGATTAAACCTTTGTCAATATTTTGAGGTGCAATATAAAATCTATGCATTTTGCTTAACTGCCCATTCCTGCCTTTTCTTTTTTTCTCTTATCAATAATTAAGGCCACACATGATCAAGATAAGTGTCCGCATACGGACAAACAGCAATGTTTAAATCACTAGTTTTTACTCCCGGCATTAATCGATAAGGTCTTTGTTTATTGACATCATAGGGGCAAAATGGTTCTTCAAACAGATAACCCCATTTGACCAAATCCTCCGGAGAAAATTCTGACCATTTAATTGCCGTATTTTTTTCCTTGACTTCATAAATAGCCATAGCTGAAATTAAACCTCTTAAATTAGCTAAACATATCTTTTTATTCGCATCAGCTCTGATCGCTTTAAATTGGGGTGAAATTAAAAGTACCAGAATAGCCAGAATAAAAACAAGCACTAATAACTCAATCAAAGTAAATGATTTTTTATCCATTTTTTAAAACCTTAGTTATTCTGCATCTAAACTTGATTTACTGATTTTTATCAACCTTATATTGCAAAATCAAAGTTTTTAATTCTCCGACTAAATCGTTGAGCTTTCTGATTAAAACCAGCGCTTCATTCTCATCAATTTTTTTATCTTTAAGGTTATTATAAAGAGTATCTGTTAATTGCGATAACTCATTTATTAATTTTTTGTCTTTAACCACTAATAATTGCATGTTTTCAATCACCGCATTAAAAGCCTGTGAAAGGTTTTTTAATTCATCATTTCGGCGCAACCTAACATTCTGCGATAAATCTCCCCTGGCCACTTTATGAGCAACCTTTTGTAAACGGTAAACTGGCCCAGCTACTTTATGGGAAACAATAATACTGGCAAAAGCGGCAACGAATAATGCAATAGGAATCTCAAACATCAGCATAACATTAGCCTTTTTCATGGCATCATCAATTATCGGCCCTGCCCCTATACTGCTAAGTTTTTGGTTAATTAATGACCCGTGAATAAAATAAAAAGTTAAAACAAATATTCCGCTTATTCCTAATATGGTTAATAAGACAAGCCCCATATATTTAAATTGCAGGCTTTTTTCTATTAAAAGCTGTTTGCGCACAAAATATTCTTTTAGCGCCATTTTTTCCTCCTAATTTTTTAATTTAATAATAATATTTTTTCGTAATTTTGAAGATGAAATAAAAAAAGTTTCTGCTTTCGGAAAAGCTTACCCCAAGAAATGTGTTACCCGTTCAGAACTTTAGTCCTTTAAATTACCCCTATAATTTTAAATGAACCCAATTACCTGATAATTATAACCTATTGTTTTTACATAAGTTGAAAATTTTTTGTATTTTAATCAGGTTAGCATAGAAGCTGATCATTGTCAATATGCACTTTTGATAAAAAAGATAATTTTAATATTTTAATCAATAAATTCATGATGCCACAGTTCCAGCATTAATAACGTCCAAATTTTATAGCCGTAATCATTCTTTTTTTGCAGATGTGTATCTACAATATTGGTAATAAATGCAGGATTAAAGTACCCTCTTGCCAGTGTTTTTTTATCTAATAATACATTTTGCATAAAACCTTTAAGTTCGCCTCGTAACCACGCGCCCAGGGGAATGCCAAATCCCTGTTTTTTGCGGTTAATAATTTTTTCCGGCAAAATATCTTTAAACGAATATTTCAACAAAAATTTATTTTGAAAATTATGTAATTTAAATTCTGATGGGATATTCACCGCAAATTCCATAAACTTATGGTCTAAAAATGGAGAACGCGCCTCTAGAGAATTGGCCATTGTGGCAATATCCATTTTTACGAGTAAATCATTAGGTAAATACGAAGCAATATCTACTTTCATTGTTGCATCAATAAAATTATTTTTTATTTGTAAGGCATAAATATTTTCTAAATATTTCTGAGATTGGCTTAAATCTAAATTTTTTCTAAAATCTGGATTATATAACCCTTGCTTTTCTTTTTGATCAAACGCACTGATCCAGTTGAAATAGCGTTCAATATTCGTCTTTGTTAATTCTTTAAAAAACCGTCTAATTTGCCAGTTAGCTTTTCGGATATCATCTCCCGGAGGAATTTGCTGAGCAATATTACAAAGTAATTTTACCAAAAATTTTGGCAAAAAATCAAAAATCATCCCTGTTTTCACAGCATTATAACGCGGATAACCGGCAAATAATTCATCCCCGCCATCACCGGTTAATACCACTTTTACAAACTCCGCGGCAAACTTTGCTAAATAATATGTAGGGATACTTGAATAATCAGCAAAAGGCTCACCGTAATGTCTGATCAAGTCAGGGATGATCTGTATTGCCTTTGGGGTTACAATTAATTCATGATGATCAAGATTAAATTTATCAGCAACAATTCTGGCAAAGTTAAGTTCATTGTACCGCTTATCAGTAAAGCCTACCGAAAAACTTTTAATTGGTTTAATTTTGAATGCCGTTGATTGTTTTGAAGCTAAAGCCGCAATCACACTTGAATCCATCCCGCCGCTTAAAAAAATACCCACATCAACATCACTGAATAATCTTAACTTTACAGCTTCTTCTAATTTTTCAATCAAACCCTGTTTATAATCATGCAGGCTTTGCGTTAGGGCGAGATTACTTTTAAGCTGCCAATATTTTTTTATTTCTATTGTATTATTTTCAACAATTAAATAATGAGCCGGTTCTAACTTATGAATATTTTTAAACATCGTCTTAGGGCTCGGTACATAAAAATAACTTAAATATAAGTCCAAGGCATTTAAATCAACTACTCTTTCTATCGCTGTATCCGCTAATAGCGCTGTAAATTCAGAGGCAAAAACAAATCTATTCCCCTGTTTTGTCCAGACTAACGGTTTCTGCCCGATACGGTCACGGGCTAAGAAAAGTCTTTTTCTTGGTTCATCCCAAATCGCAAAAGCAAACATTCCTCTTAGTTGTGCTAAACAATCGATGCCTTTTTCTTCATAAAGATGAACAATAACCTCAGTATCTGATTGGCTCTTAAAACAATGTCCTTTTTTTTCTAATGACTTACGGATCTCCTGAAAATTATAAATTTCTCCATTTAAGATAACACAAATATTTTTTTGTTCGTTAAAAATCGGTTCACTGCCAGTGACAAGATCAATGATTGCTAGCCGGCTATGGCCTAAGCCAATGTTATTTTTAATATAAATCCCCTGTTCATCCGGACCTCTATTGTTTAGTTTACTCAGCATTGTTTTGATTAAATTTACATCAACTTTCTGCTGATTAAAATTATAGATTCCGCAAATTCCGCACATTAGATTTTCCTTTGTTTTTCTTTAACTAAAAATTTCCCTAAATTTATATTTATTTTTTTCTATTGAATATTTTGCCTGTACATCACGCAAAGCCGATTCTATCAATGCTTTTCTTAAATCTGAATTTTCAATCAGCCGGGAAATTCTGTCTACCCACTCATCTGTATTCCTGGCTAAAAAACCGTTATCCGCATCTCGAATCATTTGTTTATAAATACCTGCATTTGAACATACACAAACAATCCCGCAAGCCATATATTGCAACGCTTTTAAACCACACTTACCTTTTGCCCAAGCATCATCATATAATGGAGCAATCCCAATATCCAATAAACTTAAATTAAAAAGTTCTGTACTTTGTGCCCATTCTTTATTAATCACGTCCACTCCTTTAATTTTGAATGGACCTGCCCCAATGGTATGAAAAACAATTTTATATCTTTTACTTAATATTTTCAAGGCGTCGGCAACTAAATTAAGGTAAAAAACTGTATGTATTGAACCAATCCAGCCGATCACAATTCTATCTTTTGACAGGAGATTACTCAATCGCCTGTTATTTTCTTTAATTGTGATATTTATAGAAGTGGGAATAACCCTAACCTGCTGATTATACTGCTGCGCGAATTCTTTTAAATGCTCATTACCGGCAATAACGACTTTACTTAATTTTAAAATTCGCTCAATTGATTTTTTATCTCTAAATTTATAAAGTATGCTGTTTCTTTGCGGCGGAACTAAATAAATCGCATCATCAAAATCAAATATCAAATTTTTATTAAGTTTGCTGTAAATAATTTCAAAAAATGGGAAAATTTGCGGTAAAATTTCTCTTTGAATAAAAATGAAATCAAATTTTTTTATCCGGAATAGATCGACAAATCTGCGAAAAAAAATTTTAAAAGTGTAAAAAATTTTTTTTCTCGGATTACACGATAAATAAAAATGGTTGTAATCTCTGGAGTTAAGACTTGGACTGACTTCAAACTGAATATCTTCTTGCTTAAGATAATCCAAATATTGATAAACCCGGTATCGGCTGGCAGGACCAATTTGTGTTGTTTGAGTTAAAAATAATATTTTCATTTAATTTATCTATCGCATAATATTAAATCTGCATAAACTTCTGCAGTTAACTTTGCTGTTTTTTCCCAGGAAAAATGCTTGGCCCGGTTAATTCCTTTAATAATCAATTCTTGTTTTAGTGTTTTATTATTCAGCAAACTATTGATTACCTGAGCCATTTCTCTTTCATTGTACGGATCAAACATTATCCCGGCATCTCCGAGTACCTCAGGGATTGAAGATTTATTACTAGCAACTACCGCCAACCCACTTGCCATTGCTTCCAAAACCGGCAGCCCAAACCCCTCCGCTAAAGAGGGAAAAACAAGCATACAAGCAGCGCTCATCAGTAAATTAAGCTCATCTTTAGGCACAAAACCAGTAAAGATTATTCTTTCTTTAAGTCCAGATTGATTAACCAGTTTAAATATCTCCTGATAAAGCCAGCCTTTTTTACCAGCGATCACAAGTGTTAAATTGTTTTTTCCTTGATTTAATATTTCTTTAAATACCCGGATTAAACGCAGTAAATTCTTACGCGGCTGTAAAACACCGACAAACAGTAAAAAATCTGAGTTAATTTTATATTTAAGCTTGATTTTTTGAATCTCCTGCTGATCTTTAATCGGTTTAAAACTCTTGTCTACCCCATGATAGATAACCGCTATTTTCTCCGGATCAATTTTATAGTATTTAATAATATCTTTTTTTGTTGCATTTGAAATCGCAATAATTTTATCCGCATTTACTATCGCATGTTTGCTAAACATTTTTAAACGCCACGCTACTGATTTTTTAAATAGATTTTTAAACTCAAAAAAAGCTAGATCATGAATCGTCACCACCGTTTTACACGGATGATAAAACGGTAATTTATGGCCTGCTAAAATATGTAAAATTTCCGGGGGCGCAATAAACATTTCCCCGGACATGCGATATTGGCTCCAAAAAGTCCTCACCGCTAAACTATCCAGTTCCTTAAAATTAAAATTTTTTCCGGCAGCTTTCAGTTTAATTTCTCTTAAACTATTTTTTCGTACATAAAAAGTATATTGATTTTGCAAATCAATATGTGGTAAATAAGCTGCCAGATTCTCTGTATAATTACCCAGGCCCACTTTTTCTCCAAAACTCATTTCGAAAGCGTCAATACCAATATGCGCCATTAAAATCCTATACTTTCATTTTAACTAAGTTCATCAATATTTGCTTAAAATATTCTGCCTGTCTTTTTCCTGGAATTTTATTTAATGTAATGATCTTCAGTAAAATAACTATAACCAGCTTCAGAAAAGCATCAGAACATAATAACACCCTTAACATCTGTGCTTTACCTTTACCCTTGTGTTTTGCCCAGTATTTAACTAAACTGACCCAACTCACCACAGGTGCTTTTCCTTCTAATTGCGGCGAAGATTTCCCTTTTAAATGAAGAACACAAGCATCGGGCACATAAATATTTTTCCAGCCGGCTTGTTTTATTCGTAAACACAAATCAATATCTTCACAAAACATAAAAAACCGCTCATCTAATAATCCGATATTCTCAATCACTGTTTTTCTTACCATCAAGCAGGCACCACTCATCCAATCAACTTCTCTCATTTGTTCATGATTCCAATAACTCATCTGGAAACGAGTTAATATTTTACTTTTCGGAAAAAAATAAGCTAAATGTGTTTTATCAAAAATAATATCTAGTAATTTAGGATAGGAATGTACAGACATTTGTAAGCTTAAATCTTGATTTATTAATTTTGGCCCACAACATCCAGCTTGAGGATTATCCGTTAAAACTTTTTTTAAATTTTCTAATACACTGCCCTTTAACTGTGCATCAGGATTAAGGAGAACAATATAGTTGCCTTTTGCCCGCTTAATCCCCTGATTAACCCCGGCTGCAAACCCCTGATTCTGAGAATTTTTAATAATCTCTATGCTGGAAGCAGCCCGGGCCAATGCTTTAAGTTTCACTAAACTTTGATCCGTCGAAGCATTATCAATAATAATAATTTCATCCTGTAAATAATTGAATTTGTTTAAAGCAGATTCAACACACCTAACCAATAATTCACCGGTATTATAATTAACAATTATAATCGAAAGACTATCAGGAATCATATTATAACCATAGAGATACTGTTCTGCTCATTTAACTCTGATTTTTTTAAACTTAGAATAATAATTAGGATACCAATGCATCAATTCCTTAAAAAAACGATATTTAATATTTAATTTTGAAGAAATTACTGCTTTTTTTAAATATTTTTTGGCAGCTTCTGTATCATTGATATCTGCATACATTCTGCCTAAACAATAATAATGTTTTGCTAAAATCTTTTTGCAGGAAATGAATTTAGTTAAATGTTTTTCCAGGATTGCCGCTTGCGAAAAAATAAACTTTTGATTATTTTGAGAAATTGCATCTTGAGACTCAAAAATCTCAACTAGCGGTTCATTTAGACAAATAAAGTCGAAATAATCAGATATCCTCAGCCACAAATCCCAATCTCCCAAACGGGATAAACTCTCATCCCATAGTCCCACGCAATCAAAACATTCTTTTCTCATCAGCGAATGGATGGTTATAAAATTACCCCTTAATAATAAACCTTTAATATTTTTTGTATCTGTAAAACTTTGATGATAGAGCATCCGTTTCTTTTTCTTGTCTCTAATCTGCCAAAAAGCAGAAAAAACCACACCCACATTATGATCAGATTTATCTAATATTAAAAATTGTTTTTTTAATTTTTCATTATTCCAGCAATCATCACTATCTATAAACGCAAGATATCTTCCTTTTGAATGCATTATTCCGCAATTACGCGCACCTGAGGTACCGTAATTATTTTTAAGCCTTATCCGTTTGATTCTCGGTTCATTAAATTGAGCTAAAATACTTTGCGTATTATCTGTGGAAGCATCATCAATAATAATCAATTCAAAATCAGTAAAAGTTTGCTTAAGGACACTTTTTATCGCACGCGGTAAAGTCTGAGCCCGGTTATAGGTGGGCAAAATTATACTTACTGCAGGGTTAGACCTAAATTGATTCATAAAATTATGTTAGCTTCGCTATAATTATAGCGGTTTAGCCTCGGTCGTTAACATCACCGGAATTCCGTCTTTAATCGGATAATAAAGTTTACACTTAGCACAAATAAGCTTCTCTTTTTTTAATTCTATGCTTTCTTTGCAAACCGGGCAAGCTAATATTTCAAGCAATTCCCGCTTGGGTATGTTTTTCATTTAAGCCTCCTTTTTTCTCTTTAAAATCATTATGAAATAAATATATTAACCCTCCCATAAAGCTAAGGAACAAAATAACTCCTAAATAAAGAATCGATAAAGCAAAAGCTTTTTCTGCCGGGATAAAATCTTTAAAAAAATAAACAAACGCTCCTTCTCGAACCCCCAATCCATTTATCGAAGGAAGATTACTAATTAATTCAATTGCCGGCAACAGAGTGAAGAAAATAAATAGTGGTAATCTGACAGATATACTTAACGCGAGAATATAGACTGCTAAAATCATCACGGCTTGATGCATCAGGCTCAGCAGGAAAACTTTTATAATGCAGCTAGATTTTTTAAATTTAAAAAAAGAATTATATATTTGCTTTAACATTTTTTTTAGTTCAACAAGCTTCATATTATCCAACAATAAAATTAACTTGTTCTTCACAAAATTAACGGAGAAAATCATCCAGAGAAAACCTGCCCCGAAAAATAAAAAAATAATTATCGCACGTAAAACAAAATTATTTAAATAGCTCCTGAAAACCAATAACCCGCAAGCCCCTAATAAAATTTTGGTTATTACACTTATAATTTTATCCATGGCGATAGCGGTGATCGGCTCTGTATAACTTTTTGACCTTTTTTTTATGTAGAACAACTTGATTATTATTGCCCCGATATTAGCCGGTATAAAATTATTAAAGAAAAAACTCACGAATAGTATTTTCATTATTTCAATCGTATTAAAAAAAATACCCTGGACTGCCAATAAACATTGTAAACGTAAACTCGATACATAAACCAGAAAGAAAATAAAAAATAACATTGTAAATAATAAGCCGGGTTTTGCTTGCATAATAATAACCCAAAAATTATTAAAATTATCACGCATCATAAATAATAATAATCCTAAAAGAAAAGTACTAAAAAAAACGCGGATAATCAGATATGTATTTTTTTTTCGCTTCATTTTTTAATTTAGTAAATTTGTCCTTTATTTTGTTTAGCCCAAAATTCAAAAAGCTTCAAATTATCTTTTTTGAGAATTCCTGGGATAATCTTTATTCGAGTTTTAGTTATGCGTTTAATTTGAGCATTAGAGATATCTAACTCATTAAAACCATTTTTTCTTGCATCCTTAATACTCGCTCCATAGACAACAGCTGACAAACGGCTCCAATGACACGCACTAAAACACATCGGACAAGGCTCACAGGTAGAATAGATAATACAGCCTGATAAATTTATTGTTTTAAGCTGCGCACAAGCTCGACGGATAACTATTAATTCTGCCTGCGCGGTAATGTCCGTATTCTGCCAAACTTGATTGTGCCCTGAGCTGATTGCTTTATTCTTTAATACAATACACGCACCAAAAGGGGCTTGCTCCCGCATTATTCCTGTTTTTGCTTCGCTAATTGCCTTTTGCATAAATAATGCGTGATTTTTTTTATTTTTTTCCATAATAAATAACTTTTAAAATATTAATTGTAATTTTTTAGGCAGGGATAATTCGTAAAAAATTAATCACCATTACATAATAGGCATTCCCAATCTGATCCCGGCTGTACCTGCGGATGTTTTTCGTTTTTTAATTGGCTGGCCTTTCCAAAATCATGATAATTTTTACATTCTTTGATATAAGCTTCTTGGGCAGAATTAGCTAAGCTGTATTTAAAAAATAAACAATTACTTTTTGCATAAACCAAAGACTTTAGTCTTGTATTTAAATCAAAATCATCGCGGCCAACATATAAAACAACAAAATTTTGTTCTGCAACATATCCCAGCGCATAATTACCCGGAGTTTTTGTTTTAATATATTTATCTATCTTGTCCGGGATTAAAAGATAGGGGCCATTCATCTTTAAAGAAGCCATAAATACTCCTTTTTTACATTATTCAGATTTTTAAGTAATCCTCTGCTTCTTTAAACGTTTTACAAGTATGAATAAGAACACTCTGAGGATAGTGGAATAAAGACATAATATTAAAACCAATATCACAACTTTCTCGTGTAACGACACGAATAACCTTAGCCACCCCGTGATTATTACATAATTCCATGATTGAATCTATGCTTTGATAAGAATCCCATTCCATTTTTTCAATTTCAGAAAGATCGGTCAAAAGTTTAAAACCATGGGTAAGCCCGTTAATTTTTGTTTGTAATTTATGCAATAATTCAACTCCCTGTTGATTATTAAAATCACCGGCAATTTTGATCGTTAATAGATTTTGCTCTTTATCAATATCAACATCAAACATAATTTGTCTCGTCCCTCAGTTTTTACCTCCCCTATTAATATTACCTGTTTTGGCCATAATTTACAAGCCTAAATTCATTAAAAAAAATCTAAAAAAATTTCAATGGTAATGTCAAATAAATTGTGTAAATTGTTTTAAGAGCTTATCCTGATAGTTAGTGTTCAAACGGAAAAACACTGCATAAATAATGCGCTGAATACTGTCATTGTTGTTAAAACAAGACATAGGCCTAGTGCGGCGTCTA
>JBDRJV010000004.1:0-43707 GCA_043814605.1 Candidatus Omnitrophota bacterium | reverse complement strand
TTAAGGACTCGAAGCAAGCGAATGGAGCGACCAGGTGGGAGCTCAAATTTTTAGGACAAAAATTTAATGAGCGCAGGGGAGCCTACGCAGCGAGCAACACGAAGTTGCGAGAGAAGTAGGCGAGTCCTCGTGGGCCCACCAATCAGTAAGTTATAACTGAGATTTAATTAAGGGTTTAGGGTGAAGGGTAAAGGGATAATGTTTTTTAATATTTTCCTAATCCCGATGACATTTTACTCAATCCCTGGTTTTTTAGTGGGCGGTTAGCTCAGTTGGTTAGAGCGTTGCGTTCACATCGCAAATGTCGGAGGTTCGAGTCCTCTATCGCCCACCAGTAATACAGCTTTAAGTTATAAGTTGTAAGTTATAAGAAAATATATAGTTTGCTTACGTCTGTTAAAAATTAAAAAGGACTCGAAGTTTTAATCCTGTTTAAGTTGTAGGTTTAAAAAGGAATTAAGAAAAGCTGTTAAATTTTAAGTTTAAAACATAAGGCTAAAAATGAAAGATATTGAAAATTTAATTGAACTGCAAAAGATTGATGTTCAGATTTTTAAAATCAAGTCAGACTTGGAAACAAAGCCTCAAGAAATTGAAAAATTAGAAGAAAACTTTAACGGATTATCTATAGGGGTTAAACAAGCAGAAGAGGCTTTAAAAAAAGCTCAAGTTAAACAAAAAGAAATGGATATTGAATTACAGTCAAAAGAAGCAACAATAAATAAACATAAAGCACAATTATTCCAGTTAAAATCTAACAAAGAATATAATACGATGCAATTAGAAATCGAAAAGATGAAAGCAGATAATTCTTTGCTTGAAGAAGAGATTCTCTTGAGTATGGAAAAGATTGATCAGCTAAAACAAAATTTAAATCAGGAAAAAGAAAAGCTTGCTGTTGAAGAAAATAAATTAAAAAAGATAAAAGCTAAAGTAGGTATTGAAACTAAAGAATTAAAACAAGCTTTGGATGGTTTGAATGCGCAAAGAAAAAGGAAAATCGATGGAAATATAAAGCCTGAGGTTTTAGCTTTGTATGAAAGAATTCTAAAAAATAGAGGGGAAATAGCTTTGGTCCCGGTTAAGGATGATTCTTGTACAGGATGCTTTATGGGAATTAGGCCGCAGGTTGTTAATGAATTGCGTTTGGGAAAATTGCTTACTTGTGATAATTGTTCAAGAATTTTATATGTAGAAACAAATGAATAAAATAATTGAGTATACAATATTTATTGATGGCGCATCAAGTGGTAATCCCGGCGATGCTGCAGTGGGTGTGGTTATAGAAAATAGTCAGAATAAAGTAATCGAAAAAATTTCACAGTATATTGGGATAAAAACAAATAATTTTGCCGAATATACAGCGATGCTTATTGCTTTAAGAAAAGTGATTAGACTGGGTGCGCAGCGTGTATTTGTTAAAAGTGACAGTGAACTCTTAGTAAAACAGCTAAACGGACAATATAAAGTAAAAAATGAGAACTTGAAAGCATTATTTATCGAAGCTCAAATATTGATTAAAAAAATAGCTTTTTTTTCCATAGAACATGTACGCCGGGAATTTAATAAACAAGCAGATTCTTTAGCAAAAAATGCAATAATAGAATATCGAAGAGCAAACCGGGTAGTCGCTGCAGAATAAAATAATTCTGTAGAGGAAAGTCCGAGCTCCACAGAGCAGCGTAATGGGTAATTCCCATCCTTGTGTTTTTTGGCACGGGCGGATTAGAGCAACAGTGACGATACTTTGACGAGGTGAAAAGGCTTGTCCTGAGCTTGTCAAAGGGTGAAACGAGGCAATCTCTACGCGGAGCAAGACCAAATAGGAGGAGAGGGTAGCTCGCCTGTTATTCCTCGGGTTAGGTCGCAAGGACTCTGTAGAGTAATTTACAGAGCAAGATAAATGACTATCATCCCGCTTTGAGCGGGATACAGAACTCGGCTTATAGGTTTGCTCTTCTTTTTTTAATATGAAAAAATCAAAATACTTACCCAAAATTGCTTTATCCTGTGTATCTTTACTTTTTATTTTTATTACCGGTGAACTGATCAGTAAAAAAATTGAGCAGAAATTTGTTTTTAACAAAAAAAATCATAAAGTATACCTGCAAAGAGCTAATCCTCAGCTGCATAAAATATCTAAAATCCCGGGATTAAATTATGAGTTAAAACCGAATATAAAAATAGATAATGGTTTTTATTCAATAAATTCACAAGGGATAAGAGACCGTGAGTATCAGGTTCCTAAGCCAAAAGATGTGTATCGAATAATTATTGTAGGGGATTCGGTTACTTTTGGAACCGAATATAAATCAGAGCTAATTTATCCGGAAATCTTAGAAAAACTTCTAAAAGATACTTCCCCCCTTGTAAGTAAAAATAAAATTGAAGTCTTAAATGCAGGAATTTGTGGATATAATGCAGTGCAAAAATATGTTTTTCTTAAAGAAAAGCTTTTAAAATACCAGCCGGATTTAGTAATATTTCAATATCTTGATGATGACTATTATCAAAGTGCTGTGATTATGGCTAATATAAAAAAAGAAAATAAAGATTTACACATAAATATGTCCATCGGAGAATATTTTGCAAATAATTTTCCGCAGATTATTCCTTTGCCTGCTGTAATAGACAGAGCGTTGATGCGTTATTCAGCGGCTTATCGAGTAATAAACAAAAAAATTTATGACAAATTAAGCGAGAAAAGTCCAGAATTTTATCTGCCGGAGGCTTATAAATATGCAGGGGTTTCAGATGTAGATTATACCCGTGCTTATAACCAAAAAGTGTTTGGCAAGTTAAAACTTTTATCAGATGAGTTTAGTTTTGATGTTATTTTGCTGATCGTTTCATCCTTAGAGGATGATTTTAAATTAGACCCCTGGATTACAAACTATTGCCCGAATGAATATGGATTTCCTGTAATTAATTTACCAAAAAGTATCAAAGCTAAGGGTATAAGTCTAAAAGCATTAAGATGTATACCAGAAGGAGATTGTCATTTTAATGCCCAGGGACATAAAATTACAGCGGATATAATTTATGATTACCTCAAAATTTATCTCAAATAAAAATTTTATATAATTTTGTATTGACTTAACCTTAATAAATACAATATAATATATATAAATACTGCCTAAGGATAATATTTTTTTAAGCAAAAGGAATTGCATAAAATGCAGCAAAAACACTTCCTAAAGATTACTTTTATTATTGTTACAACATGCTTTATGTATTGTGTGGCAATATCTTGCAGTTTTGCGCAAACTTCCGCTAAACTCAAAGTTTTTAAACTTCAGGGTGTTAAATCCGGATTAAATATATCTATTGAAAACTCTAAGTCTCCTTTAGATGTTCATATTACAAAGTCTGAATATCCTTCTCAATTAAGAATAGAACTTTTAGGCACTGAGATTACTTTTCAGGAATATAAAAATATTCCGATTGAAATTCCTATTAATAAATATGGAGTCAGTAAAATTATTGTTGAACAAAAAAAGAATTTTTTAAGAAAACCAGCAAATGATGTTTTTATTACTGCAGAAATGAATCAGGATTTTACTTATCTTACTGATTCTCAATGGGAAGGGCAATATTTAGATATTGTAATTACGCCGGGGGTTGAGACTGCAGAAAAACAAAAATTCACCAAACCGGAATCAAAACTACAGCCTTCAAAAAAAATGGAAATTATCCGTCAACAGAAGGCTCAAGATGCGCAGGAGGCGAGAAAAAAACTTGAAGAATTTTCTCAAAAAAAAACAGATTGAGCTAATAAAAAAAGAAAGCAAGCCGGGTGTATCAAAAGTCCGTGAACAGGCTGAACAAAGGATTGATTCAACAAAAGAATTAGAAGCAGCGTATAAAAAATTAAAAGCTGAATCAGAGATCAGCACTATCCCGGTGGCGCGTGCTAAGATTACCGAACAAAGTTTGTATAAAGATATTTCTATCCCCTCAGATATAAAACCAGTAATACGGAGAGTAACTTTGTCAGATAAAGTTAGTAGTTTAGAGGATTGCTTAAACTTAGCGATGTCTAAAAACTTACCATTACAAATTGCTAAAGAACAGGAACTTTTAGCGAAATTAAGAGTCAGAGAAGCCAGGCGTGCTTTTTATCCCGCTTTTCTCGCCGAATGGAATGAAACTGATGGCAATACGGTTTCGGAGCCTTATCGAGGGCGTTCGTATGGCTTACAAACAGAACAACCGCTTTTTACCGGAGGTAAGCTTACCGCAACGCTGCGTAAAGAACAATTAGGGGAAATTATAGCTCGCGGCAATTTAGACCGTATAAAACAAGATATTATTATGCAAATCAATAAAACTTATTTTGAATTTGTTTTAGCCAAGAACACTTTAGATATTATGAAAAGATTAGAAATCAGAGAAAAAGAATTACTGAATCAACTGGAAAAAGAATTTGCAATCGAATCTGCAACTACAGCGGATTTTTTAACTGCCCAATCTTTTTACAATCAAGTTTGTTTTGAAGTTGCTAATTACGAGAGAGCTGTAGCGCTGGCAAAACTGGCTTTAGAAAAAGAATTAACCGTTGAAAATTTGGACGTGAGTAATTTAAGTTATCATATCAAACGCAGTTCCATAAAAACTAATTTAAATGAATGTTTAGACCTTGCTTTTAGAAACCGACCGGAAATTTTAATACTGGAAAGAACGATTGAAGCTGCTAAATATACTCAGGATATTGTAAAAAGTGAAGAAATGCCTAATGTTTCACTGCAAGGCTCTTATGGCCGCAGCGGAGAATCTTTTAGCCAGCGTGATTTAAATTTAGCTACAGAATGGTCGATAATCGGAAAAGTGCGTTGGTTTTTAGGAGGGAATACTGTTGAATCATCGTATAAAAAAGATAAAATCAGCCCTTATAAAGTAACAAAAACAGATACAAATGTAGATTCGCAAACATTGAATACTAAGTTTTCATTCTGGGATAATTTAGCTCATTTTACCCAGAAAAAAGAAGCGCAGATTACCAGAAAGCAGGCATTGAAAGATTTAGAAGAACAAAAAAATAAAATTAGAGAGGAAACAGAAGATTCATATTATTCATATTTAAAATATAAAACTCAGTTAAGCCTGTCGATTAATGAAATTGGGTTTAGAAGAAAACAGCTGGAAATAGCAAATACAAAAAGAAGCATGAATGAAGCGGCTGTTACGGAAGTTATGGATGCAGAAATGAAGTTAGCACAAGCGAATGCTTCAATGCAGGAAGCCTTAGGCGGTATTAATATTTCCATTACTAATTTAAACAGAGCAATTGGCGTGGTGAATTATTTTCATGAGTTATAATTCGGATTAAATTTATTCGGTAATATTAAGTTCTCAAGGAGGAACAAAATGCGAAAATCAATTTTTCTGGCAATTGCGGTAATTATATTGATTATCGGTGTTGCTTGGTGGGGAATAGAAAAAGGAGGTTGGCTAGGGAAGATAAAAGAGGGGGAAACCGACGCGGATGAAATTACGCGTGAATTACCGCTAGATCGGGAGAAAACAGGAGAAAAAGAAAAAATTAAACGTGGTTTATCAATAAAAGTTTATAAAATTTCCCGGGCTACATTTGAAGATTTGCTTCCGGCGATGGGATCAGTTAAAGGGTTAGTTACCACAAAATTAAACTTTGAGAATCCGGGGATTGTCGAAGTAATTAAATTTAGAGAAGGGGATTTAATTAAAAAAGGAGAGTTGATTGCGAATTTAAAGCAAAAAGAAGCATTGTTAAAAATAGATTATAACCGGGCTAAATTAAAAACCGCTATGGTTGCAGCTGCTCAGGCCGAGAAAAAAGTAGAATTACACAGACAACTTTTTGAAATCGGAGCGATAAATAAATTAAAACTTTCTGAAGTCGAGGCTGAGTCCAATGGGGCTAAACATCAGGTTGAAGCTGCGGAAGTTGAAATTGATTCCGCAAAAGAAGAATTAAGAAAAACAGAAATGTATGCTCCCAGTGATTGTATCTTAACGGAAAGAAATATTGAAGTAGGGGAATTAGTCTCGCCGTATAACCCTAAGGCATTAGAAGTAACCGATATTAATACTGTTTATGCAGAGGTAGGTGTAGTGGAAAGAGATATAACAAAAATTAAAATCGGACAATTAACAAGAATTTATGTAGATGCTTATCCGGATTTACCGTTTGACGGTATTGTGGATAACATCTATCCGGAATTATCGGAAAAAACCAGAACACTTCCGGTTGAAATAAAAGTGGATAATTCCCGCCGCATGCTAATGCCGGGTATGTTTGCCCGGGCAGATATTATTCTTTTTGAAAAACCCGGGGTTATAAGTTTACCGCGGATTGCTGTAAAAAAAGCAGATGAAGCATCCATTGTTTATGTAGTAGATGAGGCAACGGGAACAGTTGTTGAACGTTTGGTGGAAAGCGGATATGAATCTACAGATTACGTGGAGATAATTCGTGGATTAAAAGAAGAAGACTTGGTTGCGATTTCAAATGTTGAACAATTGACTTCGGGCACTCCGGTTCAGGTAACAGAAATTCAAATCCGAGAAATGTAATTTTTTTGATTTTAGATTTTTTATTTTTCTGATAACACAGCAACTATAAAAGAGAAATTAAATTTATGAGCCTTCCAGAAGTATCAGTGAAAAAACCAGTTACAGTTTTGATGTTTGCCGCCGGAATAGTTCTTTTGGGCGTAATTTCGTGGAGCCGTTTGTCTCAAGAGCTTTTTCCTCCGATTACATATCCTCAGATTACTGTTGTGACCAGTTACGAAAACGCTGCCCCAGAAGAAATCGAAGCTTTGATTACTCGTCCGATTGAAGAATCAGTTAGTGCTGCCTCTAATATTCGCAAGGTAAGTTCAACATCACGGGAAGGGTCAAGTATTGTAATTTGTGAGTTCAATTGGAATACAAATATGGATTTTGCGGCTTTAAATGTACGCGAAAAAGTTGATTTGATTAAAGAAAAACTTCCCCGCGATGCTGAGGAACCGATTGTAATGAAATATAATCCTTTTGATACTCCAATTATGATTTTAAGTGTTACCAGCGAAGGAACTTATTTTTCTCCTTATGAATTAAGAGAAGTTGCTCGGCGGGTTATCAAGGATGAGATTGAAAAAATTGATGGAGTGGCGCAGATTATAATGAGCGGTGGGCGAGAAAGAGAAATTGTTGTTGAGCTTAATCAAGGGCGCTTACGTGCGTTTAGTGTTTCCATAAAGGATATTATTGACTTGCTTAAAGAAGCAAATTTAAACTATCCTGCCGGGACAATTGAGACAAGTTTTTATGAGTATTTGGTCCGGACAATAGGAGAATTTAAGACAGTAGATGAAATGTATGAAGTGCCGCTTTTGATCGAAGATAAAGAAGAGGAAGAAATCCAGGGTAAAAAAGAGCAAGTTTCTGAGGAAGAGAAAGAAAGAAAAAAAAGAGTAATTCACATTCGTGAACTGGGGAAAGTTAAAGATACATTAAAAGAACAAACCAGTATTTCCCGCTATAATGGTACGGATAATATTTCCTTAAGTGTACAGCGTCAGGCAGATGCAAATACGCTCGCGGTTAATCAAAAAATTTATGAAAAATTAAAAGTTCTTAAACAAACATTGCCAGGTGAAATTAATATTAAAGTAGTTTATGACCAGTCTATTTTTATCAGCCAATCAATTAATCAGTTAAGAGATAATGCGTTGCAGGGAGGGATTCTGGCATTCATTATCCTGCTTTTATTTTTAAAAAATTTGCGCAGTGCTGTGGTTGTTACCGTGGGAATACCGATCTGTATTTTATTCACTTTTATTTTGATGTATTTTAATAAACTTTCCTTGAACATGATGTCTTTGGGAGGATTAGCATTAGGTGTCGGGATGCTTGTGGATAATGGTATCGTTGTTATTGAAAATATTTATCGTCATCGGCAAATGAATAAAGAAACGAAAGTTGCCGCGATGGAAGCTTCGAATGAAGTATTTAGTGCAATTATGGGTTCAACAATGACAACAATTGCTGTATTCCTGCCTTTAGTATTTGTTGTTGGAATTGCCGGGCAATTATTTAAAGAACTAGCACTAACAATCACATTTTCTTTAGTGGCATCAGTAATTACCGCGATGAGTTTGATTCCGATGTTTATGTCCCGGGGTAAACCAGGTAAAATAGCTTTGGTCAACAAAGATGACGAAGTTATTGCCCAGCAAAAAATGAAAGGAACAGAAAGTTATAAAGGATTTTTCCCATATTTAATTGTGCTGATTATTATCGGGATTACTGTTCTGGTAGCATTGTTCAGTTTTAATATGCTTTTATCTTTAGATCAGGAATTTATGCCTAAACTAGACCAACGCCAATTTATTATCAAGTTAAATATGCCGGCGGGAACGAATTTAAAAACTACTGATTCTATAGTACGAATAATAGAAAATTCATTATTGAGAAAAAGAATTATTAGAGATGTTACTGTAAATATTGGATCGAATAAAGAATCACAAAAAACAGGCGCCGTGGAGGTCTTAGGGGCAAATCAAGCTAATTTTACTGTTAATTTACATTCTCGGCCGAAAAAAAATTGGCTTGCTGTTATTAAAGAAGGCAAAGATAAAAATTATATAAAAGAATTTGATATTCCTACTGCAGAATTAATTCAGGAAATTAAAAATGATTTAGAAGAAATTGATTTACAGCAGGCAAAACTTGAATATATTTTACAAGAAAGTGTATTTAAATCAGTGTTTGCCGGAAGCGCACCTTTAGTTGTTGTGTTGAGGGGATTTGATTTAGAAAACATTTTAATTCCGACAGCGCAAGAAATTGAAAAACAACTGTCCAAGATTAAAGGTGTTTATGGTATTAAAAACAGCTTAAGTCCGCCCAGCCCTGAGATCAAGGTTGTCGTACGCAAAGACATGGTTTCTCTTTATCAACTTACCGTGAATGAGGTGGCTTCTGTAGCGCAATCTGCGATCAGAGGGTATGTGGCAACAAAATTTAAGGAAGAAGGCCGGGAGATTGATATCCGTGTGCGTTTGAGAGAAGAAGACAGAAAGGATTTCAATAAAATCAGTAAGCTTTTAATTTTCTCACCTCTGGGGATGAATGTTTTTTTAGAACAAGTAGCTTATATGGCCCGGGGATTAGGCCCGACGGAAATAAAGCGCGAAAATAAACAAAGAGTTGTTTTTGTGAGTGCAAATATTTATAACCGGGCTCTAAATGAAATAGTTGATGATACAAAGAAAATCATTGAGAACATAAAAGAGGAGTTACCCCAAAATTATGCGGTTGAAATTGGCGGTGAAAATAAAGAGATGGAAGAATCTTTTAAAAGTTTACGGTTTGCTTTGATTTTAGCATTAATTTTAGTTTATATGATTATGGCTTCTGAATTTGAATCTTTGATCCAGCCGGTTATTATTATGTTTACTGTGCCGTTATCTTTAATCGGAGTTAGCTGGTCGTTATATTTTTCAAAAACTCCCTTGAGCGTTGTGGTGGCTTTAGGTTTTATCATGCTGGGGGGAATTGTTGTTAATAATGGTATTTTACTAATTGATTTTATAAATTTGGCCAGAAAAAAAGGGCTGGGTATTTTTGAAGCGGCTATTCAATCTTCACGTGTGCGAGCTCGGCCAATTTTAATGACCTCATTAACTACAATTTTTGGTTTGCTGCCTTTAGCTTTTGCGATGGGGGAAGGAGCTGAACTGAGAGCTCCTATGGCAATAACAGTAATGGGGGGATTGACAACAGCTGCTTTTCTAACTTTGATTGTTGTGCCGTGTATTTATATTTTAATAGAAACAATAAGAGAGGGAATTGAAAAAGTTTTTAGTGCCAAAATGGAAAAAGAAACAATATTTGAGCAAAACAAATCAAAAATTGTTTTTAAAGAACTTGATGTTACTGGCTCCACCACGAAGGTTACAGAAATTAAAGATTTAAAAGATATTAAAGGGTTAATGCCCGACAACAGCCAGCAGGCGATAGAAGGCAGGGGAGAGAAGGCAGAAGAGATAGAACAAAATACAGATGAGAGGGGAAAAGATGATTTTAAGGAAAAGCAAATTGATGAAACAAAATCAATTTTAGATAAAGATATTAAACAGATGAAAGATATTTTGGATAAAATTGAATCAAAAAATATTGGTGCGGATAAAGATATCAAAAATATAAAAGATGATCAGCCTATTGATGATACAAAATTTATTCGGGACAGTGAAATTGTTTCTCCGACTGCAGATGATCGGGCGGCATTAAAACAACGCCAGCTAGAAGTAATTGATTATGTGCGTCAAAACGGAAAAATCACGCGGTTAGAATATGTTGTTAATTTTAAAGTCCCCTTACCCGTAGCGGATAAAGAATTGGAAGAATTAGTGAAAATGAATATTTTTAGTTCGTCCGGTGAAGGCCCGCATAAAGTGTATAAAATGATTGATAAGAAAGAAAAATAAAAATGAGCCTACCAAGTTATTCCGTAAGAAAACCAATAACAATTTGTATGATTTTCCTGGCGGCCTTAATCTGGGGATGGGTATCTTTAGGGAAACTGCCTATTGAATTGATGCCGAATACAAGTTTTGGTAATGTGACAATTTTTATAAATGTCCGGGGCGGAATACCCCCGGTTGAGATTGAACAGCGTATTACTAAACCAATTGAAGAAGCAGTTTCAACCGCCAGTCATATCCGGAGCATTGAATCTACATCAGAGGAAGCAAATGCGACCATAGTTATAAAATTTGAAGCGGGAACAAATATGGATTTTGCGGCACTTGAGGTTCGGGAAAAATTCGCCCGCGTAAAAAATGAATTGCCAGAGGAAATTGAAAAACCAGTTATTGCTAAGTACGAATATTCGGATGTACCGGTAATGATTTTAGCGATGACAGGAGGGAAACGTTATACGCCGGAAATGCTGGGAAAAATTGTGGATGAGGTTTTAAAAACACGACTAGAGAGAATCAACGGAGTGGCTGATGTGGAAATAGGAGGCCGGCGCGAAAGAAAAATTTTAGTTGAAATTGAACAGGCTAAAATTGATGCTTATAATATGCCAATTAATAAAGTAATTAATGTCCTTGGTTCAAACAATTTAAATTTATTAGCGGGAGATGTCGAACGCACAAAAGATAAATATTTAGCCCGAATTATTGGCGAATTTAAAACCGTAAAAGATATTGAGGAGATTGGGATTGCCGCAACAGCCAGCGGCGCAATTATCAGATTGAAAGATTTAGCAACTGTAAAAGATTCTTATCTTGAAGCTACCAGTTATGCGCGTACTAACCTGGCACCGACAGTATCAATCTATGTGCAGAAGGAAAGCATGGCCAATACTCTGCAGATGACCGATGATATTGTCAAAGAAATTGAATTATTCAAAACGGAAGAGGATTTATCCCGGCGCGGCATAAGACTAATTCCGGTTTATAACCAGGGAGATTTTATTCGTAAAGCAATTAATGATGTACAAAGTTCATTATTATTCGGAGCATTTTTAGCTGTTTGCGTATTATGGCTATTTTTAAAAGATATTGGCGCAACATTTACAGTAGGTATTTCTATCCCTACGGCAATTATCTGCACATTCATTCTAATGTTTTTTCAGAAATTAACAGTTAATGTTATGACCTTAAGCGGTCTAGCTTTGGGCAGCGGAATGCTCGTAGATAATGCGATTGTTGTTTTAGATAATATATCTAAGAAAAAGAAAGAGGGCTTTGATGATAAACAAGCAGCTAGTCTTGGGGCAGAAGAAATGTGGCTAGCAATTTTTGCTTCAACACTGACAACAATTATTGTTTTTCTCCCGTTTGTTTTTGTGAATAAAGAAATTCGACTCATGTATGAGGGATTAGCAATGACCATTGTATATTCGTTAATGGCTAGTCTCTTTGTTGCGGTAACCCTGGTTCCTGTTTTATCCGCTGGTTTAGGGTCTTTAATTTCTTCGGGAAAACAGAAAATTGAAGAAGAAGATAATGAGTTTAAAACTCAATTGCCTGAATTATCGTTAGCCGATGATCAGCACCAAAAAAAAGAACCGGAAAAATTTTTAAAAAAAATCCAATTGTTTTATCGAAGAACATTAGGGCGGGTATTGCGTTTTCGTTTATATATGGTTTTAGCTGTATTCTGTATTTTTGGTATATCTTTATATGTGTTTACCGAAAAATTGGGCATGGAATTTCTGGGAAGAACCGAAGAAAATGAATTTACAATTTTTATCGAATTGCCAACCGGCGCAAAGCTGGATGTTTCGGATCAGGTTGTAAAACAGGTTGAAGATATTTTAGCACAAGTTCCGGAAATAAAAACAGTGTCATCACGGATAAAACCGTGGTCTAACAGAATTTTTGTAAAACTTCTGCCGCTTTCTCAGCGCGAGCGTTCTAATCGGGAAGTAATTGATGATTTACGGGAAAAGATGAGAGAAATACCGAATGCGTTTATTTATTTTGAAGAACCGCAAAGTATGGCGGCGAAAGAATTGCATATTGAAATTTACGGTTATGATTATGAAACTTTACGGGAAATCGCGATAAATATTTCTAAAAAAATCGGAGGGATCCCGGGTTTTGTCGATGTGAAAATTAGAATGAGAGAAAAAAGACCAGAATTGCTGGCAATCGTCGATAAAGCTAAATCAGCAAAATGGGGGCTGACCACTAAATCTATTTCCGATACTATACATGCTAAGATGCGAGGATTGGTGGCAACAAGATTTCATTCCGAAGCAAAACAAGTGGAAACAATTGCTAGGTTAAGACGGGAAGACCGTAAAAATTTTGGTGATGTGCATAAACTAAGTCTGGTTACCGATGAAAATGAAATTGTTTTTTTTGAGCAGGTGGCTAAATTTGTCTCCGGGGAAGGGCCGACTGAAATTTGGCGTAAAAATAAACAAAGAATGATTGAAGTAAGTGCAACAATGAGTAAATATGATTTAGCTAAATCTGTGGAGGTTGTACAATTGGGGTTAAAAGATATGAAATTACCTAAAAATTATTATTACCGTTTTGGCGGTGATTATGAAAAAATGATCAGAGGAAAAAAAGAATTAACGTTTATTATCTGGGTAACCTTAGCTTTAATTTATATGGTATTAGCTTCTTTATTTTCATCTTATATTCAACCGTTAATTATATTATCCAGTGTGCCGTTAGCTTTGATCGGGGTTAGCGGGGCATTATGGATATTTAAAAAACCGAAAAGTGTATCTGTTTTTATCGGTGTGATTATGTTGGCGGGTATTGTAGTTAATAATGCAATTATTTTAATAGACCGGATTAATTATTTTAAAAGAGAAAAAAATTTTAAACGATTTAGGGCAACAATGATGGCTGGCGTGGACCGTTTACGTCCGATTATGATGACATCATTGACAACACTTTTTGGGTTATTGCCGATGGCTTTAGACCGCACTGAGGGGGCAGGGTTATGGGCGCCATTAGCAATTACTGTTTTGGGGGGATTATCTGTATCAACATTTTTTACTTTATTTATTGTTCCCGGGATATACTTATTGTCTACTGATGTGGTCGAATTATTTAAACCCAAGACAAAGAAAAAAGATGAATATGATTGGAAAGGCTTTGAAAGAGTATCCGATGTTAAAAACTATTAAGGCCTTTTTGGCTGGTTTTAATTAAAAAAGTTATATTTTCCCGCATTTTTAGCTTATAATATTTTTTATGAAAAAGAAAAACTCATCGCTTATTTCATTCCCCGAAGTTAAAATTGTTGAAGCTTCCGCTGGTTCAGGAAAGACCTACACATTGGCCCGGCGTTATATCCAGCTGTTAATTAACTCTCGTCTTGCCCCGGGAGAAATTCCGCTGCGTAATATTCTGGCAATTACGTTTACCCTTAAAGCCACGCGGGAAATGCGCGAGAGAATATTAGAATTACTAAAAAAAATTGCCTTAAATGCTTTTAGTTCTCTTGAAGAGAAAAATGATTTATTAGCCAGCCTGGGCGTTCCGGAAGAAGAAGCGCAAGAGAGAGCATTTAGAATACTAGATTTTATCATTAATAATTATAATTTTTTTCAAGTAAAAAATATTGATAAGTTTATTAATGTTATTCTTTCCGGCTGCGCCTTAGAATTAAACCTGTCTGCGAATTTCCGCATTAAAGAAAACTATTCAAATTATGTGGCTTATGCTTTAGATGAAACGATTGATCAGGTTCAGATAAATGAGAAAACTAAAAAAATTTTTTCAGAGTTTATAAATCAATATCTTCATTTAGAAAACCGGTTAAGCTGGTTTGCGAAAAACGATATCTTAGAAATTTTAAAAGGATTATTTTACCAAAGTAATATTTTTGGCGGTAATTTTAAAAAGTTTCCTGTAGACAGTAATGAGTTGATTAATTTAAAGCAAAAAGTATTAACAATTCTACAAAATATTCATGCGCAAGCACCGGAGGGGATGAATAAGCTTTTTTTTAATAGTTTGGCTAAATTTTTAGAAAATAATACAAAAGCGTTTAATCTGGGAAGTTTTAAAAGCCAAAAATTTTACCAGGATGTTTTACCGATGAATAAAGGGCAAAAGGCCTCTACTAAACTTGAGCGGCTCTGGCAGGAATTTCGAGCTTTGATTGTAACAGTCAGCGAAAAGGAAGCGTTGTCCTTATTTAATTGTTATATCGATATATATGAGGAAGTCTATGGTTTTTTTCGCCAACTGGCACGGCAGGATGATGTTTTATTTATGGAGGAATTAAATAAACAAGTACGTTTTTTATTTAAGGAAACAAAGTTAAGTGTGCCGGAATTATATTATCGCCTCGCAAGTAAATTCCGGCATTTCCTCATCGATGAATTTCAGGATACTAGTAAATTACAATGGGATAATTTATTTTTAATGGTAGAGGATGCACTTTCGACGGGAGGGTCATTATTTTATGTGGGGGATAAAAAACAGGCAATTTACCGTTTTCGGGGCGGTGATGTTAATTTATTTGAAGATATAAAACAGGAGTTTTCAAAATTTAATATTAATGGTGCGCTTATTTTAAAAACAAATTACCGTTCACAAAAACAGGTGGTTGAGTTTAATAACCTGGTTTTTTCTCAGGCTAACCTAAAACGTTTTCTGGATACGCAGCAAGCACAAGAAAAAGATGAATTACGCTGGTTTACAGATGAAGAAATTAATGAAATTTTGGCAGTGTTTAAGGACTCTAACCAGGAATCTAGGCCGGATAAATCGCAAGGATATGTTAAGGTTGAATATATTGAATATACGGATAAAGATGAAAAAGATGAATTAATCAGAGTTAAATTAATGGCAACAATTCAGAACCTTAAGGCTCGTTTTCCCTTAAAATCTATAGCAATTCTTTGCCGTTCTAACCGGGAAATTGAGCTTGTTACCGGCTGGTTAACAGAAGAAAAAATAAATGTAGAATCAGAGCGTACGCTTAATATTACAAATAATTCTTTAATCCGGGAATTAATAGCGTTTTTAAAATTTTTAAATTCACCTCTGGATACAATATCTTTTTGTGCCTTTATTCTGGGAGATATTTTTTTAAAAGTTTCCGGACTTGAATTTCAGCAGGTATCAAATTTTATTTTTGAATTTAATCCTAAGAAAAATAAATGGTCTTTATACCGTACTTTCAAAAAACAGTTTTCTGAAATTTGGAATAAATATATTGATGATTTTTTTAAGAGCGTAGGATTTGTTTCCTTGTATGAATTAATGGTCAGCATTTTAGATAAATTTAAAGTTTTGGATAATTTTAGTCCTAATCAGGGGTTTTTTATGCGGCTTTTAGAATTAATTCGGGAACAGGAGCAGGAAAATTCCGATATCGCGTTATTACTTGAGTTTTTAGATAGTGCTCCGGAACAGCATTTATATGTCAATTTTTCGGATGAGAATTCAATAAAGGTAATGACAATTCATAAAGCTAAGGGTCTGGGATTTAGTGTGGTTTTGGTGCCGTTTTTAGATATGAACATTCGTGAATTAGGCGCACAGATTAAGCGTGTCCGGGCCCCCTATGTGGTGTATGAAAAAGAATCAGAAAATAATTTTGGCCTCTTACGTTTAGATGCAAAATATGCAAAATTTTCGCGCCGGATCCGGGAAATTTACCGTCAAGAATACAGGAAATCATTCATCGATGAACTGAATGTAATTTATGTTACTTTTACGCGTGCTGAGTGTGAATTATATTTGTTTGTTCCTTGCTTTAAGTCAGAAGTTTTACAGCCAAATAATTCTGTAATGTTTCTCATCCCAGAGAATTTTCAAGAGAAAGGATGTAAAACGGAATATAATTTAAAACAAGTTCCGGATAAATATTTGATAATGCCGATCGTAGCGGCAAAATATTATAATTGGGTAAACATTTTAAAAGAAGAATTTGCACAAGGAACACAATTAAAAAATCGTAAAAATATTATGCGGGGTGAAATTTTACATTATTTACTTAAAAGTGCTGAAAACCTAAATGAGCAGCGGCTCGATCAATTACTAGATATATTAGAAAATAAACTTAATTTTGAATTTTCCGGGTTAGAAAAACCAGATCAATATATTAAAATTGTAAAAAATATATTAACTTCAGAAATGACCAAAAAATTCTTTTATTTAGATGGTGTAAAAACCCAGGTTTATACGGAAAAAGAATATGTTGATAAAAGTGGCAGAACTTTTCGTTTGGATCGTTTAATTCTTACAGAACAAGAGGCTTGGGTAATTGATTTTAAAAGTTCGAAAGAAAACAGAAAAGAACATATTGAACAAATACAGGAATATAAGAACATCATAAGTTCTATATATGCAAAGAAAAAAATATGCGGTTTTTTAGTCTATATGGAAGAAATTAAAGTAGAACAGATATGAGGAATTCCATTACACAGGATCTAAAATCATGAGTAATATTATTACTTATAACTTTAACGAAGATTTTATTGAAAAGCTTAGCGAATATATCTTCGCTAATTTTTATATATCAAATAAAGACTTAAGTCGTTTGGCGATAGTTTTTGGCGGTAAACGCCCGGCTTTGTTTTTAAAACAGGCACTAGCGCAAAAAATAAAAACAGATTTTATTAGTCCCTATTTCTTTTCTATCGATGAGTTTATGTACTACATTAATAATAAAAATGGCGATTTGATGGTCATGCAGGATCTAGAGGCAGCGTATATAGTGTATAAAATTGCTAAAACTAAAGTGCCGCCAATAACCCAATCTCGGGAGAAATTTTCTCAATTTCTCCCTTGGTCCAGGGAAATCATTTCTTTTATTGATCAATTAGATTTAGAGAATATTTCCAAAGATAGATTAACAAATATTGAAAAAAATGCTCAAATTGGTTATGAAGTGCCGGATAATCTAAATAAATTACTGGAAAATATTGTTACTTTAAGAGAACTTTACCATCAGAAGATGCAAAAGGATAAAAAATATTCCCGGGGATTGCGATATTTAACAGCCGCAAATCAGATGCAGAATACACCACTTAATGAATTTGATAAAATTCTTTTCTGCAATTTTTTTGATCTACATGCAACAGAAAAAATTGTAATTAAACATTATTATGATCAAGGTAAAGCCGTATTATTTTTTCAAAAAGATGAGCATAATTGGAGTGTGTTTAATGAGTTATCTGAATTTTTTAATACTGATATCAAACCGCAAAACGAGTATAAAAGAAAGTTAGCGATAAACTTTTATGCGGGTTTTGACACGCATTCTCAGGTGGGTATTGTCAGGGAGCTGCTGGCTAAAATAACTGACGAACAGAGGAATAAAACTGTGATTGTTTTACCGAATAGCGATAATATTATTCCTTTATTATCGGAAATTTCATCAATCACTGCGGATTATAATGTGTCGATGGGATATCCATTGTTGCGCAGTACGCTTTATGGCCTTTTTGAGGCGATTCATCGGGTGCAGAAAACACGAAAAAAAAATCAATATTATACACGGGATTATTTAGCTTTAATGCGGCATCCGTTAATAAAAAATCTTTTACTTATTAAAGACCCCGCGATTACCCGGGTGCTAGTGCATAAAATCGAAGAGCTTTTATCCGGGATGCAGGATTCAGAAGTCAGCGGTAGTTTGTTTATTGAACTAGAACAAATAGAAAATTTAACAAATCTTTATCTGATTGCTAATGAACAGTTGGAATTGATCGATATTTCAATAACAATTGAAGATTTACAAGAAGTTTTAGTTTTGCTGCATAATCTGGCGTTCAGACTGTGGGAGCAAATCACCACGTTAGAACGATTTTCAGCCAGCTTAGAAAAGTTTTTAGATGTTTTGGTAGAGAAGAGTTTACTGAGTACCTATCCTTTAAATAATAAAATTATTCAGAAGATCTATGGTTTGTGCCGTGATTTTTCCAATAAAAATCTTAGTCAAGAAAAATTTCAAACCCAAGAAATTTTTAAAATATTTGATGATTTTCTCAGAAGCGAAAAAATTGCTTTTAAAGGAATGCCTTTGAAAGGATTACAAATATTAGGATTATTTGAAACCCGGGCAATCAGTTTTGAGAATGTAATTATTATGGATGTTAATGAATCCGTCCTGCCGCGTTTAAGTGCCAATGAGCCGTTAATTCCCCGTGCTGTTATGGTAAGCTTAGGTTTGGACCGCTTAGAAAGAGAGGAAAATATCCAGCGTTATCAGTTTATGCGTTTAATAAAATCTGCGAAAAATGTACACCTTATTTATAATGACCATCCGGATATGCAAAAAAGCCGATTTATCGAGGAAATTCTTTGGGAAGAGGAAAAACAAAATAAGACTTTAAATAGTTCTATTGCCCCGCGGGCTGTGTTTAAATGCGAAGTTATGCAGAAAAGAGGAGTAATTGCTAAGGATGAAAGTATTAAGAAGTTTCTCGAAAATTTTGTTTTTTCAGCGTCGAGTATTAATACTTATTTACAATGTCCGATGCAGTTTTATTTTAAATATGTTTTAGGTTTAAGTGAAAAAGAAGATTTGCTAGATGAAGTCGAAAGTAAAGAAGTCGGTATATTTATTCATGAATTATTAGAATATAGTTTTAAACCGTTTCTTAAAAAAACACCAAGGATTAATGATTTATTTAAAAATAAGTTTTTTAAAGAATTTAATGATCGTTTTGAAAAAACTTTTATGCGGCGCATGAAATCTGATGCATTTATGATTAAACAAATTTTACATTTCCGATTAGAAAAATTTCTTGATCAGGAAGCAGAAAGAAAAATTATAAGAATTGAGGGACTAGAGCAGGAGATAGTAAAAGAAATTAGACTAGGAGTACGAAGCATAAATTTTAAATGCCGGATTGACAGAATTGACAGAATTGATGCGGAAACAGTCCAGGTCCTGGATTATAAAACTGGCAGCAGTGATACTTTACCGGGGGGGGTAAAGATTTTAGCCAAGGCAATGGATAATCCGGCAAGGGTAAACATTAAAAAAGCCATAGGATCATTCCAGCTGCCATTATATATTTATTGTGTAGAGGAAGAATACAAAGATGCAAAAATCAAAGCTGCTTTGTATAATCTGCGTACATTAAGATTAGATAAATTTCCTAAAGATAAGGAATATGATGACAAAGATAAAATAATGGAATATTGCGGGGAACTTTTGAGGGTAATCATCGATGAAATATATGATCTTAAGGCCGGGTTTAGGGCAGATGAAAGTAAAGATACTTGCCCATATTGTCCGTTTGTGAATATGTGTAAATAGGTTTTAAGTGTACACTGGATGAGGTTTTCATATTAAGAATTTTTTTTGAGTTCCCGATGTACTGTTTAATAAAATGGACTTATTTAGTATAGGTGTATGAGGTTATAAAAACAAATAATAAAGGAAAGGATGGTTTAGATGGCGGCAAAATTAAATTGTAAAAAGGGGTATAATTGTAAAGATGGATATCTAGAATTTAAAAATTGTAATGGGATTGAAAGATGCCCGGTTTGTGATGTTTCCAGTTGTAATCAGTGTACAGCAGAAGAATTCCCGAAATAAAATTAAACAGATTGTTCAAAGTTTGTTTGAATATTAATATGATGTTTTTTTAAGGGAATGTTAAGATTAAAAAACAGTAAAAGTTTACATGAGAACTTAAAAAATTGCAAATCTATTTAGCTTAATTTTTTTTAGTTATAATGCTTAACTTGTTTATTATTAAAGTGTTACAAAAATATTTTGCTTAAAAATATAGCTTTTTTTGCAATTATTAACAAACAGTGGTATAATTAGTTAACATTTTTATGCAGGGGATTTTAGCCAATAACTGCCTTAGGGAATATTTAAGGGGAATTTACCGAAAATTTATTTTGTATATTTTAATTAGAAAACATGAATAAAAATTTCTAATAGCAATTTTCTTTTTTTAAAGAAATTGCTATTTTTTGTTTGTATCAAAGGTTAGAAATTATTATTTTAATCAGAGATAAAAACCCAAAAATTTATTTGTATAGCGGTTTTTTTTAGATTTAGCCTCAACAATTTGAGTGTGAATAGAAATTATTTTTTGAAGATGTTTAATTAAACTTAAAATTTGTAAAATGAAAAAGGTGTAATTATGCAAAAATTATATTTATCTTCCGTAATATTTTTAGGAATTATTTTTATCCTAAATATTGCCTTGGCACAAGAGGGAAAAAAAATCCCTTTGGCGCGTGTGCCCTTAAAAGTTATGGACGCGGCTAAAAAAGCGGTTTTTGCAATTGATATTCGGGAAGCAGAATTAGTTACGGATGAGAAGGGGGAAATTGTCTATGAGTTTGAAGGTAAAAAGGATATGAAAACATATGAAATCCAGATCAGCCAAAATGGGGAGCTTATCCGGTATGGTTTAGAAGATGAGCTTGAACAAAAAGAAAAAAATATTAATAAACTCTCTAAATTACCAGCGATTATCCGTAAATCTGTAAAACAAGCCAAGCCCGGCATTTTAATCCATGATTTTTCTGCAGAGAAAGATGACGGGCAATTGATTTATAAAGTTCAAGGGGCAGTTAATTTTGAAAAATATGAAATTGATGTTAATTCTAAAGGGGAAATTCTAGAAATTGAAAAAAAACAATAAAACAGGTTTTAGGAGTATAGGGAAAGAGTGCAGTGATTAGTTGTCCGGGGTAGAAATATCCAAAATTTATTTTTTATATAAGGGAAAGAATTCTTCATAATTATGAATCGATTTTAAATTTAATAGTTTGCACTAAAAAAGGATGCCGAATGCATCCTTTTTTAGTGCCTTGACGGCAATCAGCAAAAAATGTACAATGAAGACCTGATCTAAAAAACAAAGGGGAAAACAGAAAAAATGTATAGCCAAAAACAACTTAGCCAGTATATTAATGACTTAGCTTCCGGCAATTCTGCGCCTGGGGGTGGCAGCGCTGCGGCTGTTGTCGCGAGTTTAGGGATTGCTTTAAGTAGTATGGTCGCCCGGTTTAGTCTAAATCAGAAACTAAATAAGTTAATAAAAGTTTTATTAAAAAAGAACGAAATTTTACGCAGGAAATTAGTTTTACTTATCGATCGAGATATTATTGTTTATTTAAAATTAGAAGATTCACGAAAAATACCTAAAAGTGCAAAACAAAGAAAGATTCTTATTGAAAAAAATTTAAAGCAGGCAGTACTGGTGCCCTTAGAGGTATGCCGGTTAATTAATAGCGCTATGCAGTTGTGTCAGGAAATCACCATGGTCGGCAACAAAAATTTAATCACTGATTCCGGCTGTGCGGTTTTATTTTTAGCAAGTGCGTTTTCCGCATCCCGGTTAAATATAAAAATTAATTTGAAATATATGAAAGATAAAAAATTTGTTAAAACGCAAGAAACCCAGCTAAGAAAAATGGAAAAAAATGTTTTCCGGATTAAAAAAATAATAGAAAAACAGATAAAGGAATTTATGTAATGGCAAAATTACTTGCAGGCTCAGATATTTCTTCGAAAATTCAAGCACAAATAAAAGAAGCCGTAGCCAGGCTTTATCAACAGTATAATCAAAGGCCTTCTTTATGTGCAGTTGCGATAGGGGAACAGAAAGAATCGATGCTTTACCTGGAATTTCAGAAAAAAATAGCGGATAAATTAAATATAAATTTTGATCTAAAAATCCTGCCGGAAAATATTAGTAAAGAAAATTTAATCAGGTTAATTTATGATTTAAATTCAGAAAAAAGTGTACACGGTATCATCTTGCAGTTACCGATGCCGGAACATTTAGATGCCAACGAAATTCGTAGCTATTTAAACCCATTAAAAGATGTGGAAGGTGTACATCCGGAGAATCTGGGTAAAATAATTCTCAACGAAAAAGGTTTTGCGCCTTGTACGGCTTGTGCGGTTATAGAATTATTAAAAAAAACCGGTAAGAATTTGTATGGAAAAGAAGCGGTAATCGTGGGGCACAGTGCAATTGTCGGAAAACCTTTGTCCTTAATGCTCCTGAATGAATTTTGCACAGTGACTGTCTGTCATATTGGAACATCTGAGAAAGGAAATTTAGCCGAACATGTGGGACGTGCGGAAATTCTAGTTGTGGCTGTGGGAAAACCTAATCTGATTAAAGGAGATTGGATAAAACCCGGTGCGATAGTTATTGATGTGGGGATTAATTGTCTTGCAGAAGGCAAGGTTGTGGGTGATGTTGAATTTGAGTCGGCTGTGAAAAAAGCTGCGTTTATTACTCCTGTTCCCGGTGGGGTGGGGCCGGTTACGGTATCATTATTAATGGAAAATTTAGTTAAAGCTGCAGTTTTGAATATAATGTTAACGCAAAAAGCTAAGGAAGCTTAAAAATCAGGAAATTTTAAAATGAAGCATATTGTGATTATCGGAAACTCCGCGGCCGGAGTTAGTGCGGCAGAGGCAATAAGGAAAATAGATAGTAATGTTAAGATTACAATTTTTACGGACGAACATTATCCTGCATATTACCGGTATTTAATTGCGGATATGCTTACCCAGAAGTTCAATGAAAAAGATGTGTATTATAAACAAAAGGGATTTTATGATAATTTAGGGGTTAGAGTTGAATACGGAAAAAAAATTGAAAAAGTTGTTCCGGTACGGAATTATATTATGTTGCTGGATAAAACAAAAATTAGTTACGATTGTCTGGTTGTTGCTACCGGTAAAAAAATGAAGTTACCGCGGGAATTTAAAGGCGCCAATAAACATGGAGTAATAGGTTTTGATTCAATTGAAAATGTGCGTGATATTTTAGAACTTCTTCCGATAACTAATACAGTCAGTGTTTGGGGAGGAAATATTGCCGGCCTTACAGCAGCTTGTGCCCTAAGCCAGAAAATAAATATTGAGGTAAAATTGATCCTGGGGAAACAAGGACTATTGCCGGGAATTGTTGACGCAAGAGGAGCGGAATTAATAATCGAAAAATTTAAAGCAAAAGGAATCGAAGTTATATCAGATACAGAAATAGTGGAAGTGTTCGGAGATACAGATGTTAAAGCAGTAAAACTTGATACCGGAAAAGTTATTGGTTGTGGAATTTTAATTGTGGATAAATATTTAGTGCCGCAGACAAAAATTCTCCAGGAGAGTGAAATAGCCATAAGTCCGGGAATTATTGTGGATAAATTTTTAAGAACAAATGTGCCTAGCGTTTTTGCGGCCGGGGATGTTATTGCCTGCACAGGGGAGGAAAAATCATGGCAAAGAGCTTTGTTTCAAGGAGAAATTGCCGGTTATAATGCAATGATGTTTTTAAAAGAAACAACGGAACAAATGATCGAATACAAGGAAGTTCAGGTTGTAAAAAAGCTTGAATTTTTTGACCTGCCATTAACCTCATCCGGTATTATTAATAAGTTTCAAGATGATAACTTAGAGGAGCTTATTTTTGCGCCGCCAGAAATAATTTCTTATAATAAAATTATTTTACGTGATTCTAAAATTGCGGGATTTTTAGAGCTGGGAGAATCTAAAAATAGTGAGGTTTATGTTAAACTTATGCAACTGCAAGCGGATATTAGTAATTACAAAAATGATTTATTTACCGAACGCTTCAATGCCGAATTAGTCAAAGATTTAATTGCCTGAAATTCTCACCTGAAATTTAAAGGATAAAATTGTTCTTGTTTTGCGATGCTTTTAACTTATTTGTTTTTTTGAATTTATGGTATAATCTTATTGATTTATAATTACGATTAAAAAGTTGAGAAAAAAGTGAGCATAAATGTAGAAATTTTCAAGAATATTAATATAACTACTCCTTATGACCGGATTTATAGCCGTTTAGGTTATGTCTGGGGTAAAACAAAAGTAAACCCCCAGCAGCAAGCAGATTTAGAAAAGTCTATTAAGCAAGCACGTGATTTTATTGACTTAATTGCTGCTGCAGCTATTGTCAAAATTGAAGGGGTAAATGGATCGAAAATTGAATTTGAACATAACTTTGTGTTAAAAAGTAATGGTTTAAAAAAACTTTTAATTGGCTGCACCCATGCTTTATTTATGGGCGCAACATCGGGAGAGGAAATAGTGGCTCAGATTGAGAAGAATTCCCGTGCGGCAGATGTAACCAAAGCGGTAATCTTTGATGCGGTGGCTAGTGAGATTACAGATTTAGCTTTAAACTGGGTAGTGAATTATTATAATAATTTATTACGCCGGGAAAATAAAACACTCACGCCGCAAAGATTTTCTGCAGGCTACGGTGATCTGGGGATAGAAAATCAAGAAATTTTTACGGATATTTTAAAAATGCCGGACTTAGGGGTTAGGATTACCGATACTTTTTTGCTGATTCCGGAGAAATCCGTAACTGCTGTTTGCGGTATTAAAAATATTGAAAATTAAATTTAAGAAAAAATTGGATAAAGCAATTAATGAATAAGAAAAAAGTATTAAGTAGATTAGAGAAAAAAGTGTTGATTCTAGACGGAGCAATGGGAACTCAATTACAAAGAATGGGTATGCCGCAAGGAGTTTCTCCGGAACTCTGGGCAACGGAAAATCCCCAAGTTTTAAAACAAATACACCATAACTATTCTGCGGCGGGAGCAGAAATTATTTATACCTGCACTTTTGGGGCAAACCGGGTTAAGCTTAATCAATATAAAATAAATCAATCGTTAAATGTATTTAGTATTAATAAACGCTTAGCGCAAATAGCTAAATCTGCGGTTTCAAGAAAATGTCTGGTTGCCGGAGATATTGGCCCTACCGGAAAATTTATCGCGCCTTTTGGAAAGATAGGATTTGAAGAAGCCGTAAATATTTTTAAAGAGCAAATAAGAGGATTATTAGCCGGCGGGGTTGATTTATTAGTGATTGAAACAATGATTGATATTCAGGAAACAAGAGCCGCGCTGATTGCAGCAGGAGAGTTAACGGATAGATTAACCATGGTTAGTATGACTTATGAGAAAGACGGGAACACACTTAATGGAACTAATCCGATTAGCGCCTTAATTACATTACAAAGTTTAGGAGCGGGTGTTGTTGGCTGTAATTGTTCGTCCGGGCCAAATCAGATGGTAAGTTTAATTAAAAAAATGAAGCCATACGCAAAAGTTCCGCTTTTGGCAAAACCTAATGCTGGCATGCCGCAATTAAAACAGGGAAAAACTTACTTTGATCTGGATCCAGAACAATTTGCCATGTGTACCCAAGAATTGGTCAAAGCAGGAGTTAATCTCTTAGGTGGTTGCTGCGGAACTACGCCAGAGCATATAAAAGCTTTGAAAACTCAGATTAAAAAAATAAAGCCAATTGTTCCCATACGCAGCTCAATCAGTGCGTTAAGCTCAGCCCGCTCCCATATAATTTTAGATAATAAACAAAAACTTAAAGTTGTGGGTGAATGCATTAATCCGACAGGCAAGAGGGAATTACAAAAACAGTTACGTCAAGGTAAATTAACCTTAGTGCGTTCGTTAGCTTACCAGCAGCAAAGTCACGGGGCGCAGCTTTTAGATGTAAATGCAGGAAGTTCGGGTTTTGATGAAGTAAAAATTATGGAGAAAATTATCAGTTTACTTTCTGTGAATTCTGATTTGCCGCTAGTAATTGATTCTTCGAATGAATTAGTGATGGAAAAAGCTTTACGTTTATATCCCGGGCGGGCATTAATTAATTCCATTTCTGCAGAACCATCAAAGATTAAGAATTTGCTTCCGGTTGCGGCAAAATACGGCGCGATGTGTATATTACTACCCTTAAATAAAAAAGAAGTGCCGAAAAAATTTAAACGCCGCCGGCAAATTATTGAAAAAATTTTTAAAAAAGCAAAAAAAATGGGATTTAGCAAAAATGATCTAGTTATCGACGGGTTAATTATGACGATTTCATCTTATTCCGAGGCTGCGGTGCAAACGCTTAAAACTATTAAATGGGCAAGTCATGTTTTAGGGGTAAATACAATTTGCGGATTATCTAACATATCATTTGGCATGCCCAGACGGGATTTAATTAACGGAACATTTTTAAGTTTACTTAAAAAAAACGGATTATCTATGGTGATTAGTAATCCTCTGCAGAAATTTTCCCGGGTTAATAAATATGCACAAGCAGTATTAATGGGAAAAGATAAAAATGCTGGCAATTACATAGCCTATTGCCAGAAGAATTATTTGAAAAAAAGCAATAAAAAAATAAAACCTGTAAAACCCCAAAGACAAGATATCTCAGATGAAATTTATAGCGTAATCAAAGAGGGGAATCGGCAGGATATCCGCCAACTGCTCGTGCAAGCGGTAAAGTTAGGGAAAAATCCTTTATATTTAGTGGATAAAGTGATGATTCCTGCAATTAATAAAGTGGGAGATTTATTTGATAAAAAAGAATATTTTCTTCCCCAGCTGATTGCCAGTGCCGAAACTATGCAGATTGCTTTTAAATATCTTGAGCCTTATTTAAATAATTTAAAAAAAGAAAAAAAGCACAAAAAACAAAAAAAGAATGTTATTATTTTAGCCACAGTTAAAGGGGATATTCATGATATTGGAAAGAACATTGTTTCTTTAATGTTAAAAAATCACGGGTTTTATGTTGTGGATTTAGGCAAAGATGTTTCCAGTGCGAAAATTGTCAAAGAGATAGCTAAATATCAAACACCGATTGTGGGGCTTTCTGCTTTAATGACTACAACTATGGTAAATATGAAGGATGTAATTGAAAAATGTAAGCAAAAAAAAATAAAGTGCAAATTTATTGTGGGAGGAGCTGTGATTACTGCTTCTTATGCGCATTCAATCGGAGCAGAATATGCAAAGGATAGTGTTCAGGCAGTAAAAGTTGCGCAAAATTTACTGAGAAATAAATCTTAGGAGTTATTATGGACAAGGGTGTTATTGAAGTTGGGGGAATTAAATTGGAAACATTAGTAGTTAAATTTAAGCAGGCTAATCTTGTTCTGGTTAATGCGCCAAAGGGGTTTATTATGTGCGGCTACTTAAATATTGAAGCAGCCCAGAAGATGGGTGATGCAGCTTGTATAATTACCGGAGTATCTACAGTTGAAGAATTACTTGCCAAACCAGTTGTTAATCTGACCACTAAGGCAGAGGATTTAGGCATTACCCGGGGAATTACAGGAGAAGAAGCGCTAAAAAAAATGCTTTAGTGCTTAACTCTAATAAAATAGCTATTACTTAAAATAATTGAATTGGTTAAAAGTATTTGTTATACTGATTTCCAAGAGAAAATCAGCGCAAAATGCGGAAAAAGTAAAAATGACCAAAGAACCAAGAAAAAAAATTACGATTGCAGATTTAATGCTGATGAAGCAGAATCAAGAGAAGATTACCATGCTTACTGCCTATGATTATCCTTTGGCGGTGATTTTAGATCAGGCGGAAATTGATATAATTTTAGTCGGTGATTCGGTTGGAAATGTTATTTTAGGATATGATTCTACAGTGAGAGTTACCATGGATGAAATGGTGCATCATACCAAAGCAGTCAGAAAAGGCACAAAATATGCCTTATTGGTTGCGGATATGCCGTTTATGTCTTTTAATGTAAGTAAAGAGCAAACAATTATTAATGCCGGCCGCTTAATTAAAGAAGCTGAAGCAGATGCTGTAAAAGTTGAAGGGGGGACACCTCAAGTTCTGGACATGATCCGGGCTTTAGTCGGAGCAGGTATCCCGGTTATGGGCCATTTAGGGCTAACTCCGCAAACCGCAACTATGCTTAGCGGTTTTAAGGTGCAAGGTAAAAATGCCCAAGCTGCGCAGGAAATTATCCAGCAATCGCAGGCATTAGAGAAGGCCGGCTGTTTTAGTATTGTTTTTGAATGTATTCCCGATTTAGTAGCTAAACTAATCTCGCAAAAGTTAAAAATTCCTACTATTGGTATTGGTGCTGGGTCAGCTACTGATGGCCAGGTATTGGTTACACACGATATGCTTGGTCTCTACGATCGCTTTAAACCTAAATTTGTTAAGCAGTATACAAAACTAGCTAAAAAAATAAGTACAGCAGTTAAAGAGTTTGTTCTAGAAGTTCAAACAGAAAAATTCCCGGATAAAGAACATTCATTCACCATAAATACAGAGGAATTTAACAAACTCAAGTAATTAAAGTTGGTTACTAAATTAACTTAAAAAAAACAAAAACCTTTAACTGAAAGGAGGGGCCAATGGAAACATCTTTATTGTTTGATCCGGTAAGAGAGATGTTAGGTAAAATCATTACTTATGTATCGCTGAGTATGGTTGCATTACTGATTGTTGTTATTGGCTGGGCAGTTTCAAAAGGAATTCGCAGTTTGGTTGCCAAGATTTTAAAAGTTATTAAATTGGATAATCTGGCCGAGATTGCGGGAGTAACAAAGTTTTTAAAAAAAGGAGAAATTAAGTATAGCTTATCTGATCTGATTGCCTTGATTGTTTATTGGCTGTTAATGCTATTAGTAATTATGATTACCGCAAATGTTTTGGGACTGACAATTGTGGCAGCACTGATTGATAAGATTGTGCTGTATATCCCGAATGTATTAGCCGCGTTAATTGTATTGGTTATTGGGGCATTATTAGCTGTTTTTGTCCGTAAAATAGTGGAAAGTACCGCACATAATGCCGGGCTTTCACATGCCAGCGGCATGGGAATGCTTACGCATACGATAATTGTGATTTTTGCCATGATTATTGCTTTAGAACAACTTAAAATTGGAATTACGGTATTATCCCAATTTCTCACAATTATTCTGGGTTCAATCGGATTGGCTTTAGCTTTATCTTTTGGCTTGGGATGTAAAGATATTGCTGCGCAGGCAATGAGTAATTTTTTGGCAAAAACTAAATCTAAAAAGAAAGAATAAAGTTTTAAATCATAATTTTAGTAATATTTTTTTAAGATTAAGAGTCCAGAGTTGGCAATAAAAATTATGGGTGTGGATTAATTTTTTGTTAACTTTGGACTCTTGACTTAGGAGTTAAAAATGAAAATCGTAATTGTAGGCCCCGGAGCCATAGGGTGTTTATTTGCCGCTTTTTTTACGAAAAAAAAGCAAGCAGAAGTGTGGGTTTTAGATAAAAGCTCACCCCGGGCAAAAAGAATCAAGGATTCCGGGGTTAAAGTTCAAGGGATAGGCGGAAATTTTAAAATTAAAGTTAATATTACCGCATCTTGTGATGATATTAAAACATGTGATTTAATTATGCTTTGTGTTAAATCATATGATACTGAAGCTGCCGTAAAATCAATTAAGCCGCTTTTAGGAAAAGACACGAATGTCTTAACTTTACAAAATGGTTTAGGTAATGTGGAAATGATTGCAGAAGTAATTGGCCAGGATAAGGTTTTAGCCGGGGTAACTTCACATGGGGCAACACTAGGGGAGGAAGCGAGTACTTATCATGCAGGAACCGGAGAAACAATTATCGGCAGAATTGATGGTCAACTTACTGTTCCGATGCGTCAGGTACGGGAAATTTTTAATAAATCCGGGTTTTCCACACGGCTTTCCAAGGATATAAATAGCGTAATTTGGAGTAAATTAATCATTAATACCGGGATTAATGCGTTAACGGCTTTAACGCGTTTTAAAAACGGAGCAATGATCCAAAACCAGCTTTTACAGGAAATTCTGGGTCTGGCGGTAACGGAAGCAGTAAAAGTAGCCAAGAAAAAAAGAATCAAGCTTATGTATGATGATCCCATACAAAAAGTGGAATCTGTATGCCGGGCAACTGCGGATAATGTATCCAGTATGTTACAGGATATTTTGAAGCAAAAAAGAACAGAAATTGATTATATTAATGGAGCAATTGTGCGCCAGGCAAAAAGCCTTGGTATTCCCAGCCCCACAAATTTAATTTTAACTGACTTGGTTCGATCTATAGAACAAGCATATGATAAACAACTAAAATAAATCAAAGAAAATAAAAAATGGCGAAGAAAGTTTTTATTGCGGCAACACAGCAAAATGATGGAAAAACTACAGTAAGTTTAGGCTTGATTTACTGTTTAAAAAGTATTTATCAAAATATTGGCTTTATTAAACCTGTGGGACAGAGATATTTAATTGAAGCTGGCTATAAAGTTGATGAAGATTCAATCCTCATTGATCATGTCTGTAAAATGAGCGGGATTTTACAAGATATGAGTCCGATTGCGGTTGAACGCGGATTTACAGAAAAATATATTGATAATCCTAAAAGATCAGAATTGGTCAAACAAATAAAAGAGGCTTATCAGCATATTGCGAAGAAAAATAAATTAGTTATTATCGAAGGCACAGGCCATGCCGGCGTAGGAGGCGTGTTTGATTTGTCTAATGCTTATGTTGCAAAACAGTTAAAAGCAAAGGTGATTTTAATTTCATCCGGAGGTATTGGCCGGCCCATAGATGAAATTTTGTTAAATAAATGTTTGTTTGACCAAGAGGGGGTAGAAATTATCGGAGTGATTATCAATAAAGTTTTACCTCAAAAATACGAAAAAATCAATAAATTAGTACGGAAAGGTTTAAAAAGAAAAGGGTTGGATGTATTGGGTGTTATTCCTTATGAACCGGTTTTAACTAAACCGACAATCGGTCAAATTCAAGAAGAATTAAAGTGTGAAATCCTTTATGGCGCAACATATATGGATAATTCCATTGAAAAAATTGTGATTGGCGCTATGGAGCCGCACGATGCACTAGATTATATTGTGGATAAAAGTTTGGTAATTACCCCCGGCGATCGAGAAGATATAATTCTTACCGCAATAAGTTTGCATTTAATTTATGGAGATAACGGGCCTTCGGTTTCAGGTTTAATATTAACCGGGGGGATTAGCCCTCACCCTTCAGTTTTAAATCTGATTAAATATACGGATATTCCGGTACTTTTGATCAAAGAAGATACATATAATGTAGCTTCAGCTGTACATGATTTGACGGTAAAGATACGTCCGCAAGATAAAACAAAAACAAATTTAGTTATTGATTTAGTTAATAAATACGTAGATTTTAAATCAATTCTGAAAAAGATTTAATTTTTTAAATAAAATATTTGATCAAGACTTGCCTTATTTTTAGGTATGTAATTATGGAGAAAATATTATTCATAAATCCTTTTGGCCTGGGGGATGTACTGTTTACCACGCCTTTAGTCCGGGCTGTAAAAAATAAATATCCGGATAGTTTTTTGGGGTTTATTTGTAATCAGGAAAGTGCCTGTGTATTAGAGAATAATCCTTTTGTTGATAAAGTTTTCTTTTTTACCCGAGGTGATTTTAAGAAAATAAAGAAAAAATCTTTTTTTAAATATTTAAGTAATCTGCTTCAGGCGATGCTTACGATTAAAAAGTACAGGTTTGATTTATGCTTTGATCTTTCTTTAGTTAATCAATATAACGTTGTCCTCTGGCTGCTCGGAGTTAAACAAAGATGGGGCATAAATTATAAAAATCGGGGATTTCTGCTAAGTTCTAAAATCAATATTTCCGGGTTTAAAGATAAACATGTGCTCATTTATTATAAAGAATTATTACAGCAGCAGGGGGTTAATAATATTGAGGATAAACCCGAAATATTTTTAACAAAAAAAGAAAAAGACAAAGCGCAGGAATTTTTAAAGGAAAATAATTTTGTTGTTAATAAAGCTGAGCGTATTAAGCAGAAACTTGTGGGAGTTGTTCCTTTTGGAGGGGGCAGCTGGGGATCAGATGCCAAAAACAAACAATGGCCGATTGAACGTTTTATCAGTGTGATTAAAAGAATAAATCAGGATTTTAACGCCCGAATTATTTTATTCGGCTCAGGATTAGAAAGGCAAAAGGCCCAGGAATTAGTAACCCAAGCTGCAGAGGTAAAGATTATTAATGCTGTAGGAAAAACGAGTTTACGTGAACTTTTTGGGTTAATCGAGTGTTGTGATTTAGTGTTAGCGAATGATAGCGGCCCTTTGCATGCAGCGACAGCCTTGGGCATAAAAACTGTTTCAATCTATGGGCCGGTAAATGAAAAAGTTTATGGGCCGTTAGGGGAAAAAGAAAATAACATTGTTTTAAGTAAGCAATTAGATTGCCGGCCTTGTTATCGTAATTTTACGAAAACAGGATGCGACATAATGCAGTGTTTATTATCCATTACCGAAGAGGAAGTTTTAACTTCTCTGGAGCGGTTAATCAAAGGTTAAAAAAATACAGACAGAAGGAGATAAGCAGAATATATGCGTAAAATAAATGTTCCATTTATTGATGTGCAGACACAGAATAAGATATTAAAGAAAAAATTATTAGAAGCTTTAGCAGAAGTATTTAGCCGGGGAGATTTTATTCTGGGTGAGGCGGTAAGCAATTTTGAAAAAGAATTTGCGCGTTATTGCGCAGTAAAATATGCAGTAGGGGTTAATTCCGGTACAGATGCTTTATTTTTATCATTGCTAAATTTTGATATTGGCTCAGGCGATGAGGTAATTTGTCCGGTATATACATATATTGCCACGGCGCTAAGCATTTCTTATACTGGCGCAAAACCTGTTTTTGTAGACATTGATAAACAGACCTATAATCTGAATCCTCAAGAATTGATCAGAAAAATTAACAGAAAAACAAAAGCGATAATCCCTGTGCATTTATACGGACAGCCAGCAGCAATGAAAGAAATTTTAAAGATTGCCCGGAGGTTTAATTTAAAAATTATTGAAGATGCCGCGCAGGCGCACGGGGCGCAAATAGCGCATAAAAAAGTGGGTACTTTTGCCGATTGCGGCTGTTTTAGTTTTTATCCGACAAAAAATTTAAGCGGCTGCGGCGATGGCGGAATGATTACCACAAATAGCAAAAGAACATATCAAAGACTTTTAATGTATCGCGATCAGGGACGCCGGGGCAGGCAACGTTATTTGCATTTTGTGCGGGGATATAATTCCCGTTTAGATTCTTTGCAAGCAGCAGCTTTAAGTGAAAAGTTAAAGTTTTTAGATAAATTAAATACAGAGCGGCAACAAACAGCAACGTTATATTCTAAATTGCTGAAAGGTATTCCGGGTTTAATAACTCCGTATATCCCGAAAGAAAATAAACATGTTTTTCACATTTATCCGATTTTAGTTGAGAAACGTGGTTTTGTGCAAAAAAAAATGATAGCTGCAGGCATTCAAACTAATATTATCTATAATATTCCTTTGCATTTACAAAAAGCATATAAAGATTTAAATTACAAAAAAGGAGATTTTCCTGTTGCGGAGTTTATCGCAAAACAAATTCTTTGCCTGCCCATGTATGCGGGTTTAAGCGAGAATCAGGCTAAATATGTTACTAGAAATTTGAGAGAAAGTTTAAAATAATCAGGGAGTTTTTATTATGTATGATTTGATTATTATTGGAGCTGGGCCCGCAGGATTAACAGCATGTTTGTATGCGTTGCGTTTTGGATTTAATGTATTGCTCCTGGACCAGGCGCAAATCGGCGGTGAATTATTGAATATTAATAATTTAGAAAACTATCCGGGATTTTCTGAACATGGCCGCGGTTTGGAATTAGCCCATAAAATAACCCAACAGCTGAAAGAACTTGATTTTAACTTTAAACAATCTCAAGTTAAAAGTATTCAGCCAGATGAGCAGTCATCATGGAAAGTTATTACAGACAAAAAGGCATATTTGGCGAAATCTTTAATTATTGCCACTGGATCTCGTCCAAAAAGTTTAAACATTAAAGGTGAATCAGAGTTTAGGGGGAAAGGAGTTTCTTATTGTGCGGTCTGTGATGCGCCTTTCTTTAAAAATAAAGTGGTTATGGTGGTGGGGGGAGGGAATAAGGCGCTGGAGGAAGCAATTTTTTTAACTAAATTTGCTAAAACGGTTATGATTGTACACCGCGGCAATGAATATCGTGCGGATAAAATTATTCAGGAAAGATTAAAAAATAATTCAAAAATTATCCAGATTTTAAATTCCCAGGTAACTGAAATAATGGGGAAAAGTGTTGTGGAAGCAGTGAAAGTGCAAGATAAACAGTCCCGAGAAAAAGAAATATTTATGCAAGGAGTTTTTATATTTGCCGGAATTCATCCGGAAACGGATTTTGCGAATAATTTAATTGCTAAAGATAAATCCGGTTTTCTGATTACTGATAATCAATTTACAACAAGCCAGAAAGGGGTTTTTGCTTGCGGCGATTGCCGGATGAATATTTTAAAACAAGTAATTACCGCTTGCAGTGAAGGGGCGCAGGCTGCCTTTTCCGTTAAAAATTTTTTAGAAGCACAAAAGAAATAAAATGTTGAAAATTTGTATCAATAATATCCCAGTGTTACGGAAAAAGAGCTTATTTGTAGAAAATATCACAGCTCAGGAGAAAACAATATTAGAGCAAATGCTCAAAATAATGTATAAGTCCCAAGGGGTAGGTTTAGCCGCCCCGCAAGTTGGTATTTTAAAGCAGCTGATTGTGGTTGATGTGGGTGATGGCCCGTTAAAACTGATCAACCCTAAAATTATCAGGAAGACAGGTAAAAAAATTACAGCGCTTGAAGGATGTTTAAGTTTACCGGAGATCACAGTAAAAGTTATGAGATCTAAGAATATTACTGTAAAGGCACAGGACATTAATGGGGATTTAGTAAAAATTGAAGCTACAGATTTGTTTTCGCGTGCCTTGCAACATGAAATTGATCATTTGCAAGGAAAATTAATTATTGATTACTTACCGTGGTTAAAACGTATTGGTTTAAAACAAAAAATCAAAAAATCCTGCCACGTTTTTTAACTAAATACTATATTTAGTTAATAATTAAGGGTATTTTTAATTACTACTGATAATTTTTTATAACAATCGCTCTATTTTACATGGTTTACATTTAGTTTTGTTTATGGTAAAATATGTCAAATCATAAAAAGGAGGTGAAAACTAGATGAGTGTTATAAAAGATAGTAAAGAGAAGCTGATCAGTGAATTTAAATCGCATGCCAAGGATACAGGTTCTTCAAGTGTACAGATTGCTTTGCTAACAAAACGCATTAATAGCTTAACGGAACATTTAAAAACTCATACTAAAGATTTTAGTTCTCGCATAGGCCTATTGCAGCTTGTTTCTAAAAGAAGAAGACTGTTAAATTATTTAAAAAAGGAAGATTTAAAAACTTATAAAGATGTATTAGATAAACTTAATTTGAGAAAGTAGAAGGAAATGTCAGAAAAAATAGAAATACAATTTGGTAAAGATAAATTAATTTTTGAAACTGGAAAGTTAGCTAAACAAGCAAATTCAGCCATAACCGTACAGTGCGGGGGGACGGTAGTTTTAGTAACTACAGTAATGGAAAAACAGGCAAAAGAAGATAGTGATTTTCTTCCGTTAACGGTTGAATACAGAGAAAAAACTTATGCTGCGGGAAAAATTCCCGGAGGTTTTTTTAAGCGTGAAGGCCGTTCCTCGGAAAAAGAAGTTTTAACAGCGCGGCTTATTGACCGCCCGATAAGACCGTTATTTCCGAAAGGATTATATAATGAAATACAGGTCTTTGCGATGGTTTTATCCAGTGATGGGATTAATGACTCTGATGTCTTGGCAATACTAGGTGCTTCCTGTGCTTTGTCTATTTCGGACATTCCGTTCTTAGGGCCTTTAGGCGCAGTAAAAGTTGGCAGAATAAATAATGAATTTATTTTAAATCCTTCATTTGAAGAGGTTGAAAAAAGTGATTTAGATATTGTGATTGCAGGAACAATTAATGGTATTAATATGATTGAGTCAGGGGGTAAACAGGTTTGTGAAGAAACTATGCTTGAGGGCATGAAATTTGGTTATAAAACAGTTCGGGAACTAATTGAACTGCAAAAAGAATTTGTGAAAAAATGTGGCAAGAAAAAAGCCGATGTCAAATTTAAACAATTACCGGAAGAAATATATTCGGAAGTAAAAAAAATAGCTGTACCAAAATTAAAAGAGGTTTATAAAATTAGTTCTAAAGAGCAAAGAGAAGAGCAACTGGATACTATTTCTCAAGAGCTAATTTCAACGTTAATTACAACGGATTCTCCTTATACGGAAAATGATGTTAAAACTGCCTTAGTTTGTGTAGAAAAAGAACAAGTGCGTAAAATGATCCTGGAAGAAGAAAAACGGGTTGATGGACGGTCGCTTACTCAAATTCGTCCGATAACTTCAGAAGTAAGTTTTTTACCGCGCACACACGGGTCTGCTGTATTTACACGAGGGCAAACACAAAGTTTAGCCGTAACTACTTTAGGCACAAGTTCAGATGAACAAAAGCTTGATGCTTTAGAAGGAGAATTATTTAAAAATTTTATGCTGCATTATAATTTCCCTTCATTTAGTGTCGGAGAGGTTAGGCCGATTCGTGGCCCAGGCAGAAGAGAAATTGGACACGGCGCATTAGCTGCACGAGCTTTAGAACCGGTTATGCCTTCAAAAGAAGATTTTCCTTATACCGTAAGATTAGTTTCGGAAATTCTGGAGTCTAATGGCTCATCCAGTATGGCTACAGTATGTGCGGGAACTTTAGCTTTAATGGATGCGGGAGTTCCTATATTAGCTCCGGTGACTGGAGTGGCTTTAGGGTTAATTAAAGAAGGGGAAAAATCAATTGTCTTAACTGATATTCTGGGACTGGAAGATCATTTTGGGGATATGGATTTTAAAGTTACCGGAACCAAAAACGGAGTTACCGCAATACAGTTAGATTTAAAAATTGACGGGATTAGTTTTGAAGTTATTGAAAAAGCTTTAAATCAGGCAAAAACCGCCAGGCTTTTTATTTTAGAAGAAATACTAAAAGTTTTAGCTGCACCTAGATCACAGCTATCAACTTTTGCGCCGCGTATTGTGATCATTAAAGTTCCTCAGGATAAGATAAAGGATGTTATCGGACCGGGCGGGAAAGTAATTAAAAAAATTGTCAGTGATACAGGAGTGAAAATTGATATTGATGATGATGGGACTGTTTCTGTGGCTTCTAATGATAGTGTTGCTTTACAAAAAGCATTAGATATTATTGCGGCAATTACAGCCGAAGCGGAAGTTGGTAAAATTTACCAAGGTAAAATTACAAGATTAATGAACTTTGGTGCTTTCTGTGAAATTTTACCGAACAAAGAGGGTTTGATCCATGTTTCTGAATTATCTAATCAGTTTGTAAAAAATGTGGAGGATGTTGTCAAAGTCGGAGATGAAGTTACCGTAAAGGTAATTGAAATTGATAATATGAAAAGAATAAATTTAAGCATCAAACAGGCTCAGAAAATTAAAGAATTTAAGGAAAAAAATGGGTAAAGTTATTGTCAAAATCAGAAAAAAAGAAAATTGTGATGATTTACCATTGCCAAGTTATATGAGTGATGGGTCCAGTGGTATGGATTTATACGCGGATATTGATTCTGAAATAATAATTAAGCCGGGTCAAATAAAATTAGTTTCCGCAGGTATTTATCTTAGTTTGCCGCAAGGATTTGAAGCCCAGATTAGACCACGTAGTGGTTTAGCGATTAAACATGGTATTGGAATAGTTAATAGTCCCGGAACAATTGATGCAGACTACCGGGGGTTAATTAATATTATTTTGATTAATTTTGGTCAGGATCCCTATGTGATTAAACGTGGTGCACGGATTGCACAAATGATTATCAGTCGTGTTACTCAGGCAGAACTGGAAGTAGTTAATGAACTGGATAAAACGGCTCGTAATACCGGGGGGTTTGGCCATACCGGAGTTTAAATTATGAGTGAAAAACAAACAAGGATAATTTGGTCGACTATCCTTTTTGGTATTTGTGTGTTTTTGTTTGTGAGTTTCCTTTCGTTTACTCCCGAAGATATTATTTTTAATACTTCCAGCCCGAATTTACATGTCAAAAATTTTAGCGGATATGCCGGAGCCTATCTTGTTTGGGCTTTGTTTTTTACCGTGGGGATAAGCGCTTATTTTATTCCTCTGTTATTTGCTGTTTGGGGTGTGGGAAAAATTATCGGCAGAATTAATGGAAATTTTGGCGCAAAGTTTTTAGGTTTCCTTTTTGTGATTTGGTCATTTTCCGCAATGATGGCAACCTTAACTATATCTTATAATGTCAGCCGTATGGCAACCGGAGGATTGATTGGATTTTATACATCTTTAATCCTTTACCGTTATTTTGGTGAAGTGGGGACAATGGTTATTTTAGGGACAATTTTTATTCTATCTTTATTATTAGCAACGGAATTTTTAATTTTACCGTTATTTATACAAATGTCCAGAGGTATTATAAATCTGTTAAAGATTAATAAATTTATTGATAATTTTGGACAAAGCCAGAAAATAGCCCGCGTAAAGTCTGGTCCGCGAATTAGAAAGCATAGTGTAAAATTAGCGATAAGAGAAAATGGCCAGGCTGAGGCGGAGGAAGATATGGATGCTGGATCAGGGATGTTTCGCAGAAACAGAAAAATTGTCGATACAGATGAAACAGTAGTTCAACCGGTAAGGTCTTTTTTAAATCCAGTTATTAAAAAAAGTAAACTTCCCAAAAAGAGAGTAATAAAGCCAATTATTCCGCGTGTTGTCGGGGATTATAAATTGCCTTCTTTAGATTTACTCGTAACTCCGCCGCCGCTAGAAGAAAGAGTAATTAAAGATGATCTGGAAGGTAATTCTAAAATTCTGGAAGAGACTTTGCGGGATTTTAATATTGAAGTTAAAGTGGTTGAGGTTGAGCAGGGGCCGGTGATAACCCGCTATGAATTACAACCAGCACCAGGGGTTAAGATTAATCAAATTATGAATTTAAGTGATGATATTGCTTTAAACTTAAAAGCTCCTAGTGTACATATTGTTGCGCCTATCCCAGGTAAAGGGACAGTAGGAATTGATGTGCCGAATTCTAAAGCAGCGTTGGTTTATTTAAAAGAGATGTTAGAAATACATGATTTTCAAGATTCAAAATCAAAATTAACTTTAGCTTTAGGTAAAGATATTTCCGGTAACCCGTTAATTACTGATTTGGCAGATATGCCGCATTTGCTTATCGCGGGAACTACAGGATCAGGTAAAACAATATGCGTAAATACATTAATTATGAGTTTATTGTTTCAGGCATCACCAGAGGAAGTAAAAATGATTTTAGTCGATCCAAAAATGGTGGAAATGACCATGTATAATGGTTTACCCCATTTAATCTGTCCTGTGGTTAATGATGTAAAAAAAGCCGCCGGAGCCTTAGATTGGGCTGTCTCTGAGATGGAAGACAGGTACAAACTTTTAGCTAAAGTTGGTACGCGTAATATTGTGGGGTACAATCGTAAGATAAAAGATGGGTTAAAAGAGATTGAAGATGGAGACAAAAAGATTTCTTTGTCGCCCATGCCTTATATTGTAATTGTTATTGATGAATTAGCAGATATGATGTTACTGGCGCCAAAAGAAGTAGAAGCATCAATTACACGATTAGCTCAGTTATCCCGTGCAATTGGAATTCATATGATTTTAGCTACGCAGCGTCCGTCAGTTGATGTGATCACAGGTTTAATAAAAGCAAATTTTCCAGCCAGAATTTCTTTTCGTGTAGCCAGTAAGATAGACTCCCGTACAGTATTAGATATGAATGGTGCGGATAAGTTATTGGGAAAAGGAGACATGTTATTTTTAAAACCCGGCAATTGTAAACTTATTCGGGCTCAAGCCGGATTAGTAACGGATAAAGAAATAGAAAATGTTGTTGAATTTGCTAAAGCCCAACGCAGCGCTGTATTTACAGAAGATATTTTAAAAGAACAGGAGAAAATTTTTAAAGGCAGGAGCCATCGTGATAAAAAGGATGATTTGTTCGAGGAAGCGGCAAAACTGGTAATTAATACTCAGCAAGCTTCTGTATCAATGTTACAACGTAGGCTACGGTTAGGGTATGCACGGGCAGCGCGTTTAATTGATATGATGGAAGAAGAGGGCATTGTGGGGGCTTTTCGCGGTTCAAAAGCACGGGAAATCCTAGTAGATAATTGGGATGATCTTGCATTAGGAGAAGAAGAGCAGTTAGAGGAGTGATTTTTTTCTAAGGAAAATATTTATTAATATTTAAAGATGATTAGACCAAAGAGAATTATATGAATTTAATATCTTTGGTCTTTAGTTTTTTAAAAAAAGGAATGGATGTGGGTAAAAAAGTTGCAATGATTAGTTTAGGTTGTTCTAAAAATCAAGTTGATTCTGAAGTTATGCTGGGATTTTTAAAAAAAGCCGGCCATAAAATCCAGGAAAATCCGGAACAAGCTGAGGTTGTTATTGTGAATACATGTGCATTTATTAAAGCAGCAAAAGAAGAGGCGCTTAATACCATATTTTCTCTGAATCAGTTAAAAAAGAAAGGTAAAATTAAGAAAATCATTGTTGCCGGATGTTTGCCTGAGCGTTATAGAAATGAACTGCCGGAATTATTAAAAGAAGGAGACGGATTTTTAGGGCCGGGAAGCATTGACAAAATCGGAGAAATTATTAATAAAACTTCTGATCGGGATATAGTTTATCGGGCTAAGTATAAAAATTTTCTTAATCAAGCCAGTACTCCCCGCGTTAATCTTACGCCAAGACATTGGGCTTTTGTGAAAATTGCTGACGGTTGTAATAATTATTGCAGTTATTGTGTTATTCCTCAAATACGAGGTAAATATCGCTCTCGATCTATAACGTCAATTACGGGTGAAGTTAAATTACTTGTGCAAAGGGGAGTTAGGGAAATTAATTTAATTTCTCAAGATACAACCAGTTATGGAGTTGACCTTTACGGAAAATCAAAGCTCAATCATTTGCTTTGTAAATTAGTAAAAATCAAAAATCTTAAATGGATCAGAATCATGTATGCTCATCCAGTACATATGAATGATGCTTTACTTAAGACTATAGCTGCTGAGCCGAAAATATGTAAATATATAGATTTGCCGGTTCAGCATATTAGTGATAAAATACTAAAACTGATGAACCGTAAACAGACGGGGAAACAAATTATCGAATTGATTACAAAAATACGGGCAATTATCCCGGAAATTACATTACGAAGTTCTTTAATTGTCGGATTTCCGCAAGAAACAGAAACAGATTTTAAACAGCTTTATAATTTTGTAAATGATGTTAAGTTTAATCATCTGGGTTGCTTTACATATTCACAAGAAGAACAGACCAAAGCGCAAAGGTTGAAAGGCCAAATTAAGGCAAAAACCAAAAAACAACGTTATCAAAAAATTATGGTTTTACAGCAGAAAATTGTGAACAATAAAAATAACCAGTTAGTAGGTCAGGTTAAGGAAGTTTTGATTGATCAAATTTTGTCGAAAGATTTAGCGCTGGGACGGATGGCTTCCGATGCGCCAGAGGTGGATGGGATGGTTTATATTCGAGGTTTTAAAAATAAAAATTTAAAACCAGGTGATTTTCAACATGTAAGAATTATCAATAGTATTGTTTATGATTTAGTCGGAGAAATATTATGAATTTACCAAACAGGTTAACAACTTTACGGATAATTTTAAGTTTTGTATTTATGTTTTTACTTTTTACCCCAGGGGTGTTAGCTAAAATATTAGCATTAATTGCTTTTTTAATTGCTTCAATCACTGATTTTTATGACGGATATTTAGCACGTAAACATAATTTAATCACTGATTTAGGTAAACTTTTAGATCCGATTGCAGATAAGATTTTAGTGCTTTCTGCATTCTTGGTTTTTGTAGAAATGGGGATTATCCCGGCCTGGATGGTAGTGATTATTATTTTACGGGAGTTACTAATTACCGGAGTGAGGATTTTTGCCGTAACCGAAGGCAAGATACTTGCTGCTTCTTTAGCAGGTAAGCATAAAACTGTATCCCAAATGGTTTCTATCTTTATAATTCTCACAGTAATTATAATTAAAGAAGCCGGAGGAAAAATATTTTCTTTTTGGAGTGCCGACGTTGATTTTTGGGTACAAAAAAGTATTTATCTTTTAATGTTACTTACGGTTGCGCTAACACTGATTTCTGGTATTTCATATTTTATAAAAAATAGGGATATTTTCTGGGGTGCAAAATCTAACTAAAATTATTGCCACATTTTTTGGTATTGGTTATTTGCCTTTAATGCCAGGCACATATGCAAGTATGTCCGGTATAGTTATCTTGTTATTAACTAAAGATAAGCCTTACATATATTTTTTATCAATAATGATATGTATAGGGTTAGGTTTATTTTTTACGGGAAAAGCTGAAAAGTTATTTAATAAAAAAGATCCTGCTTGTGTGGTAATTGACGAAGTTGCGGGAATTTTATTAACCTTTATCTTTATTAAAGTTAGCGTGTTAAATATAGCTTTAGGTTTTTTGCTTTTTCGAACTTTTGATGTGATTAAGCCTTTAGGAATTAAAAGAATACAGAAATTTAAAGGCAGCTTAGGAATAATGTTGGATGATATTTTAGCGGCAATTCTAGCAAATTTTATTTTGCAAGTTTTTAATTTAGGCCAAAACTTTTTTAAACTAAATTGATGTATTTATTGGTAATCTTAATCTTTAGGAAGTTTTTGTTCAAAAATTTTCTTGTGGATCGGGCCTTGAGGCGTCAGCGTGCTTTCAAATAAAATAAGTCTCTCAATTTTATCAACGATTCTTTTAGACCTTATATTTTGAATTGCTTTTCCAAAATTAATATGTTCGTCCAATGATTTTATGCGGGCTAGAGTTAAATGAGGATGAAAATATTTTTCTCCGTAGCCAAATCCGATTTGAGAAAATTCTTCCTCAAGTAAGGCATTAATTTGATTTAATTCGTTGAAACCAGCATTAATGCCGATCCAGATGACCCGCGGCCGGGTTAAATTAGGAAAAGCACCTAAGACCCCTAAATCCAGTGTAAAAGATTTAATTTTCTTGCTGATTAAAATAAGAATATTTTTAAAAATTTCAATTTGTTCTTGATTAACATGCCCTAGAAAACGCAGGGTTAAATGGGTATTTCCCGGGTTACTCCAGATAATTTCACCCTTAAGTTTTTCTTTTAAGTGTGATTGGAGAGTTTTAATTTCCTCTTTTAATTCATCACTGATGGGAACGGCGATAAAGGCTCTGATTATTTCACTCATGAGGTGCATTATAATTTAAAGTTTAAATTTTTGCAAGCATTTTATTGAAATTGGTAGTGTACACTAAAGTGTGTAAAAAGTCTTAACAAGGAAAAGAAAAAGGCGTATCCTTTTGGTTGAAACATTTTAACCAAACGAGAAGCGGTAACCAGCCGCAACTCAAACCAGAAAGGAGACGCCTTATGAAAACC
>JBDRJV010000003.1:0-21331 GCA_043814605.1 Candidatus Omnitrophota bacterium | reverse complement strand
CCTTGTTCTTTTAAGGTTATTTTTAATGCCTTATGGTATATACTTTCGTTAAATCCAGGACCAAGTTTACTATGCACATTATAAGCACAAGCGATTATTTTCTCAGTTAACGGATCCCTCTCCTTAATCACTGGAATCTCCCTATAAAATATTTTTAATCTACATAATCAAGACATCCTCCTTCTTTTCCATTATAGGATGTCTTTTTTATTTAAATAAAAAAATCACTAATATTTTACTAACAAAATCTATTTTAATTTTATTACAATCAAAACTAAAGTCAATCTTTTTATTCTTAGTGTTTACCCCTTTTTTTTAGGAGATGCGGATAATCGCATATAAAAAAATACCGATAAATCAAGGCCAAAGTTACAAAATGAACATAAAATTTTTTATTGAATGCTTGATTTGAAAAAAGAATTTGATATAATAAGACACTTTCAGAAAAATCAGTTTAGCTGAATGTAAGGATTAAAATCAAATTAAAAGGGAGATTAGCAAAAATGGCAAGATTAATTGATTTAAGTCGGGTAAGAAATATCGGTATTATGGCGCATATTGATGCCGGAAAAACAACTGTGACAGAAAGAATCCTGTATTATTCCGGCCGTTCTCATAAAATGGGAGAAGTGCATGACGGAAAAGCGCAGATGGATTGGATGAAACAGGAGCAGGAAAGAGGCATTACGATAACTTCAGCGGCAACAACGTGTTACTGGAATAATCATCGAATTAATATTATTGATACTCCTGGCCATGTAGATTTTACCGTGGAAGTAGAACGGAGTTTGCGTATTTTAGACGGAGCAATTGCGGTTTTTTGTGCTGTGGGAGGCGTAGAACCTCAATCAGAAACAGTTTGGCGCCAATCAGATAAATATGAAGTACCCAAACTGGCATTTATTAACAAAATGGATAGAATCGGAGCGGATTTTTTTAGCGTGATTAAAAATATTGAAAATGAATTAGGGGCAAATGTGATCCCCTTGCAAATCCCCGTTGGAATTGAGGATAATTTTCGCGGGGTTATTGATTTAATTGAGATGAAAGCATATATTTATGATGATCAATCCTTTGGTAAAAATTTTCATACCGAAGATATCCCGGAAGATTTAAAAGAAATTGCTCAAAAATATCATCATATTATGGTTGAAAAAGCTGTAGAATTGGACGATTCTTTAATGGAAAAATATTTAGAAGATGAATCCTCAATAACAGAAGAAGAATTAATCGCTGCGATTCGTAAAGGAACAATTGCCAATAAAATTGTACCGGCTTTATGCGGCTCTGCGTTTAAAAATAAAGGGGTTCAGAAACTGCTGGATGCAATCCCGTTATATTTACCTTCACCTAAAGACTTAGCCGCAGTTGAGGGCCACGATGTTGATGATAAAGAGAAAAAAATCTTACGCCGCGCAGAAGATAGTGAACCTTTTGCCGCATTAGCTTTTAAGGTTCAGGCTGATCCGCATATGGGAAAATTGGTTTATTTCCGGGTTTATTCTGGATTTTTAAAAGCTGGCTCCTATGTATTTAACGCAACCAAAGGGAAAAAACAAAGAGTAGGACGGATTTTACAGATGCATGCTAATGACCGGGAAATCCGGGAGGATATTTTTGCCGGGGATATTGCGGCGGCTGTAGGATTAGATAATACGGTAACCGGCGATACCCTATGTGATCCAGATAATCCGGTTGTGCTGGAAGCTATGGAATTTCCCGCACCAGTTATGGCTTTAAGTATTAAGCCGCAAAGCTCTCAGGATCAGGATAAATTAGGTAAGGGGTTAATGCGTTTAGCCGAAGAAGACCCCACATTCACCGTATCTACAGACCAGGAAACAGAAGAAACAATTCTCTCTGGCATGGGAGAACTGCATTTAGAAATTATTGTGGATCGATTAAAACATGAATTTAAGGTAGATGCTGTTGTGGGTCAGCCTAAAGTTGCTTACCGTGAAACAATCTTAAATAATTCTTCGGAAAACTATAAACATGTTAAGCAAACCGGAGGCAAAGGCCAGTATGCACACGTGGTTATTGATATCTTCCCCTCAGAACCGGGGCAGGGTTTTGAATTTAATAACAAAATCACCGGCGGCGCAATCCCCCGTGAATATATTCCTTCGATTGAAAAGGGGATTATTAATATTATGCAAAGAGGTATTTTTGCCGGATTTCCGGTTGTGGATGTGTGTGTTGATTTGGTGGACGGTTCCTATCATGATGTGGATTCATCTGAAATGGCATTTAAAATATGCGCGGCAGAATGTTTTAAAAGAGCTTTTCAAAAAGCCGCACCGGTTTTACTGGAGCCATACATGTCTGTGGAAGTTACGGCTCCGGAAGAACATGTCGGAGATGTTGTAGGAGATATTTGTTCCCGGAGGGGGAAAATATTAGGCATGGAAGGAAAATTAAAACAGCAAATAATTTCTGCGGAAGCGCCGTTATCAGAAATGTTCGGCTATGCAACATCATTGCGTTCAATTACCAGCGGCCGGGCAACGTATTCTATGCATTTTGAAAAATATATTGAAGTTCCTTATTCGATTTCTGAAAAAATTGTCGAAGAAAAACAAAAGTCCAGACATAATAAGTAAATTTTTTAGCGGAAAAAGCCTAGAAGCACTGCAAATAAAGCTGATTAGTTTTATGCAGTGCTTTTTTATTACCAACAGAGAATTAGTGCTTGACAATCAAAGCATGATTAATTCATAATGATATATTATAAATTAAAATATTATATTAGATTCATAATTTTCCAGATGTATCCACATTACGTACAGGAAAATAGTTAAGGAATACAACATGCTTGAAGCATTGATGAATGCAGAGCAAGAATCCCAATATTTACAACCCCCTAAAATAACTTTTTATAAACGATCCGGTGAAAATAAAATTCCAAATTTTAAAATTAATAGCGGATCAAATTTTAGGGATAATTAATCGGTTAATGATAAATTGACGTAGTTTATATTAATGACGAATACAATCAAAGTAGTTATTTGTTTATATCATATAACCTTTGAGTAGTTTTGAAACTGAGTTTGGGAAATTATCAGTTAAGAGACAAAAAGGGGGCATGAGAATGAAAGATCGAACAAAAAAACTGGATATAAATCAAAGATTCCATCAAACTGCTGATCCGGGGGAAAATACCCGGGAACAAATCAGTTTTTACGCAAAAATTTTATCAAACAGTGCTCAGGCAACTGCAATAATGGACAATCAAGGGTTTTATGTCAGCCAAAACCGGCAGCATGAGAAAATGATTGGGTATTCTATTGATGAATTAAAAGGTAAAACCGCCGCATTTCATCTCGGCAAGAAATCATTTTATTATATAATAAAAGATCTGATGAATTTTGGTATTTATCACGGAGAAGTAGAAAGCGCAACTAAATCAGGCGCAAAAGTGTATTTTGATCTTTTTGTTTTTCGTGTTTTAAATCAATCCGGCCAAGTGCTTTGTTATGTAGGAATTAAGCGGGACATATCGGAACAGAAAAAAATAGAAAAGTTATTAACAGAACAAGAACAGCGGACGAATGTGATTCTTAATAATATGCAATCAATGATTTATATTAAAAATGTTAGGGGTGAGTATATTTTTGTTAATAAGCAGTTTGAAAAATTTTTTAATGTTGAGCTTAAAGATATTTACGGAAAAATAGATAATGATATATTTATTCCGCAGACTGCGGATATTTTAAAAAAAGATGATTTGACGATTTTAGAAAAAAAAGAATCTTTGTCTATCCTACAATCTATCATCGGAGAATATGGTCCGGTTTTCTTTGCCTGCCGGAAATTTCCTTTATATGGCGAGAAAGATGAGATTTTTGCTGTTTGCGGGGTATTGACAGATATAAGTGAAAAAAAGAAGTTAAAAGAAGATGTAATAACTTATGCTAAAGTTTTAGAAGAAACTAAATCACAGCTTATCCAATCTAATAAATTAGCAACTATGGGGCAGCTTGTTGCCGGGATAGCACACGAATTAAATCAGCCGTTAACGGGGATTAAAGGTTTTGCGCAGTTAGCACTTAAGGATTTAGATAAAACGCATATTTTAGAAAAAGATTTAGAAAAAATTATTGAACAAGCAGATCGCATTGATAATATTATTCAAAATGTCCGGTCTTATGCTCATAAATCAAATAATAATCTGATCAAAATTAACATTAATGAACCCGTGGAAGAAATATTATTGTTGTTGAAAGAACAGCTTAAAGGAGTAAATATACAAGTAGAAAAAAACTTAGGGAAAGACCTCCCTTTTGTGCGGGCTGATAAAAATCAATTACAGCAAGTATTCACAAATTTAATTGTTAATGCGAAAGATGCTATGGCAGGTAATGAATTTTTAAACGGCAGAATTCTATTTTTGATAACAAAATTTAACAAAAAAACTAAAAATATTGAAATGTTTATAAAAGATACCGGATGCGGAATTAATAAAGAGAAGATAAAGTACATTTTTGAGCCGTTTTTTTCGACAAAGGCAGGGGAGAAAGGCTTAGGGCTGGGATTATCCATTGTCTCTCAGATTATTCAAGAACATAACGGTAAAATAGAAGTGGAAAGCCAGGAAGGCAAAGGGACGACTTTTAAAATCATTTTACCCAGCGACGAAGAGTAGAGTTACAAGCAGAGTTGGCAGAAGATCAAATTTAACAAAGGAGAATAGTGTGAGTTTAGCGAAAGTTCTGGTGGTTGATGACCAGGAAGTTATCCGTGAATTATTTGTCAGAATTCTCGGAGCAAAGGGTTATGACGTAAGCACGGCAGTTGACGGACTGGAGGCATTAGAAAAAATAAAAGCCGGCAAGTTTGATGTTTTACTGGTAGATTTAAAAATGCCGCGCATGGGAGGAATGGAATTACTGCGTGAGATTAAAAAACTGGAAATCAAATTAGTTAGTATTGTTGTTACTGGATATGGAACATCGGAATTAGCGCAAGAAGCTTTCCAGCTGGGATGTTTTGATTATATCAGAAAACCTTTTGATGCAGAAGATGTGGAAGCGATAATCAGAAGAGCTGTAAAGGTATAACGCACAGCGTGAGAAAAAATTAAACTGCAAATAATTATAGTTAATTAAATATAAACAAAAAAGAACAACAATTGGCATTATAATTTTAATGTAACATAATTAAAATATTGTTATTGTTTTTTGTTAGTTAATTGTTTATAGTTATGTTTAACGAATAGTAATTTATGCTTATATAATTTTACGGGGAATTAAATTTAAAATGAGGGATGAAATGGACAAACCAAGAATTCTTGTTGTTGATGATGAGGCAATTATCCGCCAATTACTGGAGAGAACACTTACGAAAAACGGCTATCTTGTTGAAACTGCAGAAGATGGGCAAGTAGCTTTAGATAAATTCCAAAAAACACCTTTCAATTTAATAATGACAGATTTAAAAATGCCTAAAGTCGAGGGGCTGGGGATACTCAGAGAAATAAAAAAGTTTAATCCGCACGTAGAAGTTATTATAATTACAGGTTTCCCGACAATTGAATCAGCGGTGCAGGCAATTAAAATTGGCGCGTTTGATTTTATTTGTAAGCCTTTTGATATCCAGCAAGTTTTAGAGGTTGTTTCTAAATGCTTGGAAAAGCAAAAATTCCAAACCCATCATATTGCTTTAAATGAAGTGGCTACATTTTTAAAACTTAATGAAATAATTGTTTCTTCTAAAGATATTAATGCTGTTATTGAACGTATCTTGGACGGGGCTTTAGAAATTACTAAGGCCAAACGCGGTTCTTTAATGATTCTTGATGAAGAAAAAGGAGAATTAGTAATTGGTGCGGCCAGGGGCTTAGATGAAGAAATTGTTAAAAATTGCCGGGTAAAACTGGGGGAAGGGATTGCCGGGAGCGTTGCGCAGAATAAAGAAGGAATTTTTACTATAAACGCAAGAGAATATTGTCAGGCACAAGGTGGCAGCGGGGCTGATTATGAAACGAATTCTTTTCTCAGCATTCCCTTAATCAGCAGTTCCGTGTATGGACAAGAACGGGTATTAGGTGTAATAAATTTATCGGATAAAATATCTGGTGAAAATTTTACAGAACGGGAAAGCAATATTCTGAGCGTGTTAGCCGGTCAAGCGGCAATTGCTATTGAAAATGCCAGATTGTATCTCCAACTGCAGAATAATATTAACACATTAAGAAAAACAATTGAGGAATTGAATGAAACCCAGGATCAGCTTATCCAGACAGAAAAATTAGCGGCAGTAGGGCAGTTAGCATTTGGCATTGCCCATGAAATCCGCAACCCTTTAGGGGTAATTTTAGGCGGTATAGAATTTTTAGACAGTAGTATCCCCAAAGATGGTACAGATGTTCAGGAATCAATAAATATCATTAAAAATTCAGTAACCCGGGCTAACAAGATTATCATTGAATTATTAAAATTTTCCCGAGCTTCAAAGTTAGAATTACATTCGATTAATGTTGCAGAAACGATAACAGGGGCGTTAGAGTTGATAACCGGGCATGCGAAAAGCAAGGATATAAAAATTCAGACAGTATTGCCGGATGAAAAAATATTTATTCGAGCTGATGAAACTATGTTTCGACAGATAATTTTCAATTTATCAATTAACGGTATTGATGCAATGGACCGTTCGGGAAAATTAACGATTAAATTTTATCGGGAACAGGCATCTCCGGACAAAAAGAAAGAAGCCGATTGGTCAATAGTTGAGGTTATTGATACTGGCTGCGGAATAAGCGAAGAAAATATGCGGCATATTTTTAATCCGTTTTTTACCACTAAAGGACCCAATAAAGGTACAGGGTTGGGATTAAGTATCGTGCATTTAATCGTTGAAAAACTTGGCGGTACAATAAAAGTTGAAAGTAAACTGCAAGCAGGAACAAAATTTATTTTAAGATTGCCGATTATTAATTCAAACTAAAAAATTATTTCGGAAGGGAGAACGCTGGATGCTTAAGAAAATTTTGTTAATAGATGATGAAGCGGATTTTTGTTTTTTTATAAAACAAAATTTGATGAGACTGGGTGGAGTTGATGTTAGTTATGCCAATGATCCGGATGAAGGGATAAAAATAGCCAGAAAAATTATTCCGGATATAATTCTGCTCGATGTTATGATGCCGAAAAAAAGCGGTTTAGAAGTAATGAAAATATTAAAAAAAGATAAAAAAACAATGGCGATTCCCATTGTGATGCTTACCGCAGTACAAGACGATCAAACAAAAACAACCGCTTATGAGTTATACGGAGAAGATTATCTATTGAAACCGATTGCTTTTGATGATTTAAAAGAAAAAATTGAAGAAATTTTTCGCAGACAGTCAGCTTTTGGAAAATGATAATTATTTAATCCAAAAGGAGGGGGGAGGAAGATGTCAAACCCAGCAAAAGTTTTAATTATTGATGATGAGGAAAATCTTTGTTCTTTTTTAAAAAAGAATTTAGAATTAATCGGAAAATTTAAAGTTTTTACAGCGAATAATGGTCAAGCGGGTATTGCCTTAGCAAAGTCGGAAAAACCGGACATAATTATTTTAGATATTATGATGCCGCAAATGGCCGGGCCGGAAGTTGCGGATATTTTAAAAGCCCGGCCGGAAACAAAGAATATCCCGATAGTTTTTTTAACAGCAATTATTACGAAAGAAGAAATTGGCATTAATGAAATCCGGCAAATCGGCGGGTGTAATTATATTGCTAAACCTGTAGAAACAGATAAACTTATTGAATGTATCAATGAAATTTTAAATGATAATTTGTAAAAACCTAAAACTAGTTGAAAATAAATATGTTACAATAATTTATTATTAAACATCAAGGGGAAGCTTGGGAGTAATATTGCTGGTGTTTGGTTTTTAGCACCAGCAATATTTTTTGCTCAAAATTTAATTAATATTATTTTTTGACTTAAATTAATAAAGTCTTGTATAATACTTAAGCATAAATAATAACGAACTATTTTCAGGAGGCTGAAATAATGAGTACAAATAAAATAAATAAATGGACTGCTATAAAAAAAGAAATGTCCAAAGAGGGATTAGAACGGTCTTTTAAAGATGACCGGCAATATATATTAGCGAAGGATGAGTATTCCGCTACCCCGCATGATAATTTTATGGCATTGGCTTTGGCGGTTCGTGATCGTTTAGTGGAGAGATGGATTGCTACACAGCAAAGATATCATAAACAAAATGTAAAACGGGTTTATTATCTTTCCATGGAGTTTTTAATCGGCCGCTTGTTAGATACTAATATTTTAAATCTAGGGCTTTGGGATGAAGCCAAAGCAGTTCTCGAAGAATTAGGTCTGAATGAGGATATTTTACATAATCAAGAATCAGATGCAGGCCTAGGAAATGGCGGCTTAGGAAGATTAGCAGCTTGTTTTTTAGATTCAATGGCAACTTTAGGTATCCCGGCTCAAGGTTATGGGATCCGCTACGATTATGGGATTTTTAATCAGAGAATTATTGATGGATATCAAATAGAGTCTCCGGATGAATGGCTGCAGTTAGGCAATCCTTGGGAATTTGTCCGGCCTGAATATACAGTTAAAATCCGCTTTTATGGTAAAACACATGTTTATCGGGACCGAAGAGGCAAGCTTTATGTAGCCTGGACAGATACGAAAGATGTTTTAGCTGTTCCTTATGATATGCCGATTCCAGGGTATAAGAATGATGTGATAAACACACTGCGGCTTTGGTCAGCCCGCAGTGCCCAAGAATTTGATTTTGAATACTTTAATGATGGAGATTATGAACAGGCTGTATATAATCAGGTTTTTTCAGAAAATATTTCAAAAGTTCTTTATCCCAATGATATTATTATCCAGGGAAAGGAATTAAGGTTAAAACAGGAGTATTTTTTTACAGCCGCAGCAATTTCCGATATTATCCGGCGGTTTAAAACTGATAATATAGATTTAAGAAAGCTTCCGGAAAAAGCTTCGATTCAGCTTAATGATACTCATCCGGCACTCGCCATTGTAGAATTGATGCGGATTTTAGTTGATGAAGAAGAGTTAGAATGGGATTGTGCTTGGGAGATCACATACCGGACTTTTGCTTATACTAACCATACTGTTTTACCCGAAGCGCTGGAGAGCTGGCCTGTGCCGCTTTTTGAAAAAATTCTGCCGCGGCATATCCAAATTATTTATGAAATTAACCACCGGTTTTTAAGAGAAGTCGCTAACCGTTATCCGTGGGATGAGTTTCGGCTGGGAAGAATGTCTATTATTCAAGAGGGTAAACCAAAATATATCCGTATGGCTTATTTAAGTGTTGTCGGGAGTCATTCTGTCAATGGAGTATCGCCATTACATTCAGAATTAATTAAAACCCAGTTATTTAAAGATTTTTATGATATTTGGCCGGAAAAATTCAATAATAAAACAAACGGGATCACTCAACGTAGATGGCTGCGTAAGTCAAATATAAAATCATCTAATTTAATTACGGAGCATATCGGAGATAAATGGGTAACCAATCTTTATGAACTGGAAAAATTACTTCCTTGGGTTGAGGACGAAACTTTTAAAGCCCGCTGGCGTGAAGTTAAGTCAAATAATAAAAAATTTTTAGCAGATTATATTTATAAAACTAATAATATCGCAGTTAATACCGACTCTATCTTTGATGTGCAGATAAAACGTATCCATGAATATAAAAGACAGCTTTTATTCGGGTTATATATAATTTCTCAATATTTGAACATTAAAAATGATACTCAGGGAATTATTTTTCCCCGAACATTTATTTTTGCGGGAAAAGCTGCGCCGGGTTATTTTATTGCCAAATTAATTATTAAGTTTATTAACCGTATCGGTGAAATTATAAATAAAGATAAGTGGGTTAATGATAAGCTTAAACTAATTTTCTTGGAGAATTATAGTGTTTCACTGGCGGAGAAAATATTCCCCGGCAGTGATTTATCCGAACAGATATCAACTGCCGGCAAAGAAGCATCGGGAACCGGCTGTATGAAGTTTATGCTTAACGGGGCGTTAACTATCGGGACCCTGGACGGAGCGAATATTGAGATTAAAAATGCTGTAGGCAATGATAATATTTTTATTTTTGGATTAAAAGACAATGAAGTTCTGGATTTAAAGCGTAATGGTTATCAGCCGCAAGAATATATCCAGCGTTCAGGAATGCTGCAGGAAGTTTTAAACCTGATTCAAAGCAATTTTTTCTCCCCGCTTGACCGCGATCTTTTTCTGCCGATTATTAAGGATCTAAAAGAAAAGGACCCTTATATGGTTTGTGCTGATTTTGGCGATTATTGCCGGATGCAAGATATTGTTTCCCTTGAATATAAGAATCAACCGGAACTTTGGGTGAAAAAATCTATTATAAATGTAGCTAAATCCGGTATTTTTTCCAGTGATCGAACAATTGCTGAATACGCAAAAGATATTTGGGCTATTCCTTTTGATACGGAAAATCTGCAGACACAAGAAAACAGCAGTTTAATTCATAAAATGCATCAGGATTAAACAAAAATTTGCGTATTCCGATAATCTGCAAAACATTATTTTAAGGCAAAATAAATAGATATTTACAAACGAATGAGACAAATCCGCGATTTATTTTCTCAAGTTTACCGCGAAAAAACAAAAAATAAAATTTTTGCTCTCGGAATTATGGCCAGCCCGCGAAAAGGCGGCAATTCCGATATTCTTTTAGATCAGGCTTTAAAAGCAATATCTGACCAGGAAGTTATCGTTGAAAAAATTATTTTAAATGATCTTAAGATTGCTCCCTGTCAAGCTTGTGATTCCGGGTTATCTCAAGCGGGACAGTGTAAAGTAAATGATGATTTTCAGAAAATTTATCTAAAAATAAAAAAGGCAGATATCCTAATAGTTTCTAGCCCGGTCTATTTTGGCAGTATTAGTGCCCAACTAAAAATAATGATTGATAGATTCCAATGTTATTGGCAGGCAAAATATGTGTTAAAAACAATACAGGAATCATCGGTAAATAAAAAAGGTGCATTTATCTGCGTGCAGGCATCAAAAAACAGGGAATTTTTTGATAATGCTTGTTTAATTGTGAGAAATTTTTTTGCCACAATCGGAGTTCAATATAATCAGGAGCTTTTGTGTGCGGAGATGGAAGAAAAGGGTGCGGTTATTAAGCAGGCTGATTTTTTAGCAAAAGCCGAAAAGTTAGCCAGGCAGTTAGTTTTAGTTGAGGATAAGCAATGACAAAAGTCGATAGTGAATTAACTCCGATGATGCATCAATATCTTAAAATAAAAAAAGAACATCCGGATGCAATTCTATTCTTTAGATTAGGGGATTTTTATGAAATGTTTTTTGAAGATGCAAAAATTGCCTCTCCGATACTCGGAGTAACGCTTACCTCCCGAGGCTCAGGTAAAAACAATCGGGTGCCGATGTGCGGCATTCCTTATCATGCATCAGAAAATTATATTAACCGCTTAATTAATGCTTCTTTGAAAGTAGCGATATGTGAACAGGTTGAAGATCCGAAAGTTTCCCGCGGTATTGTCAAAAGGGAAATTACACGGGTGATTACTCCGGCAACTTTAGTCGGACAAAATATGCTGCTTAAACCGTATAATAATTACTTAGTCAGTGTTTACCAGTATTCCCCGGAGGAATATGGTTTAGCTATTGTTGATTTATTGACCGGAGAATTTAAAATTACAGAATTAAATAGCCAGGAGAAAATGTTTAGTGAGTTAGCCAGGTTGAGTCCTTCAGAATTGTTATTATCCGATGGAATAAAAACAGATAAAGAATTGCTGGCCAGAATCAAACAAAAAGTGAATAGTGTAATTACACAGGTTGAAGCTTGGACTTTTGGTTTGGCTCAAGGCTATGAGAAATTACTGGCACATTTTAAAGTTAAGAATTTGCAGGGCTTTGGCGCTCAAGATATGTCTTGGGCAATTTGTGCGGCGGGGGCAGCGTTGCGTTATTTAGAAAACACACAAAAAACCGAAATTTTACATATTAATAAAATTGTTCCTTATTTTTTAAATAAATTTATGGTTTTAGATAGTGTGGCGCAAAGAAATTTAGAATTAGTCAGGACAATGCGCGGCGAAAAGAAAAATTCATTATTAAATGAGCTAAATTTTACGTCTACTCCTATGGGGAAAAGGTTAATCACCCAATGGATTCAGCAGCCTTTACTGGATAAAACGGAAATTAATTGCCGTTTGGATGCAGTAGAAGTATTTTATAATAATCAAAAACTGCGTAATGAATACCTGGATAAGTTAAGTAAAATTGTGGATATTGAAAGATTAATCGGCAGAATAAGCTTAGGGGTTGCTAATGCCCGCGATGTGTTTAGTTTAAAAGAATCGTTAAAAATAATTCCGGAAATAAAAAAAGAACTGAAAAATTTAAAAGGCTCTTTTTTGGAAAAGATCTGCCAGCAGATGAATGAATGTTCCGAGCTTGTTTACTTGTTAGAAAAGTCAATCCGGGAAGATTCGCCGCTTTCGGTAAAAGAAGGGAGGATGATTAATCCGGGGTTTAATGCCGAACTTGATGAATTGCTGAGAATAACTCAGGGAGGCAAAGAATGGCTGGCCACCTTGCAAAAAAAGGAAATAGAACGCACAGGTATTTCTTCCCTGAAAATAAGATACAATAGAATATTTGGTTATTATATTGAAATAACAAAAACAAATCTACACTTAGTGCCGGAAGATTATATGCGAAAACAAACACTGGTTAACGCAGAAAGATTTATAACCCCGGAATTAAAAGAGCAGGAAGAAAAGATTGTTTTTGCCCAGGAAAAGATCATTAATCTTGAATTTGATTTGTTTAAAAATATTTGTCAGGAAATTTTAAAAAATATTAATATTTTGCAAAATAATGCCAGAGCGATTGCAACCGTTGATGTGATTAATAGCTTGGCAATAGCGGCCATCCGCAATAATTACACGCGTCCGGAAATAGCTGAAGACACTGTAATTAGTATTAAAGAAGGACGTCATCCCGTGTTGGAAAATTTAATGGATACGGAAAAATTTATACCTAATGACACCTATCTTGATCAAAGTCAGAATCAGGTTTTAATTATTACCGGGCCGAATATGGCCGGCAAATCAACCTATATTAGACAAGTGGCCTTAATTGTCCTTATGAGCCAGATGGGAAGTTTTGTCCCGGCAAAAGAAGCAAAAATCGGGATTGTGGATAGAATTTTTACACGCGTAGGAGCAGCGGATGATATAACTGCGGGGATGAGCACATTTATGCTGGAAATGAGTGAAACCGCGAATATCCTTAATAATGCAACTTCGCGCAGTATGATTATTCTTGATGAAATTGGCCGCGGTACAAGCACTTTTGACGGCTTGAGCATTGCGTGGGCAACTGCGGAGTATTTACATAAGGATAACGGGATAAAGCCAAAAACTCTTTTTGCCACACATTACCACGAACTTGCGGAAATGGAATTATTATTTGAAGGAATAAAAAATTATAATGTCGCTGTCAGGGAATGGAATGATCAGGTAGTGTTTCTTTATAAATTAATTAAAGGTTTTGCCGACCATTCTTATGGGATTCATGTTGCCAGACTGGCTGGTTTGCCGAAAGAGGTTGTGCAACGTGCACGTGAAATCTTAAGCAATTTAGAAATTAATAGTATTACGGGCGACGGGATCCCGAGTTTAGTTAAATCAGATGTATTAAAAAACAGTAAAAAAGAAATACAGCCGGAACTTTTTAATAAAAAAGAAAATCCAGTTGTTAAGGAAATTTTGCTCGCGGACATCAATAAAATAAGCCCTCTGGAGGCGCTTAATTTAATTAATAAATGGAAAGAAGCGTTAAATAACAAGTAGAGATCCCAAGAGCTGGGATCCAAGATCGAGAGCCTGGAATTATGGGGAAAATCAAAATTTTACCAGAATACTTGGCGAATAAAATTGCTGCTGGAGAAGTAGTCGAAAGGCCGGCGTCAATCGTTAAAGAGTTAATAGAAAATTCTTTAGATGCCGCCAGTAGAAAAATAGAAATAATTATAGAAGATGGCGGCCGAAGTCTGATTAAAGTAATTGATGATGGACAAGGGATGGACGAGAAGGATCTTAAACAATCTTGTTTGCCGCATGCAACAAGTAAAATTTATACAGAGGAAGATTTAAATAATATAAGAACTTTGGGTTTTCGCGGGGAAGCATTAGCCAGTATTGCTGCCGTTAGCTTGCTGAAAATAACTTCAGCCCAAGCTGCCCAGGAAAATGCCTGGCAGCTTACAATTGAGGCAGGGGCAGTAAAAAATATACAGCAAGAAGCACGTACCCGGGGAACAACTGTTGAGGTGCGTAATTTATTTTTTAATACTCCTGCGCGTTTAAAATTTTTAAAAACTAATTCGACGGAACTGGCTCATATTATTAGAACTGTGACGGAACTGGCTTTGGCTTATCCAGAGGTTTCCTTCCGGCTTTTTTCTCATCGTGAAGAGATTATTAATTGTAGCGTGCATAAAGAAAAAATAGAGCGGATAAAAGCTTTGCTGCCGGATAATATCGCCCAAGAACTTTTGCCCGTTTCTTTTAATATTGCTCCGCTTAAAATCAATGCATTTTTATCAAAACCAGGAAAAGGTTTTTCCACGCGTAAAAATCAGTACCTTTTTGTCAACGGCCGTTGTGTTACGGACAAAATAATTAGCCATGCAATTATGCAAGGATATCAGCGGGCATTAATGGAAAGACAATTCCCCGCAGTTATAATTTTTATTGAAACTAATCCCGCGCTAGTAGATGTTAATGTGCATCCGGGAAAAAAAGAAGTTCGTTTTCAAGAAGCAAGCCTGGTCCATGATTGTTTAGTAAAATTGATAAAAGATGGATTAATTGATAAAAATAATTTTCCGGATTTGCCGAAATTTTTAAATTTACCAAATTCACCAAATTTATCTTTGGATGATTATTCGGACATTGACAATAATCAGCCGCATCAGAGAATAAGATTAAAAACAGAAAATATCAAAGAACTAAGTTTGGATAACCAAGTCCGGGAAGAATTTGTTTTTGCAAATATTGCAAAGGATGAATGCACAAGTAAAAAAATAAGCGATATTTTACAAGCAAAAAACACTTATCTTATTTACCCGGATAAAGCGGGGGTTATCGTTATTGACCAACATGCGGCACATGAGAGAATTCTATTTGACGAACTGCTCAGTCAATTTCAGAACAAAAAAATTGAAAAACAAAAATTACTTATACCGATAACCTTGTCTTTAAAAAAAGATGAATTTTTAATAATACAGGAATCCCAAAATTTTTTTAAAGAATTAGGTTTTGATTTAGAAGAATTCGGTGCACAAACTATCGCGGTTTATTCTTATCCGGCGGTTTTAGAAAATATTGATATTGCCGAGCAATTAAACAAAATTATTACGGAGTTAACTCTGCTTGAAATCAGTGCAGATTTAGAAAAAAGAGTTAATCAATTATTAGCTTCGATTGCCTGCCATTGTGCGATAAAGGCTGGGGAGAAACTTACTCCAGAACAAATCAATTCTTTACTGGCGAGGCTTTGGCAAACAAAATTTCCTTATACTTGTCCGCACGGTCGTCCGACTCTTGTAAGGATCGATTGGTACGAGATGGAGAGAAAATTTAAAAGAAAATGAAATCTAAAAGATTTTTTCTAGAAGTTTTTATGGCGTTTATCATCGCAATTTTTGGATTTTATTTTTTACCTAAAAAAATCGCGGTTTTTATAAATAATCAGGCGGCCAGTCATTATAAAAACGGCAATTTTTCACAAGCAATTGAAATGTATAAAAAATCTATAAAAATTTATTCAATGATTGAAAATCGTTACAATTTAGCTTGTGCTTATGAAGAAATTGGTAAGACAGAAGAAGCGATAAAAGAATTTGAGATAATATTAAAAGCTGACCCTAATCACCGTTTAAGCCGCGATGCTCTGGTAGATATCTACCGTAGTAAAAATGATTATGAAAAGGCAGAATATTACCTTAAAAAATTTCGGACTTATAACGGAAAAACTATATCTGAAAATTTGAAAGAGTTAAACCGGAATAAAGCTATATCTGTGTATAATGAGGGGATTGCGTATTTTGCAGCGGAAGATTATGGGGCAGCCGTGCTGAAGATGAAGGAAACACTAGACCTTGACGCGGAGTTTATTCCGGCATATCAAGCTTTAGGCAGTATCGCCCTGCATCAAAACCGGTTAAAAGAAGCAGTTGCATATTATAAAAAAGCAATAAGCTTGGGGTCGGAAAATTCAGAAATTTTTAATAATTTAGGAATAATTTATATGTTAAATGAGGATTATGAAAAAGCAATAAAATACTTAAAAGAGGCAAATAAACTTAACCCGCAAGATATTGATATTCAATATAGTTTAGCCAGTACTTTACGCGATAACCATGATTTTGAAGGAGCACTGAGTTTATTTAAAAAAATTGTCTTAATTAATTTTGATTATCCAAATATTCATAATGATATTGCGGAGTGTTATGATTGCATCGGTGAGTTTGATTTAGCGGAAGTTGAATACAGAAAAGAACAAGATTTTGCTCTGGCTTTACTCTCTGAGGATAAATACAATATCCCGGCTCAGTTACGCCTGGCGAAAGCCTATAACGGATTAAAGCAAACACAAAAGGCAAAAGATATGTTAGATCTAATAATCAGGCAAAAGCCAAATTATCGAGAAGCATATTATGCCCGCTATCATGTGTTAACCCAAATGGGGGAGAAAAGATTAGCAGATATTGATTTAGAAAAAGCAAAACAGCTTTTACCGGATTTTTCAAAAAAAGAAGTTTTGATTTCGGAGGCGGCAATCCGGGAAAAAACTTTGGATAAAAATTTTCAAGCAGCGGAAAATATTAAGGGAAATAAACCAAATTTTATTGCGGACACAATCATTATTTTTAATAATGGGCACCAAATGCGGGGAAAATTAAAACAGGAAACTGAAGATAAGATCGAATTAGAAATCCTTTTGGGTAATTCCTTAGGCAGTGTTACTTTTTCTAAAAATAAAATTAACTCGATAGAAAAAATATAATTAATTATAAAATTTATTTGACTATTATTTACCGGCTAAGGTAAGATTAAGATAAAAGCAAGTTATTAAAAAATTATAATTTATGATTAGCCGTTTATAAAAAGGAGGAAGGAATGAAATATAAAATAATTTTGGCAAGTTTATTTATCGGTTTGATAATTCCCATAGGCAGCTTTGCCGCAACTATTGGTTTAAATAATACTGAGGTGCAAATAATTGCGGATCCTATTTTAGAAGGCATTTTAACAGGTTTGAGTAGTGAGGATTATTACAAATATTCCCGCGCTTTTGACGAAACGCTGAAAGAATCAATTACTAAAGACCGGTTTAAACAAATTAAACTTGAAGTTTCCCGCGAAATCGGCAGTTATTTATACCGGGAATATTTGGGGTTTATTAATAAAGAAGAAATGACCATAGTATTCTGGAAAGCCGGCTTTGATAAGTCACCGGATGATGTATTAATTCGTCTGGTGATATCTAATCGTGAAGGGAAAAATTTTGTCACCGGGCTTTGGTTTGAGTGAGTTAATAAAAAAATTAATATGGAAAAAAAAGTTGCGGGAATTTTATTAGAATGCGTTCAGGGAGATATTGCAAAACAAAACGATATTATCGCGGTAGTAAACGCAGCTAATGCTCAGCTTTTACCAGGCGGAGGTGTGGCCGGAGCAATACATTTTGCCGCAGGAGCCGGGCTCGCGGTTGAGTGTAGAAAATTCGCTCCGATTAAGCCTGGGGAAGCGGTGATAACTAAGGCACATAATTTACCTAATAAATTTGTAATTCATTGTTTAGGGCCTGTTTACGGTAAGGATAATCCTTCGGATAAGTTACTGGCAAATTGTTATTTAAATGCGTTAAAACTTACACAGAAACATAAAATTGAGTCTATTGCTTTTTGTGCAATTTCAACAGGGATATTTAGGTTCCCTAAAGAGGCTGCAGCAAATATTGCTTTTAAAACAATAATTTCACAGCTTTCTGATGCAAGCCATCTTAAAAAAATTCGTTTTGTCTTGCACACAAATAAAGATCTTACAATACACGAAAAAGTTCTGGCAGAATTAATTTCTTAAATTCTGAAGAAATAAAAAACTTTTATTTATTTTATCATTTTGCTATAATAAAAAAAAGGTAAAGGGCTAATAAATATGAAAAAATATGCATATTTTTTAATTATTTTTGGAACGATAATTTTTTGTACTTCTGGGTATGCTCAAAGCGATAAATATATTTATAATTCTGCACAAGAAGCAATGGCACAAGGAGATAGAGATTTTGCTTTTATGCATTTCCGTTCACTTTTGCGATTTTCTCCTAATTCGCGCTATTACAAAAAAGCTCTTTTTGCCACAGGAGAGTATTATTTTACCAATGGTGATTATTATGATGCCGAAAAGATATTTAGTCAATTGATTGAATCTTATCCAGAAAATGAAGCACTGCCTTTTGCGATTATGTATTTATTAAAAATAGATCAATTATATAATCAGGAACAAGCAAGTAACCTGAAAAAACAGGTCATTCAATTTAAACAATTAAGTCTTTTATTTAGTGAATTTAAAGAATATTCTTATACTTCACCATTAAATTATAAATATAAAGCAATATATTTTATAGATCGGGTAGAATTCTATATAAATGGTGAGTTATTTGAAGAAATTTATTTCTAAACCACTCCTTATCTCTGCTTCAATTACTTTTTTTATCCTTATATTTTTTAGTTTTTCTTTTTTTGCAAAGATGTACTTAGTAGCAAATAAAGAAAAAATCGAAAAAAAGATCAGTAATTATTTTGGCAAACAGGTATCTATTGCCAGGATTCATTATGCCCCGCCGGGATTTATTATCCTTGAGGATGTTACAATTTTAGATAATAAAGACAAGAAATATCCACCCCTATCAATTCAACGGATAATGTTAGCATTTTCGATAAAAGAGTTTTTAAATAATAAAAACCTAGTAATTAATAAAATTTATTTTACGAAGCCTAAAATTGATGCTGATCAGTATCCGTTATTTTTAAAAGAAAATATTCAAAAAATTGTAGAATTTATCAATATTCTGTCTCGAGGCAGACCTTTAAAAATTATTATTGAAGACGCATTGTTAGTAAAAAAGCGTGTCGGAAACAAAATTAATGCAATAATTATGAATTTAAAAATTCAGGTGGGTAAACAGCAGCATGTGGAAAGCTCCGGGCAGATAAAAATTTGTAAAATTAATGAGGAAATTTTTAGCGAAAAACTACAGTTAGAAAATATAGATACTCCGGCTTTAATATATCAATTTCAAGGGTTGATTGTTCCGGAAGGTGCGATTATTGATAATATTTATATTGAATACTCAGGTCTTAACGCCAGACTCAGAGGGCAGTTAAAAAGAAGCATGCTTGAGCTTAAAGGATATTCTACACTTGAAAATTTTTTTGATAAAACATTAATAAATAAGTCATCCAAAGCAGAGATAGTTAAAAAAATAAAACAGCTAATTTTATATCAACGTATTCCTCAAAAATTAGGCATTGGTACCGGCGGGGTAGATATTGTGGATATTGATTGCCAGATAAAATTTACTTCTAAAAAAGCTGTTTTAGAAAAATTAAACTGTTTTGTGCAAAACATTCCGGTTAATTTAACCGGAGAGATTAGTTTCGAACCGGAAACTGCTTTTAATGTTAACGTTTCAACTTTTCCTGATCAGAAGGATACTTTACGCAAAGAAAATCCCCAGCGGCTGAATTTTTTACTTAATTGTAAAATAAAAGAAAATAAATTCAGCGGCGATTTAGAAGCGGCATTTTCTAGAATTGCAAATAAAAAAATAATCGAACAAAATTTCCGGATGAATTTTCATAAAGCGGTTTTGGGTCTTTCCACAGAGGAGAGGTTTAAACTTTTTATTGAAAAGTTAACTATTCTCTATAATTGGGGAAAAAATAATCACAGTTTTTTATTAAAAAACTGTGATTCAATATTAAATTTTCAAAATAAAGACATTAAATTTATTAAATTTAATTCCCAAATTTTTGACGGGAAAATTAGCGGATACGGGTTAATCAATTTAGCATATCAGCCTCTAAAAATAAGTTCTGATTTAAAGGTGAGCGATGTCAGTGCAAACGAATTAGATTCTATCCTGTTTTCTTTATTTGGAGAATACCAGAGGTTGCCGGCAAAACTCCCCGGACGCATTTATGGTAATTTCAATGGTAACTTAAGTTATACCAATTATCCGGCATATCGGTTAAAAGGGGCAATAGCAATTAAAAATGGCTATTTAAATAATGTGAGTTTTTTTGTTTGGTTATCTGAATTTTTTAAAATTCCGGATTTAGAAAAGATTGACTTTAACAATATTTATACAGAATTTAAGATCAGCGATCAAAATTCACTATTTAATGAAGTAAGACTGGAATCAGAAAAAATTTTTCTCAGAGCAGAGTTTAATTTAAATCAAAATGAATTTATTTCTAGCCGTATTTCTTTAACCTTACCGCGTCAATTACTTGCGACTTCTGCTAAATTTCAGCTCTTGCTTTCTTTAATTAGTGCGGATATAGATAAATTTACTTTTAAATTTCAATTGTCGGGCCTGTACAATTCAATTAATTTTAAATGGCTTGAGTCCGATTTTAAGCAAAAAGTAAAAGAAATGCTTCCGGGATTTATCGAGAGAGGGATCGAAAGAAAAATTGAAAAAGCGATTAAATCAATTGCTGCGCCGGCGGAAAAGATCTTATGATTAATAAATGAACGGGTTTTATTGTTTGGAAAAATAAGTGTTTTAATGTAAAATAGATACTGTAAATCTGGGCAAGCGGTATTTTTATTTTTTATTCGCCCGCAACTTAAGCATTTGAAAATTTTCAAAAATTTTAATTATAAATTTCAGGATAAATTCGCATAGTCACTTATGAGCGCTGCGCTTCGTAAATAACGTGCTCATTTAAAGACATTCTATAATGAAAAAAAAGGAGGATGTCTTGATTATATAGATTAAAGATATTTTATAAGGAGATTACCGTGATTAAGGAGAGGGATCCGTTAACTGAGAAAATAATCGCTTGTGCTTATAATGTGCATAGTAAACTTGGTCCTGGATTTAGCGAAAGTATATACCATAAGGCATTAAAAATAACCTTAAAAGAACAAGGTTTAAAGTATCAAACTGAGAAAAGTTTTGATGTTTGTTTTCAAGGTAAAAACATTGGTAAATGTAGGCTCGATTTAGTCAT
>JBDRJV010000002.1:0-94013 GCA_043814605.1 Candidatus Omnitrophota bacterium | reverse complement strand
AGAGTGTTAGAAACATTTGAATCTATAAAAATTATAAAATGGTGCTTAAATAATTTACCTCAGGGTGAAATTGATGCTAAGATTAAAAGTATACCCCCAGGAGAAGGTATCGGACATATTGAAGCGCCCCGAGGCGAAACATTTCATTATGTTAGAAGCGATGGGACTAACCGTCCTATTCGGCATAAGGTGCGAGCGCCGACATTTATGAATTTACCGACTTATAAAGCAACGGTTGTGGGAGAGACGCTGGCGGATACAACGATAATTCTTGCCGCGATTGATCCGTGTTATTGCTGTACAGAAAGAATGGCTGTGCGTAATATAAAGGGAAAGAAGCTTTATAACGGGGAAGATTTAATCCGGCTTTCCCAGGAAAAAACCCAAAAGTTAAAAAAGAAAATGGGTGTTAAGTGATAAATCAATTCTTAGGCCAATATGCTTCGCTTTTTCGGTTTGATAAACTGTCAATATTTATAGGAATATTTATCGGACTCTTTTCTTTACTGACAATTATTTATTCTTTCGGGTATATGAAAAAGAGAAAAGGAGTATTGCTTTATTACACCTGTATAATCTTAACATTTGCTGCTTCACTCGGAGTTGTTTTTGCGAATAATCTAGTTTTATTTATTGTGTTGTGGGGATTTCTGGGATTACTTTTATACTTATTGATTAATTTTGGCAAAGGAAAACAAACATCCTATACTGCTAAAAAAGCTTTTATTATTATCGGCGGTACAGATGCCCTGATGCTTTTAGGTTTAGCCTTGATCTGGCGGATAACCAGCACATTGCGCATGAGTGATATAGTAATATCATTTAATACAAAAAGCGCGGTAGTAGCGTTTTTATGTCTTATTGCTGGGGCTTTTGCCAAAGCGGGAGCAATGCCGTTTCATACCTGGGTGCCGGATACAGCAGAAGATGCCCCGACTCCGGTTACGGCATTTTTGCCGGCTTCTTTGGATAAGCTTTTGGGAGTATATTTTCTTTTGCGGCTTTGCCGTGAAATGTTTGTCATGAATGCAGAAATGAACACACTTTTAATGGCATTGGGAAGTTTTACAATTGTTGCAGCGGTGATGATGGCATTAGTACAGCATGATTTAAAAAGGCTTCTCGGGTATCATGCCGTAAGCCAGGTTGGCTATATGGTCTTAGGTATTGGCACAGGTACACTTATTGGTATTGCCGGCGGGTTATTTCATATGCTCAATAATGCAATCTATAAATCATGTTTATTTTTATCTGCGGGTGCAGTAGAGAAAAAAGCAGGGACTACAGATTTAGATAATCTGGGAGGTTTGGCAAAGGTTATGCCAATTACCTTTATCGCATTTTTGATTGCTTCTTTTGCTATTTCCGGTGTTCCTCCGTTTAACGGTTTTTTTTCCAAATGGATGATTTATCAGGGGATTTTAAATACAGCTGAAAAAGGCCAGTGGCTTTGGATTATCTGGCTGGTTGCGGCAATGTTTGGTAGCGCCTTGACACTGGCAAGTTTTATGAAATTACTGCACGCTGTATTTCTGGGCCAGCCGTCTAAAAAACTCAGCAGCGCTAAAGGGGCAAAGGAAACCTCTCTTTGGATGCTCATTCCGCAGGTATGTCTTGCGGTTTTATGTGTTATTTTTGGTGTTTGGGCATATAAAGTACCGCTGGCTTTGTTTATTTTACCGAGTTTACCGACAGTTATATCTTTTTCGGGCATTTGGAATACAAACCTGGCTGCGATATTTTTGATTAGCGGTGTACTGATCGGGTTTGTAATATATTTATTTGGTACGGCGTTAAAAACAAGAGAAGCAGATGCTTTTTTAGGCGGTGAGGGAGAGGATGAGAAAAAATATCCCCAGATAAGAGTTTCTGGAACAGAGTTTTATAACACGATCTCAGACATCGGTTTTTTAAAGAAAATTTATAAAATGGCTGGAAAAAAATTCTTTGATATTTATGATCTAGGGGCAAAGCTGACGTTTAATTTTAACGCGGTATTAAGAAAGATACATAATGGCATTCTTTCTTCTTATCTAGCCTGGTGTCTTTTAGGCATGCTAGGTTTATTTTATGTTTTAATCCTGAGGTAGAGATATGATCGGACTTTCTATTTTGTTAATTTTTATGATCATCGGGGCAATAATCGCGGTGGAGATTAAAGATCTTCTTTCTTCCGTGATTGCTGTAGGTGCGGTAGGGCTGGGGCTTTCTATTGTTTTTCTTATCCTGCAAGCGCCGGATGTTGCGATTACCCAGCTAGTGGTTGAAATATTATGTCTAATTATTTTGATCAGGGCAACCTTAAAAAAAGATCTTCCTTTTTCAACTAGTGGGCGCTGGTTTTTTAATACTTTAATTACCGGTTCATTTATCACCATATTTTTATTAATTGCGGTAAAATGTTTTCAGAAAATGCCAATGTTTGGCGATCCGATAATGAGGGTGGGAAATGCATACTTGGAATACGGATTAATAAAAACAGGGGCAGCAAATATTGTCAGCTCTGTTATCCTTGATTTTAGGGCTTTTGATACTTTAGCGGAAGCAACGATATTATTTACAGCCGTGATTGGGGTACTAACAATTGTCCGCAGTGTGGGCAGGAAAAAAGAGACAATACAAACAGGAAAAGAAGATGAGTAAAGAACATACTAAGGGAATGTCATTGATTGTCAAAACCGTTACCCGTTTAACTGTTGGGCTCATATTTCTCTATGGCGTTTATATAATTTCTCACGGACATGTTTCTCCGGGAGGCGGGTTTGCCGGAGGAGTAATTATTGCGTTGTCTTTTATTCATCTGATGCTTGCTTATGGAAAAGAAGAGGCGTTTAAACGTTTATCTTTAACCTGGGCATCTTTTTTTGAAAGTGTGGGTGCATTGTTATTTTTAGGTATTGCGCTGCTCGGATTTAGAGCCGGATATTTTTTCCTTAATTTTGCACCGAAGGGAGAACCGTTTAAATTGTTCAGCGCTGGCATTATTCCTCTGTGCAATATTGCGATAAGCCTTAAAGTTGGGGCAGGGCTTTTTTTAATCTTTGTCGCTTTAGTACTTTTGAAAATAATTAAAAAGGAAGATGAAAAATGATCGTTTATTTACTTTGTCTTATGCTTTTTTGTGTCGGACTTTATTGTGTTTTAAGAAAGCGCAATATTATTAAAATTATTATTGGAACAATTATTTGCGAATATGCGATTAATTTATTTTTTATTCTTATTGCTTATCGCAAACAGGGGCAAGTTCCGATTTTATTACCAGACAAAGTTATTAATAATATGGTAGATCCCTTGCCGCAGGCTTTAGTCCTGACGGCAATTGTTATCGGCCTGGCAACAACAGCATTACTTGTGGCTATTGCGATGAGGATTTATGAAAAATACGGAACGTTTAATATTACAAAAATTAGGGAATTAAGAGGATGATCACACATTTAAATATAATACCACTCTTTGTAATTATTCCGCTGGCCAGTGCGTTTATTATTTCGTTATTAGGAAAAAAGATTTATGGAGTTGCGGATTTTATTGGAGTTTTAAGTTCGTTCCTGTTATGTGGGTTATCGTTATTAAGTGTACAGTTTTTTAATACAACCGGAGTAATGACATACAGTGTGGGTGGTTGGAACCCGCCATTAGGAATAGGCCTTGTGCTGGATGGATTGACTGCGTTTATGCTTGTTACTGTAAATTTGATTGCATTTTGTGTCACCCTTTATTCAGTAAATTATATGGAGCGGTTTACTGCTAAGTGGAAGTTTTATACACTGTTTCTGCTGATGGTCGCGGGAATGAACGGAGTGGTGGTAACAGGTGATCTATTTAATCTTTTTGTGTTTTTAGAAATTGCTTCTGTGGCCAGCTATGCTCTGGTTGCTTTTGGGACAGAACGGCATGAACTTGAAGCTGCGTTCAAATATGCAATAATGGGAACCATAGGATCGTTGTTTATACTTCTGGGTATTGCTTTTTTATATAGTTATACTTCAACCTTGAATATGGCAGATATGGCTGTTGTTCTTGCTCAAAAGGGAATAGACAAAGTTACCCTTTTAGTCAGTGTACTGTTTATTATGGGATTTGGGCTCAAAGCCGCACTTGTACCTTTTCATGCCTGGCTGCCGGATGCGCATCCATCTGCACCGGCTCCAATATCCGCAATGCTTTCTGGAGTTTTAATAAAATCTCTCGGTGTATATGCATTATGCCGGATATTATATAATGTGCTCGGAATAAATCAAAGCATATCTTCAGTCTTAATGTTTCTGGGAGCGCTTTCTATGATTGTGGGTGTTTTCCTGGCAATTGGTCAGTGGGATTTTAAACGTCTTTTGGCTTATCATTCGATTAGCCAGATAGGGTATGTTGTCCTAGGGATTGGATTGGGTACACCACTAGGTATTTTAGGAGGATTATTTCACCTTTTCAATCACTCTGTTTTTAAATCTTTGCTGTTTTTGAATTCCGGAGCAGTTGAATATTCTACAGGTACACGTAATTTACAAAAAATGGGAGGACTTTTTGCCAATATGCCGGTTACAGGCGCAACCAGTCTTACCGCAGCGATGTCTATTGCCGGGATACCTCCTTTTAACGGGTTCTGGAGTAAATTAATAATCATTATCGCCGCAGTTGAGGCGGGACGTTTTGGTTATGCATTCTGGGCGGTTTTAGCAAGCATATTAACCCTGGCTTCGTTCATGAAAGTTATGAAATATGCTTTTTACGGTAGTTTACGAAAAAAATGGGCAGGGATTAAAGAAGTTCCGTTTTTTATGCAGCTTTCCATGTGCATGTTAGCACTTATTTGTGCTGTAAGCGGGATTTTAATTATGCCTGCGGTTAAACAAATTTTCTTAGTGCCTGCGGCAGATATGCTTTTTCAAGGGGCAAAATACGCGGAATTAATTTTGAAAGGTATACAGTAATCAATGAAAAGTAAACTGGTATTATTCTTAGTTGCATTTTTTGTCTGGTTGTTCTTAAATTGGCTGCCGGATCTTGAGCATATTATTGTGGGGGTTTTTGTTGCCGGAATAGTAGCAGCTTTAACGGGAGATTTGTTTATAAGGAGGCCTTATCGTTTACGTCAGCCATTGCGTTACTGGTATTTCCTATTCTATTATTTGCCGGTATTTATCTGGGAATGCATAAAAGCGAATTTTGATGTAGCTTATCGGGTTTTACATCCTAAATTACCGATAAATCCCGGGATAGTTAAGGTAAAAACCAATTTAAAATCAGATATGGCATTAACATTTTTGGCTAATTCCATAACGCTTACCCCGGGTACATTGACTGTGGATATTGATGCAGACAACGGAATTTTATATGTGCACTGGATTAACGTAACGGATACTGATACAAAAAACGCCACAAAGGCAATTGTGTCGCGGTTTGAAAAAATACTGGAAAAAATTTTCGATTAAAAATTAAAAGATAATTTTATTTATTGAGGAAATATGAAAGAAACAGAAAAGATTAGAATATTAAAGTGGAAAATAGGGGCAGTTATTCTTGCGGTAATTTTGTTCTTAATGGTTCGCTATCCTCTCACCTTTATTTTTGAGCAGGATTTACCTTTTATCGGTTTCTTGGGCCGGGGTTGCTACATCATTGTTCTTTCCTGCTTTTTATGTCTTTTCCGTATATATAAAGGCCCAACCGGAGCAGATAGAATTGTAGCAATAGATATTTTAGGTATTATGATTGTGGGTCTTTGTGCTTTGCTGACTATTTCTACAGGAAGGTCATGGTATATTGATATTGGGATTGCTTGGGCATTACAAAGTTTTATTAGCACGTTAGCGCTTTCTAAATATTTGGAAGGAAGAGATTTTGATGAATAATACTATTGGATTAGGATTAATTGCGATTGGGCTTACTTTTGATTGTATTGGATGTCTGGGGTTAATACGGCTTCCGGATGTGTATAACCGTCTGCAGGCTGCGACAAAATGTGTTACCTTGGGCACATGCAGTATGCTTTTTGGTGTATTTCTGATTATGGGGTTCAGTGCTGCCGGGTTAAAGTCTCTTTTAGCCATAATATTTCTTATTTTAACTTCACCGGTTGCAGCGCATGCTATTGCCAGAGGAGCGCATCGAACTGGCAGTAAGCTTGCCCCATGCAGTGTGGTTGATAGATACAAGGAAGATAAAGAGGGTGAAGCATAATAAATAGATAAAAGGGAAAGAAAGTTAAAAGAAAGAATTATAATGAAGTTACCCAAGATTAGAGAATTAATTGAAGCAATTAAGGCCTTGATAAAAGGGCCGTATACGTCTGATTTTCCGGTAAAAGAGCACATTCCGCATCCTAATTTTAGAGGACAGCCGAAATATAATCAGGAGAAATGCGTGGGATGTTTAGCTTGTGTACAGGTTTGCCCGGCAGAAGCACTGGGGTTTAAAGACGAAACTGAAAAAGTTCAACCCCCAAAAAGAATAATGATTCATTATACAGATACGTGTATATTCTGCGGAGAATGTGAAGCAGCTTGTATTGCTGAGCATGAAGGAATTAAATTATCCCGCGATTGGGAACTGGCTTTTTTTGATAGGAAGAAATCATTTGAGACTATAGAAAAAGAATTGCAGCTTTGCGAGATGTGTGGTTCGATTATCGCGTGTAAAGATCATTTAGAATGGATCACCAAAAAAATAGGCGAACTAAGTTTTTCCAGCCCCACATTGTATCTTGCCCGCCTCAGAAGCCTGGGAATTGTAGATGAGAATATTATGAGTGCCTTAGCGGACCAGGGGCGGTCGGATAGAGTGAAAATACTTTGTGCCCGCTGCCGCAGACAAACTACTTTGACGACAAAATGAGAAAATAAGGCCATTCTTGTTTAGATTACAGGACTTAAATTTACAGTATATTTGAATAAAATTATGAAATTTTTTAAAAATTTATTAATTTTTTTGGGTCATTCTTATTTAAAGTGGAATAGTTTCTGTAAGGTAATAAAAGTGAAGCAGTTAGATAGAAATAAGAATCACCCATGATTACAACGATTAAAAACAGGTTACAGCGATTACTTAGGACAGAGAATGAATATGTGTAATCTTGTTTTAATTTGTGTAATCAGGTTCTTTTACCACACTAAACAAGAAAGAACCATTTTTTTTCTAACATAAAATAGTTTTAATAGATGAAATCTCAGATGGGATTAAAATTTCAATTCAAAGGCAAAGTCGTTATTATTGGGATTGGCAATCTGCTGCGTGCTGATGATGGATTTGGTCCGGCTTTAATTGAATTAATCCAGGGAAGACTGGATGCAGTATGCATTGATGCGGGTACTGCTCCGGAGAATTATATTGGAAAGATTGCCAAGTTAAAACCGGAGACTGTTTTAATCGTCGATGCTGTGGAACTAAATTCGGAAGCCGGGACATATGCAATCTTAAGAAAATCCGATATAATCAAAAGCGGTTTTACGACCCATGATATTTCACCCAGTATGTTTATCGAATATCTAGAAAAGGAAACAAACGCGGATATTTTTATGCTCGGGGTTCAGCCGGAAAATATCCGCTTAGGAGAAGAAATGTCAGACAAGGTAAAAAAGACATTAGAAGAAATATTTGTAATATTAACCAATAATCTCAGGAGAAAAAAATAATGCATGAAACGCATTTGATTGAGCCGGTTATAAAAGGGATATCTGAACATGCTCAGGCAGAGGGAGCTGTAGCTGTAACGCGAGTGAGAATTAAGGTGGGAATGCTTACCGGAGTTAGTGAAGAATCATTCAAAGAAACTTTTTCTGTCTTAGCTCAAGGCACGATTTTAGAAGGAGCTGCGCTTGAGCTTACTTTTTTCCCGGGTTCAATAATTCAAGTTCTTTCCTTTGATGTTGAGCAGGGAAAATAATTGTTTTCAAGGTTCTAAAATTTATGATAATTTTTAAGATAATATTAGGTTAAAAATGGTTTTGTATAACAGAGAATTTTGATATAATATATAAATAGTTTGCGGTGTTCTCACAGTTAAAAGCCGGGATAATTTTGTCCGATTATATAAGAAGCTATCTTAAAAATAAAGCGCAGTTATTAGATATTATTATAAAAAAATGAAAGAGAAAGTAACAAGGTTATTAGAAGAGCATAAGCAGCTTAAAGCACGCATGGCGGGTTTTGGCGGGTGGCTGATGCCGATCCAATACCAAGGAATTATTACTGAGCATAATTGGACGAGGAAAAAATGTTCGATTTTTGATATTTGCCATATGGGTGAGTTTATTGTACAAGTACCTGCGGATGATCTTTCATTTGAAAAGATAGTTACAGTTAATACGCAAAAGATGCCGGTCAAAAGCTGTAAATACGGTTTTATGTTAAATCAAGCTGGCGGGATTATTGATGATGTACTTGTTTATCGGATTAAAGATAATGAATACATGTTGGTTGTTAATGCGGCAACAAAAGATTCAGATAAAGAACATTTAAGAAAGAATTTAAGTAAAAATACTGAGTGGAAAGATATTTCACAAATAACCGGAAAATTAGATTTGCAGGGTCCGCAAGCAAAAGCAGTATTAAAGATGCTTATTGATAAAGAAAAATTTGAAAATTTAAAATATTATAATTTTGATCGTTTTAATATATTAAACGAAAATATAATCATTAGCCGCACCGGATATACAGGTGAATTAGGCTATGAATTATATATCAGTAATGATAAAATATCAGAATTGTGGAAAACTCTTTTGTCAGATGAAAGGGTTAAACCAGCAGGGCTTGGAGCACGAGATACTTTAAGATTGGAAGCAGGCTATCCATTATATTCACAAGACATTGATATCAACATAACCCCGCTGGAAGCGGGATTTGAAAAAGTGCTTGATTTTAGTAAAGATTTTATCGGAAAAGAGTCTTTAGCAAAGCAAAAAGCAGCGGGGATTACTAAAAAACTCACTTTTTTTATTACGGAATCAAGGCGTGCACCCCGGCATAATTATGATATTTTTTTTGGGGATAAAAAAATTGGAGTTGTTACAAGCGGGTCTTTTTCGCCCAGCTTAACTTGCGGTATTGGGATGGGCTATGTAGATATAAATTTTATTACACCCGGAACGGAAATTATATTAAAAGATAAAGAGATAGAAATTAAAGCAAAAATAACAGAAAAACCATTTTATAAAAAAGGAACAGCCCGAATTTGAGTAGAGAGTAACTAGCTGATAGTTGATGGCTTATTTATTCAAAACCGGACGTTGAGAAGTGTGAGCGGGCACGGATTGAGGCTAAAAAAGCAAATATTGCCTCAAGAGCGAACACGAATCGTCGAACGAAGTTAGGCCTCGCCAACGGTGTTCCGGTGTGAATGGAACCCTCACAGGCTAAAGCCCGTGGTTCCTGGGGTGGAATACTCAAGCGACCTCCTTTTTTATCCGCGCCATAAATGGGCGCGGTTCTAGGCCGCGGATGTATAAATAAGAGACAGTATCTGCAAAAGAATAAAATGTTTGAGAGCTAACAATAGTTTTCTGGATTTATTTTTTATGGCTGGAATTTTAACTTGCCCGCCAAGTAAACGCAAAGAAATCTACAGTGGCGAGGCATAATTATCCCGCTGTAGCGGGACAATTATGGAGGAATTTTATGAATGTACCCCAGGATTTATTGTATACCAAAGAGCATGAATGGGTGAAAATTGAGAATAATCGTGCTAAAATAGGCATAACTGATTATGCTCAAGGTTCGTTAGGCGATATTACTTTTGTGGAACTCCCTAAGATTAATGCAGAATGCGTACAGTCAAAACAAATCGCCACAGTTGAATCCGTAAAAGCAGCATCAGATGTTTATGCCCCTTTGTCCGGTAAAGTTAGAGAAATAAATCAGGATGTTGTTAATCAGCCGGAATTAATTAATCAATCTCCTTATGAAAAGGGTTGGTTTCTAATTATTGAAGTTTCTGATCACAAAGAAAAAGATAATTTAATAACACCGGCTGATTATCTAAAATATTTAGAGGAGCTTTCATAATGGGATATACTCCCCATACTAAAGAACAAATAAAATCAATGCTCAAAACCATCGGTGTATCCAAAATTGATGAATTATTTTGTGATATCCCGGATGATTTAAAAGCGCAGTCTTTTAATTTACCAGAAGGTAAATCTGAGTTTGAAGTTATCGAACATTTTAAAAAACTGGCCGCAAAAAATGCCACGAATCTCATTAATTTTTTAGGGGCAGGTTTTTATGACCATTATATTCCTGCGGCTGTAGATGCAATAGCCGGCCGTTCTGAATTTTATACAGCTTACACCCCTTATCAGCCGGAATGTTCACAAGGATGGTTACAGGCTATTTATGAATACCAAAGCGTAATCTGTCAATTAACCGGACTGGACGCGTCAAATGCTTCACTTTATGATGGAGGCACGGCTTTGTATGAAGCCGCAATGATGGCAGTACGCATTACCGGCCGCAGAAAAATAATTGTGGATAGCGGCGTAAATCTTGTTTACCGGAGTATGCTTTATAGCTATACAAAAAATTTGGCAGTTGAGTTTATCGAGACTCAGGTTGTCCATGGACACAGTTACCGCGATGAAATCTATAAATATTTAGATGATAAAACCGCAGCGGTAATTGTGCAAAACCCTAATTTTTTTGGCGTAATTGATGACCATTCTGATATTGTGAAAAAAGCACATGCGGCAGGGGCTTTATTAATTCAATCGGTATATCCGATTGCTTTAGGATTACTTAAGAGCCCTGCGGAAATGGATGTGGATATTGCTACAGGCGAAGGACAAAGTTTAGGCTTGCCGCTTTCTTTTGGCGGTCCTTATTTAGGCTTTATGGCTGTAAAAAAAGAATACTTACGTAAAATCCCGGGCAGAGTTGTCGGGGAAACCGTAGATGAAGATGGTAAACGCGGTTTTGTTTTAACTCTTCAGGCACGGGAACAGCATATCCGCCGGGAAAAAGCGACTTCTAATATTTGCAGTAATGAAGCGCTTTGTGCTTTGCGGGCAGTTATTTATTTATCATTATTAGGCAAACAAGGATTAAAAGAATTAGCGGAAATTAATTACAAAAAAGCGGAATTTGCTAAGGAAATTTTTGGTCAAATCCCTGGGGTGGAAGTAAAAAAACGTTCTCCGACTTTCAATGAATTTACTGTATTACTGCCGCAAAATGCCGGTGAAGTTGTGAATAAAATGATTAATAAGGGGTTTGCCTGTGGGTTTCCCTTAAGCAGATTTTATAAAAATATGCAGAATTATCTTTTAGTAACTGTTACGGAAAAAAGAACAAAAGAAGAAATTATTAAGTGTGCAGAAAGTTTAGAGGCAGTATTATGCGATTAATATTTGAGAAAAGCCGAAAAGGGACAAACGGGTTCAAGCTTCCTGAGTGCACGGTAAAAAAAGATCTTAAATTCCCAAAAGAATATGCCAGAGCAGAAAGTGCAGATTTGCCGGAAGTTTCTGAATTAGATGTTGTACGCCATTATACTAATTTATCCCGTATGAATTTTTCCGTAGATACAAATTTTTATCCGCTGGGGTCTTGTACAATGAAGTATAATCCTAAATTTACAGAGAAAATTGCAAGTCTGGATGGGTTTATAAATTTGCATCCTTTAATGCCTCAATTAAGGGGCGGCGGGATGTTAGCGCAAGGTTCTTTAGAAGTAGTCTATAAAACAGAAAAAGTTTTAGCGGAAATTACCGGGATGAGTGCTTTTACAATGCAGCCTTTAGCCGGGGCGCACGGAGAACTTACCGGGGCAATGATCATTGCCGCATATCATCGTTTTAATAATGAAAAACGTAAATATATTATTGTTCCGGATTCATCGCATGGCACTAATCCTGCAAGTGCGGCAATAGCTGGTTATGAAGTTATTGTTGTTTCTACTGATAAAAATGGCTGTATGAATTTTGATGAGTATAAAAGTAAGTTAAATAAAGATATTGCCGGAGTAATGTTAACTTGTCCCAACACGCTTGGGATTTTTAATCCCCAAATTAAACAAATTTGTGATGCTGCGCATGCAGTAGGAGCACTGGTCTACTATGATGGAGCTAATCTTAATGCGATTTTAGGTAAGGCTCGGCCAGGTGATTTAGGGTTTGATATTGTGCATTTAAACCTGCATAAAACTTTTGCTACTCCTCATGGCGGCGGCGGTCCGGGAGCGGGTCCGGTGGGAGTAAACAAAAAACTGGAACCTTATCTGCCAATTTCTCGGGTTATTAAACGCACGGATGGAACATATGCGTTAAATTATAATGCCCCAAAATCCTTAGGTTATATTGCGCCGTTTTGCGGTAATTTCAGCGTTATCCTTAAAAGTTATGCTTATATCATGATGCTCGGGGCTGCGGGATTAATCGAAGTTGCAGAACTGGCTGTACTTAATGCAAATTATGTCCGCGTGCTTTTAAAAAAATATTTTGATGTTCCTTATGATCGTATTTGTATGCATGAATTTGTTTTATCCTTAGCTAAAGCTAAAGAAAAGGGGACCAGTGCCTTAGATATTGCAAAATATCTGATTGCGCAGGGGATTCATCCTCCGACAGTATATTTCCCGTTGATTGTTAAAGAAGCCTTAATGATTGAGCCGACAGAAACAGAATCCAAAGAAACTCTAGATAATTTTATTGCAGTGATGATTACTGCTGCAAAACTGGTTCAAGAAGATCCGCAAGTTTTAAAAAATGCTCCGCAGAATATGCCGGTGAAAAGGCTGGATGAAACAAAAGCCGCACGCGATTTAAACCTGAGATGGCGAAAATAAATTGTTATACTGTTAAATTGTTAAATTGCTAAATTGTTATACTGCTAAACTGTTAAACTGACAATATGAAAAAGTATTTATTATTGGAAGACATTAGTTCTTATAAAATTTCCTTCAGTTTATCTAATTATATTTGGGATATTGTAACAAAATGGGATTATTTTGCTAAACGTACTGTTGGCCAGCAATTAGTAGAATCGGTTGATTCAATATCTGCAAATATAGCAGAAGGTTTCGGCCGATATTTTAAAAAAGATAAAATTAATTTTTATCGTTACAGCTTTGGCTCTTTAAAGGAATCGTTTGACTGGATTAATAAAGCAGAGAAAAGAAAATTACTGACCAAAGAACAATGTGAATATATAACCAAAGAGTTAAATAAACTGCCTGTAGAAATAAACCATCTTATCTCTTATACAGATACAAAATTAACAAAATAATTAGTTTTTCGTAATTTAACAGTATAACCCTTTAACAGTTTACCAATTTGCTATGTGGCGTTTAATACTTTCTGATCCTGGCAATGCTTATACCAATATGGCTATTGATGAAGCGATATTTCAATCCTATAAGCAAGGCCTTATTCGGCCTACATTACGCATATACAGTTGGCAGAAACCCAGCATATCTTTAGGAATAAGGCAAAATCCGCAGGCTGTTTTGCATCTTGATTTATGCAAAGCAAAACAAATCGAATATGTAAGACGCATCAGCGCCGGAGAAGCAATTTTTCACGATCAGGAACTTACTTATAGCCTGGTTTGCACAAAAAATGATCTGGATTTAGGAGATTCCGTAAGAAAAAGTTTTAAAATATTAACTGCATTTATTATCAATACTTATAAAAGCCTGGGCCTTTGTGCTTATTTTGCCGATACAAAAGGAGATTATACGCACGGGGATGAATCTAATTTTTGTTTTGCCACCCGGGAAAAATTCGATATTTTAATAAATAATAAAAAAATTGGCGGCAATGCACAAAAAAGAGAAAAAAATTTTATTTTTCAGCACGGTTCTCTTCCTTTAGCTTTAGATTTTGGAGAAATAAAATCTATTTTTAAAGAGAAATTTGTTAATCTTGAAAATAAAATTATTTCGTTATCGCAGGCTTTGAATAAAAATATTGATTTTGATCAGCTTCGCTGTGCTTTAATTGATAATTTCAAACAAATGTTTTCTTTAGAATTAAATAAAGCAGAGCTGACTGATTTTGAAAAAGAATTAACGAATAGGCTGATAAAAGAAAAATATAATACAAAAAATTGGAACAATTATCGGCAGACTAAAATTAGAGAAAATGATAGAAAAAACATCGGAAATACGCCGGCCGTCCTGGCTGAATAAAAAAATTAATTTAAAAGGGTGTGAAGAATTGAAACGTCTTTTTAAAGGGCTAAAACTGAATACAGTTTGCCAGCAAGCGCAATGCCCGAATATCGGGGAATGTTTTTCGAAGAGAGTTGCGACTTTTTTAATATTAGGTAGTATTTGTACGAGAAATTGTAATTTCTGTGCGGTTGATACGGGAAAGCCGCTAGTGCCTGATTTTAACGAGCCGGATAATGTGGCCCAGGCTGTAAAAAAAATGGGCCTGAGGCATGTAGTAATTACCAGTGTAACGCGGGATGATTTAAAGGATCAGGGATCTGAGATGTTTGTGCGCACAATTAAAGCAATCCGTAAAATTAATCCGGATATTAAAGTGGAAGTGTTAGTGCCGGATTTTCAAGCTGATTATGCTGCTATTGAAAGTGTAACCAAAGCCTGTCCGGATATTTTTGCGCACAATGTGGAAACTGTACCAGATTTATATCCAAAAATCCGGCCTCAGGCAAACTATAAACGCTCTTTGGGCATATTAAAACTGGCCAAGGAAATTAATCCCTATATTTATACAAAATCAGGCATTATGCTGGGAGTAGGGGAGAGAAAAGAAGAGGTTTTAACTGTGCTTGATGATTTAAAAAATAGCCGTTGTGATTTTCTCAGTATCGGGCAGTATTTATCCCCGGGGAAAAACTATTACCCTGTAGTTGAGTACATAAAGCCGAAAGATTTTGTTTTTTATAAAATAAGAGCCCAGGAATTAGGTTTTAAACATGTGGAAAGCGCGCCGTATGTACGCAGTTCCTACATTGCGAGTGAATATCTATCAGACTAAAGACCAGAGACAAAAGACTAAAAAATTATAATAAAAAGAAAACAGGCAACAAGTTAAATTTTAACTGCTGCCTGTTTATGTTTTTTTTGCTTTTTCGTCTCTCGTCCTTCGTTGCTTGGTTTCGATCTGTTTTTTTTGCTTTTGCTAAGAGCTATCAGCCATCAGCTAGTTACTATTAAACTTTTTAGGATAACGCTTTTTTCTGTTAACTAGCATCCAGTATCTAAGGCCTAGAATCTGATTTATTTTGCTTTTCCCTGATTAGCCACAGCCTGCATTGCTTTTTGAATTGCTGCCTGATCCCCAAGATAATAATGCTTTATCGGTTTGAGGTTTTCAGCTAACTCATAGACCAGAGGAACTCCGGTCGGGATATTTAATTTTACAATTTCATCTTCTGAAATATCATCTAAATATTTTACTAATGCTCTCAGGCTGTTACCGTGTGCAGCAATTAAAACATTATTTCCAGACCGAATAGCCGGGGCAATAGTTTCATGCCAGTAAGGCAAAAACCGGGTAACTGTATCTTTAAGGCACTCGGTTTGCGGGATTTCTCTTTCTTTCATGTCCCCGTATCTGGGGTCATGGCCTGGCCAGCGCGGATCTTCTTTTTCCAATCCTGGCGGCGGAGTCTCATAACTGCGGCGCCAGATTAGCACTTTTTCATCTCCGTATTTGACTGCAGTTTCTGCCTTGTTCAATCCTTGTAATGCACCGTAATGTCTTTCGTTAAGCCGCCAGGAGCGGTGTACAGGAATCCACATTAAATCCATTTCATCGAGGGTAATCCACAAGGTGCGGATAGCTCGTTTAAGTACACTTGTAAACGCAATGTCAAATGTATATCCTTCGTTTTTGAGTAAAATACCAGCTTGTTTGGCTTCTTCCAGCCCTTTTTCAGAAAGATCAACATCTGTCCATCCGGTGAATTTATTTTCCTTGTTCCAAATACTTTCGCCGTGACGTAACAATACTACTTTATACATAGTTTTACTCCCTTTTCGGTTTTGGTTTTCGCGTATTTTTATCCAGCTTTTTCCTATATCTAGGATCTAAAATTTATAATTCAGAATCCGAATAGGCTTATTAATTATTGCTTGCAGCTTGGAACTTGTGACCTGAGATTTTATGTTTGGTCCTTATTATATTTGTTTTGCTTTTAAAAATCAAGTGTTGTAAAATAAGTTTTAGACTGCATAGTTTAAAATAAGTATTAGCAAAAGAAGATATTAATGTATTTTCTTGTTTTAAGAACAGGTTCATAAAACTAGAGTTATGAATTTATTTTTATGTTTAAAACAGCGTTAAGTTTTTAAAAAATATTAATGGGCCAAAAGAAAAATGGAAAATAAAAATTTATATTATGAATTAATGTTTGAAACTATGCCTTATGGTGTGTATTGTTTAAATAATAATAAAATTATTACCCATTGGAACAATCAAGCCGAAGCAATCACTCAATATACTAAAGAGGAAGCTATCGGGAAAAAATGTGATTTTTTTATTGAGCAAAGCTGTCAGAAAGTCTGCCAGATTTTTGCTAAAGATATCAAAACACCGATAAAAAATAAAGAATGCATAATTAAAAGAAAAGACGGAAAATTTTGTTTAATATTTAAAAAAGCCGAGGTTTTGACGGATAAAAATGGTCAGATTATTGGCGTGGTGGAATGTTTTGAGGATATTAGCGAGCGTAAAAGAGAAGAAGGCAAAATTATTCAGCTTGCGGAGAATTTAGAAAATACATTTAATTCTTTAACCGATATAGTTTCGGTTATGGATCAGGAAGGCCGTTTGCTAATGGTAAATCAGGCTTTTGCGCGTGCTTATAATATTGGGGTTGAGGAGTGTCGAGGATTAATTTGCCATACAGTTGTTCACGGAACAAATGAATGCATAAAAAATTGCCCGTATAAAAAAGTATTAAAAAGCAAAAAACAAGAATTTATTCAAACCTATGATTCACGTTTAAAAAAATATGTGGAAATAGCGGTCACGCCTATTCTAAATGAAAAACAAGAAATGATTAAAATTATACATGTAATTAAAGATATTACTGAAAGTAAAAGAAATGAACAGCTTAAGGATGATTTAATCAGTACTGTTTCTCATGAACTAAGGACTCCTTTAACTACTATCCGGGAAGTTGTTTCTCAAATTTTAGACGGAATATTAGGCCCGACCACAGCTGAGCAAAGAGATTTTCTTTTAATCTGTTTACAGGATGTAGACCGTTTAATGAGAATCATTAATGATTTATTAGATATATCCAAGCTCGAGGCACAAAAAGTTGAATTATATAAAGATAATTTTGACATGATTAGCGTGATCAAAAGCGTACAAAATACTTTTACGCCAAGGTTAAAAGAGAAAAAAATAGAAATGATCACAAGTTTTTCCGGCGATCAAATTGAGGTCAATGCAGACCGCGATAAAATAATCCAAGTGCTGACTAATCTTATGGGCAATGCCTTAAAATTTACGCAAAAAGGGAAAATTGAAATTTCTGTTAGTGATCAGGGGGAAATGATCCAATGCGCGGTTATTGATACAGGCAAAGGATTAACGCCGGATGAGATTGTGAGTGTTTTTGATAAATTTAAACAATTTGACCGGCAATATGGACCGGGAGAAAAAGGGACTGGCTTGGGATTAGCAATTTGTAAAGGAATAATTGAATTACATCATGGCCAAATTTGGGTAGAAAGCGAAATAAATAAAGGCACAAAATTTATTTTTACCCTGCCGAAACAAACTACGCAAAAACAGCTTGTCTTGGAATCGCTGGGACAATTAATTAATAAATCTAGTAAAGAGGAAAGGGAGTGTGCTGTTTTTGTCTTGTCTTTAAATCCGACTGAGGAAATTATAAAACAGGAGGGGGATAATAAAATTACGACAGTTTTATACGAAATTTTTTACAAACTTAAACAAATAATCGGGTCCGTAGAACCGTTTCTGATTCTGGAATTAAGACAGATTATTCTAATTGCTGATATTGCCTCGCATGATGCAGCTGCTTGGCAGGAACGCTTAAAAAGGATTGTAAAAAATGAGATTTTTAAATTTAATGATGAACTGGAGCTGGACTTTTCTTACGGCTGGGCTAGTTTTCCTAAAGCTGCATCCAACGCCGAAGAACTTTTTGCGCTAGCTTGCCGGTCAATGGTTAGCGAAAAATCAGAACGCTTGAAAAAGAAAATTCTTATTGCCGATGACAGTATGGACATTGTATTTTTTATGCAAAAATCTCTAAAAAATATTGGATATAATAATCTGAATGCGGTTAATAACGGTGAGGATGTTTTTAAAGTAATCGATAATAATATTCCGGACTTAATTATCCTCGACATGCAAATGCCTAAAATGAACGGGTATGAAGTAATTGGCCGGCTTAAAGAAGACATGAAAACCAAAGATATCCCAATTATGATTGTTTCCGGATATTCTATTGAGTTTGAAAAGATAAGTGATTATGTTAAGAAAAAAGCTATTCCGGTTATTGGCAAACCCATGGAATTATCACAACTTAAAAAATTAGTCAGATATTTGTTATGATAATTCTTTATTAATAATTGTCAGATAAAAAAAGGTGAACTTATGAAAATATTAGTTGCCGATGATACTAAAATAATTACAGATTTGTTAAATACTTACTTAACGCGGAAGGGGCACACTATTGAGATTGCCGAGAATGGTTTGCAGGCAAAAAAAATGATTAAAGAAAATAATTATGATGTCGCTTTTATTGATCATAATATGCCGGAAATGACCGGGATGGAGCTGGTGAAGTTTATCAAAGAAAATAAAATCAGGACAAAAACCGTGATTTTAACCGGATATTCCGGCATGCAGGATTTTTTTGCTAAATCCGTTGGTGTAGATGAATATTTAAGTAAGCCTTGTGAATTAGAAGATATTGATAAAATTATTAATAAGTTTTCTTCTGAGATTGCGGCCCCTTCCCGTAGGAAAAAAATACTCATTGTTGATGATGAGGCGCATGTAGTTAAATTAATGGAGTTCAGGTTAAAAGCGAATGGTTATGATGTAATCACTGCTAGTAACGGGGTTGAATGTATTGAAAAAATCATGGCGGCTAAACCGGATTTAATTTTACTCGATGTAATGATGCCGGAAATGGATGGTTACAGCACTTTGATTACACTAAAAGAACTAAGGCAATCCAGTGAAGGGGATGAATCAATTCCTAAAATACCCGTATTAATTTTAAGTGCTTGTGCCGGGGAAGAGATAAGAAGTCTCTTAGAGACAGAGGAAATTAGCGGTTATTTGACCAAGCCTTTTAGTGCCGAAGAATTATTGGCAAAAATAAAAGAAATATTAAATTAAAAAGGTGAAGCTTGTGTTTAAAACATTAATAACTGTTTTAATTGAGGAAAAGCTTATTACGGATGCTCAGTTACAAGAAGCGCGCCAGCGTCAACTCGGTGCAAAAATCCCGATCCAAGATGTATTAGTAGAAATGGGATTTATTGCAGAAGAGAAAATGATGGAAGTTTTATCGCGCTTTTTTAAAATGCCGATCATTAACTTAAATGGCCAAACAATAGATGATCATGCAATAAAAGTAATTTCCTATGATTTAGCCAGGCGTTACGGAGTTTTCCCCATCCGTACGGAAAATAACAATTTGCTTCTGGCTATGAGTAATCCCCAGGACATTGTGGCTTTAGATGATTTAAGGTTATTAGTTAAATTCCCGATTCAGCCGGTATTGGCCAGTAAAACAGATATTGCCACCCAGATTGAAAAACACTATCATATTGATGATTCGCTCTATGATTTATTAAAAAATATTGTTGATGATTCTTCTTTAGAGGTAATCAAGGATGATAAATCATCGGATGGCAAAATAACTGATGCAAATAGATTTGATTTAGAACGTTCTCCGGTGGTCAGATTAGTCAAAGTTATTTTAAGCGACGCTATCCGTAACCGGGCGACGGATATTCATGTTGAGCCGCAAGAAAATTTTGTGGATGTACGTTACCGCGTGGACGGTTATTTAAAAAATATTATGAAAATTCCCAGTGAAATGTATCCGCAATTTACAGCCCGTGTAAAAATTCTTTCTAATCTTGATATTGCGGAGACAAGAAAACCGCAAGACGGCCGGGCAGATATAATGTATAATAACCGGAAAATTGATTTGAGAATTTCCATTATCCCGGCTTATTACGGAGAAAAAATTGTATTTCGCGTATTAGACCCGCAAAAAGCCAAAATTAAAATAGATACATTAGGTTTTGCTCCGAATGAATTGGAAATAATGAAAGAAGTTTTTACCCGGCCGCAGGGAATGGTGTTAGTTACCGGGCCGACAGGGTCCGGGAAAACATCCACGCTTTATGCGGCCTTGGCTTATATAAAAAATGAGACAAAAAATATTGTTACAGTTGAAGACCCGATTGAATATTTAATGGAAGGGATTAACCAGATTCAGATTAACCCGAAAAAAGATGTTACTTTTGCTGCCGGACTGCGTAGTATCTTGCGCCAGGACCCGGATGTGATTTTAGTCGGGGAAATCCGGGACTCAGAGACCGCAGAGGTTGCGTTTAAAGCTGCGTTAACCGGGCATCTGGTTTTTTCCACATTGCACACTAATGACGCGGTATCTTCAATCAGCCGCCTTCTGGATATTGGCCTTGAGCCATATTTAATTGCTTCTTCTGTAGTTTTGATTATTGCGCAGCGTTTGGTGCGGGTTATTTGCCCGCATTGTAAAGAAGGATATAACCCGGATAAAAAATTACAGGAAAAATTTGCCAATTTTATTAAAAAATACAGTATCTCTAAATTTTATCACGGTAAGGGGTGTGCGGAATGCAGTTTTAGCGGATATTTAGGCCGCGTAGCGATTGTGGAACTATTTGAATTTACGAAAAAAATTAAAGCTCTTGTTTCAGAAAATGCAACCCAAACAGAAATTGCGCTTATGGCGCAAAATTCCGGGTTAAGGAGTTTGGCTGAGGCGGGGATAGAGAAAGTTGCTTTAGGGATAACAACTCTGGAAGAGGTTACGCAGACTTCAGTTTTAGAACAGGTTGAAGAAAAATCTTTAGTTGAGGGCCAGCCAGAAGTAAAACCAGCAGTAAAACCAGAAGGAAAACCGAAACAGATTGAGACAGAACTTATTAAACAAAAACCTCTGCGGGAAAAACCACTGGTTCTGGTTACAGATGATGAAAAAAATATTCGTAAGCTTGTGGGTATGCGCTTAAAAAGTGCAGGGTTTGATATTATTGAAGCGGAAAACGGCCAGGAAGCTTTTGAAGCCTGTATGAGAACAGCGCCGGATTTATTAATTATGGATGTAATGATGCCGGTTATGGACGGATTTCAAGCAACGCGCAGGATCCGGTCTGAATTAAAAACAGCGGGGATTCCGATTATTCTCCTTACCGCTAAAAAAGATACAAGTAGTGAGATTGAAGGATTAGATGCCGGAGCTGATGATTATATTGCCAAACCTTTTGACGGAGTCAGGTTGTTAGCTCGGGTCAAACTGCTTTTAAAACGTAAATAAAAAAAATCATTAAGGTGAAAAGTAAAAGGTAGAACCAAAAAAACATGAATGATCATAATATAGATCAGGAATTGAAAAATATATTTTCTGATTTTAAATCAAAAAAACAAGCCGAAGCTCAGGAAGAAATAATCGAGCAAAAAAAATCATCAGCAGTTAATTTAAAAGGAAGAAGAATATCTTTGATTGTCGGCTTGATGATAATTACGGTCTTAGTTTTTTCTTTGTGCGGAAAATTATTTAGTAGAAGCAGCCCTTTGCGTACACCGCAGCCCTGGGCTAGGGGAGAAAGGTCTGAGTTTGATATTAAAATTGACGGCTGCCTTCTTAATTTATGGCGTTTAAGAAAAGCTTTAGATTTATTTTATGCAGATCAGGGAAAATTTCCGCAGGAAATGGATGAATTAGTTAAAGGAAGATATTTAAATAAAGAACTTATTTGCCCGGTAAGTAAAAAAGCGTATATTTTTAAAGAACGGGATGATGTTAGAGTTTATGCCTGCCCGTCGCCGTATGAACATAATACTGAGATTACCGAAATTTATTGCAATGTGATCAATTCTCCGCCGGTTATTGTCAGATTAAATGATCCTCAGGAATAAAGATGAATAATAAGGGATTTACTTTTATTGAAATTATGGTTGTTTTAGCAATTATTGTGCTTTTGGGCGCAAATTCTTTTTTAGCAGTTCTCTCCGGACGGCGTACGGCAGAAAGGAGTGTTTGTGTTGAGAACCGGGCAGTGATACAAAATGCAGAGACCATGTATTTATCCCACACAAAACAGCATGCTGATACTTTTCAGGAATTATTGGATGAAGGATATTTAAGCAAAATGCCGAGTTGTCCTAACGGCGGAGTTTATGCCTGGGAGTCATATGCTTCATCTCATCCTAGTTATCAGACAGTAGTGGTCTGTTCTTATCATGGTACGGAAACAGAAGAAGAGGAAGAAGAGGAAGAAGAGGAGGAAGAAGAAGTAATTCCTCCTCGCGGAAAATTTTGGTAACAGATTCTGGACCCAGTAGAAGTTAATAGAAAAAACAGCAACAGTGAAAAAATAATGGCACAAAAAATAAATTTAGATAATGTTCCCGAAGTAGATTTGCTGAAAACCAGGATTCGGGATTTACCGTTGAGCATAGATCAGTGTTGGTTAGCGGAATGTGTGGATAAACTTTATCACGAACTTCAGGCAAAAAGCATAAAATTCAAACCGCAATGTTATTTAGCGGATGAGTGGCTTGCGCCGGACGGCGAACCGGTTGTGGGTATTCCCTTTTTCCTGGCGCATCCGGCTTTGATGAAATTAGAAAAACAAATGATGCTGAGTGTCGAAGGCGGGACAAAAACCTGGTGTATGCAGTTATTGCGCCACGAAACAGGCCATGCTATAAATTATGCCTATAAGTTGTACAAAAAAACAAACTGGCAAAATTTTTTTGGTGCGTTTGATCAGGAATATAAGGATACTTACCGTTTCCGGCTCTACAGTAAGAATTTTGTCAGGCATTTGGAAGATTATTATGCACAGTACCATCCGGATGAAGATTTTGCCGAAACGTTTGCAGTTTGGCTTTGTCCGGATATTGACTGGCAAAATCAATATAAGGGCTGGGGAGCTTTACAAAAGCTTAAATATGTAGATAAGTTAATGGCGCAAATAAAAGATAAAGACCCCTGGGTTGAAAAAGGGAAAAAATTCTGGCAGGCGGCAAAACTAACCTCAACATTAGCAAATTATTATAAGAAAAAAAAACATACCTATGCGGAAGATTTTCTTGATTTTCACGATACAAATTTAAAACGAATTTTTTGTTTAAATACTGAAGAAGACAAAAAACACATAAAAGCCTACAAAGTAATTCACAAATATAGAGAACAAATAATTAATAGTGTTTCAACCTGGACAGGTGAGAAAAAATATATTGTTGATGGATTGGTTAAAACCTTAATTAAAAGATCTAAGGATTTAGATTTAATTATTAAAGATACGGAAAGTATAATGATTTTAAAAATTACGGCATATATTACCAGTTTAATGATGAATTATATGTATACCGGAAGGTTAAGAGGAGAAAAGAACAGGAAGTATTAAACTGTTAAATTGTTAAATTGTTAAACTGTTAAATTGTTAAATTGTTAAATTGTTAAATTGTTAAATTGTTATATTGTTATATTGTTAAATTGATAAATTGATAAACTGTTAAACTGTTAAATTGCTAGATTGCTAAATTGATAGATTGATGAATTAGTTATTTAAGGTTTTTCTTATATTTTAATTAAAGGTCTCTTACCCAAAAAGGGTTCGAGATTAATTCGCCCGCTGTCGCGGGCTTATTGAGGAGGGGAAAAATGGCCAAGAAAATATTAGTGGTAGATGATGATCAGAATTTGACAAAGTTAGTGGAATCACGTCTAAGAGCAAATAAATTCGAAACAATTGTAGCTCATAGCGGTAAAGAATGCCTGAGTAAGCTAATTTTTGAAAAGCCGGACTTAGTGCTTTTAGATGTAATGATGCCAGAAGCCGACGGCCTTACCGTGCTTATGGTTATGAATAAAATTAAAGAGATTATCCCAAAAGTACCGGTGATTATTATGACCGGAACGGATAATCAGCAGTTGAAAATATTAATTGAGCGCCAAGGCATAGCCGGCTTTGTGACAAAGCCGTTTGATGCTCAGGTTTTGATTGATCAAATCAATAAAATCTTTAACCAGGAATGATTAATAATTTTATTTACTAAAAAAATTGCAGATGAAGAAAAAACTTAACGTATTAATTGTTTTTGATACACCTGTTCCGCAGCCTCGAGGCTATAAGTTTATCGATGAATTTCAGGATATTGATTGGAATACTGAGGCTAATGTGTACGAAGCTCTTCTGGCTAATGGACATAAAGTTAGCGTATTAGGTATTTGCCGTGATATAAATATTTTACTTGAGGAAGTAAAAGAAAATCCGCCGGATGTAATTTTTAATCTGGCTGAAGTTTTTGATAATAAGTCATCTCTGGATAAAAATTTTGTGGCTTTGCTGGAAATGCTCGAAATTCCTTATACCGGAGCTTCGGCAAAAACATTGCTTATTTGTAATGATAAAGCATTACATAAAAAAATATTAAGGTTTCACAGGATTAGAGTCCCGCGGTTTCATGCATTTCACCGTGAACATAAGATCTGGCTGCCGAAAAAATTAAAACTTCCTTTAGTTGTTAAACCTTTATGTGATGAAGCATCCCGTGGTATTTCTTTAGCTTCGGTTGTGGATAATGAGGCGTCTTTGATTGAACGGGTTAAATTTACACACGAAAAAATGAAAATGGATGCAATTGCCGAAGAGTATATTGAAGGCCGGGAATTTTATGTGAGTGTTTTAGGCCAGCGGAGAATTAAAGTCCTGCCTTTGCGGGAAATGAAATTTGGCACAATTACACAGGAAGACGAACCGCGGATTGCTACATATAAAGCGAAATGGGATAATAATTACCGGAAAAAATGGGGGATTAAAAATGTTTTTGCCGGCAAATTAGCCGAAGGTTTAGAAAAAACAGTAACGGAGACCTGCAAACGTGCGTATCATGTTTTAAATATACAAGCTTATGCACGCTTTGATATTAGAATTTCTCCTAAGGGGAGAGTTTATATTTTAGAAGCTAATGCTAATCCGTGTTTAGCTAAAAATGATGAAATTGCCCAGTCTGCGGAAAAAGCCGGAATTACTTATAATAAATTAATTCAAAAATTTATTGATTTGGCATTTAATCGAAAAGAATAAATGGTAAAAAATAAAGTAAAGAAATATATGCTTTTGTACGGGAAAAAATCAATCCGGGAACGCTTAAGGCAGAATCCTGGAAGCATACAAAAAATTTTCCTGCAGGATAATTCTAACTTTGAAGATTTAGAAAAAATAATAAAACTTAAAAAAATTCCTTACGAATATATTTCTGTGCGTCAGATCGAACAGATGAAACGGGCAAAAAATATCCAGGGAATTATTGCGCGGGTTAATGATTTTAAATATACAGAATATGATTTGTTGCTGGATAAAGCATTAAAAAATAGGACAACTTTGGTTTTTTTAGACCGGATAAATGATCCGCAAAACTTGGGGTTAATTATCAGAAGTCTGGCTTGTTTTGGCAATTTTTCAATTATTCTTCCGGAAAAAGAAGCTTGTTCTGTTACCGAAGCAGTAATGCATGTAGCCCAGGGCGGAGAAAACCATGTTTTGGTTTCGAAAGCTTCGGATTTGTTAGCTGCCATAAAAATTGCCGGACAAAAAGGCTATTTTATTATCGGAGGAGTGGTTGATTTTAAAGCCAAAGAAATCAGTAAAGCTAAATTAAAATTTCCTCTAGCCCTGGTTCTGGGGGCTGAGACAACCGGAATATCATCAGAAATTCAAAAGATTTTAAATTTGCAAGTATTTATTCCGATGCAGGGCGCAAAGCTTTCTTTGAATGTGAGTATGGCTGCAACAGTGTTTGCTTATGAAATCATAACCCAGCGGGATTTAATATAATATAAAAAATTATGGAAAATGTGCCTTATTATTCTTTTAATAATTATTTACGCCAGAAATTTTCAGCGCGTGTCCATCGAATCAGCTTAAATGCCGGGTTTAGTTGCCCGCACCGTGATGGAAGTAAAGGAACAAAAGGGTGTTTTTTTTGTAATGAAGCCGGCTTTGCTAATTTTAAAGATACAAAGGTTAATCTTAAAACCCAAATTCTTACCTCCATGGAATATTACCGCAAGAGGTTTAAGGCAGAAAAATTTTTTGCTTATTTTCAAAATGCCTCTAATACTCATGCAGATGTTCTACAATTAAAGAATGTTTATGATGTGATTCGTGAATTTTCAGAAATTATTGGTTTGTCAATTTCTACCCGTCCGGATTGTATTGATGCGGAAAAATTGGATTTGATTGAAAGTTATACAGATAAGTATGAAGTTTGGATCGAGTATGGGGTTCAGACAATACACGAAAAAAGCCTTAAATTAATAAACCGCCAGCATACATTCAGCCAAAGTCAAAGCGCAATTGAGCAAACAGCAAAAAGAAATATTAAGATAGCTGTGCATGTAATTTTAGGCCTGCCTGGAGAAACAAAGGCGGACATGATGCAAAGCGCTAAAAAACTCAGCCAAATGCCGATTAACGGTATAAAATTTCATATTTTTCATATTTTAAAAAACACTCAGTTTGAAGAAATTTATAAAAAAGAAAAGTTTAAACTTTTATCAAAAACAGAATATGTGGATTTAGTTTGTGATTTTTTAGAAAATTTAAATAAAGAATATGTAATTATGAGGTTGGTTTCTAATACCCGGGAAAATGTGCTCATCGGGCCAACCTGGATAAATGATAAACAAAAAGTTATAAAAGATATAGAAAATGAATTAAAAGCACGCAACTCTTACCAAGGCAAACTGTTAAGTGAGCAGATACAGGTTGGATGATGATTTCAGCTTGTTCTTTAGTGTAAATAAAAGTAAAATATAATTAAAGGAATATTTTAAATTTAATTAGAGGTAAACGTCAGATACAGAATATATGGATAAAAATAAAGATGTGTATGAAATTTTAAAAGAGAGTGAGGAAAAATTCTCTAAAATTTTCAATTCCAGTGTTGCGCTTATGGCGCTAAGCACTTTGGAAAAAGGAAAATTTATTGATGTAAATGAGGAGTTTTTAAGTGTATTAGGCTATGAAAAGTTTGAGGTAATTGGAAAAACTTCTAAAGAATTGGGGATATTTCAAAATTATGCAATAAGAGAAGAAATTAAAGAAAAAATCAAACAGAATTTAAATGTTAAAAATTATATATTAGAAATAAAAACCAAATCTGGCGATATCCGCCAGGGGTTATTTTCAGCGCATATAATTAGCTTGCAAGGGGAGCCGGTTCTCTTAACTTTTCTGAATGATATTACTGAACTTAAATCTGCAGAGAATAGATTGAGAAACAGTGAAACAAAACTGCGCAATATAGTTGAGCATAGCAATGAAATTTTTTATATGCATGATCCGGATAATGTTCTTACCTATATCAGTCCGCAGTGTCAAGAAATTATGGGATATAGCGTCGAGGAAATGAAGATAAACTGGACAGAATTAACCACGGGTAATCCGATAAATGAAGCCGGGATTAAAAATACAGAAAAAGCAATAAAAACAGGGCAAAGACAGCCGGTTTACATTCTGGAAGTTAAAAAGAAAGATGGAGAGAATATTTTTCTGGAGATTGATGAGTCTCCGGTTAAAGATGAGCATGATGGAGTAATTGGGATAGTCGGAGCGGCACGTGATATTACAAAGCAAAAACTGGTGGAAAAAGCATTGTTAGAAAGCGAAAAAAAATATCGATTAATCACCGAAAACACAGATGATTTGATTTGTATAGTATCTTTTGATTTAAAGTTAAAATTTTTATATGCAAGCCCCTCCTATGAAAAAAAATTAGGATATGCCTCCGGGGAATTATTGAAAAAAACTGCATATGATCTTGTGCATCCCCAGGACATAACGGATTCAATGCCTTTATTAAAAAAATATTTGAAGCTTAAAATAAAAGCTTTTTTTCAAAAAAGAATTGAAAAATTCTCAGAAGTCAGAGAATTCCGTTTAAAACATAAATCCGGCCAATGGAGTTATTTTTCGAGCACAATCAATATTTTAAATAAAAATCAGATTTTATTTATTTCTCATGATATAACTGAAAAAAAGAAAGCGGAAAAACTGCTAAAAAAAGCTTTTGCTGATCTTAAACAAGTACAACAAGAATTGATTCAATCCGGTAAAATGGCAGCAATGGGGCAGTTGGCAGCAGGCATTTCCCATGAATTAGCCCAGCCTTTAACCGGAATCAGAGGGTTTACACAGACAATCTTAATGGATTTGCCAGGAGATAGCCCGCTGCGCAATGATTTGGAGCAGATTATTTATCAGGCAGATAGAATGGATTCGATTATAAAAAATGTACGTTTTTTTGCAAAAAAATCAGAATTTGAATTAAAAGATTTGATTATTACAAATCCTATTGATAATGCTTTAATGCTGCTTGAGGCACAGCTAAAAAGGAGTGAGATAGAAGTACGTAAAGAAATTATGGATAATTTACCAATGATTAGTGCGGATGCAAATCAATTACAACAATTATTTATAAACTTAATCACCAATGCCAAAGATGCTATTTTATTGAATAAGAGTAGAGATAAACAAATAAATATTAAAGTGTTTTTAAGTGAAGATCAGCAAAATTTAATTGTGGTTTTTCAGGATACAGGCGGCGGTATTCCTCAAAGTCAAATATCCTATATTTTTAATCCTTTTTATACAACTAAGGCTCCTGATGGCGGTATGGGATTAGGATTATCGATTTGTTACCGGATTGTTGAAAACCATAATGCTCAAATTAAAGTAGAGAGTGAACAAGGCAAAGGCGCAACCTTTACAATTTCTTTCCTGATAGAAAAAAAATAATTAAATAATAAAATATTGTTTAAAATAAAAATTGGATCAGGAAATTTTTGATTTTGATAAGGAGAGATAAATAATGTTTAAAAAATTAATTTTTGTTTTAATTGTCGTAGTTGCTTTGGGATTATTTGTTAAAACAGGATTTGCTTTTGATAACAGAGATTTTCAATATTGGAATACAGAGAGTATTGACGGGGAAATCAATAAGGATGTTAAAATAAGTTTTGAAGAAGAATTTCGTTTTGGCGATGATGCCGCGTATTTATATTACCGCCACAGTGATTTAGGCATCAGTTATTCCGGGCTAAATGACTGGCTTATTTTCGGGATAAATTACCGCTATGTTATGGAGAAAAAAAACGGGGTTTGGGAACAGGAAAACCGGCCGCATTTGAATGCTACTGTTAAAGGTAAAGCATTTGATTCTGATTTAAGCAATAGGGCCAGATTAGAAATCAGGGATAAAGTAGGAGGCGCAAATTCCTATCGCTACAGAAATAAATTTTCAATTAAATCCCCCTGGCAAATGACAAACTTTGCAATTAATCCTTATATTGAAGATGAGATATTTTATGATTTTGATGATCATGCCTTAAATCGCAACCGTATTTATGCCGGAATCAGCAGTAAAATTATGGATAATTTAAAGGCTAAAATATTTTATCTTTTAGAGAGCACAAAAAGTTCAAATAAGTGGATTGATGCCAATGTGTTAGGAACTCAGCTGCAATTAAGTTTTTAAATACTAAAAATAAGTGCTTTACAATATTTATTAGATAGAGGTATGATTATAAATACCTCTATTTTTGTTTATTCATAAAAAAAGTTTTGAGATAAGTTTTTACTGACGACCGTTACTCTTTGGGAACATTAATATAATTTTTGCGAAATCCCGCTATTGCGGGGCTACTTATTACTCAAAAAAAAGACATCCTACAATGGAAAAAAAGGAGGATGTCTTGATTATGTAGATTAAAAATATTTTATAGGGAGATTACCGTGATTAAAGAGAGGGATCCGTCAACTGAGAAAATAATCGCTTGTGCTTATAATGTGCATAGTAAACTTGGTCCTGGATTTAACGAAAGTATATACCATAAACCATTAAAAATAACTTTAAAAGAACAGGGTTTAAAGTATCAAAATGAGAAAAGTTTTGATGTTTGTTTTCAGGGTAAAAACATTGGTAAATGTAGGCTCGATTTAGTCATCGCCGACAAGATTGTAACAGAACTGAAAGCTTTTAGCGGTAATATCCCTGCTGTATTTGAATCACAGGTTTTATCTTATCTAAAAGCATCAGGATATAAAGTTGGACTATTAATAAACTTTGGTAATAAGAGTTATCAAGTTAGAAGATTAATGGTTTAATCTTCGTAATCTATTGTTAATCGTGGTAATCAGGGATAATCCAATCCAGGAGTGAGGATTATACCAGGAGGTTAGTTATGAAAGGAATAGTTTGTCAGGTTTGCGGATTTATTGAATTAGGGGAAAATGCCCCGGAAAAGTGTCCTGTTTGCGGGGCACCGAAGTCAGAATTCATTGTAAAAGAAAACGTGATAAAAATGCCCGCGGATAGCAATAACCTCAATGAGCTGGAGAAAAAACATATTCCCGTAATTGTGGTTGAAAAAAAATGCGGCCTGATTCCGGATGGCTGTAATGATGTGCATGTTAAAATGGGACAGATAAAACATCCCATGACTCAAGAACATTCTATCCAGCATATAGATTTTTATTTAGATAAGAAATTCATATCAAGAGTAATCTTAACCCCAAAAAATCTTAATCCTGCTGCAGCGTTGCATTTAAAAGCAGAAGCGGGTAAGCTTACGGTTATTGAACTTTGTAATCTGCACGGTAATTGGATAGCGAGTGTGGATTTATAATTATTTTTTGCGCAAAAACTGTTTATTAATTTACAGCAGGTTTGGAATAAATGATATGAAGTTAAAAACTATTATATTTCTGTTAATCACAGGAGTGTGTCTGATGCAGACTGATTTAACGGCTAAGGAAATAATTGAAAAAGCAACTTTTGCCGGCGGATGTTTCTGGTGCATGGAGCCGCCTTATGTAAAAATTGACGGGGTTAAGGAAGTTGTTCCGGGCTATACCGGAGGCAAGCAGCCAAACCCAACTTATGAGAAAGTTTCAACCGGGCAAACTGGTTATTTGGAAGCAGTCCAGATAACTTATGATCCGCAAAAGGTTGATTATCATGATTTGCTGGATATTTATTGGCAGCAAATTGATCCCACGGATGCCCAAGGCCAATTTAGCGACCGCGGTTCTCAATATCAGACGGCGATTTTCTATCATAATCAAGCGCAAAAAATCAAAGCTCAAGCTTCAAAAGCTAAACTGGATAATTCCGGCAAATACAATAAGCCGATTGCGACAAAAATTATCCCCGCGATGATTTTTTATCCGGCGGAAGAGTACCATCAAAATTATTACCAGAAAAATCCCGCACAGTATAAAATGTATAAACAAGGTTCCGGCCGGGAAGCTTACATAAAAAAAAATCAAGCAGTCAAGGCAGGGCAAGAGAATGTGAAAAATTTTAATAAACCGAAAGAGGGAAAGCTTAAATCCAAGCTTACTGCTTTGCAATATTCCGTAACCCAAGAGTGCGCCACAGAAAAGCCTTTTGACAATGAATTTTGGGATAATGAAAAGGAGGGGATTTATGTGGACATTGTTTCCGGAGAACCATTGTTTAGCTCAAAGGATAAATTCAAATCCAGCACAGGCTGGCCAAGTTTTACCCGGCCGCTTAATCCGGATAATGTAGTTGAGAAAGCAGATAACAGTTTGTTGATGCAAAGAATCGAAGTTCGCAGCAAAAAGGCAGATTCACATTTAGGCCATGTGTTTGATGATGGTCCAGCACCCACGGGAGAGCGGTTTTGCATTAATTCTGCAGCTTTAAGATTTATCCCGCGGGAAGATTTAGTAAAAGAAGGTTATGCTGAATACGAAAATATTTTTTAATTTTTTTATGTATAATCTCAAGGATGTGTTTACAAATTTATATTATTCGGTAAAAGGTGAAGGTAACGAAGCCCGTTTCGGTAACGCACAACGGTAACGTGTTCAAAACATTAAAAATACGTCACCATAACCGATTGACGATACGGGCCCGCTACAATGCATATCGAGGTCTCGCTGCTTCTCCGGCGGACATCGTAACCGTTTAACCTTAGCCGTTATTTGTAAACTTTACATTGAGACACTACATTTTTTAAAATAGAGTTTAGTATTTAGATTTAGGATTTAGAGTTTAATAATGGGGGGATAGTTATGGATTTATTTGATTATTTTGAGAATACGAAAGGGATCGGAATCTTAAGTACAGCTAGTGCTAAAGGTATAGTTGATGCAGCTATTTATGCCCGGCCGCATTTTATTGATGAAAAAATTTGTGCATTTATCATGTCAAATAAACTAACACACAAAAATTTAACACAAAATCCGAATGCTGTTTACTTGTTTTTAGAAAATACAAAAGAATATAAAGGAAAGAGGTTGTATTTAGAAAAGATTAAAGATTCAGAAGACAAAGAATTAATTAATAAGCTGAGAAGAAGAAAATATTCAAGAGAAGAAACAAATCGTGCTAAAAAATTTTTAACGTATTTTCAAGTTAAGTCGGTAAGAACATTATGATAATTAAAGAGGTTCAATTGTCCAGAAACTGCCTTTTTTTTAAAAATTTAACAGTTTTTTTTGTGATAATTTTTATTATCTCCGGATGTGCCAGGTTTCGTCACGCAATACCGGTTAATTTGTATCAAAAAGCACAAATTTATGGAATGGAAGATATCCGGATTTTTGCCGATGGCCCTAATGAAATGATTTATCAAGATATGGTTACTTCTATGGTTCAGGAGTCCGGCCAATATTTTTTACAAGATGAAAATGGGGTGAAAGTTTATCCGGTTCTGGCAATTTCCGGCGGTTCTGCAGACGGAGCTTATGGAGCCGGGGTTTTAAAAGGCTGGTCCGAACACGGAACCCGGCCTGTTTTTAAAGTTGTTACCGGTATTAGTACCGGAGCAATTATTGCTCCGTTTGCTTTTTTGGGCAGTGAATATGATGAAAAACTTGAATGCCTTTATACTTCTATTTCCACCCGGGATATTATGCGGAAAAGAAGCTTATTCACGCTTTTTTTCAGTAATTCTTTTGCCAGTAACTGGCCGCTTAAGCGATTATTGGATAAACATATTGATCTGGAGTTATTAACGGAAATTGCGAAAGAACATGCCAAAGGCAGGCGTCTTTATGTCGGGACAACGAATTTAGATGCACAAAGCCTAGTGATTTGGGATATGGGCAGAATTGCCTCGTTTGGAAACAAAGAATCGTTAAAATTATTTCGTAAGGTTATTTTAGCCTCGGCAGCTATTCCCGTGGCTTTTCCTCCGGTATTTTTCGATGTTCAGGTTGAGGGAAAAAGTTATGACGAAATGCATGTTGACGGAGGCACAGCCAAACAAGTGTTTTTTCTTTTTTGTGTTTTGCAAGGATTTAGAGATGCTTTTGATAAAAGAGGCATAGATATTTATCATACAAAATTACAATTATATATTATTCGTAACGGATATTTAAACCCGGTGTGGAAAGAAATTCCGGATAAACTGAGTACAATTACAGAACGCACGGTAGATACAATGGTCAATGCGCAAGGATTGGGAGATTTGTACCGGCTTTATATTTTTACCGAAAACTCAAAAGGTGATTTTAATTTGGCTTATATCCCTTCTGACTATGTGTTTGAGCGAAAGGAAATGTTTGATCCGGATCGAATGAAAAAACTTTTTTGTTTGGGAGTTGAAAAAGCTGCACAGGGATACCCTTGGGAAAAGGTTCCCCCGGGATTTCATAACGGTAAATTATAAGGATAATTAAATGGACAAAAAACAATGTAAAACCTGCTCAAGTTATAGAAATTGTAAGGATTCTTTTAGTTCCTGGATATTTTTCTTAATCGGCATAATTGCTACTGTAGCAATCCGCTTAATTACAATATTAATTCATGTCAATCCTTTGCATGCTAAAATTTCCTGGTATGTGGGGATAATTGGATTTACGGTGTTTTTTGTTTATAAATTTAAAATTATAATTTCCCGGTCGAAAAGAATAGAAAAAACACAAATTTTCCAGAGAATTAATGCGCGTGAAAAACTAAAAGATTCCGATTATAATTTCTTAGGTGAAATTCTTTGCAGTCTGAGCTCTAAAAAGGAGCAAATTAATTATTTGTTTATTTTTGTTTTATCGGCTGTGGCTTTGATTTTAGCAATTTACTTTGATTTTGTGAAATAAAACATATAAAATATTATATATTATTTGAATATTTAATATTTAATTTTTAAGGGTTCAAAGTTCAGGAAAAGGATAAATTAAGGAGGTGGCGAAATGTTTAAAAGCAGTAAATTTTTATGGGCAGGAGTATTTTTGGTAGCATTTATTTTTGTTTTTTGCGGTTTGAATTTTGCGCAAGAGTCTACAGGTGAGGCTGGAACAGGTGTTGGAAGTTTTCGCCCGGGTTCAAAGCAGGATCGTATTGACCGCAATGATGACGGAGCAATAGATGCAAAAGAAAGGCACCGCTGGCAAGAACGTAAGCAGAAAATAGATGCTAATAATAATGGAAAAATAGATGAACAAGAAAGAGAAAGAGTTAGAGAAAGATTTCAGAACCGTTTAGACCGCAATAATGACGGTCAAGTTGATGATACAGAGAAACAGGCCGGGCAAGAACATCGTGAACAATTTAGAGACCGGCGTGAAGATTATCGCGATCAGCGTGAAGATGTCCGTGACCGCCGTGAAGACGTAATGGATCACAGAGAAGATATACGTGACCGGAAAGAAGATTATTGGGATAAGCAGGAGGATATCAGAGATAGGCAAGAAGATATTCGTGATCGCCGGGATGATAAAATTAAAGCGGATAAAATGAGTAATCTTCAAGAGCAGCTGACTAATACAACTGATCCAGCAGAGAAAGCCAGGCTAGAAAGACAAATAAATAAATTAGGTGAAAATATTCGCAAAGATAAAGCAGAAGATGTAATGGATAGACGTGAAGATGTCCTTGACCGTCGTGAAGATCGTCGCGATCGCAGAGAAGATGTTATGGATCGGCGTGAAGACCGTCAAGATAGACGGGAAGATATCAGAGATCGCAGAGAGGATATTAAAGATAAACGTGATGGCCAAGGAGGTCTAGGGCAAGGCCCAGGCCAAGGCAGAGGCCCTGGAGGACCTGGTTATAATCGTGATAAAGGTCCGGGCCAAGGTCAAGGCCAATTACAGCAGCAAAGAGGTGGCAGCCGCGGTGGAATGGGAGGCTCAGGCCGCAAAAAATAAATTAAGTTAACTATTAATAATTTCAACGGCTTAAGGGTAAAATCTTTAAGCCGTTGTGCTATTAAAATAAAATTAATATTTTGTTTTGACCTTGAGTTTATCGTCATATTCAGATATAATTAACTAAAGGAAAGGGGGCAGATAAGATCTTCTTGTAAAAATAAAAAGCTATCCACTTATGAAAGAAGGTGGTTTCTGGTGGTTTTAAGCAGTGAAGAAAAAAGATTGTGCCCTCGGATAAAAACTCGTCTTAAAGTTGATCTTTCCGATAAGATAAGTGCGAGTGTAATTGATTTTAGTGAAACAGGATTAAGCTTTAGCCTATCTAAAAAATCTAAAAAATCGAAGAAATCTAAAAAACCGGAAGAATTCAAAGACGCTAAACAATTCCCAAAAAGCAAGCAATCAGAAAAAATTCCTCTTTCCCATATTTCCTTAAAAATACATTTGCCGAATAATCGCCGGACTTTTAAAGCCAAAGCCCGGATTATTTGGAATAAAAATGAATCAAAAAATACATCTTTATACGGGGCAGAATTTTTAAATATCGGCAATGAAAAAAGAGATTTTTTAAGAAAAGAGTTAATTAAAATTCAAATCGACAAATTTTTAAATGAAGATATAAATTTATCAGAAAAAAAAGAAATATCTCATTTCTTTTCTCAAGATGTTTTAGATTATATAAATGAAGTCTCGGATTTTTGTTCCACTTTAAAAAAACAAGAATATATTCCCGGCCAAGAAAAAGAATTAGAGCATATTAATGATAAAATTTTATTAAAAGGGTATTGTTTGGAAGAATTGATTTCGGATAAAACAATGATACAAAAAGTTAAGGATAACTTTAGAACACTAGCCGGAACCTGGATTTATAAAAGCATAATTGTGAAAAAAGCGTTAGAAAGCGAACCGGGATACAAAAGGGATTTTGAAATTAATGAAATGATTTATGAGAATAAGCCGATATCTAGTAATATTGGTTTTTGTTTTGATAAAGTATTTTTAAAGAGTCCTTATGCTGTAGCCATACGGCAGAGGAAGGATAATTTAAAGGAAAAAATTAAAAGTTTTATCCAAGTGAGCCCGCTGGCTCAGATTAATATTTTAAATCTCAATTGTGGTTCGTGCCGGGAAATTAGAGAGTTACTGTTTGAAATTAAAACAAAAAAACACATTATTTTTACTTGTTTTGATTCTAACCTCGAAGCTTTAAAATTTTTGCGGGACTCAACTTTAAAAGAGCTACCGGAAAATATTGAATTTAAATTAGTGAAAAAAGATGTTTTGGATTTAATTAATGATAAAGCATCGGCCCACTGTTACGGAAAAAAAGATTTAATTTATAGTATAAATTTAATGGATTATTTAAAAAATGATATTCTGGCAGATTTACTTAAAGAATTATATGAACTTTTAGCTCCTGGGGGAAAATTGCTGGTAACTCACAGGAATAAAGAAAAGACTTTTGCGCCTATTGCGCCGGACTGGTTTTGTAATTGGTCTTTTATTCCCCGCAATAAGGATGAAGTGGTAAAGTTGTTTTATGATAGCGGGTTTAGCCCTGCGGCTCTTTCTGTTGAATCAGACGATTTTGGGGTTACTTACTTTTTTATATTAACAAAGAATTAAACGCAGTGTACTTCTAGCTACTGCCTTTAAAGATTTCTTTTCCTTGCATAATTTTTCAATAAATTGTAAAATTATATCATTAATAATTATAGTCTATTGCAAAGGTAATATTTAGGCGCTTTTATTTTGCTTATACATCCGCGGCCTAAAACCGCGCCCATTTATGGCGCGGATAAAAGAAGGCCGCTTGAGTATTCCACCCCAGGAACCACGGGCTTTAGTGGGGGTTCCATTTAAGTGGTAGAAAATTTATATTTTGACATAATTAAGAAAGTTTAAAATAAGGTGTGTTTGTGAAAAAAAAAGACAATAAAAATGAAATCAAGCCTCCCCATGACCCAAACAGAAAACTTTCTCAATCAGAAATTGATGAATTGGTGCAAAAGCTTTTGGCACAAAAAAAACAAAAATAGTATTTTCTTTAAACAAAAAAGCAGATAAGAAAGAGTGTTCGCAGCGGAAATAATTTTTATAGGATAAATTAAAATGGACAAAACTTATACATTATTATGTATAGATGATGAAGAAAATATACTGCATTTATTTAAACGTATATTTGAAAAAGAGTATAATATTTTTACTGCTGCTAACGGGGCAGAAGGCCTGGACATTTTACGCCGGAAAAAAATAGATTTAATTCTTTGTGACCAGAGAATGGCCGGAATGAACGGATTTGAAGTTTTGAGAATAGCTAAAAAAGAATTTCCAGATACGATGCGGATCATGGTCTCGGGTTATAGTGATTTTGATAGTTTAGTTAAAACAATTAATGAGGGTGAAATCTTTCGTTTTATTTCCAAACCCTGGGATGCGCTGGAATTAAAAAATATAATTAAAGAAGCTTTAGAACAAAAAGACATAGTTGGTAAAATAAAGGCTTCCTTTAATAATATACAAAATATTACACAATTAGTTAAAGATATTTCTGTTGAACTAAGCCAGGATCAAAGCACTGTTTTTGTTAAGCTTTCTTCTTTGCAGCAATCTTTAGATACGCAGAATATTACTCAAGTGCTGGAGTTTTTATTTAAGATGCTGGGGCTTGAGAATGATAAAGGATTTAGAATAATTTCTAACAGCGTGATAAAAGAAAAAGATTTTGTAAAACTGGAGATATCCCTGGCTAAGGGGGTAAAATTAATTGTTGAAATAGCAGCCAAAGAATTAAATAATTAATGTAAATCTTTCTTCTAACCAATAATTGGTATAATTTTAAAATAGGCTTGAAATTTATCTTATTTTTTGTAAAATCTTACCCTTTTATCTAATAAAAAACAATAGAAAGCATTATTAACCATGAATAACCTTGCTCAAGATATGGGGACAAAACCCATTTTAAAATTATTAGCAAAATTTGCTATTCCTTCAATTTTTAGCTTAGTCTTGCATGCGTTGTACAATATTGTAGACCGGATTTTTATCGGCCGGGGCGTGGGAGCATTAGGATTAGCCGGAGTAACGCTTTGTTTCCCGATCATGCTGTTTATCTTTGGGTTTTGCCTGCTTTTTAGCAGCGGCTCATCATCGTTAATTTCTATTTATTTAGGAAAGAAAAAAATCGATAAAGCTGAGGAAATACTTGGGAATACATTTACTTTACTGACAATTTTTGGAACAGTAATTACTTTTTTGGGGTTATTCTTTTTTGATTATCTGATTTCCTTCTTTACGATAAATCCACAGATTATTCCGCATGCGCGCGGTTATATGATGATTATTTTTTCGGGGACGATTCTTTTCTTTTATGGTTTTACTTTTACCTTTCTTATCCGGTCCGAGGGTAATCCTTTATATGCAACAATGATGATTGTTGCTGGAACAATTATAAATTTAATATGTGATCCGATTTTTATTTTTATTTTTAAAATGGGTACAACCGGAGCAGCGTTAGCCACAATTATTTCCGAAGCAGCAGTTGTTTTTATGGGCGTTATTTATGTTATGAATAAAAAGGGTATTATTCATATCAAAATTCAGAATTTGAAATTAAAACTAATTAATGTAAAAAGAATAATTTATTTAGGCCTTTCTCCGGCTTTGATGGATTTTGCCGCAAGTATACAGGTGGGGATTTTAAATTCCAGAATACTTATTTTTGGTTCAGAAGTTGACATTGCGGCAATGGGAATTGCTTTTCCGGTAATGTCTTTAATCCATTTATTTACTTTTGGGATGGCCGCGGGCATGCAGCCGCTGATCGGATATAATTATGGCGCTAAAAATTTTAAAAGAGTAAAAGATGTTTTTCGCTCTTCCTGTAGTGTAACTTTTTTAATAACTTCAATATTAGTGATTTTTTTGATGATTTTTGCGGAATCCATAACCCAATTGTTTTGCCGCAATGACAATTTGCTGATTAAGTTAAGCGCTTATGTGTTGAGAATATCAATGCTGACAACACCGCTTACAGCAATTCACATTTTAAGTGCGCGTTATTTTCAGTCTGTAGGTAAAGGGATTCAGGCAATTTTTCTCGGGCTTATGCGTCAGATATTTATTTTTGTACCAATAATATTTTTTATGTCACATTTTTACGGCCTTAATGGAGTTTGGTTTAGTTTCCCGATGACAAATACGGTTGCGATGATTCTGACAATAATTATCTTAACTATTGAAATGAATATTTTAAATAAAAAATTTAAAAGTTTAAAACCTAAAATGCACAAAAATTCTGCCGAAATTATGAGAATCTTTTTCAATCCGGTGGTAAAGTTTTTTAATATGTTTTTGCGCTAAGAACCTTAATACGTGTTTTTTTAAAGCTCCGGTGCCTTTGCCCGGGATTATTTCTATCAGCCGGATTTTTTTATACATCCGCGGCCTAAAACCGCGCCCATTTATGGCGCGGATAAAAGGAGGCCGCTTGAGTATTCCACCCCAGGAACCACGGGCTTTAGCCCGTGGGGGTTCCATTTACAGCTTCCCTAATAATTAATTCCAGCTCTGACTGGATAGATTTTTTTTGATTAAAAATATTATGCAAATCTAATTTTAATTTAGCCATAAATGTATTATATACCTTAGGCCAAATAGAGTAAATAACACTGATGCATCTATTGTCTTGCGTTAGAATTAGTAAAAATATATAATAAAACAATAAAGCATGTAATCTTATAATGTTTGAAAAAGTTCAAATACAAAGGTATGTAAAAATTCGTAAATAAAAGGGGCAAGCTTAGCTCCTTTTTTTGTCTTAAGAGGAAATAAGAACATGAAGATAAAAATTTTTATAATAAGCTCTCTGATGATATTTATAATAATTAATTCATCTTTTGGGCTGACTTGGAAAATACTGCATACGCAGGCAGACGATCTTGATTTAAATCGTGCCCGGCAAAATTTAGAAGATAATCCAGATTCATTGGAATATTTATATGTTTTGGGAATTGTATATTTTAATGAATACCAGCATTTGCAGGCTAAAAAAGTATTTGAAAAAATGCAGGAATTATCACCCGGATTAATAGAAGCGCAATGGGGTATTGCCGAAGTATTACGCCGGGAATACCAGATGGAACAAAGCCAAAATATGCTTGCGGCGATAATCAGGCAAAGTCCGGACTTTTTTCCTGCCTATATCAGTTTATCCTATATAAAATTTAACTTAAAGGATTATAAAGAAGCCGTAAGGTTATCAGAAATTGTGATTCGTAAAGGAAAACAGAATGCGGATAGACATACCTTAGCCCGAGCCTATTTAATATTTGCCGGGGCTAAGGGGATGATTGCTTATGGGGGAGGCCCGTTATCTAAATTTTTGAACGGCACCCCGGTTTTTACAAATATAAAAAGAGCCAGGACTTTAATGCCGGATTCTGCGGAAGTTTATTACGGACTGGGCAGTTTTTACTTGCTGGCTCCAGGGATTTCCGGCCAAGATATTGATGAGGCGCAGAAGTATTTGGAAAAAACAATTGCCACTGATCCGAATATCACGGATGCTTATGTGCGATTAGCGCAGGTTTATAAATTAAAAGGGGATAGGGAAAAGTTTAATTTTTACCTTAATCTTGCCTTAACAAAAGAGCCGCAAAATTTTCTCGCCAATGATATTAAAAACAATACCTGTGATTTTATTTGTGTTGAGCCGGAATAATCCCAAGCAAAAAAACACAACTTTTGTATTGACGGAACATTTTTAGTTGATTATAATATAATGCACATATGTGCAAAACTAAAAAAGCAGCTATAAAGTCACTGAGGAAAAAATGAGACCGAAAAAAACCAGATGGGTAAAATGTGAGCCAGGCGAACGGTGTTTTCGTCCCGAGTGTAAACCTGTAAATAAACTGGAAGGCGTAGTCATGAGTATTGATGAGTTTGAAGCGGTTAGACTCGCTCATTTAGAAGGTTTAGCTCAGGAACAAGTTGCTAAAAAAATGAAGGTGCATCGCTCAACCATATCCCGTATTTTAGAATCAGCGCATCAAAAAATTGCCGATGCCCTTGTGAATATTAAGGCGATAAAGATTGAAGGCGGATGCTGCAATATTATCGGCAAAAAAAGGAAAACCAGATGAAAGAAAAAAATAAATTTTTAATAATGGTTATTGCTTTTTTAGGATGTTTTTTTCTGCCAATAGAATTTTTACCGTTTAGAAATCCGATATTTGAATCTCTGGCGCTAGTGCAATGGTATGCTAGAGAACATGTTTTGCTTTGCCTTGTGCCGGCGTTTTTTATTGCCGGAGCCATCTCTGTATTTATTTCTCAGGCATCGGTAATCAAATATTTTGGCGCAAAGGCAAATAAATTTCTGGCCTATACTGTAGCAGCTGTGTCCGGGACAATGCTCGCGGTTTGTTCTTGCACTGTACTGCCGTTATTTTCGGGTATATATAAAAGAGGCGCTGGTTTAGGGCCGGCAATTGCGTTTCTTTATTCTGGCCCGGCAATAAATGTTCTGGCGATTATTATGACGGCGCGGATCCTTGGCTGGCAGCTGGGTTTAGCTAGAGCACTGGGAGCGGTAATTTTTAGTGTGGTTATTGGTTTTTTAATGCAGTTAATATTTATTAAAGAGGAAAAGACAAGAAATACAGAAAGCGATTTAATTATAGATAACGTTAAAGAATCAAGGACCTTAACTCAGAATGCTCTCTATTTTTCGTCAATGGTTGGTTTTTTAGTGTTTGCTAATTGGGCAAAACCGCAAAGCACAGATAACCGGATATGGGCAGTAATATTTGTCCTGAAGTGGTATTTAGCCGCGGTTTTTTTCGCAATCATGACAATTACGCTCTTAAAATGGTTTAAAAAAAAAGAAATTCAGGATTGGATAAGAAGTACTTGGACTTTTGCTAAACAAATCATGCCTTTATTACTTGCAGGGGTATTGATTGCCGGTTTTTTACTCGGCCGTCCAAATGAGGCAGGAATTATTCCTGCGGGGATTATTGCCAAAGCTGTGGGCGGAAATTCAATTTTTTCAAATTTTTTTGCATCAATTATCGGTGCATTTATGTACTTTGCGACTTTAACCGAAGTTCCAATCTTACAGGGATTAATCGGTGCAGGCATGGGAAAAGGCCCGGCGTTGGCATTACTTTTAGCCGGTCCGGCATTAAGTTTACCAAATATGCTTGTGATACGAAGTGTTATCGGAACAAAGAAAACAGTTATTTATGTGAGTTTGGTTGTGATTATAGCAGCATTGAGCGGGATGATATTCGGAATGTTTGTTAAATGAGGAATAAAAATGGTAAAAATAGAAATATTAGGGGTCGGGTGCCCAAAATGTAAACAACTTGCCGCGAATACTCAAGCTGCAGCTCAGGAGTTAAATATTCAAGTTCAAATTGAAAAAATTACAGATATTGATAGAATCACTGAATATGGAGTAATGATCACGCCGGCATTAGCAATTAATGGTAAAGTTATTTCGGCGGGTAAATTACTGAGCACAGAAGAAATAAAAAAACTTCTTAGTTAATAAAAAGATAGGAGAAAATTTGAAAAAAATATTTTATTTGATTTTTTTATTTGGAATTTTATTTATGATAAGTTCGGTTGCTTTAAGCCAAGAGGATATTATTAAAAAAAAGGTTATTATTTATTACTTCCACGGATCATTTCGGTGTGTTACTTGTAATAATATGGAAAATTATACTAAAGCCGCAATTGAAACGAATTTTAAAAACGCCCTGGCTTTGGGCAAACTCGAGTTTAAAACGGTTAACGTAGAGGAAAAAGCAAATGAGCATTTTACCCGAGATTATAAACTTTACACAAAATCGCTAATTTTATCGCTTGTGGATAGCGGTAAGGAAATAAAATCAAAAAATCTGAATAAAATTTGGGAACTTTCTCGTGATCAGCAAAAATTTATTGCCTATGTTACCGAAGAAATAAAACAGTTTTTAAAGGAAATAAAATAATGGAAATTTTGTTAGTTTTTGGCTGGGCTCTGTGGCTAGGGATTTTGACTTCAATCAGCCCTTGCCCTTTGGCAACAAATATTGCGGCAGTTTCGTTTCTGGCGAAAAAGATAACCCGTCCAGGGTTAGTTTTTATTTCCGGGCTGGCCTATACCTTGGGCCGGATGGTTGCTTATACGGTTCTTGGCTGGGTCATTATAAGTTCTCTTTTAAGTGTACCGCAGGTAGCGCAATTTTTACAGAAATACATGGTGAAGGCATTAGGGCCCCTATTGATAATCACCGGATTATTTTTATTGGAAGTGATTACCATAAAATTGCCCGGTGTAGTATTGTCTCAAAAACATCACAATAAACTCGTTGAGTCAGGTGCTCCGGGAGCTTTTCTTTTGGGTGTTATATTCGCTTTGGCATTTTGTCCGGTCTCAGCGGCGTTATTCTTCGGAAGCCTGATCCCTTTGGCGCTTAACAGTAAAGCGGGAACCTTGCTGCCTTTTATTTACGGTGTCGGGACAGGGCTTCCAGTACTGGCGTTTGCTGTCGCTATTGCGTTAGGCGTGACTTCAATGAGTCATTGGTTTCAGAAGATCACGAAGCTGGAATTTTATACCCGCAGGATAACTGGGGTGATTTTTATTATTGTCGGATTTTATTACTCCGGAATTTATATTTTAAAGTTATTTTAGAGAAGGAGACTAAATGGATAATATTATTAATAAAGAAAGACAATTAAGTTTTTTTGAGAAATATCTTACCGGATGGGTTGTCATTTGTATTGGATTAGGAATTTTTATCGGAAAAATCGCTCCTCAATTAGCAAAGGCACTTGATGGTTTTTCCATTTTTGTAAACGGCGCGCCAGTCGTTTCGATCCCAATAGCTATTTGCTTATTCTTTATGATGTACCCGATTATGGTGAAGATTGATTTCGCGGAAGTTATTAAAGCGGGAAAATCTCCCAAACCTGTTTTGTTGACCCTTTTTGTTAACTGGGCAATTAAACCTTTTACCATGTATGCGATTGCTTTATTTTTTCTGGGTTTCTTATTTAAGGGTTTGATTGGCGTTGACGCTGTTGACGTTGTGAAACTTTCTCCCGGAGCGGACTGGGCGCTTGGATCTATTCACGGAGCAGGGAAAGTTGTTATACATGAGGGATTAAAAATGCTGCAGGTTCCTCTTTGGCGGAGTTATTTTGCCGGATGTATTCTCTTGGGGATTGCTCCATGCACAGCTATGGTTCTTGTTTGGGGATTTCTTTCAAAAGGCAACGATGGTCATACGCTTGTTATGGTTGCCATTAACTCGCTTACAATGCTTTTGCTTTACGGCGTTCTTGGCGGTTTCCTCTTGGGTGTGGGCAAAATGCCGGTACCATGGGAAGCGCTGTTATTATCCATTGCTATCTATGTTGCCTTGCCGCTAGCGGCGGGTTATTTTTCAAGAAAATGGATTGTTTCCCGCAAAGGTATCGAGTGGTTTAATGAAAAATTCCTGTATATCTTGTCTCCAATCTCAATTATCGCTTTACTTTTTACTTTGGTGCTTTTGTTCTCGTTTAAAGGCGCGGTTATTTTCGCTCAACCGTTGACAATTCTTTGGATTGCGATACCACTTTTTATCCAAACCTGTTTGATATTTGCAATTACGTATTGGATGGCAAATAGATTAAAGTTAAGTTATGAAGACGCAGCTCCCAGCGCGATAATCGGTGCAAGTAATCATTTTGAAGTAGCCATTGCTACATCAACTATTCTTTTCGGTTTATCGTCCGGAGCATCATTGGCAACTGTTGTAGGAGTATTGATCGAGGTGCCTGTAATGCTGATACTAGTCAGGATTTGTCTAAAAACACAATTTTGGTTTAAAACTTAAATTCTTAACTACTTGCTAGTTAATGAATAAGGTTCAAATTTACATAAACTCCTGCCTGAATCATTCCTGTCCGGGGATAATGAGCATAAGGAAAAATATGTTATTTTATACATAATTTGGTATAATATTAAGCAGTTTAATTAAAATCGGCAATTTTTTGGGAGGCAGTAATGGTTAGGTTTATAAAAAGAATTTCAAAAACTGCTGGGCATATTCCCGGTGAGCTGGTGCATGTAGGGGAAAAAATGATTGATAAAGTAGGGATTTTAGTTATTGATTATGATGAGAGAAATTTTCAAGAAAAAGAAATAGCTAATATAGAAGAAGTTTTTCCTTTTAAAGATACCCAGACTATTACCTGGATTAATGTTAACGGATTGCATGATATGAGTTTAATTGAAAAAATTGGCAGTAATTTCCAAATGCATACGTTAACACTTGAGGATATTGTTAATACCAGCCAGCGTCCAAAATACGAGGATTTAGATAAATATATTTTTGTTGTTTTAAAAATGCTGATGTTTGATGAAGTTAAAAAGGAAATAATTTCCGAACAGGTAAGTTTGATTTTTGGCGATAATTTTGTGATATCTTTCCAGGAAAGAGAAGGCGATGTGTTTGATCCTATCCGTGAACGTATTCGTAAAGATAAGGGAAGAATAAGGAAAATGGGAGCAGATTATCTTGCGTATAGCCTTTTAGACGCAGTGGTAGATAATTATTTTTCAATTCTAGAAAAAATGGGTGATAAGATTGAAAGTATGGAAGAAGAATTAATCACCAACCCTACGCCGCAAACTTTACAAGCAATACACAATCAAAAACAGGATATAATATTTTTAAGAAAATCAGTGTGGCCTTTACGTGAGGTTGTCAGCGGTCTGGAGAGGGGCGAGTCTAAGCTGATTAAAAAAGGCACAAGAATATTTTTGCGTGATCTTTATGACCATACAATCCAGGCTATAGATACCATTGAAACATTTCGCGATATGGTTTCCGGAATTCTGGATATTTATTTATCCAGCGTCAGTAACCGTATGAATGAGATAATGAAAGTCTTAACCATATTCGCGGCAATCTTCATCCCCTTAACATTTATCGCGGGTATTTACGGTATGAATTTTGAATATATGCCGGAATTAAAATGGAAATGGGGATATTTTTCATTATTGGGCCTGATGGGGGTTGTGGGGTTTGGGCTGTTAGTTTATTTTAAAAGAAAAAAATGGATATAATAATCAGGAGATGTTTTAATGAAACCTAAAACTATTGCAATACTGATATTCAGCGGGATATTACTGATTATTTTGCTGCAAAATACGCAGGTTGTTTCCGTGCAGCTTTTATTCTGGAAAATAAGTATGTCCCGGATAATTCTTTTACCTTTGTTAATGTTTATCGGATTTATTTTAGGATTTTTTATGGGCAGGAAGAGCTGGTAAAAATAAAATAAAGGTGAAAAGTTATTTATATTATTGCTGATTTTTTTGTATTTATATAAAAGGGAGGATAGGTATGCCCAAACGGACTAATATTCCCGCGGATAAAAAAAATGGGCCTAAAAAAAAGGTTAATTTTTTCTCACGGGTTATGATTGAAAAAGTTTCCCCTGAAATCGATACAGGATTGATTCCTATTAAAAGAACAGTCGGAGAAAGTGTTGTTGTCCGGGCAAATATCTTTGCGGATGGACATGAGGAGATTGTGGCTGTGCTTCTTTATCGTACGGTCAAGGAAAAGGGGTGGCAGGAAGTTTATATGAAGCCTTTAGGCAATGATCGCTGGGTTGGGTCTTTTACTATAGAAAAGGAAGAAAATTATTATTACAGTATCCGCGGGTTTATAGATGAATTTTGTACGTGGCGCAATAATCTGAAGAAAAAGATTAATGCTGCACAGGATATTGCTGTAGATTTAAAAATAGGGATTCAGATTCTGGAGAAAACAAAAAAAAGAATCAAAGAAAAATCAATACTTAAAATTATTAATTCATATTCTAATCAGCTAAAGGCAAGTGAAGATGTTAATATTCTCACCTTGATTCTGATGAAGGATGAGTTATTAAATATAATGCAGAAAAATCTTAATATTAAAGAGAGTGTTACCTATGATAAAGAATTGAGAGTTCATGTAGAGAGGAAATTAGCACTTTTTAGCAGCTGGTATGAGTTTTTTCCGCGTTCTTGGGGTGCGCAGCCGGGGGAACACGGTTCATTAAAAGATTGTGAAAAATTAATCCCGGAAATTGCCCGCATGGGATTTGATATTATTTATCTTCCGCCGATTCATCCGATTGGTAAAACTAACAGAAAAGGTGCAAATAATTCTGTTAAATGTAAAGAAAATGAACCGGGTTGTCCTTGGGCGATTGGGGCAAAGGAGGGAGGGCATAAAACAATCCATCCTCAATTAGGGACGATTCAATCGTTTAAACATTTTATTAATGAGGTAAAAAAATATAATTTAGAAGTGGCTTTAGATTTAGCTTATCAGTGTTCTCCGGATCATCCCTATGTCCAGAAATATCCGCATTGGTTTAAGTGGCGTCCCGATGGGCAGATCCAGTATGCGGAGAATCCGCCCAAAAAATATGAAGATGTTTTACCAATTAATTTTGAAACTGACAATGTCCAAGATCTTTGGGAAGAATTAAAAAGTATTGTCATGTTCTGGATAAAGCAGGGAGTACGGGTTTTCCGAGTAGATAATCCGCACACAAAACCATTTATCTTCTGGGACTGGCTTATTTCAAAAATAAAAAGTGATTACCCGGAAACAATATTTTTAGCCGAGGCTTTTACCCGTCCGAATATCATGTATCGTCTGGCAAAAGGAGGGTTTAGCCAATCATATACGTATTTTACCTGGCGTAATACAAAACGTGAATTTATTGAATATTTAACAGAATTAACCCAAACAGAAGTTGCGGAATATTTCCGTCCAAATTTTTGGCCCAATACTCCGGATATTCTGCCGGAACACTTGCAATATGGGGGCCGGCCGGCTTTTATTATCAGAGCGGTTCTCGCGGCAACCCTTTCTTCAAATTTCGGAATATACGGGCCGGCGTTTGAATTATGCGTTTGCGAAGCAATTCCTAACCGGGAAGAATATCTTAACTCGGAAAAATATGAGATAAAACAATGGGATTGGAATAAAACCGGGCATTTAAAAGATGTATTAGCCAGGCTCAATAAGATTCGCAAAACAAATCCTGCTTTACAAATTACGCGAAACATAAGATTTTGTGAAGTTAATAATGATTCTATAATAAGTTATTACAAGGCAACCGCAGATTATTCAAATATTATTCTTGTGGTGGTGAATCTTGATCCGCGTCATACTCAGACCGGGTATTTACAAATGCCGCTGGCTGAACTGGGGATTGAAAAAGAACGGTCATATTTAGCGTATGATCTTTTAAGCGGTGATAAATATATTTGGCAAGGGCCGACAAGTTACATTGAATTAGATCCGCAGCGGTCTCCGGCGCATATCATAAATATTAAACGGCATACACGCCGCGAACAAGATTTTGATTATTTTATGTGAAGAAAGGAATAGTTATGGGTAGTTCCCGTTTTAGTGTTGAAAATAATCCCTTATGGTATAAAGATGCGGTAATTTACCAATTGCATGTTAAAACCTTTTGTGACAGCAATGGCGATGGCATTGGTGATTTTAAGGGATTGATTCAGAAATTGGATTATTTAAAAAATCTGGGGATAACAGTTATTTGGTTATTGCCTTTTTATCCTTCGCCCTTAAAAGATGACGGTTATGACATTGCTGATTATTATGGTGTTAATCCACAATACGGAACTTTAAAAGATTTCAAAGAATTATTAAAAGCGGCTCACGCAAGAGGCTTAAGAGTGGTTACAGAACTTGTGATTAATCATACTTCAGACCAGCATCCCTGGTTTATTCGGGCCAAGCAATCGAAAGCAAATTCAAATCATCGTAATTATTATGTGTGGAGTAATAATGCAGTAAAATATAAAGATGCCCGGATTATTTTTAAAGATTTTGAAGTATCTAATTGGTCATGGTCAGAAGAAGCCAAAGCTTATTACTGGCATCGGTTTTATTCCCATCAGCCGGATTTGAATTTTGACAACCCCAGTGTTTTGAAGGCAATATACCGGGTAACTGATTTCTGGTTTTCCCTGGGAGTAGATGGAGTGAGGCTGGATGCGGTGCCTTATCTTTTTGAACGCGAAGGGACTAACTGTGAAAATTTACCGGAAACCCATAATTTTTTAAAAAAATTAAGAAAACATGTTGACAGTAAATTCAAGAATCGTATGCTGCTGGCTGAAGCTAACCAATGGCCTGAAGATGCGGTTGAATATTTCGGAACAGGGGATGAATGCCATATGGCTTTTCATTTTCCCCTTATGCCTCGAATGTACATGAGTGTTCAAATGGAAGACCGGTTTCCGATTATTGATATTCTGGAGCAGACACCTAAAATTCCCCGTTTGTCTCAATGGGCAATATTTTTGCGCAACCATGATGAGTTAACATTAGAAATGGTTACAGATGAAGAACGCGATTATATGTATCGGGCATATGCGACTGATGCACGCTCCAAGATTAATTTAGGGATTAGGCGAAGATTACTGCCTTTATTGAGTAATAACCGGCGTAAATTTGAATTAATGAACATCTTGCTTTTTTCTCTGCCGGGTACGCCGATAATTTATTATGGCGATGAAATTGGTATGGGTGATAACAGATTTATGGGGGATCGCGATGGCGTGCGCACGCCAATGCAATGGAGTCCAGACCGAAACGCGGGTTTTTCAAAAGCCAACCCCCAGCAGTTATATTTACCGGTAATCATAGACTCAGAATATCATTACGAAACTGTTAATGTGGAAACACAGGATAGTAACTTTTCATCACTTTTATGGTGGATGAAACGTGTGATTGCTATGCGTAAAAGATTTAAGGCCTTTAGCCAGGGGAATATCAAATTTTTATACCCTGAAAATCCTAAGATTTTAAGTTTTATTAGAGAATATAAAAATGAAAGCATGTTGATTGTAATTAATTTATCGCGGTTTTCACAAACCGTTGATCTGGATTTGAAAGAATATAGTGGTTTTGTTCCCGAGGAAGTGTTTAGCCAGAATAATTTTTCGGTGATCAAAGACAACCTTTATACCATTACTTTAGGACCGCATAACCACTTTTGGTTTTTATTAAAAAAACAAGAGGTAACCTCTGCTGAAACATTACAGAAATCACCGAAAATAAGATTGGAAAAATCATGGGAAGAGTTATTTAATCTTGAAAATATACGCAAATTGGAAGTTGAAATATTACCACAATACTTGCATGGGTGCCGCTGGTTTGGCGGAAAGTCTCGGACGATACGGACAATCAGAATTTCTGATATTCTTTCTCTTGAGCATAAAAAAGACATTGTTAAATTATTGTTTATTAGTGTCAATTATGCAGGCGGTATGCCGGAAACATACCTATTGCCTTTGTCATTTGTTTTTATAAACGGGAATAAAGTCCAAATACAGCATTTTCATAAAGGCATTGTCTGTCGGCTGTTTATTAACCGAAAAGAAGGTTTTCTTTATGACGGGGTTTATAACCCATATTTGCATGAGATGTTATTAGATATTATTATCAAGAAAAAACGGGTTGCGAGTGAGGGGACTGTGTTGGTGGGGAAATCCGGCAAAAAATTAAAAGCGCTATTGGGGAACCAAAAAATGCCGTTACCTTCGGTACTGCTTAAAGCAGAACAAAGTAATACATCAATATTATATGCGAACATATTCTTCATGAAATTATTCAGAAAACTCGAGTCTGGAATTAACCCGGATATTGAAATCATGAAGTATCTTACAGAAAAAAAGAGTTCTCAAAATATACCTAATTTTGCCGGGTCTATCGAATATAACAGCCGCAATGTTAATGAACCAATGTCGATATGTTTATTGCAAAGTTATATCCCGAGTGAATCGGACGCATGGAAATATACTTTAGACCATGTTAAAAATTATTTTGACCTTGTATTATCTAAATCTAAGGAACTTAAAAAAGAAGCTTCCGCAGAAGTTTTCACGCAACAGGCCAAGAAGCTGAAATTTATTGAAACAAACAGCTTAATTGACAGCATATATTTGGAAATGATTAAAAAATTAGGCCAGCGTACAGGGGAAATGCACATCAACCTCTCAGAAGAGGCGCAAAATCCTGATTTTAAACCAGAGATTTTTTCTTTGCTGTATCAGCGTTCGGTTTTTCAATCCATGGGAAGCCAGGAACGACTTGTTTTTAGGCTGTTAAAACAAAATTTAAGCAAATTATCAGAAAGTTTACAGCAGGAAGCAAAATCAGTATTATCTGTTGAGAAACAAATTATGCAGAGGTTAAAATTAATCATGCAGACAAAATACTCTGCTAAAAAAATACGTATCCATGGGGATTATCATTTAGGGCAAGTTCTTTTTACGGGTAAGGATTTTATTATTATTGATTTTGAAGGCGAGCCAGCCAGGCCGCTAAGCGAAAGAAGGCTGAAAAGGTCAGCGATTCGTGATATTGCGGGTATGCTGCGCTCTTTCCATTATGCCGCTTATGTGACTTTATTCCTGAATAAATCAGTCAGAGACGAAGATGTTGCTATTTTGGAATCAGCTGCAGAAGATTGGTATTTATATGTGAGTAATATATTTGTTAAGTCATATTTTCAAACAATAGGCAGGGCAGAATTTTTGCCTAAAACCGATGTTGAATTTAATAATCTCCTGCAGATTTATCTTTTAGATAAGGCAATATATGAATTAGGATATGAATTAAATAATAGACTCGATTGGATAATTATTCCCTTAAGGGGAATCAAGCAGGTTTTAAATAATTTTAAGATAAGAAAAGCAATTAAAAAGTAAAAACCAGCAAAACTAGTTATATGACTGATATTGGTATAATTAAACATAACATTAGTTTATTAACAGAACAAGATATTTATCTTTTTCGGGAAGGAAGCCATTTCCGTTTATATGAAAAGTTAGGTTCGCACCTAATGTATCATGAAGGCGTGGAAGGGGTTTGTTTTGCGCTCTGGGCTCCGAATGCCAAACAAGTCAGTGTGATCGGAGATTTTAATGAATGGAATGATCAATCCCATCCTCTGGCACCGCGGTGGGATAGTTCCGGTATTTGGGAGGGATTTATTCCCGGTGTGCAGAAAGGAAATTTATATAAGTATTGTATTATTTCGAAAAATAATAATTACCGCACGGAAAAAAGAGATCCTTTTGCTTTTTATTCTGAAATTCCACCTCAAACTGCATCGATTGTCTGGGATCTTGAATATGCCTGGAAAGATGTTTTGTGGATGAAAAACCGTTATCAAAAAAACTCTTTGTCCGCTCCGATTTCGATTTATGAAGTGCATCTAGGTTCCTGGCGGCAAAAGCAGCCGGCAGAGCCGGGAAAGTTTTTGAATTATCGGCAATCTGCAGAACAACTAGCCCAGTATTTGCATGATCTAAACTTTACGCATGTAGAGTTTCTGCCGCTTATGGAACACCCGTTTTATGGCTCCTGGGGGTATCAAACAATCGGGTATTTTGCTCCTACCAGCCGATACGGCATTCCTCAGGATTTAATGTACTTGATTGAATATTTGCATGAAAGAGGTTTCGGGATTATCCTAGACTGGGTTCCATCGCATTTTCCTTCGGACGGGCACGGGTTGGCTTATTTTGATGGATCGCATTTGTTTGAACATGCGGATCCCCGAAAAGGATTTCACCCAGATTGGAAAAGCTATATTTTTAATTACAACAGAAATGAAACAAAGTGTTTTTTAATCAGCAGCGCGTTATTCTGGTTAGATAAATATCATATCGACGGTATCCGCGTAGATGCTGTTGCTTCAATGTTGTATCTTGATTATTCCCGCAAAGCAGGGGAATGGATTCCGAATGAATACGGAGGAAAAGAAAATATCGAGGCAGTGAATTTCATAAAAAAACTTAACCTTACAGTTTATGAAAATTATCCGGATGTACAGATGATTGCGGAGGAATCTACCTCCTGGCCAATGGTTTCCCAGCCGACTTTTATGGGAGGGCTGGGGTTTGGGATAAAATGGAATATGGGTTGGATGCATGATACTCTGGATTATTTTTCCAAAGATCCTGTTTTTCGAAAATTTTATCACAACCAGTTGACGTTTAGTTTATGTTATGCTTTTACAGAAAATTTTCTTTTGTCAATTTCTCATGATGAGGTAGTATACGGTAAAGGGTCTTTGCTCGACAAAATGCCAGGAGATGATTGGCAAAAATTTGCTAATTTAAGGGTTTTGTTCGGATATATGTATGCTCATCCCGGGAAGAAACTGCTGTTTATGGGGCAAGAGTTTGGCCAGCGCTCAGAATGGAATCATGAGAATAGTCTCGAGTGGAATTTATTAGAGTGCGAAAATCATGCTCAATTACAAAGATGGGTTAAGGAATTGAACTTTTTTTATAAAACCGAACCAGCTCTTTATGAAAATGATTTTGATAGTCAGGGATTTGAATGGGTGGATTGCCAGGATTGGGAAAGAGGCGTAATTAGTTTTCTGAGGATTAATAAAACAAGAAAGAATTCTGTTTTAGTTATATGCAATTTTACACCGGTTCCACGTAATAATTATAAGATTGGTATTCCGTTAGGCGGATTTTGGAAAGAAATCTTAAATAGCGATGCCAAAGAATATGGCGGAAGCGGCCAAGGAAATTTAGGCGGAGTGGAAGCTGCGCCTTTACCTGCTCAAGGGAAATATTATTCTCTTTCATTAGTTGTCCCACCCTTGGCGGTGTTATTTTTCAAGCAGGAGGCTGTGTAAATATCAAAATCAGGACAAAACGCAGAGAATAAAAGTAGACAATTTATAGGGTAAAAGAGAAAAATAAAACTTTTACTCGATAATGCAAATTTTTTTAGTACTTAAAAGAAAGGAGAGATAAACCATGCGCACAAGCAATCCGGCTTTAAGAAGTGATGTATTTTCAAATGTAGGAAGTTATGGTTCTACGGAGGTAATGACAATTCAGGGGACAACGAACAAGAGTTTTGCCTTGCTTTTTATTATTTTGATTAGTGCATCCTGGATATGGAGTGAACCTCAGAAATTAATGCCGTTATTCTGGCCGGCAATGATCGGCAGTGTGATTATGGCAATACTGACTATTTTTAAAAAAGAATGGGCACAGGTTACTGCGCCGATTTATGCAGTTTTTGAAGGGGTTTTACTGGGCGGGATTTCTGCATTTTTTGAAAAAACTTATCCGGGAATAGTAATACAGGCAGTAGGCCTGACGTTTGGCACATTATTTTCTTTACTTTTTGTGTACAAGACAAGATTAATAAAAGTTACGGATAATTTTCGCTTGGGGGTTTTTGCCGCAATCGGCGGCATTGCGGTTTATTATTTCATTAGTATGATTCTCAGTTTTTTTAAAATCCAGATACCGTTAATTTATGACAGCGGGCCATTAGGTATCGGATTTAGTTTATTTGTTGTGGTGATTGCTGCGTTGAATCTGGTGCTGGATTTTGATTTTATTGAAAAAGGGGTACAGAGCGGAGCTCCGAAATATATGGAATGGTACGGTGCGTTTGGCTTAATGGTTACGTTGGTTTGGCTTTACCTTGAAATATTAAGATTATTAGCCAAAACAAGGAGAAGGTAGGTTAATTAACTAAGGGGGCGTAAAATGTCAGTAGAGAAAATAGGCGAGAAATACCGTTGTAATGTCTGCGGGAATGAGGTTACAGTAACAAAAGTTGGCGGCGGAGAATTAGTTTGCTGTGATCAGCCAATGGAAAAAATTTAAAGAATATTAAATTTTGTTCATCCTAGCCTTAACCATGGTACTTATAATCAGAGGTAAAAGGTAAATATGATTTACGATACGAAAAAGAACAAAACTGTTTGGCAAGTTAAATATAAAAATATGACAAAAGATGCCTTAAAGCTGGCTTTTTGTGAAAATAGAGAATATGCCATTTCCAAGGATCAATATTCAGCAACAATAAATGACAATTTTTGGGCTACAGCTTTGGCAGTGCGCGATAGAGTTGTAGAACGCTGGATTCAAACCCAACAAAAATATCATAAACAAAATGTCAAGCGCGTATATTATTTATCCATGGAATTTTTAATCGGGCGGTTATTAGGTAACTATATGTACAATCTCGGCCTGGAAAAAGAATTAACTGATGCACTGGAGGAATTAGGATTTGATCTTGAAGAAATTCGCGATCAGGAACTGGATGCGGGTTTAGGCAATGGAGGATTAGGCCGTTTAGCAGCATGTTTTTTAGATTCCATGGCAACATTAGGGATTCCGGCGCATGGATATGGAATCCGTTTTGATTACGGTATTTTTAATCAGAAGATAAAAAACGGGTATCAAGTCGAACTGCCGGATGAATGGCTGCGTAACGGCAGCCCCTGGGAATTCGCACGGCCGGAATATGCAGTTAAGATACGTTTTTATGGGCGGACAGAAGCATATTCAAATAAAAATTCTCAGTTGAAATTCAGATGGGTTAATACACAGGATGTATTGGCAGTTCCCTATGATTTTCCGATTCCGGGATATAAAAATGATGTGGTGAATACGTTGCGTTTATGGGCGGGGCGCAGTACGGAAGAATTTGATTTTGATTATTTCCGGCACGGAGATTATGAGCGTGCTGTTCATCAAAAAATTTTATCAGAAAACATCTCCAAAGTTCTTTATCCCAGCGATGATATAAGTAAAGGAAAAGAACTGCGGTTGCAGCAGGAGTATTTTTTTGCCGCAGCTTCCATAGCAGATATTATTCGCCGTTTTAAATCAGAAAATTCTGATTTAAAAAAAATACCGGAAAAGGCCACTATCCAGCTTAACGATACACACCCGGCATTAGCAATTGTTGAGCTTATGCGGATTTTACTGGATGATTATGATTTTGACTGGGATACAGCCTGGAATATTACCACAAAAACATTTGCCTATACAAACCATACACTGATGCCGGAAGCGCTGGAATGCTGGCCGGTTGATTTGTTTGAAAGAATTTTACCGCGGCATTTGCAGATTATTTATGAAATAAATGCCCGCTTTCTTAATGAAGTTTCTACCCTATATCCAGGAAATATGGAGCAGTTGCAGCGTGTATCTCTGATTGAGGAAGGATACCCGAAAAAAGTCCGTATGGCATTTTTATCAATTATCAGCAGCTATTCAGTTAACGGAGTTTCCCGGCTGCATACACAGCTTCTCAAGACTAAAGTGCTTAAAGATTTTAATGATCTTTATCCGGAAAAGTTTAATAATAAAACCAATGGAATTACACAAAGAAGATGGCTCTTAAAAGCAAACCCGGCTTTATCTAAATTAATAACCGAAACAATAGGAGAGAAGTGGATTACAGATTTAGAGGAGCTTAAAAAACTGCTTTCGTTTACCGAACAAAATTCTTTTTGCGCCAAGTGGCAGAAAATAAAATATAAAAATAAAAATGAGCTGGCTGAATACGTAAAAAAATCAACAAATATTATCGTTGACCCAAAGAGTTTATTTGATATTCAGGTTAAGCGTATTCATGAATATAAAAGACAGCTTCTCTTTGCGTTATTTATAATCGCGGAATATTTAAAAGCCAAGCATGACATTAAAAGTTTTATTCAACCCCGGACATTTATGGTGGGAGGAAAGGCTGCGCCGAGTTATTCGATGTCTAAGCTTACGATAAAGCTGATAAATTGCATTGCGGATGTTATCAATCAGGATAAATCTGTTAAGGATAAAATGAAAGTGGTGTTTTTAGAAAATTACCGTGTTTCTTTGGCGGAGAGAATTTTCCCGGCAAGCGATTTATCCGAGCAGATTTCCACCGCGGGGACAGAAGCTTCGGGAACGGGTAATATGAAATTTATGATAAATGGAGCATTAACAATCGGCACTTTAGACGGAGCGAATATTGAGATTGCCGAGCTTGTTGGGAAAGATAATATTTTTATTTTTGGGCATAATGCGCAGGAGATTGAGCAGCTTAGGCAGCAAGGATATCATCCTCGTGAGTTTATCAATCGGTCTCCGGTATTAAAAGAGGTTTTGGAATTAATCTCGAAAAATTATTTTTCTGCTTATGATCCTGGCTTATTTAATCCGATATTGGATTCAATATATAACGCGGACCCTTTTTTTATTTGCGCGGATTTCGATTCGTATATTAAAATGCAAGAAATAGTTTCACACTACTATCAAAAAAAAGAAGCATGGACAAGAAAGTCAATAGTTAATGTAGCAAAATCCGGCCATTTTTCTAGTGACCGAACAATTCAGGAGTATGCCAAGGAGATTTGGAAAGAAGTGGGTTAAGAGCTGTAATTTTTTTAAATTAAAAGAAAGATGATGCATGTTTAGGATCCGCCGCATATATGATGCAAATACCCCGATAAATAATAAAGCGGTTACTCAAGTTCAGCAAATACTACGCGAACAATTTGTTTTATTAAATTCAAGCGATATTGATAAGCTGCCGGATTTACTGAAGAATCCGCTTAAGTACCAGTTCCATTCTATTCTTTTTGTTGCAGATAATAATAAAGGCGAAATCAATGGATTTGCCCTGCTTTTGAATACACCGGATCTTGATTTCTGTTATCTGGATTATATATCTCCAGCAAAAAGAGGTATTGGTGGTGCATGAGAGGAAGAAATACATTTGTGTTGATGTAGATTCAAGTTATAATTAAAAAAAGTTAAGAAGGATATAAAATTTACAAAAAAGTTACATAAATTTAACCCAACTTTAATATATATTCTATACAATAATAATTAGATTTATGAATAGTTATTATTTAATTGCAGGTAAGTGAGGAGAAATAAAAATGGCAGAACAAAAAATTCTGGTAGTTGAGGATGATAAACATATTTCTAAACTGGTTAAGTACAATTTGGAAAAAGCCGGCTTTGCTTGTACTGCGGCGATGACCGGTGAAACAGCTTTAGAAATTTTGGATAAAGAGGCGATTGATTTAATAATCCTGGATATTATGCTGCCTAAAATGAACGGTTATGAAACATGCCGCAATATAAAGCAGGACAAGAAATTAGCCAATATTCCAATTATCATGCTTACAGCTAAAGGTGAGGAAGTGGATAAAGTTGTGGGTTTTGAATTAGGTGCAGACGATTATGTGGTCAAACCGTTTAGCCCGCGGGAGCTGATTCTGCGGGTCAAAGCAATATTGAAACGCGGCAAACCGCAAACAGAAGAAAAAGACATCTTAAGTATTGATAAAATTATCATAGATATTCCCCGCCATAAAGTCAGAGTGGACAAAAAAGAAGTAATATTAACTCAAATCGAATTTAAACTCTTACTCATATTGATCCAAAGAAAAGGCCGGGTTCAATCCCGGGACACATTGCTGGAAGATGTTTGGGATATTGCCTCAGATGTTACAACGCGAACTGTAGATACACATATAAAACGCCTGAGAGAAAAACTGGGTAAATCCGGCAAGCTAGTTGAAACCGTAAGAGGTATCGGCTATAGATTCAGCGAAGGGGATGCGGGATGAGAATAAAAATTAATCATAAACTTACGCTGATGTTTATAGTGATTAGCGCAGTGATTCTTTTGGGTTTGTTTATTTGCTTAAATGATAATCTTACGGATTATGCCTATAACCGGATAAAAACAAATCTGATTAAGCAAACAGAATTATGCAAGTCTTATATCGCAGATACTCCGATACAGAATACTGCTTCTTATGATTTAGATAAAATCGCGGATAAAATCGGCAAAGATTTAGACCTCAGAGCTACAATTATGGGTTTGGACGGGACGGTTTACGGTGATTCAGAGTTAGAGGGGAATGCTTTGTCAAGCGTGGAAAACCACCTTTACCGGCCCGAGGTACAGCAGGCGCTTAAAACCGGCAGAGGCGAAAGCCGGAGATTTAGTACTACTGTTAAAAAAGATTTTCTATATATTGCAGCTGTGTTTAAGAAAAACAATATTAAAGGAATCATTCGTTTATCTTTGCCTCTTGTAGAAATAGAACAGCTGTTAAGCCGCTTAAAAAACATTTTATCAATTTCTCTTTTAGCGGCGTTTATGCTTTCAATGTTTGTCAGTTATCTGGCTTCCCTGTTTATCTCCCGGCCGATTCGTGAAATATCTTATGCCGCGCAAGATATTGCCTGCGGGGATTATGATAAGAAAATATATTTTAAATCCAATGACGAAATCGGGGATTTAGCGTTGGCTTTTAATGAAATGTCTGAACAAATGAAATTACGCATCAAAGAAATTAATGAAAGCAAATCACGCCTGGAAGCGGTTTTGCTGAGTATGGTTGAAGGGGTGATGGTTGTGGATGCCGCCGGAGAAATCTTATTAATAAATGAAGCTCTTCGTGGCGGGCTGAAAATAGAAAAAGATTATTTTGGAAGAAAACCTATAGAAGTAGTACGGAATTTACAAATACAGGAAATTGTCGATGAAACATTACGTTCTCAAGGCCAACTTATCGAAAAAGAAATATATCCTCTTCTTCCAGAGGAAAAAGTTTTATTAGTACATTCGACATTTATTGAAAAAGACGGCCGGGCCGAAGGAGCAGTGCTGGTATTTCATGATATGACACAATTAAGAAAACTGGAAAAGATACGCCAGGATTTTGTAGCCAATGTTTCCCATGAGCTGCGTACACCAATTTCCAGCATTAAAGGTTTTGCCGAGACATTACTCGAAGGAGCCTTGCAGGATAAAGAAAATGCTCGGGATTTTTTAAAAATTATTCTGGCAGATTCCAACCGTTTGTCCAATTTGATCGATGACTTATTAAATCTTTCCCAGATCGAGTCCGGGAAATTGGGCATGGAAAAGAAAGCGTATAAATTATTGCCGATAGTAGAAAGCGTACTGGCTAGTTTAAAAGGGAAAATCGAGGAAAAAACAATCATTACCAAAGTAGATATTCCTAGAAATATTCCGGATATTTTAGCGGATGAAACCAGGATAAAGCAGGTTTTACTCAACCTGATTGATAACGCGATAAAATATAATACGCCCAAAGGAAAGATCGTGATTTCAGCTCAGGAAATAAATGATTTTGTGCAGGTCGATATTACGGATACCGGAATCGGCATCCCGGATAAAGATTTGCCCCGTCTTTTTGAGCGGTTTTACCGGGTGGATAAGGCCCGTTCCCGGGAAATGGGCGGAACCGGTTTAGGCCTTTCTATTGTTAAGCATATAATCCAGTCTCATAACGGAGAAGTCTCTGTCCAAAGCGTAGAAGGACAAGGCTCTATATTTAGTTTTACTATTTCTAAAGTCTGACCTCTTTAAATTACCCTAAATATCCTCATATTAAACGTTACATAAAGTTTACTTTTCCGTAATTTTTTCTTCACATCCAAATTGTATGCTTTATTTTGAAAGGAGAGGTAAATAAAATGAAGATTATTTTTTGGCTGGTAATATTGATATTTTTAACTTTGATAGGATTTTTATATTATTGTTTATGCAAAAAGATTTTAAGCAAAGTCCTAAATATTTTAAAAGATGAGAAAAGACAGAAAGAAAGGAGGTGAAGATGGATTTAAATATGGGGCGTATAATTTTTGCGAAATCTTTTTACGCAAAACCGGCAAAAAAAGTAAAACCATTGTCGAGATTGCAGCAAGATTATATGGGAAGTTTTTTACGCTCACAGCTGAGCACATTGCAGAACATATTAATCAGCGTGGAAAACTCTAAAAGATATCAAAGTGGTTATATACAGGAATCAATGAAACGGATAGAGAAAAACATACATCGTTTCAGAAAAGTATGCAGTAATTAATTAAAGGAGGCTTTAAAAATGAAGAAAATGTTGTGTGGAGTAGTTGCAGGAATTATGGTTTTATTAGCTTTTAGCGCAAATCCGGGTAATGTTTTTGCCGGTGAAGTAAATCTTCTGGTGGATAAATTAGTGGAAAAAGATGTTTTAACTCCGGTGGACGCGCAAATTTTACTGGATGAAACACAAACCGCAGTGGCCAAAGAAATCGCGGAAGGCAAATCCGGGACATTGCCGGGGTGGATTCAAACCATGACATTTAAAGGCGATCTGCGTTTGCGTTATCAGACTGAAGAACAAGACACGATCAGTGCTTCCAGTACTACGACTGCCAAAAGAGAAAGAGCCAGAGTCCGATTTCGTTTAGGCGCAGAAGCAAAAGTGACAAAAGATTGGGAAGTAAATTTTGGCTTAGCTTCCGGCAGTACAGACCCGCGTTCGACCAACCAGACATTTCAGGATAATTTTGCTTCCAAAGGGATTATGCTTGATTATGCCTACGGTACTTATGCTTTGAATAATAACATTGATATCCGCGGCGGTAAAATAGAATTGAAAAAAACATTATGGTTAATTTCCGACCTGCTGTGGGATGGGGATATAAATCCGGAGGGCGTATTTGTAAACGGTAATTTAGTGTTAAATTCTTCAGCAGAATTATTTTTAAATACCGGATATTTTATTATCGATGAAGTTAGTGCCGGAGCCGAACCTTCATTGTTTACGATTCAGCCGGGAGTTAAATGGGACGTGTCGGAAGCGGTTACCTTAAAAACTTCGATTAATTATTATGCGTTCAATTCTTTAGATGGCTTTAGGTATTCAAATATTGTTGACGGCGGCAGTACAAACACTACCAGTACAACGCCTGCTTCTTTTAAATATGATTATGATTCCATGGGTTTTAGCACGGAACTAGGAATGAATTTGCAAGAGGATGCGGAAGTTGATGAGTTTATAAATTATGTTTCATTGTTTGGCGATTATATCAAAAACAGCGACCCTGCGGAAAACAATACCGGTTATTTAACCGGAGTTAAGTTCGGGGATAAGAAAGTTAAAGATCCTAATACCTGGCAGGCAAAAGCGCTTTATCGCAAACTGGAAAAAGACGCTTGGGTTGATTTTTTGCCGGATTCTGATTTTTTAGGCGGGATTACCGATGCAAAAGGTTATGAATTAATTTTTAACTATGCTTTAGCGAAAAATGTGATTTTGGGGTTTGATTATTATAAATCAAAAACAGATACAGCATCAACTAAAAAAGAACAGGACTTGTTACAAGTAGACCTATTATTAAAGTTCTAAATTAACAGCATGATTGCGATTTTTTCACACAATTGTCACAATAAAGATATAAAATATGTACGAATAAAGTGAAATTAAAATAAGGAGGAAGTGTAAAGTGAAAAAAATAAGTATAGGTTTGTTAAGTTTATTGATCAGTTTGTTATGTATCAGCAACCTAGTGCAGGCAGAGGAAATGCTGCAAATTAAAGGTTCAGATACTTTAATAAATCTGGTGCAAAGATTATCAGAAGTTTATATGGATAAAAATCCGGAAAAATATATCGCGGTTACCGGCGGCGGTTCCGGAACCGGAGTAGCAGGTATAATTAATAAAAAATGTGATATTGCTAATTCGTCAAGATTAATGAAATCATCAGAAGTCGCTCAAGCTGTGTCAAACGGTGTGAATGTTAACCGCGTGGTTATTGCTGTGGACGGGTTAAGTGTGATCACAAACGGGTATAATTCAGTTAAACAATTAACAATAGATGAAATCGGTAAAATCTTCCGCGGGGAAATAACAAACTGGAAAGACGTCGGCGGAGCGGATATGTCCATAACTCTTTACGGGCGTCAGTCTAATTCCGGGACATTTTCTTTCTTTATGGATGCTGTTTTAAAAGGCGATTATTCTCAAAAGATGAATCGGATGAATGGAAATGCTCAGATTGTCGAAGCCATAAAACAAGACCGTTCCGGTATTGGTTATGTCGGCGTGGGTTATGTAAAGAAAACTACAGGTTTGAATGTTTTAAGAGTTGCCGCGCGCGCCGGAGGATTGTACGCCAGCCCGCTTAATGCAGACGACGTAAAAAGCGGAGTATATCCCATTTCCCGTCCGTTAAACCAGTATATTAACGGTACTCCTAAAGGGGATGTCAGAGATTTTCTTGAATTTGAGTTAAGTTCTCACGGGCAGGTAATAGTGGAAGAGGAAGGGTTTTTTCCGATTTCCCAAGAATATGAAGAGCTAAACGCAAAAGTGGGATTATAAAGCTATGCAGAGCGGTTTTGCAAAAAATAAGAAAAAAACATGGATAAGCAGAGAGAATCAGGAAAAGCTTATCCATGGGTTTTTCTTTTTTAACGGCATTATTTCAGTCATTGTGCTAATCGGGATATTCGCGCTTTTAATATTCACTTCTTTACCGGCGTTTAAAGAAATTAATTTAATACGATTTTTAATGGGAATAGAATGGAATCCTACTTCCTATGTAAAAGAACAGTTCGGTATTATTCCGATGTTAGTGAGTACGTTTATGGTTACTTTAGGTGCTTTAATAATTGCCATTCCTTTAGGGGTCGGTACCGCGGCTTATTTATCCGATGTTGCCAATACGCGGGTGAGGGAAATTGCCAAGCCGATAATTGAAATTCTTGCCGGGATCCCATCCGTAGTTATCGGATTTTTAGGAATTGTTTTAGTGGGGCCGTTTATTGCTAAAATTTTCGGTACGCATAATGGTTTAAATGCTATAAACGGCTCAATACTTTTAGCGGTTATGGCTTTGCCGACAATTATCAGTATTTCTGAAGATACATTAAGCAATATTCCGGATTCTTATAACCAGGCTTCACTGGCTTTGGGGGCCACACAATGGCAAACAATCATTAAGGTTAAAATTCCCGCGGGATTATCCGGGATTATTGCCGCCTGTATGTTAGGTATGGGCCGGGCAATCGGGGAGACAATGACTGTTCTTATGGCTACCGGATGCGCACCGGCGATGCCGGAGAGTTTTTTAGGGCCGGTGCGGACTTTGACTTCATCCATTGCCATAGAATTAGGAGAAGTGGCCTATAATACGACACATTATTATGCTTTGTTCGCGTTAGGATTGGTTTTGTTTATTATTACATTTTTTGTTAATTTGACTTCCGATATTATTTTAAATAAATACGAAAAGGTAAATAGATGAAAAACCGTAAGGCAGAACAATTTTTCGGATTTATGCTCTTAAGAGTATGCATAGTTTTCGTTATCTCAGTTTTGCTGATAATTTTATTTGATATTTTTACAAAAGGCGCCGGCAGTATCAGCTGGGATTTTTTGAGTAAAATGCCAAAAAAGGGAATGACCGAAGGCGGAATCTTTCCGGCTATTGTCGGAACATTCTTTGTTACTTTAATTACAGCTATTTTATCAATTCCCTTAGGCATGGGCTGTGCGATATATTTACACGAATATGCTAAAAAAGGAAAGATAACCAGACTGATCCGGATGTCCATTCGTAATTTGTCCGGGGTGCCTTCTATTGTTTATGGGTTATTCGGAGTGGTCTTATTTGTCCAGCTTTTACGGTTAAATACATCAATCCTTTCTGCCGGATTAACATTAGGTTTGATGACGCTTCCCTGGACAATTACGGCCAGCGAAGAGGCATTAAAAAATGTGACGCAAGCCTACCGGGATGGGGCATTAGCTTTAGGCGCCACAAAATGGCAGTCAATTCGTACGAATGTGTTGCCGTATTCTATTCCCGGGATGTTGACCGGTACGATTTTAGGCCTCTCCCGGGCTGCAGGAGAAACCGCTCCGATTTTATTTACCGGAGCTGCTTTTTATTTGCCGTTTTTACCCAAATCATTATCTGACCAGTTTATGGCGTTACCGTATCATTTGTATATTATGGCCACACAGCATCATTTGATCGAACAGGTCCGGCCTTTGGCTTACGGAACAGCTTTGGTGCTGATCGTGTTAATTTTTTGTATGAATATTTTCGCGGTAATCATTCGTTATAAGTTAAGAAAGGTTAAGCTCAAATGAGGTTATTAGCAAAAGGGAATAATGAAATTCAGAGACATGTTTTAAAACAGGAAAATATAATGAATAGTAAAAATAATAATATAAAAATTTCTGTAAATAATTTTAATTTTTATTATGAATCAGCACAGGCGCTGAAAAATATCAATCTTAATATAAAAGAAAATACAGTGGTCGGAATAATCGGCCCTTCCGGATGCGGCAAATCAACGTTTTTACGGTGCTTCAACCGGATGAACGATACGATTACGGGAATTCGTTATGAGGGGGAAATTTGTATTGACGGAAACAATATTTTTAATAAAGAATTAGATGTGGTGGATTTAAGGCGTAATGTGGGTATGGTTTTTCAAAAATCAAACCCTTTCCCGAAATCAATTTTTGAGAATGTGGCCTATGGCTTGAGAATAAACGGAATAAAAGATAAGGATTATATAATTCAGAAGGTAGAGAAAAGCTTAAAAGACGCGGCGTTATGGAAAGAAGTAAAAGACCGGCTTTACCGGAGTGCTTTTGATCTATCCGGAGGCCAGCAGCAACGGCTGTGTATTGCGCGGGCATTAGCGGTTGAGCCGGAAATATTATTGCTGGATGAGCCGGCTTCAGCCTTGGATCCGATTGCGACCGCAAAAGTAGAAGAGTTAATCCATGAATTAAAGAAAAAATATACGATAATTATCGTAACGCATAATATGCAGCAGGCGGCCAGGATTTCAGATTTTACGGCGTTTTTTATGCTGGGAGAACTGATCGAATATGACCTGACCCAATTTATTTTTACAAAGCCAAATAAAAAAATAACCGAAGATTATATTACAGGAAGGTTTGGCTAATTTATGAAAACACCAAAGGCTTGGCTAAGTTTTCAGTTATCAATATTATATAGAGGAGATTTGTGATGATTGAACGGCATTTTGATGATGAATTAAAAAAATTAAAAACAGATATTTTAAAAATAGCGGTACTTGCGGAAGAAGCAATATATAAATCTATCGAAGCCTTGAAAGATAGAGATGAGCAATTAGCGCAGGCGGTTATTCAAGAAGACCAAAAAATTGATGAATTAGAATTAAGTATCGAAGAAACCGCGATCGACCTTTTAGCTTTAAGGCAGCCCATGGCCCGTGACCTGCGGTTTATCACTACCGGTATGAAAATAAACGCGGAGCTGGAAAGAATCGCGGACTTAGCCGTAAATATTGCACAGCGTGTTCTGGAACTTTGCGATAAGCCGTTATTAAAACCGCTGATCGATATCCCGAAATTAACCGATGTAGCCAGAAAAATGGTAAGAGAGGTTATCGAAGCTTTTGTGAACAGCGATGAGAATTTAGCTAAAAAAGTTATTCTTTCTGATCCGGAAGCGGATAATTTAAGAAATTTAATACAGGAAGAACTGATAAATGATTATATGAGTAAAGATGCTTCTACTGCTAGCCGCGCAGTACCGCTTTTGCTTATCGCGCGGCAGCTAGAAAGAATTTGCGATCATGCGACAAATATTGCCGAGGATGTGATTTATATGGCCCAAGCCAAAGTTGTCAAGCATCATCTGGATGAATTAAATATAGATACTATTGAATAGAAAATTAATATAAATTCAAATCAGAAATGGAGCCTACACGTGTTTTAACCCGTGAGGGTTCCATTTTTTTGTCTGCGCAGAAAATATTGAGTTTGTAGTTCTGGGCTTCATATCTTTGAAATACAGAACTCTTGCAGAATAAAGGGATGTGACGAATGTGTGTGCTTATAACACTAAATCAGAATTTATGTTATGTTAAATAATAAAGAAAAATAAAAACAATAATGCTGTTTGGTTTTTTATTGTAACATTTTCGTTGCTATTTTGTCACACAATTGTCACAATAAAATAATACATTTAAATCTTAATACAATGTAATGGAGTTAAAAACAGGAGGGATAGTAATGAAAAAGTTTAGTGCAGGATTGTTAATTTCAATAATCAGTGTATTCTTTATCAGCAGTCTGGTGCAGGCGGAGGATATGATCCAAGTTAAAGGCTCGGATACAATAGTTAATTTATGCCAGGCCTGGGCTGAAGAATATATGAAAAATAATCCGCAGGATTTTATTGCGGTTACCGGCGGCGGTTCCGGTACCGGATTATCCAGCTTGATCAGCGGTACTTGTAATATTGCCATGGCTTCCAGAAATATTAAAGAAAAAGAGATTTCTCTGGCTAATCAGCGCGGTATAAATCCCTATGAAATTAAAGTTGCTTTAGATGGGGTAGCGATTGTGGTTAACCCCAGCAATCCGGTAAGTAAACTTACGATTGACCAGTTAGCCGGGATTTTTTCCGGGAAGATTGCGAATTGGAGCCAGCTGGGCGGTAAAGATGGTAAAATAGTGATTCTTTCCCGTGAAGTTAATTCCGGCACACATGTTTATTTAAAAGAACATATCCTAAGAAAAAATGACCCGAACAGCAAAGAAGAATTTGCACCCAGCGCATTACTGCTTTCCTCTTCACAGGCTATTGCTGATGAAGTTGCCGGCAATCCTGCGGCAATCGGATATTACGGCATGGGCTATATTTCCGCTAAACAAAAAACTATCGCTGTAGCTAATAATGAAAAATCAGAATATGTAGATCCCACGATAGAAAATGTGATAAACGGCAAATATCCGATCTCGCGGCCGTTGTTTTTTTATACTAATGGTGAACCAACAGGCTTAGTCAAAAAAATTATAGATTTTGTGTTATCAAAAGCAGGCCAGGATATTGTTCTGGCTACGGATTTTGTACCGGTCAAGTAAAATTGCGCAGTATTTTAAGATATTTTCTGATGCAAAACTAAAAATAAATCTTAACAAATAACTCATGCGAAAATTTAAAGAACTGATTATTGAAAAATTAATATTAATCTGCGGCCTGGCATCGATATTTTTTGTAGCCATGATCTTTATTTTTCTGCTTAAAGAAGGCTTGGCAGTATTTAATATCGTTAACCCCTTTGAATTTATTTTCGGCAAAAAGTGGTATCCGATTTCTGAGCCGCCGCAATTAGGCATTTTACCGTTAATTCTGGGATCTGTATTAGTCACACTCGGGGCAGCAATTATTTCTATTCCTATCGGTATTGGCTGTGCTATTTATATTGCGGAAATCGCGCCGCTAAAGATAAAAGAGATTTTAAAAGCCGGCATAGAATTACTCGCTGCGATTCCCAGCGTGGTTTTAGGGTTTATCGGTATGATTACTCTGGTGCCTTTTGTAAAAAAGTTCTTTAATTTGCCCACCGGATTAACCGCTTTATCCGGATCAATCATGCTGGCGTTTATGGCGATTCCAACCATAGTTTCCATAGCTGAAGATGCTTTATATTCTGTGCCCAAGACATATAAGGAAGGGGCATTGGCTTTAGGCGCTACGCATTGGCAGACAATATGGCGGGTATTGCTTCCGGCATCTTCCAGCGGTTTGTTAGCGGCAGTTATGCTGGGTATTGGCAGAGTTATCGGAGAGACCATGGCGGTAATGATGATTACCGGTAATGCCGCGGTTATGCCTAAAAGCATTTTGGTACCAGTGAGAACATTAACCGCAACAATTGCTGCGGAAATGGGTGAGGCCGTCGTGGGCGGTGAGCATTATTTTGCGTTATTTGCTATCGGCATAGTTTTGTTTGTGATCAGTTTTGCGATAAATGTAACTGCGGATTTATTTTTACATAAAAGACAATAGCAGCAAGAAGGAGTTAAAGGATGAGAAATCCTTATCGAACACAAAAAATCACTTTTGCACTTTTATTCCTGGCCACGCTTTTAATTGTGGTGCCGGTAGGATTAATTGTCGTGATTATTATTATTAAAGGATTTCCGGCAATTAACTGGCAGTTTCTTTCAGATATTCCTCGGCAGGGCATGCGCGCTGGCGGTATATTCCCGGCGATTATCGGCACGCTGTATTTAGTTTCCGGAGCGATTGTTTTTGCTTTACCGATCGGCTTATTGGCGGCAATATACTTAAGTGAATATTCCAAAGATAATATGCTTACGCGGATCATAAAATTAGCGATTATTAATCTGGCGGGCGTGCCTTCTGTAGTTTACGGACTTTTCGGCCTGGCGCTATTTGTGGTTTTTTTTAAATTCGGAGCGTCTATCCTTTCCGGGTCTTTGACTTTAGGGATTATGATCTTGCCGGTGATTATTACTACTTCCCGGGAAGCTTTAGAAAGCGTGCCGGATTCTTTTCGGGAAGTCAGCTTATCTTTAGGCGCAAGCAAATGGCAAACTATCCGGCATATTGTTCTACCTAATGCCATTCCCGGAATATTAACCGGAACAATTTTGGGCTTAGGCCGAGCTGCCGGAGAAACTGCGCCGATTCTTTTTACCGTGGCGGCTTTTTATTTGCCGCGCTTACCGAATTCAATATTTGATCAGGCCATGGCCTTGCCTTATCATTTGTATGTTATTTCCACGCAAGTGCCGAATGTGGATGAGAAAACCAGATATGGCACAGCACTGGTTTTGTTAACCTTAGTTTTATTTATGAATTTAATGGCAATAATCATCCGTTATAAATTTAGAAAAATGAAGAAATGGTAAGATGATAAAATTCTATATAAAAAACCTCAATATCTGGTTTGGTTCGGTGCAGGCCTTAAAAAAAGTTAGCCTGGAAATCCAGGCTAACGAGATTTTAAGCATCATTGGACCGTCTAATAGCGGGAAGACAACTTTTTTAAGAATGCTCAACCGCTTAAACGACCTTAACCACAATTGCCGTATAGACGGCGTGGTAAAGTTTGAAGCCGAGGATATTAATAATATTAATCTGGAATTACTGCGTAAAAGAGTAGGTATGGTATTTGCATTGCCTCTGCCTCTGCCGTTATCTATTTTTGATAATGTGGCTTACGGTGTGCGAATGCACGCTAAAGAAAGCAAAAAGGCGTTAAGAGAAAAAGTTGAATTTTCTTTACAGGAAGCTTATCTTTGGGAAGAGGTCAAAGATAGATTAAACGAATCTGCGTTTAAATTATCCGGCGGCCAGCAGCAGCGGCTTTGTATTGCCAGAACTCTGGCGGTTGAGCCGGATGTGATCTTGTTTGATGAGCCTTGCTCAGGCCTGGACCCGATTTCTACGGCCAAAGTAGAAGATGCTATGGTTAAGCTGAAAGAAAAGTATACAATAGTTTTAGTGACTAATAATGTAAAGCAGGCTGCCCGGGTCGGAGACCGTACCGCTTTCTTTTTAAACGGCGAACTTATTGAACTGGATAAAACCGATAAAATTTTTACTGTGCCGCAAGATAAGCGTACAGATGGTTATATCAGAGGTAAATTCGGATAATGGCAAAAATAATAACCAAAAATTTAAATCTTTGGTATAGTAGTTTTCATGCTTTAAAGAATGTTAGTGCTTCTTTTGTCGCTAACCGAATCACAGCGATTATCGGGCCTTCCGGCTGCGGCAAGTCCACATTACTGCGGGTTTTTAATCGCATGAATGATTTGATAGAAGGAGTGCGCACAGAAGGTAAAGTTTTAATTGATGCGGAAAATATTTTAGATCACCAGGCAGACCTGGTGGTCTTACGTAAAAAAGTGGGTATGGTTTTCCAGCGGCCGAATCCATTTCCGCTCTCAATTTATGAAAATATTGTTTTTGGCGAAAAAATTCATACTAATCATATTGCCCGAGAAAAGCTGGATGAAATTGTTGAAAAAAGCCTAAAAGATGTGCTGTTATGGGATGAATTAAAAGACCGGCTTAAAGATTCAGCCTTGCGGTTATCTTTGGAGCAAAAGCAAAGGCTGTGCATTGCCCGGTTGATCGCGGTTAAGCCGGATGTATTGTTAATGGATGAGCCTTGCTCGGCTTTAGACCCGCAGGCAACCGCCAGAGTTGAAGAATTAATGCGGGAACTGAAGAATAAATATACAATAATTATTGTAACTCATAATATGCAGCAGGCAGCGCGTGTTTCTGATGATACAGGTTTTATGCTTTTAGGAGAGTTGATAGAATTTGGAGAAACGCAAAAGATATTCACTGCACCACACGATAAACGCACGGAAGATTATATTACCGGAAGATACGGATAAAAAATCGGAGGTTAGAAATGGAAAGACATTTTGATCAAGAGTTAAAAGAGTTAAATAAAGATATCCTTAAAATGGGTGCTTTAGCTGAAGAAGCGATTTATAAATCGATTGAGGCTTTAAAAAACAAAGATGCGCAATTAGCACAAAAAATTATTGATAACGATGCTAATGTTGATAATTTAGAACTGGTGATTGATGAAAAGTGCATTGATTTGATTGCGCTTTATCAGCCTATGGCCCGCGACCTGCGTTTTATCACAACAGGTATGAAAATAAACGCAGAGCTGGAAAGAATCGCGGACCTAGCCGTAAATATCGCGCAGCGGGTTCTGGAACTATACGATAAACCGTTATTAAAACCGCTGATTGATATTCCGAAATTAACAGATGTGGCGAGAAAAATGGTAAAAGAAGTGATTGATGCTTTTGTGAACAGTGATGAGAATTTAGCTAAAAAAGTTATTCTTTCTGATCCGGAAGCGGATAATTTAAGAAATTTAATCCAGGAAGAATTAATCAATGATTATATGTGTAAAGACGGTTCAACTGCTACGCGTGCAGTGCCGCTTTTACTTATTGCGCGGCAGCTGGAAAGAATTTGCGATCACGCGACAAACATTGCCGAAGATGTGATTTATATGGCGCAGGCTAAAGTTGTAAAACATCACTTGGACCAATTAGATGATAACAATACTTAGGTGGCCATATCTATAATGGTGGAACGCAAAGGAAATTATGCTGTTTTTAAATTAATCTTTAATTTTTTAGCGTATAATTCAAATTAATGTGCTAAAAAATTTTTTTTGTTTAAGTGTATAACCTAATTGCTATATTTCTTGCATAAATCCCAAACTAATTGTACAATAAAAGCGTTAAATCTCAATTTTTTGGTAAAAACAGTTCTCCACAGATTTCTCTATAATGCTCTAATCCTAAGGGGGTAAGTTACACTGATCACTTAGCTTAAATTTGTTATCTAGGTGATAGGCCCATTAAAAATCATGAAAGAAATTATAATCAACTTTTTTTTAAAACGGCATTTGCTGACAAACTTAATGTTTTTTATTGTTTTTGTCGGGGGGATAATTGCCTGGAGCCAAATACCGAAAGAAGAATTACCGGATGTTACTTTTGACAATGTCCGGATTTCTGTAATTTATACTGGAGCTTCGGCTGAAGACGTTGAATACTATGTAACTCGGCCGATTGAAGAAGCCGTAAGAAGCTTAGACGGTATATATAAAATAACCAGTTCTACTGGGGTGGGGAACTGTGTGGTTAATGCAGAAATTGAAAAAAATTATCCGGATAAAGACGAAGTAATCACAGAAATCCGTAATGTAGTACTGGATGTTGATTTACCGGATGACATAAAAGATGATCCGAATATCCGGGTTTTTAAAACATCCCGCAAAGCAATAATTGATATTGGTTTAATTTTAGCAGGAAAGAATATTCTGGATGTTGACTCCCGCCAGCTGCTGCAGTCTTATGCTTTAACCTTGGAAAATAAATTTCTTAGTCTGCCTGAGGTTAGCTCAGTATCCCGTTCTGGGTATCTGGATGATGAAATTCATGTCAAAGTACATCCGGATAAGCTTATTGAATACCGCATTCCGTTTAATACCGTAATTAAAGAAATTCAAACTAATAGTGTACGCCAGCCTGCAGGTAGTATTGAAAACATAAAAGAACCAAAGGTAACTTTATACGGTGAGCTTAATAATATTACAGACATTGAAAATCTGGCGGTGCAAGGCGGCTTTGAAGGCCAGGTAATTCGGCTTAAAAATATTGCGGAAGTTGTAAAAGGGCATGAAAAAACCAAAACTGTTTTAAAAATCAATGGACACGAAGGCATATTCTTAAGAATCACCAAGAGTTCGCAAACAGGCATTATTGACGCTATAAAAGCAGTTAATCGCGTAGTGGGGGAATTTCAGAAGAAGACCCAGGAAAACGGCAATATCAAAATAATCCCTTTAGATGATGAATCTTTTGATGTGCGAAACAGGATTTCTCTGATTATATTAAACGGGGCAATAGGATTTATTTTGATTATTATCTCGCTTTTTTTGTTTCTTGATTTTCGTTCCGGGTTATGGGTGGCAATGGGTATACCATTCACATTTTGTTTTGCCTTAATCGCTGCGATTTTATCCGGATATTCAATAAATAATATTACACTTGCCGCAGTGATAATTGTTATGGGGATGGTGGTTGATGATGCAATTGTTGTTTCAGAAAATATTACACGTTTAAGATCTCAAGGAATTACAGGAGAAGAAGCCGCCAGGAAAGGGACGGCTTTTGTGTTTTTACCGATAATTGCAAGTATTCTTACAACCTGTGTGGCATTTATCCCGCTATATTTTTTTACTGGTCGATTCGGAGCAATGGTTGGGTTTATTCCTTTGATTGTATTTTTCATGTTAGGGGGAAGTTTGTTTGAAGCGCTTTGTATCCTTCCCGGGCATATGATTTTACCTTTAAGTGATTACTTGGATAAAATTGTATATAATATTAGGAAAAAAATTAATTTCAAATGTTTTTTTAAAAATAATATTTCATTAAATCAAAACAAAGGAAGACATTGGTTTGACCGCTATGAATATAAATATGCCCGTTTTGTTGAAAAAATTTTACCACGTAAATCAATAATATTTTTTTTATTTGCAATGCTTTTAGTTTTATCAACATTTATTGTTTTTACAAAGATGAAGTTTGTTATGTTTCCGGAAGAGGAAACAAGGCAGATCAGCCTTAGTGCGGAGACAGCTCCGGGGACACAGCGCTATGAAACAGCGCGTCTTTGCCAGGCAATGGAGGATGTAATTTCTAAATATGTAGGGAAAGAAGTGGTGGGGTTTAGAAATGAAATTGGTATTACCCGAAGGGGCTCGGCAGCTCAGGAAAATAAACTGCGTATGAATATTGAGATTTTACCTAAAGAACAGCGGGAAAAAAGCGCGGATCAGCTAATTAAGGAATGGGAAAAAGAATTTACGGCGATTAAAGATATTGAAAAAATAAAATTCAGCAAAACCTGGCACGGCCAGGATAGCGGCAGTCCGATTGATATAGTGGTGAAAGAAAACAATGATACAAAACGTTATGAAATCTGTGATGAATTAGCCGTATTAATGAAAGAGCATCCGGCATTAGATAATGTGGAAATAGACAGACCGATTTTGAGCCCGGAATACAGGATTAAGCTTGACCGGGATAAAATTAGAAGATTGGCAATAAATCCGTCAGATATTGCTTCGACACTGCGTGCGGCATTAGAGGGTAAAATACTATACGAATTTATGGGCGATGATGAAGAAGTTTATGTACGGCTGACAACTGTGGAGAAAGCTAAAGATAGTATTAATAAAGTACTTCAAATACCTGTGGAAAACCAGGGAAATTATCTTGTACCGCTGGAAGACATTGTGATTGTGGAAGAAATTAAAAAACCGGATTCAATAATGCGTGAAGATTTAAAACGCACAACCAGAATATATGCAGATATAAAGCCTGAGTCAAAACAAACCCCTTTAGATATTGCGAATTATTTTGAACATAATGTTTTTTCTAAACTTACTATAAAATCTCCTTCTGCAATTATTGAATTTGGCGGAGAAGTAAAAGACACCCGGGAATCACAGAGGGATTTTACCCTAGCGATTATTATGGCATTGGGTTTAATCTATATTATCCTGGCACTTTTACTTAATTCACTGACTAAGCCTTTTATCATTACGATTACTATACCTTTTGGGTTAGTCGGAATTATCCTGGCTTTTTGGCTGCACGGAATTTCTTTTTACGGTTTTTTTGCAGTTATCGGCGCTTTAGGCCTGGCCGGAGTTGTGGTCAATGACGCGATTATTATGCTGGTTAAGCTTGATTCTGATTTTGATCAGACTTTAAGTAAAGGTAGTATTAATTCTCAGGTAGCGCATATAGCTAAAACCCGTTTACGGGCTGTCGTGCTGACAACCCTGACTACGGTTGCAGGTATTATTCCTACGGCATACGGCTGGGCCGGGTATGATTCAATGCTGGCGCAGATGATGCTGGCGCTTTGCTGGGGGCTTATTTTTGGCACAACATTAACTTTAATTTTAATTCCTTGTGTTTATAGTGTGATAAGAAGTATTCAACATAAAAAGGTGAAATTTTCGTGATCAGATCAATTATAATTTTAGTGATTCAAATATTTGTTATAAATTTATCTTATGCTCAAGAAGCAAATATCAAAATTATATCCTTAGATGAATTTATCCGCCAGGCATCAAATAATGATACACGTTTTGAAGAAATACTCCTGGATAAATTTTATTTAAATTATAAAAAATCACTGGAATTGCCGACGGGAGATTTTATATTTTCCTTAAAGAGCCAACACAATTTTTTGTTTGATCCTAAGGATGATGATACAGAAAATACAGTTTCTTTAACCAAACTTTTTCCAAAAGCCGGTACAGAGGTTTCTTTGGGCTATACTTCCTCGCTGAATAAGACAGCCCGCAACATGAGTTCTGAATTTGAATTTGAAATATCACAGCCTATTGCAGAAAATGCCTTTGGCCGTAATACCCGTTTATTAGATAAAATTATCGGCGTGGAAATAGAGGTGGCAGAATTTCAAATCATTGAAGCTTACGAGGATTATTTGTCCAGCCTGATTCAGCTTTATTATAACTGGTATTCTGCTTATGAGAATGTAAGGACAGCTAAAAATTCTTACAGTGAAAATATGAAATTGCTTGATAACATAAAAGAACGGCAGAAATATAAAATAGCTTTGCCTGTGGATGTAAACAAGGTAAGCTTACAGGCGGCAGCAAAAAAAGAAACTCTCATAACCCAGCAGAATCAATATGATCAGTATTTGAACCTGGTAAAAGAGTCAATAAGATATAAAGCTGGACAAGAATTACAGCCGCAATTGCCGTCTATTTATGAAGGAGTGGTGATTGATTTTGAACCAGATTATATAAAATTTAATACACAGAGCCGTACGGCAAAAACACTGAAGTTACTGGAAGATAAAAGTTTTTTAGAGGTAGATAAGTATGCAAATGAACTTTTGCCTTCAATAAATTTAATTACCGGATATTCTTTGGAAGGGGAAAATCACGGGATAAAAAATAATGATCAGACTGTTTATGCCGGAATATCTATGGATTGGCCTCTGCCGCGTACAGTTGAACAGGCACGCTACAAAAGCGCAAAAATAGATTTAAAGAAAGCTAAATTGTCTTCAGAAAACATACATATACGTCTTAAGACAAACCTAAAAAATTTAAACGATCAGATTCAAAGGGAAAAAGAGCTTATTGCCATAGCTTGGGATAAGATAAACTTTGCCCAGGCGATAGTCGAGGATGAGAGGAAAAACTATTCGCTTGGCCGAGTGACGCTTAATGATCTGATTGATGAAGTTAATAAATTAGAAGATAATAAGTTTAATAAAATATATCATGAAGTACAGCTGAAAAGATTAATTGTGGAATGGCTCAGGATTACGGATAATTTACTGCAAAGAAATGTATTATAATTGATTCTAATTTTTTTTAAAAACCAGAGGTCAACATGTTTAAAAACATATTACTAGCTTTTATTCCGGTTTTTGTCGCGGTAGATGCAATCGGAGTTTTGCCGATATTTGCTTCTCTTACCCGGGGATTGAGTGAAAAAGAAAAGTTGCAAATTATTGTTCAATCGGTCATAACTGCTTTATGTGTAGCTGCAGGATTTATTTTTCTGGGCAAAACAGTTTTTCGCTTATTGGGTATTACAGTTGGTGATTTTATGATTGCCGGCGGCATCGTGCTTTTTTGTATTGCGATAATTGACATATTAAATTCTGAAAAACGCCGCCGTATTCCTTCCCGGGAACTGGGTGCTGTACCTATCGGTACGCCGCTGATTGTCGGGCCGGCAGTGCTGACAACATCATTAATTATTATTGCAGAATACGGATTTTTAGCGACTTTACTTTCAGTCTTTATTAATGTTTTGTTAGCCGGGTTAATTTTTTCTTTTTCCCCTTTTCTGATTAAAACATTAGGAGAATCAGGAGCAAAAGCTTTATCTAAGGTTATGGGATTATTACTTGCCGCAATAGCAGTAATGATGATTCGTAAGGGTATTATGCAGTTTTTGATTTAATTAATCTGTTGTAAAAAAAGATTGTTGCATTTATACATCCGCGGCCTAAAACCGCGCCCATTTATGGCGCGGATAAAAGGAGGCCGCTTGAGTATTCCACCCCAGGAACCACAGGCTTTAGCCCGTGGGGGTTCCATAAGTTTATTGATGTTTTTTACCTGTAAGTTTTAACTTCTAAATTATAGTTATTTATATTAGTAACACTTATTTTTGTACAACACTGGGTTGTACAATTAAATTATTTAGAACAAGAAGGCGGTAATATTGGATTGGAAGATATATGCTCTAGGTTCAGCTTTTTTTGCCGGGTTAACCGCCGTATTAGCAAAGACCGGGGTAAGGAATATTTGCTCTAATTTAGCTACGCTGATCAGGACTTTTGTGATTATTATATTCTTAGGTATTGTGATTGGCTTACGGCGGGAATGGAAAAACCCGTTTTTAATTGATCGTAATAATTTAATATTTCTTATTCTTTCCGGGGTTGCGGCCGGGCTTTCCTGGCTTTGTTATTTCCGCGCACTACAATCCGGCCCGGCTTCTTTAGTTGCTTCGATTGATAAATTAAGTTTAGTTTTTGTGGTGATTCTTTCACTTTTATTTTTAGGCGAACATCTAGGCATTTATCAATGGCTGGGAATTTGTTTAATTACTGCCGGAGCGTTTATAATTATTCTGAAATAGGTGAAAAACCACGATGAAAACTAAAAAAAGAAGCTTTAAGCGAACCGGAAGTTTCTTTGTTTATATTGTGGAATGTTTTGATAAAACATATTATACTGGTTATACAAATGACCTGGGAAAACGGTTAAAAGAGCATAACCAGGAAAAAAGAGGCGCTAAGTATGCACGGGGAAGAAGGCCAGTGAAGTTAGTTTGGAGCAATAAATATAAGGAATTAAAATCAGCTTTAAAAATTGAGAGAGTGATAAAAAGATTGACGAGGGGACAAAAACAAACATTAATTAAAGGGCAAAGATTAGGAGGGATAATGGGTAAGGTACTGATTTTAATCGTTTTTTGTTTTATTTTATCCGGATGTGCAACAACGCAAAGATCTGTAAATCCGGATATCCAGAATATGCAAAGCCGTATAGAATTTCTGGAAGAGGAAATCAGAGTAAAAGATCAGGAAATTGGCAGTATGCAGGATGAATTAAGAGAAATTTATCGCAAAGATACAGCAGGATATGATCGCGCTGAAATATCAGCCAAGAAGGCTAAAACCAGAGTAAACGATGATCAGCTAAAAGAAACTATCCGGGTTGATGGAGTAACCGCAAAACAAGTCCAGCGGGCATTGAAAAATGCCGGGTTTTATCAGGGAAATGTTGACGGCAAAGTCGGGCCGAAAACAAAAGAAGCAATCAAAGCATTCCAGCAGAAGAATAATCTGACAGCGGATGGAATTGTCGGAAAAGGCACCTGGTCAAAATTAAAGAAGAATATTTAAAGATCAGTTATAAAATTAAAATGAGAATAAAGGAATTGTTGTATTAATTTTTAACTAATATAAAAAATATTCTTTCTTCTTAGTACTGGTTTATACTTGAATTAATTTTACTTACATGGGAAAGGAAGCTATACTATAGTTATGATTAATAGGAATTTTAATGAATTATTGACTGGTTTATTATGCTTTATGTTAATGATTATACCGTCATTTAATATTAAAGCCGCTGAAGCACTTTCCCTTGAGTCACTAATCCAGCAAGCAATAAAAAATAATCCAGAAGTTTTGGCTGCTAAGAAGCGGTGGGAAGCTTCAAAATCCCGCATACCTCAAGCAAAATCATTGGAAGATCCAACTGTGAATATAAAGTTTGAGAAAATACAAAAAGGAACCATAAAACTTGATCGTACTATGCCGGAAGATAGAATTATTTCTGTTTCGCAGATGTTGCCTTTTATAGGGAAACTGCCTTTAAAAGGAAAGATCGCGCTTATAGAATCTCAGATGTACGCAGCTGAATATAAAGATAAAGAATTAGAGATTATTAACTCGGTAAAAAATGCTTTTTATGATTTATTTTTAAATCATAAAAAAACTGAGCTTACTGAAGAAAATCTTATAATTATGGAAGAACTTTCAAAGATTGTTGAAGTTAAATATACTACAGAACAAATTGAGCAGGAAGAAGTTTTAAAAATTAATATCGAGATAGCAAAACTAAGTAATAATATTCAAAATTTTAAACAAGAACGGATAGCACTTGAAGAGAATATTAACGGGATTATAAACCAAATGCCGGAGCATACTCTAGGCGTTCCAGTCTTGGAAGAGAAAGCTGTTTTTAATAAAGAAGCAAAAGACTTATATTCAGTAATGCTTGATAGACAGCCGGAACTCTCAATTTTCTCCTACGCGATTGAGAAAAATAAAGCTGCTAAAGATTTGGCATCACGGAGCGTATTCCCGGACGTTATGACAGAGGTTGCATTTAGGGGAATTACCTCAGGAAGAACCGGGCCTTGGGATTTGATGCTTTCGTTTACCGTGCCTTTTTGGTTTTGGTCAAAACAGCGTTATGAAATAAAAGAGGCGATTGCAAATGTGGAAGAAGCAACCGCGGCTTATGAAGCGATGAAGAATAAGGCCTTTTCTCAGGTCAAGGCATTAACCGTTAAAATCCAGATTGCAAAAAATAAGATTAATCTCAATAAAAACAATCTTATTCCCTTATTAGAATCTTCTTTAAATATGTCGTTATCGTCTTATCGTTCCGGTAGCGGCAATATTATGAGGATTCTGGATAACCAAAGAATGCTTATTGAAACTAAGATAGAATACTACCGGGCGCTTATTGATTTTAATATTGGAGTTTCCGATTTAGAAAAAATGGTAGGAATGGATATAAGTGAGGAAAAAAATGAAAAATAATAAAATTATTTTTATTTTGAGTATGATGATTTTTGTAGGAGCTTTATCTGCTTTTTTATTTTTTTCTGTAAAGCATTCACAACAAACCCCACAGCTTGTATTGAATGATAGTCCTGATCAGCAAATAGAATATTGGACATGTTCAATGCATCCGCAGGTTCACAAGCAAGTGGTTGGGAAATGTCCGATTTGCGGTATGGAACTTATCCCTGTTTATCAACAGGATGTAGGCAAAATTGTGGTTGAGAAAGCGATAAAAGAACACTTAGGCTTTAATAGCCAACCAACAGCCTACAGACATTTAGTCAGAGTTATCAGGCTTTCCGGTAGGGTCAGCCATGACTATGAATTATACAGTCTTCAGCAGGAATATTTAAGTGTTCTTTCAAGCCTAGACGGGTTAAAGAAATCTTCCTCAGAGGAAATTATTGAAAGACAGGATGCTCTCTTAAAAGCGACAAAATTGCGACTTAACCTTTTAGGTATTAGTAATGAGCAGATCAAAATTTTAGAGCAGGAAGGCAAGCCGGATGAAAGCCTTATATATCCCGAACAAGGCCGGGTATGGATTCAGGCAGATATTTATCAACAGGATATTGATAAAATAAAACCGGGACAATTGGTAAAAGCAAAAATAAAAGGGTATACCCAAGGATTTGAAGGCCAAGTATATAGTGTCGAGAAAGTTCTAAATGTTCAAACGCGTTCAGCTTTGGCGCGGATAGAAATTAAAGATCGTGAAAATATACTCAAACACGAAGTATATGCTGAGCTGACATTAGAAATACATTTAGGTGATCGTTTAAGCATCCCCTATACCAGTCTCATTGACACCGGAACAAGGAAAGTTGTGTATATTGACTTAGGAGAAGGGCGTTATCAGTTAACCCAGGTGAAAACAGGTATTGATGCTCAAGGGTATGTTGAAGTACTCGACGGCCTCAAACAAGGCGATATGGTTGTAACAGAAGGAAATTTTCTCCTCGATTCTCAAACAACCCTAACCGGTGGGCAATCGCTTCTTTATGGAGCTGGTGAAGCAGTAAAAGAGACACCAAAAGCACAACCAGTGCATAGGCACTAAAATGATTAATCGTTTAATAGATTATTGTTTAAAAAATCGGTTTGTTACAATTGTATTTTTTCTTACCATTATAGGCTGGGGTATTTTGTCGCTGAACAAGATTCCTATTGATGCCATTCCTGATATTGGAGAAAACCAACAAATTGTCTTTGTGGAATGGCCTGGACGCGACGCACAAACCATTGAAGATCAGATTACATATCCTTTAACTACTAAACTTTTTGGCCTTCCAGGGGTGAAAACAATTCGTGCTTCATCCGGTTTTGGGTTCTCAATGGTCTATGTTGTCTTTAATGACTGGGTGGATTTTTATTGGTCAAGATCGAGAATTTTAGAAAAATTACAGCAGGCTTCTCAATTTTTACCCCAAGGGGTTGTTCCGGTATTAGGACCTGATGCTACTGGTTTAAGTCAAGTTTTTTGGTACACCGTTGAAGGAGAAGGTTATAACTTAGGAGAACTACGAAGTATTCAGGATTGGTTTATCCGTTATCAGCTTAATGCGGTTGAAGGTGTATCTGAAGTGGCTTCTGTGGGCGGTTTTGTACGCCAATATCAAATCGAAGTTGATCCAAATAAGCTTGCCGGCTATAACCTTCAATTAGGCGATATTTTTAACGCTGTACGCAACTCGAACATTGATGTTGGCGCGAAGGTCACTGAACGAGGCGGCATGGAGTTTATCATTCGTGGTGTTGGTTTTATTAGAAATATTGAAGATATTAAGAATATCTCTGTTGGATTAGATAAAGATAATGGAACGCCAGTATATTTAAAGGATATATCCGTGGTGCAATTAGGCCCGGAATTCCGCCGCGGGGTTTTAGATAAGAACGGCAAGGAGGCTGTTGGCGGAGTGGTTATGGTGCGCTATGGGGAAAATCCTCTTGCAGTTATCAAGAAAGTTAAAAAACGGATTGAAGAAATCAAAATAGGATTGCTTCAAGGCGTTCGGATTGTACCGTTTTATGACCGCACAGAATTAATTTATCGCACGATAAATACCTTAAGAGACACGCTTATATTAGAAATCATCCTCACCATTATTGTGATTTTTATTTTTCTAAATCATTTTCGTTCAAGCCTAATTATTTCTCTCACGCTGCCGTTAGCGGTTCTCGGCTCTTTCATTGTTATGTATTACCTGAAAGTTGACGCGAACATCATGTCTCTATCTGGGATTGCCATTGCGATTGGTACATTAGTGGATATGGGTATTATTATGACAGAGAATGCGTATCGGCGCCTTTGTTCAGATAAGACTGGCCGGCCGCGTATAGAAATAATCTTTGATGCCGCTAAAGAGGTTGGTTCAGCAGTTATTACCGCGGTTCTTACAACGGTAATATCTTTTTTCCCAATATTTGCCTTAACTGGCCAGGAAGGAAAACTTTTTAAGCCCTTAGCTTTTACCAAGACATTTGCTCTTATGGGTTCTGTATTTATTGCGTTAACCCTTGTTCCGGTGCTGGCCTTTTTTTTATTAAAAGGCAAACTTCTTCCGATTGAAGAGAACCCGTTGGGGCGAAGAATTGTCAGAGCATATGAAAAGATCCTGCGTTGGGTTCTTAACCATAAGAGAATGTTTATCTCCATACCAATTATTATTTTAATCATTACATTTTTTATTGGTTCAAAAATAGGCCGTGAGTTTATGCCGACGTTTGATGAAGGAACAATCCTTTATATGCCGGTGGTGGCGCCGGCTGTTTCTTTAACTCAAGCTGTGGCAATAATGAAAAAGCAGGATGAAATCCTAAAAGAATTTACTGAAGTAGAAAGTGTTATCGGTAAATCAGGCAGGGCAGAAACAGCGATTGACCCTGCGCCTGTAGAAATGTTTGAGACCGTGATAAACTTAAAACCTCAAAAATCCTGGCGCAAAGGGATGACAAAAGCAAAACTTATTCATGAGATGGACGCAGCATTAACTTTTCCGGGAGTAGCGAATATCTGGACTCAGCCTATTATTAACCGCATAGATATGCTGGCAACTGGAATTCGAACATCTGTGGGCGTAAAAATATTTGGTGCGGATTTAAAAGAACTGGAAAGGATTGCCGAGGAAATCAAAGGTATTGTTCAAGATGTTAAAGGAGCAGAAGATTTGTATGCTGAGAAGGTCACAGGGAAACCTTATTTAGAGATTATTCCCAATAGAGAAGCGATAGCTCGCTATGGGCTTTCCATGAGAGATATTCAAGACGTTATTGAATTAGGTATAGGAGGAGAGAATTTAGGCACGATCATCGATGGAAGAGCGCGTTATCCGATACGTGTAAGATTCTCAAGGGAATTGCGGGAATCTTCGGAAGATATAAAAAGAATTCTTGTTTCCACGCCTTCTGGAAAAAATGTTCCGTTAGGCGAAATTGCGGATGTCCGGTTAATCGAGGGCCCGGCGATGATCAGTTCTGAAAATGGGATGCTGCGTGCCTATGTGCTGATGAATGTTCGCGGACGAGATATGGTGGGCTTTGTTGAGGAAGCATCAAAGCTGGTTGCTCAAAAGATGGCTGGAAAATTACCGCAAGGTTATTCATTGCAATGGTCAGGACAATTTGAAAATCAAGTAAGGTCTAAAAATACGCTTTTGTTGTTGGTACCTTTAAGCCTTTTCTTAAATTTTATGATTTTGTTTATGAATTTCAAATCATTTCCCAAGGTATTCATGATTTTTACGGCTATTCCTGTTACTCTTTGCGGAGGAGTTCTATTATTAGCCCTTTATAGTTATAATTTTTCTGTTGCTGTTTGGGTAGGTTTTATTGCCATTTTTGGCATTGCTGTTGATGACGGGGTCTTAATAACTACATATTTGGATCAGCAGTTTAAACAGAAAAAACCAAAGACAAAAAAGGAAGTAATAGAAGTAACGATAGAAGCTGGTAAGGCACGTATTCGGCCGGCTTTTATGACAACAATAACGACAATATTTGCGCTTCTTCCCATATTTATCTTTAGCGGTACAGGGATAGAAATCATGCGGCCGATGGCCATACCAACTTTTGGCGGAATGATTGCGGAAATGATTACGTGGTTTATTGTGCCATGTCTTTATTGTTGGAGAGAGGAAAGAAGAAAAAATATTACTATATAGATTTTTCTAATGGAAAAATTTAATTTTAGTTGATTTAATATAAAAATTTTTTTAAGGGGAGATAAAACTATATGCAGCATATACTGATAATCGGGCTTGGTCACTTTGGTTATTCGTTGGTTAGCGAACTGTTAAAACATCCGGTTGAAATTACTGTTATTGAGGAAAAACAGGAACGAGCGGAGCTGGTTAAAGATGTAGTATTGCAAGTTATCATCGCTAACGCAGCAAATAAAGAGCTGTTGTTAAAATTTGCCAAGGATGCAGATTGCGTAATTATCTGTATAAGCGAAAAAGTAGACAGTAGTGTGTTAATAACATATTATTTAAAAGAAATCGGGGTTAAAAAGATTATCGCTAAAGCAACAACAATCGATCATGGTAAAATATTAAAATCTATCGGGGCAAATGAAATTATCTGTCCTGATGAAGAAGCGGCAAAAAGAGTAGCCAAAGGCCTTGTTTGCCCGGATATCCTGGATGTTATTAAATTTTCAGAGGATTTTGATATTATTGAATTGCCTGTGCCGGTAAAATTTTACAAAAAGACAATTAAGGAGCTTAATCTTAGAAGTAAATATAATATTGAAATTCTAGCTGTCAGAAATCCCTTAATAAATAAAACCAAGATTATGCCGGATGCTGACTATGAATTTATTCCGGATGATACAATAATTTTTGTCGGCCAGACGCAATCAATTAAAAAGCTTAATAATTTGCAATAGTTAAAACAGGGGTTAATATTAGAATTTGACTCTACTTGTTTTTCTTGCCTAAATCTCCTCTGCGATATACAATAAATTGACTAAGATAACTATAATTACGAGTTAGAAGTTACTAATTACTAGTTACGAGTTAAAAAAAATAATAGAACTAAAAATTTTTTTGAAAACTTTTGGGTGAACTCTTTGATTTAATTGACATTGTAACTTTTATTTTTATTCTCTCGTACCCGTTGTTTGGGTGAAAAAAATGAAAAATTAAAGGAGACAAAAAAACAAAAGGTATTTGTTAAATTTCCAAGGAAGAAGATTTTTATTAAAGACTGGTTTTTTTGAATAAAATTAGATTTTGATGTTTATATAGATTGGGTAATTGGTCTATATTTATCATTTAGCTTTTCAAATTTCAATTTTCTACCTACTTGTGTAATCCCAATACGTATTAATAAATCAGTTCGGTTGTTTTCTCCTATTGCTTGATAAACATACTTTTTAAACTCTAAAACATTTTCTTTATTGTTATCCTCTTGATTAAGAAAATTAATTAGGATAATATCAATAGCAGGGTTTTTCCTTACTAGCGCGTAATCGATTAATAGCTCCGCAAATAACAGGTCATGAAGAATATTGTTTTTATACTTTCGTGCTGCGGATTCTATCAAATGCTCTAATTCGTTAATTTTTTGATAAGCAATCAAATATTTAAGTAAAAAATCAACAAATCTATCCAAATCCTGAAACAATCCAATTTCATCTAATCTTGGTAGTGTATTTTTAATCAAAAGATTGGCTAGATAACGGCGGTGTGAAATAGGATTCTCTTTGCATCTTATATATTCATAGATAGATTCATGCCTGGAAATTAGGCCTTCACTTGCGTAAAGCACTTCATTTTGCATTATGCACTTATGGTTAATTATAATATCCAGCACTTCTTCGTTAAATAAAGCCATTGCTGCTTGGATAAAAACACTAATTTGATCTGCAGAGTAAGCCATTTTTTTATCTGTACTTTCCGGCAGTTCGAAATAAAATTTTTTCATATATTGAAAAATATCATCTAATGTTTCCTTTGTCCCATAATTTTTTAAAAAATAATCACCTAACTTAATATAAAGGGATCCTCCTTCAGCAGAAAATTCAGTTTTTCCTGTACCAACATTTAAATAAATTTTTAGACTGCTATTATCAAAAATTTTATCTTGATTAAAGTAGTTTAATATCCTTGTTAAATTTTGGGCTCCTTTATGATTAGGGTATTTTTCTTTAAAATTATTTATTTGCCTTGCGATACTTTCTTTTTCTTGGCCGATTTTAATAACATTAATATCTGAGTTTCCAATCAAAAACTCCATCACTTCTTTATTAGAAAAACTATCGGATAGATAATTTATCACAATTGCTTTGTAAATATCTCCTTCAGAAGAAAAGTCAAGTTTCAAGCCAAAATTGTTAATTAGTGATAATATATCTTCAATGGCTAAGGGCTTAGTATACCCGTTGCTGTAATTTTTGTTAAAAATATTTTTTAATACATTTTGGTGATCATTTAATTCTTGAAGCATTAAAATTTTTGTCCCATGAGCTTGAATAACTGTTTTAAACGGTTCATTGATCAAATTTATCCCTTTTCTTAAATACACGTTACCGCTAAACCGGTCAATTAAAGCGTAATATTTATCTTTTTGGGATTTAATACCGAGTGTTGCTGCCGGCTGATCAAAAGCTAACTCAATAATATATCCATAATCATAATAATTGCTTAAAACTAAACCAATACGTTCCTGTTCATCATAACGGGCAAAAGCAAAAATATTAGGATCCTGACTGCTAAAAACATATAATTTCCCTTTACGAAATAAATCATCTCTTCCTAATTCTAAAACTACATTCATTTCCTTTTCTACTTCCTTTTTTTTGGAATCAACAGAATCCAGATTTAAAAATAATGCTGTACTTCTGGCCAGATATCCTTCGAGTTGTTCTAAATTAATTGTTGGAGTTCCGGGTAAAGTAGCAATGCTAACAATATCACGTTTAAAACGACCCAAAACTTTATTAGGATAGGATTGGTGTTCGGCAACATAAAATGGTTCATCGTCATGATTACTAATAGAGTGGACTTTTCCGTTTTGCTCAAAAACAGGGGTGTTCATAAGATAATCACGCAAGCCTAAGATATTATTTCCCCGGATAAAATTACCGACGACTATTTGATATATATAATCAAAACCGCAACGCTCTAATTCATCGAAGAACCAATAGGCCTCAGCAATAAATATTGCTTGCGGATAAATATTCTTCACGCTGCCTATTAATTCCTGCCAAAAATCTTTCATAGTATATTCCATTTTATTATTACTGTGCCCGTTCCACGTATCGAAAAAACCGTCCTTACCATGTAAAATTCCTGCCATTGCACAATCACAACGAAAGCCGCTGACACCAATCTTTGTATATTCAATAACATTTTTGATTAATTCATTATAAACCGCGGGGTTTCCTAAGTTTAATTGAGCTATATCAGGGAAAAATTTCCCTTGCTTTTTCATGCCGGAATCACAGAAATTAGCGATTAATATCCATTTGCTGAGTTTTGTGGAATAATGCAGAAAATATCCGGGATTTTTAGCAAGAATTTGTTCGCACAATTCCACAAATTGAACATATCCTTTATCAGTCTCCCAGCTTTTTATATTATTTTTATGCGGTAAATTTCTTTTATTGTCGACAGCTTGTAACCTGGCCTGGTCCTCAGCAGAAATATCTTTATAAATATAGTAGTAGTGACCACCTTTTTGAAACTCTTCATTTTCAAGCCAAGATGAATCAACACTGGTACTATGTGCCACAAGATCAATCAAAATTTTTATATTAAGCTGCTTTGCCTTTTGCAGTAACTGTTTAAATTCTTTTTTGCCACCTAACTTTGGATTGGGTTGAGAAAAATCAGGGATAGCAAAAGAAGAAGCATTAAGATTATCCCCTCCCCAAGAAGTATCTTTAACTACAGATATTACTTTTCCTGTTTTATCTCTTGAATAGATAAAATTATGAACATCATCATCTTTATCATTTTGAAAAGTTTTCCGGCTAACCTCACTTTCTTCAAAAATACCTAAAAGATAAATTTGTCGGATTCCTTTTCTGTGTAGTGGTTCTAATTTTTTCGAAATTTCTGAAAAAGAACTATAAAGCCGGGCATTAATTACTGTAATAAAACCATCTTCTCCTAAATGTTTTTGTGTGTTTTGAGCTAACAAATTTGCTTTTTCCGGTAATTTCTCTTTTAAAACCTGCGCAAAAACTTTTTCATCTAATGCTTTTAAAAAATTTAACGTTTCTTCCTGGTGATCTTTTGCTCTGAGCTCAGAAAGATAACCATCAAATATTATTTGAACAGAGCTTGTTTGAATATTTAAAGATGGAGAGAGCGTAGAAACAGAGTCAAAACTTCTTTTTAGACAAAAAGCATAACTATTAAAAATAAATAGGTTTTGTAACAAAAATAATTGTATACAAAATAATGCAATTTTTTGTAAGATATCTTTTTTGCTTTTCATTTATTTTACTTTCTTGCCAAATAGATCATTAATATTTAACAATGTTAATAATTATAAATGCTGCAAGTGTATCATATAACTACTCAGAATTCAATATGCTGCTAAACTCACCTATCTGCTTATTATTATAAAGGTTATGTTTTTCAATGGCGAAGGATTAAAAAGCGTAAACCAAAATAGTCTAAAAAAAAGAAGCCAGTGACCATCCCTAGCTAAACACAAGAAGATCTCCCGCAAAAATTCTATGTTATTCAAATAGGCATTAAGCAAAAACATTTCTCTTTAAAAATGGGCATTATTTTTCTGGTTTAGTTTAGGTTGTCTGGTGTTTATATTTCTAATCCCTAATTTATTTATCTATAACTCTTGCCTAAATCTCCTCTACGATATACAATAAATTGACTAAGATAACTAGAAGTTACGAATTACTAGTTACGAGTTAAAAAAATAATAGAACTAAAAATTTTTATGAAAACCTTCGGCTAATAGATTGATGTGTTCACTCGAGATATTAAAGAAAAAAAATATTATTTATTGTAAAGAAAAGAGGGATAATCGTGAAACAATGGTATGAGTTATTATTTGAGAATTATGCACAGAAATATGACCAGGAATGTTTTGTTCAGGGGACTGTGGGCGAGTGCGATTTTATCGAGGCTGAGGCTGGGCAAGATAAATCTATAAAGATCATTGATATCGGTTGCGGTACCGGCCGCCACGCTATCGAGTTGACAAAAAGAGGGTATAACGTGACCGGCGTTGACCTATCCGAGTCACAGCTTGCAAGAGCAAGGGAAAAGGCAAAAGATGCAGAGGTGAAGATTGACTTTCAAAAACATGACGCACGAGCTCTTCCGTTTAAAGGTGAATTCGACCTGGCAATCATGCTTTGCGAAGGCGGGTTTTCGCTTATGGAAACCGACGAGATGAACTTTGAGATTCTAAAAGAAGCAACAAAAGCGCTGAAAAGTAAAGGCAAGCTTATTTTTACCACATTAAACGGATTGTTCCCGCTGTTTCATTCTGTCAGTGAATTCTATAAGTCAGCGCAGAAAGAAGGCCAGTCCCAGTGTAAGGAATGCTCCTTTGACCTGATGACTTTCCGTGATCATAACACTGTTGTATTTGAAGATGATTTAGGCAATAAAAAAGAACTAAAATGCAATGAGCGTTACTACGTCCCGAGTGAGATAACCTGGCTTCTTAAAAGTCTTGGATTTAAGAAAATCGATATCTTTGGCGCAAAACTGGGGGCATTTTCCAGGAAGGATAAGCTGACAACAGAGGATTTTGAAATGTTGGTTATAGCCGAAAAGTAAAGTCAGAAATTTATATAAATTTAAGGAAAAGATTGATATATGACGAAAATATTTATAACTGCCGGAATGCTTGCCTGTAGTAATATTTTTATGACATTTGCTTGGTACGGGCATCTCAAAAATTTAAACAGCAAGCCATGGATTGTCGCGGCTCTTATAAGCTGGGGGATAGCTCTTTTTGAGTATCTTATTCAGGTGCCAGCGAATCGAATAGGGCATCAAGCGATGAATCTGGGACAATTAAAGATTCTTCAGGAAGTCATAACGTTATTGGTATTCGTACCTTTTTCCATTTTTTACATGAAAGAGGGCATTAAACAAGAATATATATGGGCGTCAGTTTTTATTCTGGCGGCTGTATTTTGTATATTTCGAGGGGCATTTGTAAAATAGACTTTTTAGAGCAAAAAGAAAGGTCACAATGTCTTCAAATAAAAAGAATTACGACCTCTGGGAGTCCCCAAGGACGTCGAGGGACAACTAAAAATCGCGCTCTTTTTTCATCAAGACTTTCGGCTGACCGATGGATACGTTTACTTGGGATGATTGGGAGTATATGTTTTAAATAAAGGAATATGGTTATGAACAATAAGTTACAAAATATTGAAGGTGGTAAAATAGTTTTGTACAAAAAAGGGTTGGAAGTCCAGATTAAGGAAGAAACAGTCTGGCTTTCTCAGAAACAAATGGCTGATTTGTTCCAAAAAGATGTTAGAACGGTCAATGAACATATAGTTAACATCTATAGAGAGAAAGAGTTACAGAAAAAGCCAACTATCCGGAATTTCCGGATAGTTCAAAAAGAAGGTAAACGTAAAGTTACAAGAAATGTTGACTTTTATAATTTGGATGTAATTATTTCAGTTGGATATAGAGTAAAATCACAAAGAGGCACTCAATTCCGTATTTGGGCGACTAAAGTATTAAAACAGCATCTTATTGATGGTTATACGATAAATGAAAAACGTCTAAGAAAACAAGAGAAAAAATATTTAGAGCTCAAAAATGCTATAAAACTTATTGGCAATGTAGTGCAAATAGAAAACTTATCAGCAGAAGCAAAGGGGATAGCGCAAGTTGTTTCTGAATACACAAGGGCATTAGATATCCTTGATGATTTTGACCATAAAAAATTAAAAATTCCGCGAGGGAAAAAGCGCAGCAAATATATACTGACATATAAAAATGCGCGCGCAATAATTCAGGAATTAAAGAAAAAGTTTAAAAGCTCTAATATTATAGGGCAGGAAAAAGACCAGAGCTTTAAAAGTTCAATAGCTGCAATTTACCAATCAGCAGGCGGTAAAGATGCATATTCTACTGTTAAAGAAAAAGCAGCAAATCTATTGTATTTTGTGACTAAAAACCACAGTTTTGTTGATGGGAATAAGCGGATAGCTGCGGCTTTGTTTATATTTTTTTTAGATAAAAATGATATTTTGTATCGCAAAGACGGAAACAGAATAATTGATGTTAATACTCTTGTGGCTTTAACAATAATGATTGCTTGTAGTAATGCATCAGAAAAAGATACAATGATAAAAGTAATTGTTAATTTAATGAGTTAATCTTAAGAAAAATAAGAAAATAAAGAAAAAATCGCGCTCTTTTTTCATCCGTACTTTCGGATGACCCGTGGATATTTTTACTTGAGATGATTAAGTTGCTGAAATATTAAAATCAAAACAAAATATTTGAATTTATTTTGAGGATATGTAAATTAAACTTTCCATCATGTACTTAACACGGTAGGAGGTGAACAAATGGAGAAAAGAATATTAATAGCCGTGTTTGCATTTCTCATTATTAGTGTAAGTGCTTATGCTCAATCCCAGAATTCTCAAATTATTGGTCGTTGGATTCGCCCTGACGGCGGCTATGTTCTGGAAATTCGTCAGGTAAGGGATGACGGCAGCCTCGAAGCGTATTATTATAATCCACTACTGATCAATGTGTCGATTGCCCGGATGGTTACTAATGAGAAAGGAATCAATTTGTTTGTCGAGCTGCAGGATAAAGGCTATCCGGGAAGCTATTATATGCTTACGTATCTTCCTGCTAAAGAACAACTTACAGGAATATATCACCAAAAAGAAGCAAATAAGGAATTTGAGATATACTTCGAAAGACAAAATAAGTAAGCATTAGAGCATGGGCGTAGACTTTTGCAGAGTGGGAACTTACTTGTAAAAAAGCGAAAAAACAGGTATACTTAATAAGAACTTTTAAAAAGGTAATAAGATAATAATTGAAGATGGTGGGGGTAATATGTGCAAATTTATTTCATTCGTAACCAGTAAAATGTTATCTATAATTACGTATTATTATGAGCGTTTTTGTAATATATATATTCTTTCTGCGGGACTTACTGTTATCTTTATTTTATTAAAACCGTCACTTTTGCTGGCGAATCCAAACATCATAATATTTTATGTGGATGATATGGGTTGGATGGATTGGTCAGATGGCAGCGATTTTTATGAAACTCCGAACATGAGAGCTCTTGCAGATCAAGGAGTTAAGTTTATGCAGGCTTATTCTCCGGCGGCAAACTCCACCCCAAGTAGAGCCTGTCTTTTAACCGGCCGCACACCAGCACGTTTAAATGTTACCGATGTTGTAGCAAATCAAACTGTTTTTACTAAAAATTATTTGGAGCAGAGTGAGATTACTATAGCAGAAGTTGCAAAAACTAAAGGATATAAAACCTGTTTAATCGGTAAATGGCATTTAGGTGCAATTGCAACCTATGGACCGCAATTTCAAGGATTTGATACAGTTATCGGAACTTGTGATAATGGAATGCCAGGGTCCTATTTTTGGAATTATAATGGGCAGCCTTATTTTTATACAGGTACCCCAGGGGAATATTTAACAGATCGTCTTACTTCTGAAGCAGAGCAATGGATCAGAGCAAATAAAAATGATCCATTCTTGCTTTATTTATCGCATTATGGCGTACATGTACCAATTCAAGCGAAACAATCTTATATAGATTATTTTGCTGGAAAAGCTGATGGGCTCTGGCATAATAATGATACGTATGCGGCTATGCTTAAAAGTATTGATGATAGCCTGGGAAAAATTATGCAATTATTAGTTGAGGAAAACATTGTTGATAATACAATAATAATTTTTAGTTCTGATAACGGAGGAGAGCAGATTACCCCAAATTATGGTCGTATCACTAATAATTATCCTTTGCGGGAAGGCAAAACATATCCGTATGAAGGCGGTATTCGCATACCGTTAATTATTAAATGGCCGGGAGTGACTTCGAGCGCAAGTATTGATAACACTATGGTTGGACAAGTAGACCTTTTTCCGACTATTTGTGAAATGATCAATGCGGATTTACCACAGGGAGTGGCATTAGATGGAGTTAGCATTGCTCCTTTATTGAGTAAATCAGGTTCTATTAACCGTGATGCTTTATATTGGCATTTCCCTCACTATCGTATTAATGAAAATAAAAACATAACACCATATAGCATTATTCGAAAAGGTGATTATAAACTCATAAAGAATTATGAGGATAACTCCTTAGAATTATACAACATAAATAGTGATATCAGTGAATCAAATAATATTGCCGAATCAGAACCGGGAATAAGAGACAGCATGCATCAGGAGTTAAGAGACTGGTTAGATTCAGTTGGTGCACAACTACCCCTGCCTGCTGAGAATATGTTAGAAAATGCTGATTTTGGAAATGGAGTTGCTAATTGGGATAAGGCAGCAAACGTTATTATTTCACCAACTACTGCTGAGTTCCATAGCGCACCAGGAGCAGCTTTGGTTGAAAATAGGACCGTATACTGGCATCATATCCGGCAAGATGTTACCGAAGAAGTCCGAGCAAGTGGTCCTGGCTGGTATAAACTCTCAGCCTGGGTAAAAAGAATAGGAAGC
>JBDRJV010000001.1:0-2125 GCA_043814605.1 Candidatus Omnitrophota bacterium | reverse complement strand
ACTTTCATTTTCATACTTTTCAATATGATTTTGCAAATTTATTGCATCAATAGGATCATAGCCTTGTGAACCTTTAGGATATTGTAAAACTTTCTTTGCAAAGTCAATTATTAATTCAATTCTTTTTTCTGCTTCCATAATGCTGTTGGGTTTATTATTGGTTTATACTGCCAAAAGCCAGTTTCCCTGAGAATAACTGGCTTTTGGCTCTATCCGCAGAATTTAGCGGAAACTTGCAGGTTAAAAATTATGATCTAAGCATTCTTGACGGTATAATCTTCTGTCGTATGCTAATTCCGCCCTGTCGTTAACAGCATTAATATAGCGTTCTTCCGCTTCTTCTTGTGTAAAAGGCTCACGAACAGAAATACAACTTATTTCATATTCAAATTTATCAAGATTAGCCACAATATAGGGAATACCTAACCCTCTGTTAAATACAGAGTTTCTTGTTTGCCAATGATCTGCGATTGTTATTGCTAAGTGTAATTTTTCAATTGTTTCCATTTTGTAAGTTTTTGTTTTGTGTCTTATTGACAATCCAAAGATATAACTAATATTTAGATTTGATACTATGTATTTTATGTTACAAAACATATATTATAATAAATTGATATGTTGTTAAACATGTAAATTTGTTTGTTTGATTAAATTCAATAACATAATTTTGGGATTAAAATGGAAAATAAAAATACGGAATTATGGGAAATACAATAACAATAAAACAATTAATCGGAGTTAGAGAACAAAACGGTACGCAAGTTGTATCTGCAAAAGAACTGCATGAATTCGTTGAAATGACAACCAGATTTGATGTTTGGATTAAAAGAATGTTAGAATATGGATTTGTTGAAGGTGTTGATTATGAACAATTGATCAAGAAATTACAACTACCAAATAACGGAAATAGAGATATTATAGATGACTACGCTTTAACACTTAATTGTGCAAAAGAAATTAGCATGATCCAAAGAAATGAAAAAGGAAAAATAGCAAGAAAATACTTTCTGGACTGCGAAAAACAACTTAAAACACAATTAAATACAATTGAAAAAAAACTGCCTGTAACATATATCCAAGCACTAGAACAACTCCTGACATCAGAAAAAGAAAAAGAAAAATTGATGCTGGAAAATAAAACCCAAAATCAAGAAATACAAATTCTAACACCTAAAGGACAATTCTACGATGCAGTTACTATATCCGATGACTACAAAGATATGAGCGAAGTTGCCAAAATATTGGGATTCTCTGGAAGAAATATCCTGTTTGAATTCCTTAGATATAGAAAAGTCCTTAGACCTAACAACCAACCATACCAACCATACCAACCATACGTAGATGCTAAATATATGAAAGTCGTTGAGGAAAATTATATAATAAATGGTAAAACTAAAATAGGAACTAAAACCGTTGTCTCCCAAAAAGGTATAGACAAAATTAGAAAAAAATGGCTCGAAATCGGACAGGAATTCCTTGATAATAGAAAAATTAATGACTTTGATAAAATTGCTTTCTAATTAAATTAAATTAAATTTGCAGAATCAAAATATTTGTATTACGTTTGTATAACTAATGTATAACACTTGTATAACACAATAAACGCAACTATGTCAAAACAAACAGCTTTTAGATTAAAAGAAAATATAATACCAGAATTAATAAAAAAGGCAGATAAAGAAAATAGATCAGTCAATTGGAGAAAACAATAATAAAATTAATACTATGATTCGGGGTTTTAGTAAAAATTTGAAATAGAAAGTAAAATGGAAAAAGAATTTGATTTTTTTGGCTTTAAAAAAGCAATTGAAAATGAAAAGTGTATAATTTTCGAGATTACTGAAAATGGTAAAACAAGTAAAGTCATAAATTATGATAAGCATATTGATAAGTATAGATTTTCAAATTATGTAAATAAAAAAGAAAAATTTGATGAATCCGATAAATTATATACAAAACATGAACTTGTCAAGGCTTTAATAATTGAGAATATTTATTATTCTTGTGAACTATTTAATATTGATGACCTTGAAGTAATTTCTGAAATGAGCAATGGATTAAATTATCACAGAGCAGAAGAACTTAAACGTATGCTTTAATCGTGTGGTGGGAAATGAACGATAAC